>NZ_JBWKEA010000005.1:0-92892 GCF_056435685.1 Amycolatopsis sp. NPDC043885
CCGTGGGTGAACCCCCGCAGCCAGGACCCGCAGGTCGAGGGCGCCCGAAGACCCGTGAACAACCGGCGCATCCCGCCGTGCCGGATCACGTCCAGGTCCTCGATCGAGCCTGCCCCGGCGGCCATGCCCGCCACGACCGACAACGCTTTCGCGTCCGGGTTCGCGCCGACAGGAATCCCCAGGTCAACCCGCTGATCAATCAACTCACCCAGGCCAACGTCCTCGGCCAGCCGCAGCACCGGCACCAGCCCCGCGCACGACACGAGACCCTCATCATCGAACCTCACCGACACCGATCCGGCAGTATGAGATGATCGCATCCAGCAGATGCCCTCTCGCTCCGTGGTTTTTGTTCCGTCGCAAGAACAATCATCCCAAGCCAGAGGGCATTTGCGTACCCGGACACACCCCAAAAACCACACAACACCGGTGGATCCAGGTTCACCGTCCCAAATCCTTCATGAACACGTCCATCACCACTCGCGAATCTCTACAATCCGCCCCATGAGACGGCTGGCCGTGGTGGTCTTCAACGGGGCATCCCTCGGCGCGATGTCCTTCGCGTTCGGCGTGTTCGAAATGGCTTCCGCCTTCGGGGAGCTGCCCGACCTCGAACTCAAGGTGGTCGGTGGCGAACCGGGGACCGCGCTGCGAGGCGGCGGGCTGACCGTGCCGGTCCCCGAAGACCTCGGCGCGGTCCGGGACGCCGATCTGGTGCTGGTCCCGAACTGGCGGTCACCGATGGAGGATCCACCAAAAGCCGCCCTGGAGGCACTCCGCGCAGCACACGACCGGGGAGCCCGGGTGGCCGGACTGTGCAGCGGCGCCTTCGTCCTGGCCGCGGCCGGGCTGCTCGACGGACGCCCCGCGACCACGCACTGGGCGATGGCCCCGCTGCTCGCGGCCAGGTTCCCGGCGGTCCTCCTCGACGAATCGGTGCTCTACATCGACGACGGCGACATCCTGACCGCGGGCGGCGGCGCGGCGGGCATGGATCTCGGTCTGCACCTGATCCGCTCGTGGTGCGGCGCGGAGGTGGCGAACCGGCTGGCGAAGGGCATGGTCGTCCCGCCGCACCGGCCCGGCGGACAGGCTCAGTACATCGAGTCGCCGATGCCGGAACTCGACGACGGCGACCCGGTATCGGAGACGATGGCCTGGGCGCTGACCCGGCTGGACACGGCGCTCCCGGTCGACGAACTCGCCAGGCGGGCACATATGAGCAGGCGCAACTACGATCGCAGGTTCCGCGAGATCACCGGTGCCGCGCCCGGCACGTGGCTGACCCACCAGCGCGTCATCCGCGCGCAGCAACTGCTCGAATCCACCGATCTCCCGGTCGACGAGATCGCCAGGTATTGCGGGTTCTCCTCGTCCGCCGCGCTCCGCCCGCATTTCCGGCGGCAGGTCGGGGTCACGCCGGTGTCCTATCGGGAGACGTTCGGGACCAGGCTGGGCGTGCCCGAGCCCATCCTGTCCTGAAACGAACCTCGTTTGGCGAAAACACCGCTCACGGTCGGAACCCCGTCCGGCCACGATCGGGACATGACCGAAGACAGCCGTTCCTTCCTCAACCGCCGGTCCATGCTCACCCTCGGCGCGGGGGCCGCGGCCGCGCTGGTGGCCTCGGGTGGCATCGCCGAGGCCGGCCAGTCCGGCGCTCCCGACGACGCGGCACTCGCCCGCTCCCTCCCCGGCGGTTTCCGCAGCGAATACGCCCACGTCAACGGGGTCCGGCTGCACTACGTCGCCGGCGGCCGCGGCGAACCGCTGATCCTGCTGCCGGGCTGGCCCGAGACGTGGTGGCAGTACCGCAAGGTCATGCCGGAGCTGGCGAAACGGTACCGCGTCATCGCCGTCGACCTGCGGGGCATGGGCGGCTCGGGCAAACCCGCAGGCGGGTACGACAAGAAGACGATGGCCCGCGACATCTTCGAACTCCTGCGCACGCTGGGCCTCCGGCAGGCGCATATCGCCGGGCACGACATCGGCGCCATGGTCGCGTTCGCCTTCGCCGCCAACCACCCCGAGGCGACGAAGACCGTCACGCTCATGGACGTCTCACACCCGGACGAAAGCCTGTACCAGCTCCCCATGCTGGCTCCTCCCGGGCAACCGGTGAACGTCTGGTGGTTCGCCTTCAACCAGGTCGCGACCCTGCCCGAACAGCTGCTGACCGGCCGGTCACGCTTTCTCGTCGACTGGATGTTCGACCATCTCGCGGCCGATCCGGCCTCGATCGGGGCCAGGGACCGGGCGATCTACGCCGCCGCGTACGACCGCCCGGACGCGATCCGCGCGGGCAACGGCTGGTACCAGGCGTTCGGCACGGACATCGAGGATCAGAAGGCCTACGCGAGGATCACCGCCCCGATGCTGGGGCTGGGCTCGGAGTTCAATTACGACTACCTCGCCGCGGTCCTGCCGTCGAAGGCGGTCGACGTCCGGGTGCGGAAGGTCTCCGGTTCCGGGCACTTCGTCGCGGAGGAGCAGCCGCGGACGGTCATCGACGAGCTACGGACCTTCCTCGGGTGAGGCGTATACCCCGAATGGGTCGACACCGCCCGCTGAACGGACCGATTCACTCGGTCAGGTGAAAGACGCGGCCGCGCGTCATTCTCACGACGGGATCTCCTCTTCTCTGGTGTGTCGGTACCGGCCGGGCAGCCCCCCGAACGGCCGGTACCGACATGGAAGTTCAGCTCAACCGATCCACCAGCGGGCCTTGTAGATCCACGCGCCGTGCAGCGCCAGCTCGGCGCGTGGAAAGGCCAGCCGGACGGTGTCCGTGCACCACGTGCACAGGTGACCGTCCTGCACCGAGGCGGTCAGGATCTGCCCGGTCCGCGGGTTCGTCGACACACTCTTCACATGCGGCCGGTCGATCTCCCGCACGCCCGCGTAGCGCTGGGAGAACCCGCCACTCGTCTTCGAGAACTGGTACACCCCCGCTTCCGTGGTCACCCACAGCAGGTCCGGCCGACCCGGGACCGGCTGGAGGTCGTGCCCGCCCTTGCTCGGCACCGGAACGGAGCGCTGCTCGGTGAGCACAGGCGCGGCGGGCGTGCCGCCGACGTTCAACGCGACGAGCGCGTCGGTGCCCAGAGCCCACAACACGCTCCTCCCGGCGTCCCACACCACGCCGTGCGCGCCCACCAGCCGGTACTCCGTGTAGGCCGTCGAACGCTGCCCCTGCGAAGCGGTGTAGATCCGCACCCAGCCACCGGTGCTCGCCGCCACCGCGACGTTCCCGTCCGGCAGGAGTTCGATGCTGTGCGGGTTGGCGGGCCCGCCGACGTTCGCCGCCCAGTACGCCCGGTCACCCGCCGGATACGGCACGACGGCGGTGAAACCGCCCGATGCCGACGTCAGCAGGTACTTCTCGCCACCTCGCTCGGCGAGCTTCGCGTCGCTCGGGTTGCTCCACGAACCCGCCAGGTCCGCCAGCCCGTTCGCGGCGTTCGGCGCCCACGCCCAGCTCACCTTCCGGCCCTGCCAGGACGCCCGGTCCGCGGACAGGACCAGGATCCGCTTGGACGCCTGCTCGGTGATGACGATCGAACCGCGATCGCGAGCGCCCTCGTCCGCCACCGCCGGCGCGGACGCCGCGACCGAAAGGCCCACGACGGCCAGTGCCGCCAAGGATTTCCGCATGATCTCCATAGGGAGACCGAACCCGCCCCGGGTGACGGGCGGGTGGCGGCGGCCCGAAGCGTGGATGTCGACGAGATGACCCCGGATCAGAGGCTCGCCTCGGACCGCCGGAGCAGCACTTCGCCGACCTGACGGCGGGCCGTCATCGGCACCGGACGGCCGTACCCGAAGCGCAACACCGTGTGCGGCCGGCCGAGGTCGGCGAAGATCCGGTCCATCCCGGCCCGGGTCTCCGGGGTTTCGAACGGCCTGCCGACGAACGACGCCGCGAGGCCGGCGGCCGTCGCCGTCAGCAGTACCCGCTGCAGCACCATGCCCGCCCGAAGATCCGCGGCGGGCCCGGTGTCCGCGGTCAGCACCGCGCCGAGCACCGGCTCACCGCCTTCGGGCTCCGCGGTGAAGAAGGACTCCTGCGAGGCAGTGCGGTGAGCCGACGGCGGTCTGGTCGGCGCCGGGACGCCGTCCGGCGCGTTCGCCGTCCGCCTGGTCCACAACGCGACCTCCGCCTGGAACGCACCGTTGCGTGCCTGCGCGACCTCGGCCCGGTGCAGCACGCGCGCGACCGCGTTCGCCCGGTCACCACGACCGAACAGCTCCAGCAGTCCACCCTCCACGAGCGCGGCCGCCCGCAACGTCATCCGCGCCCACACGGGCACCGGCCGGTCCAGGAACGGACGACGGTTCGTGTGCCGGCGGAAGACGACCTCGGCCAGCCTCCGCTCCTCCGGCGAGGAGAACCGGTCGCCATCGATCTCGAGTTCGGCGAGCAGATCAGGCTCGTCCGGCTTCGGCACCACCCGCACCGAAAGGGTCTTGCCGTTGGACCGCAACGAAATCATCAGGTTGAACATCGCCGCACCGCACGACAGCCGCGCCTCGCGGGCGTCCGGGTCGGCGATCCGGAGCACCCTGGCGCGGTCGAGCCACACCTCGATCCGGTCCCTGTCGACGACGAACCGCCACGGCTGGGTGTTGAGCGGGGACGGCGCGCGGACGGCGGCCGCCACCGCCTGGTCGACATGAGTCGGCAACGGGATCTTCATCGTGGTCTCTCCGAAGACGAGGGTTGGTCCACCTTCGGCCGGGGTACCCGGCGACCGCAGCGGTCGCCGGTCACGAATTCCGAGGACTTTCGCCCCCGATTCCCGGGAGCGAGGACTTAGGACCCTGTGCCACGAACGGCGGCGATGGGAGTCTCGATGACCGGAACGGAGCCGACGATGACGGACAAGTGGACGATCGACGTTTCCCTGCAGCACGAGCCGTACCGGGTGCGCGCGGAAGCGTTGCTCCGGCTCGAGGACGGCGGCGAGTTCGTCGGTGTCGGAATCGCGGAGGCCGGGCTGAGAAACGGTTCGGCCTCCCAGATCGGCTCCTATCTCGCGGTGACACGGGCCCTTTCGGACCTCACCGCGGAACTGCTGGAGACCGTCGCCTCCGACGTCGCCCGCTCGGTCGAAGTGGACGGGATCCTCACCACGCAGTCGACGAACTGACCGCGGTCAGCGCAAGGGGGCGGACCACTCGACCCTGGTTCCGCCCTCTTCTTTCGCCTCCGCCCGGAACGTCCCGCCCGCCCTTTCCGCGCGGTCGCGCAGATTCCGCAACCCGCCGGGCCCGCCGGGCCCGCCGAGCTCACCGCCGATCCCGGTGCCGTCGTCGGTGACGACGATCCGCAGGACGTCGTCCTTCACCGCGACGCTCACCGAAACCCCGCTCGCCCGCGCGTGCCGGACCACGTTGCCGACCGTTTCCAGCACCACCGCTTCGGCGTGTTCGGCGAAGGCGAGCGGAATCGAGTCGAGCGGCCCGGACAGGCTGACCGTCGGATGGGTCGGGGTGTCGTCGGTGAGTTCGGCGATCGAGTCGTAGAGCCGGTGCCGCAACCGCACTCCCTGCTGGCCTGCCTCGCCGCCGTGGAGATCGAAGATCGCCGTGCGGATCTCGTGCACGATCTCGTGCATCTGGTCGATGCTCTCGCCGATCCGCCGCCGCAGTTCCGGCGAGTCCGCGCGGCGGTGGGTGCTCTGCATCGTGAGTCCGACCGCGAACAACCGCTGGATCACGTGGTCGTGCAGATCCCTGGCGATCCGGTCGCGGTCGGCGAGTACGTCGAGTTCCCTGGCCGTGCGCTGCCGCGCCGCCAGTTGCAGCGCGAGCGCGGCCTGGTCGGCGAACGAGGCCACCACGGGCAACTGGGCGAGTTCGAACGGGACGGCGCCCGGGTTCCGCACCGCCATCAGCACGCCGGACGTCCGTTCCCGCGCCCGGAGCGGCACCACGAGCGTCGGGCCGAGGCACAACTCCCCCTCGTCGCCGAGCACGAGTTCGGGCACACTGCGCGGGGTCCGGTCGCGGTAGACCGCCCCCGGCAACGAGGTGGCGACACTGATCCGCGTCCCGGTCAGCTCCGCCGCCCGCGTACCCGCGCAGACGGCGATGGTGAGTTCGTCGGCCTCGTCCTCCCCGTCCGGGCTGACGTCGAGCCGTCCGGGACCGGGCAGCGCCAGCAGGGTGAGGTCGGAACCGGTGAGTTCGAGCGCCCGGCCCGCGATCAGGTTGAGCGCGTCGACGGGATCGGTTCCGCCCAGCAGTTCCGTGGTCACCTCACTGGTCGCGGCCTGCCACCGCTGGCGGATCCGCGTCTGCTCGTAGAGGTGGGCGTTCTCGATCGCGATCCCGGCCGCGGCGGCGAGTGCCTGGACGACCACCTCGTCGTCGTCGGTGAAACTCTCCCCGCGTTTCTCGGTGAGGTACAGATTTCCGAACACCTCGTCGCGCACCCGGATCGGCACGCCGAGGAAGGAGTGCATCGGCGGATGGCAAGGCGGGAACCCGACCGACGCGGGATGCCGCGAAATGTCGGCCAGCCGCACCGGTTTCGCCTCGTCGATGACGAAACCCAGCAGCCCGTGCCCTTTCGGGAGATGCCCGATCTGTTCCTTCTTCTCGCCGTCGATGCCGAGATAGACGAATTCGGCGAGCGATCCGTCGTCCGCGATCACCCCGAGCGCGCCGTAAGTGGCTTCGCCGAGTTCGATGGCCGCCTGCACTATCCGGCGCAGCGTCGTGTCCAGCTCCAGCCCCGACGCGACCGCGAGCACCGCTTCGAGCAGGCCGTCCATCTTGTCGCGGGTGCCGATGAGCCGTTCGATGCGGTCCTGGAGGTCCCGCAGCACCTCACGAACGCGCAGCTGGGAAAGGGCGCCGGTGATCCGGTCGTCGCTTCCGCCCAGCCGGTCATGAGCCGACATCCTGCTGCGCCTCCGAAGATCGGGACGAGTCGCGGCCGTGGTGACTTTCTCCTCTTTCGGCCCCGTACCGCAGGCGGGGACCGTCTCACAAGACAACCTTATTGCCCGTGGCGCGGCGGCGGGGGAAACCATGACCATACAAGTCACCAGGGTCGGACGCTTGAACTCCGAACAGGTGAATTCCGTGCTCCGGTCGGCGACATTGGCTCCGTCGACGCACAACACGCAGCCGTGGCTCTTCCGGTGCACCGGCACCGGGATCGAAGTCCACGCCGATCCGCGCCGGATCCTGCCCGCCACTGATCCGGACGGCCGGGAAATCGTTCTCTCGTGCGGTGCCGCCCTGTTCACGCTCCGGACGGCGATTCACGCACTCGGCTTCCATCCGGCGACGACCCTGATGCCGAGCCGCGCCGATCCCGATCTGCTGGCGGTCGTCCGGCCGCTCGCCGAGCGCACGCCGGATCCGAAGGTCGTCCGGCTCGCCCGTGCGATCCCCCGCCGACGGACCAACCGGCGGCCGTTCCTGTCCGACGTCGTCCCGAAGACCACGCTCACCGCGCTCCGTCACGCGACCGAACTCGAGCACGCGTGGATGTCGAGCTTCGATGTCGAACAGTGCCGGCTGCTGCGAGACCTCACCGCCCGTGCCCGCCGCGAGCAACTCGCCGACCCCGCGTTCCTCGCCGAACTCGACCGCTGGACCGGCCTGGGCGCGAGCACTCGCGACGGGGTGCCGTCCTACGCGATGGCGGGCTCCCCCGCCGACGAAAGCTGGCTCCTCGACGAATTCGGCGAAGACCACAGCACCACGCTGCCTCTTCCGCTCGTGGTGGTGATCGGGTCCCTGACCGACGAACGGCTCGACCGGCTGCAAGCCGGCCAGGCACTGCAACGGGTCCTGCTGACCGCGACCTGCGCGGGCCTGGACGTGTCGTTCATCTCGCCGCCGATCAGGGTCCGCGGGGCCCGCGCCGAACTCCGGCGTCTCCTCGGCTGCGGCGTGTGGCCGCAGGTGCTGCTGCGGATCGGTTACGGGTCGCCGCTGCCGTGGACGCCCCGGCGCCCGCTGGAGGACATGCTGCTCGACACGCTCATTTCCGCTTGAGCCAGGCCGGAGGCTTCACTGCCGTCGCAGTTCCGTGGCCAACACGGCCGCCTGAGTCCGCCGCTGCATCCCGAGTTTCGTCAGCAGCCGGGACACGTAGTTCTTCACGGTCTTCTCCGCGAGGAACATCCGCTCGGCGATCTGCCGGTTGGTCAGTCCCTCGCCGATCAGTTCCAGCAGGGTGCGTTCCTGGTCGGAAAGCCCGGCGAGCGGTCCCTTCTTGGCGGCGTCGTCGCGGAACTTCGCCATCAGCGTCGCGGCGGCCCGCGTGTCCAGCAACGACCGGCCGAGGCCGACCTCCTTGACCGCCGCCACCAGGTCCATCCCCCGGATGTCCTTGATGACGTACCCGCTCGCGCCCGCCATGATCGCGTCCAGCATCGCTTGCTCGTCGGTGTAGGACGTGAGCATCAGGCATTTCAGCTCGGGCATCTTGGAGCGCAGTTCCCTGGCTAGCTCGACGCCGTTGCCGTCCGGCAGCCGCACGTCGAGCACGGCGACATCCGGCCGCAGAGCCGGAATCCTCGCCAGCGCTTGGGAAAACGTGGCGGCCTGCCCGACGACGCACAGGTCGGAGTCCTCCTCGAACATGTCCGCGACCCCTCGACGGACCACCTCGTGATCGTCGACCAGAAACACCCGGAGCATTCCGACCTCCACGGTTTCCCTCCTCGGATGAGAGCGTACGGCGCACGGCCGGTCACTGCGACAGGCCAAAGGGCCCTGTTCGGCGCCCGTTCGAGTGGCTGCCGCCGACCGGACCAGGTTCATTTGCATCATTCGAGTCAGGACGTTCTGTTCTTCCGGAGCAATCCGGCCGCTGCGACGATCACCTCATGTCCGAGATCACGTCTTCGCCGGCCCCCGCGGCCGGGTCTCCCGACCCGGCCGACGACCTCGTGGCCATGCGCAACCGCATCCGCTTCTACCGGGCCCGCGCCGAGCAACTCCAGTACGCGCTCGACCACCGGCTTCCCATCGAACAGGCGAAGGGAATCCTCGCCGAGCGTTACCAGATCGACATCGACGCGGCGTTCGAACTGCTGCGCTCGTTCTGCCGCAACAACAACATGAAGATCCACGACGTCGCCAGGACGCTCATCGAGCAGCCCAGCGAAGGTGACCGCCGGATCTCTTGCTGAGTCACGCCCAGTTCGGCGGGGGGCCCGCGACCACCACCGGAGCCGCAGACCGCGCGGGCTCGGAGCGGGTGATGAACCGAACGCCGCCCCCCAGACTCCGGGTGCTCGTCGCGGACGACAACCCGGTCATCGGCGACGCCCTGCGGGCCCTCTTGGAATCCGAACCTGACATCGAGGTGGTCGGCGTCGCGCTCGACGCCGGTGAAGCGGTCGCGCTCGCGGAGTTGCTGGCCCCGGAGGTCGCCCTGCTGGACGTACGGATCCCCGGCGGAGGCGGCGCGTGGATGGCGCGGGAGATCCGGCGCCGGGTGCCCCATACGCGGCTGATGGCGTTCTCCGCGCACAGCGACACCCGGTCCATCGCCCAGATGGCGTCCGCGGGCGTCACCGAATACCTCGTGAAGGGCAGCCCCAACACGGAGATCGTCGCGGCCATCCGCCGCGTCTGCGCGAGCAGCGCCAACGGGACCGAGTAGCCCGCCGCTGAGAGCCTGTTGGCGGAGCTGCGACGTGCCTCGCGAAAGGGACATAACGCGTGAACCCGCCTCGGCCGAAGGCCCCGCTATCGCGGTGGCAGGGCGCCTCTGTCGCCAACGTGAGAGGTAAGACCAGATCGCGCCCTGCCGACGCGAGTTCACCAACAGACACTCAGTCCGCGAGCCAGCGTTCCATGCAAGCCAGCAGTTCCTCGGCGTTCACGGGTTTGGTGACGTAATCACTCGCCCCGGCGGCGAGGCTCTTCCGGTCCCCTTCCATCGCTTTCGCGGTCACCGTGATGATCGGCAGACCGGCGAACTTCGGCATCTCGCGGATCGCCGCGGTCGTCGCGTGGCCGTCCATCTCCGGCATCATCACGTCCATCAGGATCAGGTCGATGTCGTCGTCGGCCAGCAGTTCCTCGATGCCCTTGCGGCCGTTGGGCGCGTGCACGACCGACAGTCCGTGCAGTTCGAGCATCCCCGAGATCGCGTACACGTTGCGGGGGTCGTCGTCGACGAGCAGGACCTTGCGCCCCTGCAACCGCGGCGAGCCGGCAGGCAGGCCGGGCGGCTGGTCGTCCGGCGACGGCACCGTCACCTCCGGCTGCCGCATCAGCGGCAGGATGCCTTCGAGTTCGCTGGCCGAGATGTGCAGCATGATGCGTTCCCGCAGCATGTCCAGCGACGGCAACAGCTCGACCGGATGCACCTTCGCGTGCCCGTGCAGCAATCGCTCCTGCGCCGCGCTGAGCTTGCGGGTCGCGTACGCCAGCACCGGGACCTCGACGGGGTCCGGCCCCTCGGCGAGCTGTTTGAGGAACGTCAGCGCGCTCGTTCCGGGAATGCTGGTGTCGAGCACGACGCACCGGTAGCTCTCGCGCTTCACCTCCTCGTACGCCTCCACCGGATCGGCCACCGCCCGTACCTGGACCGAGCCGTGGCTGTCCGCGACGTCGGCCGCGACACCGCGAGCGAGCAGGGTCAGCAGGCTGTTCCGCTCGCCCTCCACGACCAGGACCCGCCGCTCCGCGCCGACGTTGTCCACAGTGGACTCGTCGAGGCTCGCGGGCGCGGCGAACCTGGCCACCGGCAGGTAGAGCGTGAACGTGCTGCCCGTCCCCAGCGCACTGTCCGCCCGGATCTCACCGCCGAGCAGGTACGCGACCTCACGGCTGATCGACAGGCCGAGCCCGGTGCCGCCGTACTTGCGGCTGGTTGTGCCGTCGGCCTGCTGGAAGGCCCCGAAGATCGATTCGAGGTTCTCCTCGGCGATCCCGATCCCGGTGTCGATGACGCTGAAGGCCACCAGTGATTCGTGCGGGAGCGCCCCCGACGGCGAAACGACGGTGTCGACCAGTTTGACCCGCAGTTCGACGCTGCCGTCTTCGGTGAACTTGACCGCGTTCGACAGCAGGTTCCGCAGCACCTGCCGCAGCCGTTGCTCGTCGGTGAAGAGCAGTTCGGGCACGTTGGGTTCAACGGTGACCTGGAAGTCGAGCCCCTTCTCCGCGGTCAGCGGAAGGAAGGTGGTGCCAACGTAGTCGAGCAGCTGGCGCAGCGGGAACGGCTCGTGGTGGATGTCCATCTTGCCAGCCTCGACCTTCGACAGGTCGAGGATGTCGTTGATCAGCTGCAGCAGGTCGGTGCCCGCGGACTGGATCACCTTGGCGAACTCGACCTGTTTGGGCGTCAGGTTCTGGGTCGTGTTCTGCGAGAGGACCCCGGCGAGGATCAGCAGGCTGGTCAACGGCGTACGGAGCTCGTGCGACATGTTCGCCAGGAACTCAGACTTGTACTTCGAAGCCAGCGCGAGCTGCTGCGCGCGTTCCTCGATCTCCTGGCGCGCCTGCTCGATTTCGAAGTTCTTCACCTCGATGTCGCGGTTCTGCCGCGCGAGGAGTTCGGACTTCTCCTCCAGTTCCGCGTTGGAGACCTGGAGCTTCGCCTGCTGCGCTTGGAGTTCCTCCGAGCGGGCCTGGAGCTCCTCGGCGAGCCGCTGGGACTCCTCCAGCAGCGAGTCGGTCCGCGCGTTGGCGATGATCGTGTTGACGTTGACCCCGATGGTCTCCATCAGTTGTTCGAGGAAATCCTTGCGGACGGCGGTGAATTGGCCGAACGTGGCCAGTTCGATGACGCCGAGCACCTGGTCCTCGAAGACGATCGGCAGCACGATCAGGGTGACCGGCGGGGCGGAGCCGAGGCTCGACGAGATCTTCACGAAACCCGGTGGCGTCCGGTCGACCACGATCGGTTTCTTGGTCTGCGCGGCCTGGCCGATCAACGACTGCCCCATCGCGAACTCCGAGGGCGTGTCCGGGTCCTCGCTGTGCCCGTAGCTGGTGATGAGCCGCAGCCGGGTGCCGTGTTCACCGGATTCGGTGAGGAACAGCGTCCCGTGCTGGGCGCCGACCAGCGGGGTCAGCTCGTTCATGATGAGCGTGGCCACCACCCGCAGATCCCGGTGCCCCTGCATCAGGCCGGAGATCCGCGCCAGGTTGCTGTTGAGCCAGTCCTGTTCCTCGTTCGCCCGCGTGGTCTCGCGCAGCGACTGGACCATCGCGTTGATGTTGTCCTTCAGCTCCGCGACCTCGCCCTGCGC
Source organism: Amycolatopsis sp. NPDC043885 (assembly GCF_056435685.1). Taxonomy (NCBI): domain Bacteria; kingdom Bacillati; phylum Actinomycetota; class Actinomycetes; order Pseudonocardiales; family Pseudonocardiaceae; genus Amycolatopsis; species Amycolatopsis sp. NPDC043885. The sequence continues at coordinate 12,237 of NZ_JBWKEA010000005.1, forward strand.
CTCGACGGAGATCGACCGGGTGAGGTCGCCGGTGGCCACCGCGCTGGTGACCTCGGCGATCGCCCTGACCTGGCGGGTCAGGTTGCCCGCCAGCTCGTTGACGTTCTCCGTCAGCCGCTTCCAGGTGCCCGAAACGCCTTCGACCTCGGCCTGGCCGCCGAGCCGCCCCTCACTGCCGACCTCGCGCGCGACGCGGGTGACCTCCGCGGCGAACGCGGAGAGCTGGTCGACCATCGTGTTGATGGTGGTCTTGAGCTCCAGGATCTCGCCGCGGGCGTCGACGTCGATCTTGCGGGACAGGTCGCCCTGCGCGACCGCGGTGGTCACCTGGGCGATGTTGCGGACCTGGCCGGTGAGGTTGTTCGCCATCGAGTTGACGTTGTCGGTGAGGTCCTTCCAGGTCCCGGCGACGTTCGGCACCCTGGCCTGCCCGCCGAGGATGCCCTCGGTGCCGACCTCGCGCGCCACGCGCGTGACCTCGTCCGCGAAGGCCGACAGCGTGTCGACCATCGTGTTGATCGTCTGCGCTAGCGCGGCGACCTCGCCCTTGGCCTCGACGATGATCTTCTGCGACAGATCACCCCTGGCGACCGCGGTCGCGACCTGGGCGATGGACCGCACCTGATCGGTCAGGTTGTCTGCCATGACATTGACCGACTCGGTCAAACCCTTCCACGTGCCCGACACCCCCTTGACGTCCGCCTGACCACCCAGCCGCCCCTCGGTGCCGACCTCGCGAGCCACGCGCGTGACCTCGTCGGCGAACGACGACAACTGATCCACCATCGTGTTGATCGTGTTCTTCAACTCCAGGATCTCGCCCCGCGCGTCCACGGTGATCTTCTGCGACAGGTCACCCTTCGCCACCGCCGTGGTGACCTCGGCGATCGACCGCACCTGATCGGTCAGGTTGCCGGCCATGAAGTTCACCGACGTCGTCAGATCCCGCCAGGTCCCCGCCACCCCGGGCACCTCCGCCTGCCCGCCCAGCCGGCCTTCGCTGCCGACTTCCCGCGCGACCCGCGTGACCTCGTCCGCGAACGACGACAACTGATCCACCATCGTGTTGATCGTGTTCTTCAACTCCAGGATCTCGCCCCGCGCGTCCACGGTGATCTTCTGCGACAGATCACCCTTCGCCACCGCCGTCGCGACCTCGGCGATGTTGCGGACCTGGCCGGTGAGGTTGCCCGCCATCGCGTTCACCGAATCGGAGAGGTCCTTCCAGGTCCCCGAAACCGAGGGCACCGCCGCCTGGCCGCCGAGCTTTCCGTCGGTCCCCACCTCGCGCGCGACCCGGGTGACCTCGGAGGTGAACAACGCCAGCTGATCGACCATCCCGTTGAAGACGAGCGCCATCTCGTCCATCAGGACGTCGTCCACCTGGGGCAGCCGGGTGCTGAAATCACCGTCGCGAACGGCTTTCAGGCCCTCCAGCAGCCGCTGCAAGCCTTGGTCGTCGATCGCCCCGCCCACCCGGACCGTCTCTCGTGATCCGCGCTTGCTTCCCGGTTCCGGCATCGAAATGGCTCCTTGTCCTGACTACCCGCGGAGAGGGCCCAACGGAATCCAGAAGGTCACCGACGTACCTTCGCCGGGTCTGCTGGAGATCCGAAACCAGCCTTGCGCCGCTTCGGCACGTTCACGCATCGACGCCATGCCGATGTGCTCGCCCGACAACGATTCATGCGCGTTCTCGCCGTCCGGTTTCATCCCATCGCCGTCGTCGGCGACCGTCACCAGCAGACCGCCGTCCTGACCGGTCAGCGAGACCGCGACGGAAGTGGCGTTCGCGTGTTTACGCACGTTCACCAACGCCTCCTGCAGGATCCGGAAGGCGGTGACGACGAGGTGGGGCGGCGGCTTGACGGCGAGATCGTGCCGCAGTGTGCATTCGAGCCCCCACCCCGCCACGACCTCGTCGAGGTAGTCGCGGACGGAAGCGATCAGGTCCTCGTCGTTCAACGCGGGCGGCCGCAATTGGGCGACGAGGATCCGCAATCGTCGGATCGCCCCTTGAATCGCTTCGTCGAGTTGCTTCAAAGCGGGATCCCGCCGTTGCGCGGCGAGCATCTGCAACCGCATGCTGACGGCTATCATCGACTGAATGGAATCGTCGTGAACATCCCACGCGATACGGCGACGTTCGGTTTCCTGTGCCCGGACCAAATGTGCGAAGGCCTGGCGGCGTTCGGTCCTTTCCTCCAGTGTTTTCCGGCGTTCGGTGAGATCACGGGTGACTTTGCCGAAACCGACGAGGCCGCCTTGTGCGTTCCGCAAGGCGGTGATCACGGTGTTGGCCCAGAACCGTTCGCCGCCGCGCCGGACGCGCCAGCCCTCGTCCTCGTGACTCCCCATCTCGGCGGCGACCAGCAGCTCCGAGGCGGGTTTGCCGTCGGCGACGTCGTTTTCGGTGTAGAAAACGGAGAAATGACGGCCGAGGATCTCGTCCTCGGAATAGCCCTTGATCCGCTCCGCCGCCGGATTCCAGCTGATCACGCGGCCCTCGGCGTCCAGCAGGTAAATGGCGTAGTCGACGACGCTGTGCATGAACAACTCGAAGAGCACAGCGCTGCGGTGATCAGGCGTCTGTTCCGATGGCAGCATGGCCATAGTGCAGCTTGGCACTCGGATACGTCTCCCCGCTACGGCCGTTCGAGGAGGCCATTCTTGCGCGCGTGCGCCACGGCTTCGAGTTTCGAATGGGTCCCGGTCTTCACCAGAATCCGCTGCACGTGATTCCGCACGGTATTCCGCGCCAGCCGCAGCTCTTCGGCGATCCGGTCGGTTCCCGCTCCTTCGGCGATCAGCCCGAGCACCTGTCGTTCCCTCAGGGTGAGTACCGGCCCGAGCCTGCCAGGGCTGCCCGCCCCCAGCATGGCCAGCGCGCCGCCGAGCAGCTCGGGGTCGATGACCACGTCGCCCGCCGCGATGGTCCGGATCGCCGTGACCAGTTCGTCGAGGAGACCGGATTTCAGCAGCAGCCCGGCCCCGCCGACCTCCAGGATCCTGGCGACGATGGCGCTGTTCGCGTCACCGGTGAGCACCAGCACCCTGCTCGACGGCGAGATCGCGCGGAACCCGGCGATCGCCTCGATCCCGTCGCCGTCCGGCAGCCGCCGATCGAGCAGCACGATGTCGGGCAGGTGCTCTTCCGCCGCGATCATCCCGTGCGCCAAGGACTCCACCGACGCCACCAGGTCGATCTCCGGGAATTCCCCGAAGGCCGCGCCCAGCGCTTCGGCCACCATCTTGTGGTCCTCGACGAGCAGCACCCGGATCGGGGCCGCCTCCGGGGGCGCGGGCTGCGGGGAGGTCGGGTTCGGCATGCACCTTCTCCGTCGATCGTGGTCTCGCCCTGACCATTGTCCGGCAGATTCCCGGAAATCAATCCCGCCCACGGCCGCATTCACCCTGGTGCGAATTCGCGTGCCCGAAGACGGACCACACCCGAAACCGGATCGCACGGTGTCTTCCGGCTTCAAGCACGCGAGATCCGGCTGGACACACGAGTCTTCCGCCCAGGCACACGTGTGGTCCGGCTGGAGACCGGCGCATCTTCCCACTGCCTCCGGTCCCGCCGTCGTTTCGAGGCCAACCCGTGACCCGTTGTACCCGTCCGGCGACCGCAGTGAGGTCTTTGTGCCCTCGATGGCACAACCTTCGGCGCTGACCGGAACGGCCCTCGGTGGCTCATCGTCGTACGCGTCGACTGCCGGACCGAGAGCACGGGAAGGGTGACCGGGACGTGACCACGAGGATCTGCGAGACCCGCCGCCATCCCGGCACGCACGCGGTCGCCCGCCGGGCGCGGGTCACGGCCGGCGGGCGGCTGCCGAGGGTCGTGGCCGAACCCGAAACGCACGCTTCGCTGCTCGACGACGTACTCACCGCCATCCGGCATCTCGACGGCGCGGCCCTGGCCACGCGGTCGCGGCGCCGTCTCCCGGGGTGGACCCCGCGGGACCGGCGCGTCCAGCGGCTGCGCGGCTGGCTCAGCGGCGCACCCGGCTGACCGGGCAGGCGCCCGTCACACCGGGCGCCACCGGCCGATGTCGGACTCCATCGGCACGATCCGGCTCAGCGACGAGCGGATCCTCAGTTCCATAGCCCTGTCCCGGCCCTGGGTCCCACGAGGCGCGTACGGATAGAAAGTGCCGCGCTCCCGGCGATAGACCATGGTCAGCTTGGGATGGCGCATGTCCCGCAGCTCGGCGAAGTCGACCGTCGTGTGCAGCAGCCAGGGCGCGAACCCGGCCTGAGCCAACCGCTCGTTGACGTCGGCGAGGTCGTCGAGCAACCAGCCCAGGTCGCCGTTCTCCCGCCAGCAGCGCACGATCGTCCGCCCGAGCGCGTCGTGATTGTCCACGTTACGACGGACGGAGTCCCCGGCGAGCCCGGCGACGATCTCCGCCTCCGTCCCCTGGCCCGGACGGCCCTCCGCGACGAAGCAAACCGTCCCTGATCCGGTGGACGCCAGCCCGTACCCGGACCGCAGTGTCAATGCCGCGGACCTGAACTCCAGCAACGGAAGCAGGCTCGGCCACACCGACCGGCTCCTCCCGCGCAGACCTCCCAGCGACGCCATGACCTCACCGCACCCCTCTGGTGCGTGAAGCCTTTCCGATGACGACCTCGCGCCCTAGGGCCGCACGGTCGCGCGTTGTCCGGGACAAGTCCCCGGTTCCGGTGACCAACGGCCCTACCAGCCCACGCTTGCCGTTTCCCGGCAGCCGTCACCGGCCTCGCGACCGGAGTTCACGGGCGTCCAGTGTGCCTTCGACGACGCCGCGCGCGACTTCCGACAGCTTCCTGTTCGTACCGCGGGCGAGGGAACGCAAGCGCTTGAAGGCGGTGCCGACATCGACACCGGCGCGTTCGGCGAGCATGCCTTTCGCCTGTTCGATGACGACCCGGCTTTCGAGCGCGGTCTGCAACTGCTCCGAAAGCGTCCGGTAGTGGCGCAATTCCCGCTGGCGCAAGAGGCACAACGTCGCGACGTCGGCGAGCGCCCGGCCAAGACGGCGGTCTTCGGCACTCAGGACCGCGGTTTCGGCACTGAGGAAGGCGATCGCGCCGACGGTTTCGTCCGCCGTCCGCAACGGCAGCGCGGAAACCGCGGCATAACCCTTCCCCGCCATTCTGGCGGCGTAACCCGGCCAGCGCGAAGCCTCCGCGGAAAGGTCGCGGACGGCGATGTCGTTCCCGGTTTCGAACGACTCTCGCGCGGGCCCTTCCGCCACCGCCGAGGGATGGCGTTCGAGTTCGAGACCCGGCAGGAAGACCTCGGTGGAATCGATCGGCAGCAGTCGCGTGCATTCGCTGGACAAGGTGTCCACCACCCGGTCCGGCCCGAGGTCTTCCGTGACACTCGCGGTCAAACTCGCGAAGGCGGCACAGACCGCGGGCTCCCGGTCCGTTCGCCAGCTGTTCACCCGAGCGATTCTGGCCTTCACCGCGATCACCGGCAACGCCCAGATGGAGGATCCTGTTCCGACGGCGTCACACACGGCGACGACCGTTGATCTCGGCTGGATAACGACGGGCGGGGTTCTCAGTACCGCCGCAGGGAAAACGGCGGCTTTGTATTCGCCCTCAACGCCTCTTCGTCCAAAGTGGACTCCCCGATGCCCGCCTTGCCGAGCTTTTCCGCGACGAGCGCGCCGGGCTCTTCGAGCGCGTCGGCCCTGCCGCTCAGGAACGCCCACTCGTGCTCGTCCGAACCGTAGTAGAGAACGGTACCGAAAGACTCGCTGAACCGGCGCCACGACGTGCTCAACGTCTGGTTGCGCCACAACGTCGGGCAACCCGCCTGACACCCGACCACTCCGCCGTCGGTGAGCAACGCCGTGCACCGGGCGAGGAAGTCGGCACCGTACAACCGGTTGTGCTGCGCCTCCGGATCGTCGTTCTCGTCCGGCAGGTCGATCACGACCACGTCGTAGGAATCCCCGCGCTCGCGCGCGTCGGCGAGGAACTCCCAGCCGTCGCGGTAGTGGATCCGGATCTTCCCCTCCCCGCGCTCGGCACGGGCCAGATCGTCGAGCGTGTAGCCGTAGGGAAGATGCTCGGCGCAGGCCCGCACCGCTTCGGCGTCGATGTCGACGTGATCGACCACCTCTGCGCCCGCGGCGACCGCGAGTTCGGAGGCGACCCCTTCGCTGGACCCGATGATCAGTACCCGCTCGACGCGTTCTGCGAGCAGCAGCGAGGGGATCATCAGCGCCTCGTGGTATACGAGCTGACTCAGTTCGGTGCTCTGCCTTTCGTCGTCGCAGAACAACGAGATCCCTTGCGCGGTGCGTCCGATGAGGACGTTCTGGAACGCGGTGCGGCCCTCGAACAGGACCTCCTCGACGTCCCAGTTCCGGGTGAGCCCCGCGCCCATCGGCTCGACGATCACTCGCTGCGCCATCAGTTCTCTCCTCGTTCCACGGTGGACATCCGGACGGTACCGGCGCCCAGCATCTTCGCCAGCAGTGTGACCGCGCGTTCCGGATCCGCCCGGTCCCCGCAGGTGAACACGTCCACGAACACCGAGCCGATCTCCGGATAGGTGTGCACCGACGCGTGCGATTCCGCCAGCAGCGCGAGCACGGTGACCCCTTGCGGGGCGAAGGAATGCGACACGACTTCGCAGACCGTCGCGCCCGCCTCGGTCACCGCTTCGGCGAGCGTCTTCTTGAGGAGCACGGCATCGTCGAGCAACGACGGCTCGATCCCCTCGAACTCCGCGAGTACGTGGCGGCCGGCGAACCGGCCGACGAGTGGTACTTCACCCGGCATCGGCGAACCTCCCCACACAATAGGTACGCAACGGCTCGATTCCGTTGAACGCGACGGACGAATAGCTGGCGGTGTACGCCCCGGTGCCCGGGATGTCCAGCCGGTCGCCGGCCTTCAACGACATCGGCAGGGCGCATGGCGTCCGCTGGTAGAGCACGTCGTCACCATCGCAGGTCGGCCCGGCGAGGACCACCGGTCCTTGCGGTCCCTTGACGCCGACGGCCTCCAGCCGATACGCGACGGCTTCGTTCTCGCACTCCGCCATTCCGTTGTACCTGCCGACGTCGAGGTAGACCCAGCGGCGTTCGTCGGCGGCGGCGCGAGTCGTCACCAGGACGACCTCGGTCCTGATGAGCCCGGCGTCGCCGACGATCACGCGACCGGGTTCCAGCAGCAACTCCGGCTCCGGCAGATGCTCCCGGCGTGCGGCGTGGATCACCGCGGCGTAGTCCGTCAGCGACGGCACGGGTTCCCGATGCTCGGTGGCGAACCCGCCGCCGATGTTGAGCCGCTCCAGTACGACGCCCGCGTCGGCGGCGACCTTGGCCGCGGTCGCGATCCCGATCTCCCAGGCGGCCGGATCCGGCTGCTGCGAGCCGACGTGGAACGCGATCCCCGGCCGCAGTCCGGCTTCCGCGGCCTGGCGGAGCAAGACCGCGGCCACCGCGGGCTCGCACCCGAACTTGTGGCCGAACGGCGTGACCGAGTCCGGGCCGCCGGTCAGGAGGCGGACCGAGACCAGCGAACCGGGCGCGTGCTCGGCAAGGTTCGCCAGATCACCGGCGGAATCCGTGGTGAGTTCACGGACCCCGCGCTCGTGAGCGAAGGCGATGTCCGCCGGTTTCTTGATCGTGTTGCCGTAGGCCAGGTCCGCCGCCCGCGCGCCCCGGGACAGGCACAGCTCGATCTCCGCCGTGCCCGCCACGTCGAAGCCCGCGCCGGTCGACGCCACGGCGTCGAGTACCTCGGGAGCCGGATTCGCCTTGACCGCGTAGCGGATCAGCGCGTCCGGGAAAGCCGCCGAGACCGCGGCCGCACGCTCCGCGACCAGGTCGGTGTCGACGACCAGGCACGGTGTCGGCGGCTCGCGGTCAGCCAGGAAGGCGCGGATCCGGTTCAGGCTTGCGGTCACACGCCCAGGGTGTCAAAGCCCGATCATCGGCTCCGAACCCGGGTCACGCCCGGACGTCACCCGAAGACTGCTCCGGCAGCTCCACGCCGTGCTCGGCGGCCAGTCGCTCCAGGTTGGCCAGATCGGCGCCGACGGCCGAGGCCCTGTCCTCGTCCGAGGCCTGCTTGGCGATCTGGACGTCTTCCCTCGCCTGCCGTACCCGGTCCCGCAGATTCACCGCGAACTCGCTCATCGTGCACCCCCGATCTCCCGCATCTTGTCTGCTTTCACCCTAGGACCCTCCGAATCGGTCACCCACGTGATCTGCGTCATCACGGGTTCGTTCGTGTCGGAGTGGAGCAGTATGACGGCAGGCCCCGGGTTTCGCAGATCAGCGGAGCCCGGCTTTTTCAACGGGTTCCGGCGCGGCCGCCCGTCGGCCGATCACCGCGAGCGGGACGAGAGCGCACAGTCCGCCCGCGACGGCGACCAGAACGTATCCGCCCAGGCCGAACAGCTGCCCGGCGAGCAGGCTCGCCGCGGCCGAGGTCCCCCAGACGAAGGCGTCGACGGTGCCTTGCGCCCTCGTCCGCTGAGCGGGCGGGAGATCGCGGCTGAGCATGCTGCTGCCGCCGACGAACACCAGGTTCCAGCCGTAGCCCAGCAGGAACATCGCGACCGGGATTCCCACGTGATGCGAATCCGGGGCGCCGATCGCGGTGACCGCCGCGACGGTGAGCGTGCCGATCCCGCCGAAGATCGCCGCGCGGCCGCCCCAGCGGTCGGTGATCCAGCCGGACAGCGGTGCCAGCGCGAACATCCCGACCAGATGGGCGCTCAGCACCCAGCCGACGACGTCCAGTCCCTGACCGTGCTGGTGCAATTGGACCGGCGTCATCGTCATCACCGCCACCATGGCCAGTTGCGCGCCGACCATCGCCACGAGCGGCCCGAGGATCACCGGGTTCCGCACGGACATCCGCTCCCTCCTCGGCACCCCCTCCGCCGGGGCGGCGAGGCCACGCGGCAGGGTGGCGACGGCGACCACGGCGATGGCCACGACGATCGCCCCTGCCGCGATCGGGCCGGACAGGGCGGGCAGGTCGGCGGCTTCCGCCCTCGCCGCGGCCGGTGCGATCAGTGCGGGCCCGGCTACCGCGCCGACCGTGCCCGCCCAGACCATTGTGGACAGTGCGAACCCCTTGCGGTGCTCGGGCGACAGGTCGGCGGCCGTGTACCGGGACAGCTGCGCGCCGCTGTTGCCGAAGCCGATCAAGGGCATCCCCGCCACCAGCGCGAGCACGGATCCGCCGAGCACACCGGCGAACGAGATCAGCGCGCCCGCCACCGCGGCGCCGTACATCAGCACCAGGACGAGCCTCCTGCCGTAGCGGGCGGCCAGTGCCCCCGACCACAGCGAACCCGCCGCGGAACCGAGTACCAGCACGGCGTTCGGCAGTCCGCTCCACGCTGCGCCGGCGTGCTCGACCACGATCAGCGCCGCCGTGGTGGACAGGCCGACGACCGCGGTACTGAGACAGGCGACGCCCATGAAGAGCGCGAACATCGGTTTCATGATTCAAACCTAGGGATTCCGGGCGCTCCGGCGAATAGGCTGACGAAGGCCTCGCGGGGGTGCGAGGCGCATCATGGAAGGAATCCGGGCGCGATGACCTTACGATCGGAAAGGGCGCTGGACGACCTCGACTGGCGGCTCCTCGAAACGCTCCAGAGCGACGGGCGGCTCTCGTTCAAGGAACTCGGCCGCCGCGTGAACCTCTCCGCCCCGGCCGTCGCCGAACGGGTCCGGCGGCTGGAGGAGGCGGGCGTCATCACCGGGTACCGCGCCCAGGTCGACGCCCGCCGCGCCGGGTACGGCCTCCAGGCGTTCGTCGAGATGCGCTGCTCGCTCGGCAGCTGCCTCCTGCGCACCAGCAAGTCCGAGGACTACCCCGAGGTGGTCGAGCTGCATCGGCTCAGCGGCGACCGCTGCACCATGCTGAAGGTGCGGGTCGTTTCGCTCGAACACCTCGAAGGCCTCTTCGAACGGCTGGGCGAACACGGCGAGATCCGGTCGTCGGTGGTGCTGTCGACCCAGTACGAGGGCAGGCCGGTCGGCCCGCCGGTCGAGGACTACCTGAAGGCGACGAAGAGCGAGGGCTGGAGCGTCTGAATACTGACGCCCATGGCACTTCTGTTCGTGGACGGCTGGTTCGGCCCCGAGCCCGGGGACTGGCAGTCGGTCTGGTGTGACCGTTATCCGGGGTCGAGGCGGTTCGAGCAGGACGACTGGCACTCGCCGGTTCGCGAGGCCTGGGTCGCCAGGCTCGACGAGGCGCTCGCGGAAACGACCACCCCGCCGGTGCTGGTGGCGCACAGCCTCGGCTGCCTGACCGTGCTGCACTGGCTCGCCGCAGGGGGTGACCGCCCTGTGCGCGGCGCCCTGTTCGTCACCCCTCCCGACGTCGAGGAGAACCCCGAGCCCGCGCTGGCCGGGTTCGGCCCGATCCCCCGCCTGCGGCTCCCGTTCCCGGCCGTCGTCGCCGCGAGCGCGAACGACCGCTGGATGACCCCGGCCCGCGCGCGGTCCTTCGCCGGAAGCTGGGGTGCCGAGTTCGCCGACATCGGCCTCGTCGGGCACCTCACCGGAGCGCACGGGCCGTGGCCCGAGGGAGAGAAGCTCCTCGCGGCCCTGCTTCGGGAAGACGGATCAGGAATCGAGAAGCACAATGCGCCCGAACTCACCTAGCGTGATCATCGTCGAGGACGAACAGCTCGAAGCTGGTTAGATCGAGCCCGGTGAGGCTGACGGAACGTACACGCGGCCCACATGAGGATGGAGAGAAGATGCGCAAGACCACCAGGCCGCAGCCGCCCGAGCAACATCCCGCCGACAGCCACGACCTGATCCGCGTGCTGGGCGCGAGTGAGAACAACCTCAAGAACGTCGCCGTCGAGCTGCCGAAGCGACGGCTGACGGTGTTCACCGGGGTTTCCGGTTCGGGCAAGAGCTCCCTGGTCTTCGACACGATCGCGGCCGAGTCGCAGCGGCTGATCAACGAGACGTACAGCACCTTCGTGCAGGGCTTCATGCCGACGCTGGCCCGGCCCGAGGTCGACGTGCTCGACGGCCTGACCACCGCGATCATCGTCGACCAGCAGCGGATGGGCTCCGACCCGCGCTCCACGGTCGGCACCGCCACCGACGCCCACGCCATGCTGCGCATCCTCTTCAGCCGGCTCGGAAAACCGCATATCGGCTCGCCGCAGGCGTTCTCCTTCAACGTCGCGTCGATCTCCGGCGCGGGCGCGGTGACCGTCGAGAAGGGCGGGCGGACCACGAAGGAACGCCGCGAGTTCAGCATCACCGGCGGCATGTGCGCCCGCTGCGAAGGCCGGGGGCAGGTCAACGACATCGACCTCACCGCGCTGTACGACGACACGAAGTCCCTCAACGAGGGCGCGCTGACGATCCCCGGCTTCTCCATGGACGGCTGGTACGGCCGCATCCTGCGCGGCTGCGGTTTCTTCGACCCCGACAAGCCGATCAAGAAGTACACCAAGCGGCAGATGAACGACCTGCTCTACAAGGAGCCGGTCAAGCTCAAGATCGAGGGCATCAACCTGACCTACTCGGGACTGATTCCCACGATCCAGAAGTCGTTCCTGTCCAAGGACCGCGAGGCGATGCAGCCGCATATCCGCGCGTTCGTCGACCGGGCGGTCACCTTCGCCACCTGCCCCGAATGCGACGGAAGCAGGCTCAGCGAGCTCGCGCGATCGTCGAAGATCAAGCGGATCAACATCGCCGACGCCTGCGAGATGCAGATCAGCGACCTCGCCGACTGGGTCCGCGGGCTCAAGGAGCCGTCGGTGGCGCCGCTGCTGGAGAAGCTCCAGCACACCCTCGACTCCTTCGTCGACATCGGCCTCGGCTACCTCTCCCTCGACCGGCCGTCCGGCACGCTTTCGGGTGGCGAGGCGCAGCGCACGAAGATGATCCGGCACCTCGGCTCCTCGCTCACCGACGTCACCTACGTCTTCGACGAGCCCACCATCGGTCTGCACCCGCACGACATCCAGCGGATGAACAACCTGCTCCAGCAGTTGCGAGACAAGGGCAACACGGTGCTGGTCGTCGAGCACAAGCCGGAGACCATCGCCATCGCCGACCACGTCGTCGACCTCGGGCCCGGCGCGGGTACCGCGGGCGGGACGATCTGCTTCGAGGGCACCGTCGAAGGCCTGCGCGCCAGCGACACCATCACCGGCAGGCACCTCGACGACCGGGCGTCGCTCAAGGACAGCGTCCGCAAGCCGACCGGCAAACTGGAGATCCGCGGCGCGGACCGCCACAACCTCCGGAACGTGGACGTCGACGTCCCGCTCGGTGTCCTCTGCGTGGTCACCGGTGTCGCGGGTTCCGGCAAGAGTTCGCTGATCCACGGCTCCATCCCCGCCGCCGAGGGCGTGGTCTCGGTCGACCAGACCCCCATCCGCGGCTCGCGGCGGAGCAATCCGGCCACCTACACCGGCCTGCTCGAACCGATCCGCAAGGCCTTCGCCAAGGCCAACGGGGTGAAGCCGGCGCTGTTCAGCGCCAACTCCGAAGGTGCCTGCCCGAACTGCAACGGCGCGGGCGTCATCTACACCGACCTCGGCATCATGGCGGGCACCGCGACGACCTGCGAGGAATGCGACGGCAAGCGGTTCCAGGCGTCGGTGCTGGAGTACACCTTCGGCGGCAAGAACATCAGCGAAGCGCTCGAAATGCCGGTCTCCGAGGCCGTGAAGTTCTTCGGTGAGGGCGACGGGCGCATCCCGGCCGCGCACGCGATCCTCAGCAGGCTCGACGACGTCGGGCTCGGCTACCTCAGCCTCGGCCAGCCGCTCACCACGCTTTCCGGCGGTGAACGGCAGCGGCTGAAGCTCGCGACGCACATGGGTGACAAGGGTGGCGTCTACGTCCTCGACGAGCCGACCACCGGTCTGCACCTCGCCGACGTCGAGAACCTGCTCGGCCTGCTGGACCGGCTCGTCGACGCGGGCAAGTCCGTGATCGTGATCGAGCACCACCAGGCGGTCATGGCGCACGCCGACTGGATCATCGACCTCGGCCCGGGCGCCGGCCACGACGGCGGCAGGATCGTCTTCGAGGGCACGCCGTCCGACCTCGTCGCGAGTGCTTCGACGCTCACCGGCGAACACCTGGCGGCCTACGTCGGCAAGTGACCCTCTGCCCCTCTCGCATTTAGTCCTCTAAATGCGAGAGGGGGTCACTCGCCGTCGGCGTCGAGGCCTTCGCGGTCCGCCCACTCGAGCAGGGTGTCGAGCGAGTACGCCGTGTCGTCGATGCCCGCGTGCAGGTCGCCGAGTTCGGCGAAGCGCGCGGGCACGGTGGCGATGGTGAACTCGCGCGGTTCGACGTCGTCGATCTCGTCCCACCGGATCGGGGTCGAGACGACGGCTTCGGGCACGCCACGAACCGAATACGCGCTCGCGATGGTGTGGTCGCGCGCGTTCTGGTTGTAGTCCACGAACAGCTTCGACGGGTCGCGGTCCTTGCGCCACCAGGTGGTGGTGACCTCGTCGGGCATCCGCCGCTCGACCTCGTGCGCGAACGCGAGCGCCGCCCGGCGGACCTCCTGGAAACCCCAGCGTGGTTCGATCCGGACGTAGACGTGCAGGCCGTGCCCGCCGGAGGTCTTCGGCCAGCCGGTGATCCCGAGCTCGTCCAGGATCTCCCGGACCGTGTGGGCGACCTTCCGCACGGTAGAGAACGGGCAGCCGGGCATCGGGTCGAGGTCGATCCGCCATTCGTCGGGTCGTTCGGTGTCGGCGCGGCGGGAGTTCCACGGGTGGAACTCGACGGTCGACATCTGCACCGCCCAGATCACGTCCGCGGGATGGGTGACGCACAGTTCGTAGGCGTGCCTGCCGGAGGGGAAGTCGACGCGGACGGTCTGCAACCAGTCGGGAGCACCGTTCGGCACCCGCTTCTGATGGACCTTCTCCCCCGAAACGCCGGACGGGAACCGATGCAGCATGCACGGCCGTTCCCGCAGTGCCCGCACGATCCCGTCGCCGACGGCGAGGTAGTACCGGACGAGGTCGAGCTTGGTCTCGCCGCGTGCCGGGAAGTAGACACGATCCGGATTCGAGACACGCACCGTCCGGTCGCCGACCTCGATCTCCACCGCCGAGCTTTTCGCCATACAGGGAAACTAACCCGAAAGCCGCCTATCCGCGCTCTGCCAGGATGAACGACATGGCACCACGGACACGCGCGGAGGCACTGCCACCGGCCCTGGCGCGATCTCCTGGCATGTGCCGAACAAGGGCGCGCTGCTCGACGCCGCGACCACGTCCGTCATCGCTGATGCGCCGGCCGTCGAAGCAACGGGCTCACCCCTGCGCGAGATCCGCGCCCTCGCGCTCGGCCTGTTCGACGCGGTCGACCGGCACCCCTGGCTTTCCCCGCTACTCTCCCGTAGCCCTCGGGGCTCCGTGACGCCGCGGATCTTCGAAAGCATCGGACAGCGGGTCGGCGCGCTCGGCGTCCCCGAAAACACCTGGTTCACGGCGACCTCGGCGCTGGTGCACTACATCTTCGGCGCCGCGGGCCAGCACGCCGCGAACGCCCGGGTGCTCGGGCCCGGGGTGGACCGTACCGAATTCCTCCACGCCGCGGCGGACGCGTGGGAAGACCTCGATCCGGGCGAATTCCCCTTCCTCCGGACAGTCGCCGCCGAGGCCCGCGATCACGACGACCGGATGCAGTTCCTCACCGGGCTCGATCTGATCCTCGCCGGGATAGCCGGCGCCGGTGGATCGCGGCGACCATGACCGCGAACACCGCTCCGAGAAAGGTCACGTCCACCGCGGGGACCCAGCGCACCTCGCCGCCTTTGAGCACGTAGGCCCCGACGGGTCGCGCGGCGAGGATGAAACCGCCGCCCTCGCCTTCCTTGTCTTGTTCGGCTCCGTGCCCACCGCCTCCGCCGCCGATCACGCTCGCGGCCGGGATGACCACGACGCCGTCCTTCTCGACGGGCTCGCCGTAGACACGCCGGACGGTGAGGTTGTCGCGCATGACGCCGACGACCTTTTCGAGTCCCATCGAGGTCAGCCTTCCTGTGGCAGCGCCGACATCACTTCGGACACCGGGCGCAGATGCTCCTCCAGCAGCCGCGACGCCTCTTTGACGTCATGGGCGTTCAGGGCGGCGACCAGGGCCCGGTGCTCCTCGTTGATCACCGTCAGCCGTTCCGGGCGTGCCTCCAGCGCGCGAACCGTGACCCGCTGCTGCCGTGAACGGAGCGTGTCGTACAGCTCGGTCAGGACGGTGTTGCCCGCGGCGTTCACGATGGCGCGGTGGAACCGGCGGTCGAAACCCGAAACGGCGAACCAGTCACGTTCGGCGCCGGAGCTCGCCATCGCTTCGATGAGTTCCGGCAGTTCGGCGGGGGCCCCCGCCGAGTTCGCGCAGAGCGCCGCGATGGCGTGCCCTTCGATCAGCCGCCTGCTCTGGTAGACCTCTTCCAGTTCCCTGGCGGTGACCGTGCGCACCTGGGCGCCCTTGCGGGGCAGGAGGCTGATGAACCGCTCGGCGGCCAGGCGGTGGAACGCCTCGCGCACCGGGGTCCTGGAGACGCCGACGACGCCGGAAACCCACATTTCGTCGAGGAAGCGGCCGCCCTCCAGCTCGCCCGAGATGATTCCGTCGCGCAGCCACGTGTAGACCCGCTCGCGCGCCGGGCCGCCCCCTTCGGCGGTCACAGTCATCTCGTTCCCCCTCTATTCCCTTACTTTCCGCGACAGAGCCTACACCTGGACCACTCAAGTATCCATCATGTATACAAGAGTTCCACTGATTGGAAGGGGTCCCATGGTGCACGTCGCGGTGGCGCAGTTCGCGCCCGGCAACGACAAACAGGCCAACCTCGCCCGAGTCGCCTCCCTCGTCGGCGAAGCGGCCGACCGCGGTGCGCGGGTGGTCGCGCTGCCCGAGTACTCGCTGTTCACCGTACCGACGATGAGCCGGGAATTCGTGACCTCGGCCGAAGAACTCGACGGGCCCTTCGTCACCGAGCTGCGCGGCCTCGCGAAGGACCGGCAAATCACCGTCGTCGCGGGCATCAACGAAGCACTCCCCGGCGGCGAGCGGATCTCGAACACGCTGGTGGCGGCCGGCCCCGACGGCGCGATCGTCGCGCTCTACCGCAAGCTGCACCTGTACGACGCCTTCGGTTTCCGCGAATCGGAACTGGTCCGGCCCGGCGACATCGAGGCCCCGGAGACGTTCGAGGTCGACGGCATCACCTTCGGTCTTCAGACCTGCTATGACCTGAGGTTCCCGGAGGTCACCCGCCGCCTGGTCGACGCGGGCGCGGACGCGGTGCTGCTGCCCGCGGAGTGGATGCCCGGTCCGCTCAAGGAGGACCACTGGACCACCCTGGTCCGGGCCAGGGCGATCGAGAACACGATCTACCTCGTCGCGGCGGGGCAGGCCGCGCCCGCGGGTTCGGGACACAGCATGATCGTCGACCCGATGGGCGTCGTCGTCGCCTCGCTCGGCGAGCGCACGGGGACCGCGAGCGGCGAGGTCTCCGCCGAGCGGATCTCCGAGGTACGTGCCAAGAACCCGGCGCTGGAACTGCGCCGGTTCGCCGTCACCCCGAAGTCCTGAGTATCTTCTGACCCGGAGGTCCGTTCGTGAAGACACGCCCTCGGGCGTGGTGACGCGGCTTCCGTTCGCCTGGGTGCCGGGTGGCCGCCCGGCACCCAGGCTCATTTCACGGCACCAAAAGTCCCCAGTGGACGGCCCAGGGGACGAACAGCACGGTCCCGGCCAGCAGCAGGCCGACGCGCACTCCCGCGCCTTCCTTCTTCCGCCACCACGAAACCGCGGTCACCGCTCCGGCGACGACGACCCCGACCGCGATCAGCTGCAACGCGAGCCACGGCAATGTCCGTCCGAAAAGGACCGGGCCCGGCGCCATCGCCGCCCCGATCGTCAGCACGACGTAGTAGACGAGAAATCCCACCGTGCCGAGCAGGCCGGCCGACGCCAGCCAACGCGCGGGCCTGCCGAGCGGAACCTCCTTACGACGGCGGAACAACGCTGTCACCGGGTAGGCCGCGAACGCCAGCAAAGCCAGCGCCCAGACCCCGATCTGCACCCACGGCGCCTCGTACCAGGCGAGCGGCGCCAGTGCCGCACTTTGGCTCGCCTGGACCGGAGGCGGGTCTGCCGACGGCCCGCCCTTCGCTCCGTTCACCCAGTTCGCGACGAGGTCGAGGTAGCCGGGAGCGAACCCGTCGAGCTTGTCGAAACCATCGGTGGTCCGCCGGAGCCCGTGCTGCGCTTGCGGGAACACCTTCAGCGTGTACTGCCGGTTCCCGGCCCTGTCCAGCGTTTCCCGGAAGATCCGGACGGCCTCGCCGGGCGGGGTGAGCCGATCCAGCTCGCCCCACAGGCCGAGCACCGGCTGCAGCACCCTCTCCAGCACCGGAACAGGGTCGTATCCGGCCTCAGGGAACACGCCGGCGCCCGCGAGGGTGCGCATGTTCGTCGACGACACCATGTCCACCATCGAACCGGTGACCCCGCCGCGGCGCAGATAGGTCTCGAAGGCCCACGACTGCTGGCGGTCGGGCGAAACGCCGTTGGCACCGACGGTGACCACGAAGGCGACGTCCTTCGACTTCGACGCCGCCAGCGGCGCGACCCAGCCTCCCTCGCTCAGTCCCCACACGCCGACGCGGGCCGGATCCACCCCCGGACGCGAACGCAGCGCCTGGACAGCGGCGAGAGCGTCGTCGGCCAGGACCGAGTAGTCCCGTTCGAACAGCGAATAGCCCTCGGTCCGCTTGTCGTAGATCAGGGTCGCGATCCCCGCCTTGGCGAAGGATTCCGCCTCGGCGCGGTAGTCGTCCCTGTCGTGTTCGCCGGATCCGTGCACCATGACGATGCCCGGCGCCGGACCGCCGCCCTCCGGCGCGACCACCGTTCCCCGCAAGGTGACCCCGTGGCTGGTGAACGAAACTTCGCCGTCCGGAGCCGCGGCGGGCACCGGTGCCGAGACCGCCACGACGGCCGCGAGCAGCGCGGCGATCATCGCCTGCTCACCCGGACGACCTCCAGCGACGGCGACGCGAGGATGTCCTTCTCGCAGTACCGTTCGGTGACCCACTGCTTGCGCGAGTACAACTCCGTCTGGTCGCTGTGGTGTGCGGACTCCGGGTTCGCGGACTGCGAGTAGGTCAGCAGCGTCGTCGTGTCCGGGCAGCCCGTACCGTCGAACGCCACAACGTGCAGGTACGTCCCGCCGTGCGTGAACTCGGTGTAGCCGCGTGCCGGATCCCAAGGTCCGCCCAGGGTGTCGTAGACGCCGCGGCCCGCGGTTCCACCACCCAGCGGGATCTTCCGGCCGTCACGGACGATGTAATGGTTGTCGCCGTACGGCGCGTCGAGCGGAATCTTCGCCGCTCGCAACTCCGCGACGGCATCGGAAAGCGCCTTGCGGACCGCCGCGTTGCCCGTGTCGAGGGTGTTCGGCGTGCGGACCGGGTCCTTGACGTCGAACGGAACCTTCCAGATCGATGGCCCCACGCGATCCACGGCCGACCAGAACCGGTCGAACAGCAGAGCGCCCCTGCTCTCCACGTCCGAACGGCCGTCCCAGCCCGCCAGCGCGGCGCACGCGGCCTCCATTCCCGGCATCGTGCGGCACATCGTGACGACGTCGGCCCGCACGAGTTCGGCGGCGTGGTCCCGGTGCGAGAACATCAGGTCCCGCATCGCCTGCCCCGTGAAGCCGCCCTTCTTCAGCTGATCGGCGATCTCGACGAAGCTGCCACGGGTCCGCATGTTCTGTTCGTAGCGGACCGGGCCCACGATCCTGGGGAAACCGGTCGTCGCGGCCGAGGGGTTGGGCAGCCAGTAGCTGTCGTTCGAGTTCGCCACGTAGTCGGACCGGCTCAGGCTCGGCAGGCTGGACGGGCCGAAGACGCCAGGTCGTAGCGCGTCGCGATCCCGGCCCCACGCGCAGGCCGTCTTGGCACCGTTGAGCACCGCGACGCCGTCAGAGTCGAACAGCTCCTTGCCCAGTGGCGTGTTGCAGCGCGCCGCCTTCTCGTCGGTGACGTGCGGGACGCCGTGGATCTGGCTGAACTCCACCCGGCCGCGGTCGTCGGTGGCGAGGATGTTCATCCACGGCAGACCTTGGGTCTCGCGGACCGCGCCGATCATCTCCCCCGCCGTCCGGCCGCGGGCGATCGCGAACATCGAGTTCGTCATCCCGAGGTTCGTGGCGTTGGCGTCCGCGATGGCGAACGCGCTCGACGCCGTCCACGGCAGTTCCCGCTGCCCGAGCCGGGTCGTCACCGGGCCGTACCGCGTCGTCCACTGTGGACGTACGACCCGCTCCAGAGTGCCGTCCGCCTTGCGCGACAGGACACTCACGTCGTGGCGGCGCATCCGCTCGGGCTTCCCGTCGACCAGATACGTCGTCGGCGAGCCGGGCGCGAGCTTCAGCTCGAACAGCGTGTACGTCCGCGTCGTGTCGGTGGCGGTTCCACTCCAGGCGGCGGTTTCGTTGTGTCCCAGCCACATGAGCGGAATACCGGGGATACCGGCTCCGCTGACGTTGAGCTTGCCGGGCAGCGTCACCTGCGACTGCCACAGCCTGGTCCCGCTCAGCTGCCACGGCAGGTGCGGGTTGGCCAGCGAGACACCACGTCCGTTCGCCGACGCCGCCGAGCCGATCGCGATCGCGTTGCTGCCGATCCCGGTCTCCCCGAGCATCTGTCCGGCACCACCGCCCGCGGGCGGCGCACCCGGCAGCGACGCGGTGATCGAGTCCGCGACGCCGCCCTGTCCGAAGATCATGCCGACCGCGTGGCTGTGCCGGTAGACGTCGAGTTCGGTGATCGGCTTCAGCCAGCCGGCGCCCCGGCAAGCCGGGTCGGTGATCTCACCGGCGCGGAGGTACTTGTTGACCCCCTCGACGTAGCCGCGGATCAGTTCGCGGACCTCTCGGTACGGCCCGCGCGGTGCGGGCGCCGAAAGAAGCCGCTCGATCACGCCGCTTTCGTTCAGACCTTGGAAGTACAGGTCGCTCGCGAGGTTCGTGCTCGCCTGGCTCACCCCGCTCGTCGGCGGCGCGTCCGGCCCCAGCCAGCGGGAACGCTCGGCCCGAGTCGTGACCGCGACGTCCGCGATCGCGCAGATGTTGTCCTTGGCCGCGGCGAACCCCTGCCCGAAGCCCAGGTTCACCCAGTCGTTCGCGACGATACGCGGGATGCCGTATTCGGTGTAGCGGATGGTGGCGTCCGCCCGGGTTGCCCCGTCCGGCGGTTGCGCGGCCGCCGCGGTCCCCGCCGCGAGCAGGCTCGCCGCGGCGCAGACGGCCGCGATTCTCTTCCAGAGCAGCATGCTGCTCCCCCTTGTCTGTGGAGTCGTTCGTGAAGACACGCCGTCCGGCGTGGTGACGCGATGCCGGTGGTCGAGTGGCCGCTCTCCCACCGGTTTCACTTCCCTTCGCCCACCTCCCCATCGGCATCCGGGAACGCCGTCCAGCGCACGAGCACCTTCCGCGCGTCCGGGCCGGGTTCCGGCCGCCAATAGCGGCGCAGCAGGTCCAGGTACTCGTCGAAGAACTCCTTGAGCTCTTCGAGGTTCAGGTAGACCGAACCGCGTGAGAAGACCAGCGCGTCACCCCATTCGCCCAGCTCACCGCGGCGCTCGAGGAAACGCGCCAGCTGTTCGAGGTCTTCGGTGAACGCGGCGCGCTGCGCCTCGTCGAACACGGCGCGCATCTCGTCGTTCTGCTCGCTGTGCCGGGGCCAGCGGATGTCGCGCGGCCGGGCACGCCACCAGCGCTCCTTGCCGTGCGCGAGTTCCGGCGCCTCGTCGACGAAGTCGTACTTCGCCAGTTCCCGCAGGTGGTAGCTGGTCGCGCCCGAGCTCTCCCCCAGTTCCTTGGCCAGCTTCGTCGCCGTCGCGGGTCCGCGGCCCAGCGCCTCCATGATCCGGCGGCGCAGCGGGTGCATCACCGCCTTCAGCACAGCGGCGTCGGCGATCTCTTCGGGTGGCGGCGGACCGGTCATGGCACCAAGGTAGCCGTGCAAAGGAGATTGTGCAAAGGTCTCTTTGCACGCGGTTCAGGTCACCCCGAGGAGCGAGCGGGGATTCTGCTGACGATTCGGTGAACTCAGCGTGAAATTGACAACTTCACTACGAAGGTCTTGTGCCGGGCGGACGAAAACTCGACAGGATCGCGGGTTTTTCGTTGCGCCGTCCCCGAAATTCGGTGATATCGGATAGTTTTGCCCGGAGTCGACCTTGCGGGAGAGAACATGCCGAAGCACCGCCCTCGACAGACGGACAAGTTGTCCGCCCGGCACCGGACGGCCTTCGCGCTCGCCGGCGGGGCGCTCGCCGTCCTGCCCGCGGTCACCGCGTCGGCAGGCCCGGACGCCCCGGTCGCCGCGCCGAAATCGGCCGCACCGCAGAACCAGGCCGCGGCCTGGCAACCGCCGGCGGGCACGGTCCCGGAGATCGCCGTCGACGGCAGCCTCCCCCAGCCGCCCACGCCGGACCCGCTGACCGTCCCCGGCCACAGCGGCAACGTCGGCGGCGCGTTCGCGCCGTCGGGCGCGCTCGGCATCCCCGCCAGCATGATGAAGGCGTACAAGAACGCGGCCGACATCCTCGCGAAGGAACTGCCCGGCTGCCACATCGACTGGGCTTTGATCGCCAGCATCGGCCGGATCGAGTCCAATCACGCACGCGGCGGCTACGTCGACGCCAAGGGCAACACCCTCGAACCGATCCTCGGCCCGCAACTCAACGGCGCCGGGCCGTTCGCCGCGATCTCCGACACCGACGGCGGCAAGTACGACGGTGACACGGTGTGGGACCGCGCGGTCGGACCGACGCAGTTCATCCCGTCGACGTGGAAGGGCTACGCCTCCGACGGCAACGGCGACGGCGAGTCGAACCCGAACAACATCTACGACGCGACGCTGGCCTCGGGCCGGTACCTCTGCTCCGGCGGTGTCGACCTGACGTCGGAACAGACCCAGCGCGTGGCCGTGTACCGCTACAACCACTCACTGTCCTATGTGGACACCGTGATCCGCTGGGCGGTCGCCTACCGCGGCGGCGTCGCGACCACGCCGGACAGCCAGGTGCCCGTCGGCGCTCCCGACTCTCCGGACGTCGCCGCCGGCACGCCCGGCGGCGAGGTCCCGGTGCCGACCCTGCCCGGCACTCCCCCGCCCGGTACGACCACGCCGCCGCCGACGTCGCAGCCCGGTACGTCGCTCCCGCCGAGCAGCACCACACCGCCGAGCAGTACTTCGCCCTCGAAGCCGACCAGCACCCCGCCGTCGTCGACACCTCCCTCGTCGACACCGTCTTCGTCGACACCGCCTTCGAGCACGCCTCCGTCCTCGACGACGCCCCCGCCGTCCAGCACGTCCTCGGCTGCGCCGTCCTCGACACCGGCCGGGAACACCGGCGAGACGAGCCCGACCAGCACCACCACTTCACCCACCCCGTGACGCTCGTCAGTGGTAAGGACGGTTAGGGCCAGCCGTGTCTTAGGTACCTACTGGCGCCTGGATGAGCTTGCGCGGGCCGGTCCGTGAAGGCCTCCTTGCCTACCTTGAGGGTAGGGAAGGAGGCCTTCACTACCGCTGGGACCGCCACGCTCGCTTAGTAGGTTCTGCCGGTGCGCGGGTGGCGGTTTCGCGTGTTCGGGCGGACGACTCGCGGCGGAATCGGCCGCGGGTCGTGTCGTCCATCCAGTCACGCGTGTCGTCCGGTCAATCACGTAACATCGCCGGCTCAGCGCCCGGAATGGCCTGAACCCGTTCCGCGTTACCGCTTCTCGTAGCCACCAACCGAGAGAAGCGAGACACGGATGTCGTCATTCGTCATGACCGCCGAAGAACGGGAAGCCTTCCTGAGCGAGGTCCACATCGGGGTCTTGGCCGTGGAACGGGAGGGCCGGGCGCCGCTGGCCGTGCCGGTCTGGTACGACTACGAGCCAGGCGGAGAGCTCCTGATCTGGATGGACGGCGGCTCGGTCAAGGACAAGGCGATCAAGAAGGCGGGCAGGCTCAGCCTGGTCGCGCAGACGGAGACCTTCCCCTACAAGTACGTGACGGCCGAGGGTCCGGTCATCGCGAACGACACGCCGCCGACCAGGGAGCAGGCGCTGAAGATCGCGCACCGCTACCTGCCCGGCGACGAGGGCACCAAGTACGTCGACGGCGCGCTCAGCGACAACTCCGTGCTGGTCCGCGTCCGGCCGGAGAAGTGGCTGAGCAACGATCAGAGCAAGGCCTGACCGCATGACGGTGTCCCGGCGGGCCGGCCGCCGGGACACCGTCATCAGCCTGCGATCGGTTCGAACTCGACGACGCTGTCGAGTGCCTTGCCCATCGCGGCGTTCCCTTCGCGTTCGATCATGATCTCCACCAGCACCGGTCGCGACGTCCGCTCGGCCTCCTTGCGCGCCCATTCCAGCGAAGCCCGGATATCGCCAGGCTCGGTGACACGGGTACCGGAGCAGCCGTAGGCCTCCATGACCTTCACGTTGTCCGTGCCGATCTTGTCGTAGTGGATGTCGACCTCGAAGTTCATCTCGTAGCCGGTCTCGGCCTGCCGGATGAGCCCGAGGTACTCGTTGTTCAGCATGATCAGCACGAACCCGACGTCGTACTGCGCGGCGACCGCCAGCTCCTCCACCAGGAATTGGAACGAGTAGTCCCCGACGACGCCGACGACCTCGGCCTCCGGTTTCGCCTTCTTGACCCCGATCGCCGCCGGGATCTCCCAGCCGAGCGGCCCCGCCTGGCCACACACCTGGTAGTGCCGCGGCTTGTGCGCGCGCTGGAACTGCCCGGACCAGATCTGGTAGAGCCCGATCGCGGTGACGAAGTAGGCGTCCTCGCCGTAGAACTCGTTGATCTCCTTGAACACCCGGGGCGCCTTGATCGGTGTGTCCTCGAAGTCCTCGCGCCGGGGCAGGCTCCCCTTGAGCTCGCCGATCCGCTGTGGCCACGCGCGATCCCGCACCGGCGAACGCTTCGACGCCGCCTCGATCAGCGCGTCCAGGAAGGCGCCCGTGTCCGACACGATGCCGAGATCCGGTCCGAACACCTTGCCCAGTTGCGTCGGCTCGATGTCGACGTGGATGAACTTCCGGTTCCCGCGGTAGACGTCGAGGTCACCGGTGTGCCGATCGCCGAACCGCGCGCCCAGCGCCAGCACCAGATCCGCTTCGAGGAAGGCCGCGTTCGCCCAGCGTTGCGAGGTCTGGATACCCGCCATGCCGGCGAACAGTTCGTGGTCCTCGGGAAAGGTCCCCTTGCCCATCAACGTCACGCCGACCGGGACGCCGAGCAGCTCGGCCGCGGTCCGCAGCCGGTCGCTCGCGTCGCCGAGCACCACGCCGCCACCGGCGAGGATCAGTGGCCGTTCGGCGGCCAGCAGCAGATCCAGCGCGCGCTGGACCCTGGCCGGTGACGGCGTCGCCCTGGTGACCGGCAGCGGCGAGTCGATACTGGAGTCCCACTCGATCTCCTGCCGCTGGACGTCGATCGGCAGGTCGATCAGCACCGGCCCCGGACGGCCGGACCGCGCGATCCGGAACGCCTCCCGGAACACCCACGGCAGCTGGGCCGCCTCCTTGACCTGCACAGCCCATTTCGTCACCGGTTTGGCGATCTCGACGATGTCGACGGCCTGGAACGCCTCGGTGTGCAGCTTCCGCGAGTCGGCCTGCCCGGTGATGCACAGGATCGGGATCGAGTCGGCCTGCGCGGTGTAGAGGCCGGTGATCATGTTCGTCCCGGCGGGCCCGGAGGTGCCGATCGCGACGCCGACGTTGCCGGTGGTCCTCGCCCAGCCGTCGGCCATATGGGTCGCGCCCTCTTCGTGGCGCACGATCAGGTGCTCGATACCGCTGTCCTGCATCGCGTGGTACAGCGGGAGGATCGCGGCGCCGGGGCAGCCGAACGCGGTGCCGACGCCCTCACTGACCAGAACGTCGACGACGGCCTGCATGGCGGGGATTCTGGGCATGCGTCACTCCTTGTTTTCCGCGCCGGACAGCGTTTCGACGACCTTCAGCAGCGCGGAGTGATCGAGCGAGCCGTGGCCCATCGCCCGTCCGGCGGCGACGAGCTGGGCGACCAGCCCGGTGAGCGGCAGCGCGACCTCGGCCTGCCTGGCGGCGGCGAGCGCGATGCCCATGTCCTTGTGGTGCAGGTCGATCCGGAAGCCCGGCGCGAATTCCCGCGCCACCATGGACTTCCGCTTGAGTTCGAGAATCCGGCTGCCCGCGAGGCCGCCCGCGAGGACGTCCAGCCCGACACCGGCGTCCACGCCGGAGGCTTCGAGCAGCACGATGGCCTCGGCGATCAGCCCGTAGGTGCCGCCGACCACCAGCTGGTTCGCGGCCTTGACGACCTGGCCGGCGCCGTGCGGCCCGACGTGGACGATCGTCTTGCCGACCGACTCCAGGATCGGGAGCGCCGCGGTGAAGTCCTCGCCATCGCCACCGACCATAATGGACAGTGATGCCTGCTCGGCTCCGGCCTGGCCACCGGAAACGGGCGCGTCCAGCACCCGGATCTCCCGTTCCGCCGCCCGCTCGGCCACCTCGACGGAGGTCTCCGGCCGGATGGTGCTCATGTCGATCAGCAGGGTGCCCGGTTTCGCCGACTCCAGCACCCCGCCCGCCGCGAGCACGACGGTCTCGACCTGAGGATGGTTCGGCAGCATGGTGATGACGACCTCCGCGCCCGCCACCGCGTCCGTCACCCCGTTCGCGGCCCGGCCGCCCGCGGCTTCCAGCCTCGCGAGCGCGTCGGCGTTCGTGTCGAACCCGCTCACCTCGTGGCCGGCGGCGACAAGATGTCCCGCCATCGGCCCGCCCATGATGCCCAGGCCGATGAATCCCAGCTTGGTCATGCCAGTCCCCTTCGTTCGAAAGGCAGCCACGACAGCGAATCCGCGCTCGGCCCGTCGGGCTTGTACTCCACGCCGACCTGCCCGCGGTATCCCGCCGTCTGCAGCTTTTCCAGGTATCCCTCGATGTCCAGCGTTCCGGTACCCGGCTGGTGACGCCCTGGGGAATCGGCGATCTGCACATGGCCGATCCGTCCGGTGTGGACGGTCGTGACCGTGTCGAGGTCGTCACCGTTGACCGCCAGGTGGTACAGGTCGGCCAGCAGCTTCACGTTGTCCCGCCCGAGTTCGTCGAGCACCTTCAGTACGTCGCCCGCGGTTTTGAGCGGGTACTTCTCCGCCCCAGACAACGGCTCCAGGACGATCTCCGCGCCGATGCGCGCGGCCGCGTCCGACGCGAGCGCCAGATTCGACAGGCCGAGCTTGTCCTGCCCGGCCGGATCCGCGCCGTCGATCCGGTTGCCGTAGAGCGCGTTGAACCGCCGGCAGCCGAGCCGCTCGCCCAGGTCGATCGCCGAAGCGATACCGCGGGCGAACTCGTCCTCGCGGCCGGGCCAGGTGACCAGGCCGCGATCGCCGCCCGCCATGTCACCGGGGAAGAAGTTCAGCCCGGTCACCGCGACGCCCGCCCGCTCGACCGACGCCACGAAGGCGTCGACCTCGGCGGCGTCCGGCACCGGCGTCTCGAACGGCCACCAGTACTCGACCGCGGTGAAACCCGCCGCGCGCGCCGCCTCCGCACGGTCGAGCAGCGGCAGCTCGGTGAAGACCAGCGACAGGTTCAGCACGTACGGCAGCGCATGACGCGAACCGGCAAGATCAGCCATCGAAACCTCTGCAATTTCGCTCTGCGGAAACTTTCTTTCGTATATCGAGAATAGCTTGCTGGCCTGCCCTCGGTCAACGGGCGGTATACCGGCAGAGGGACGTCGAGCGCGGGTGGCCGTTCGGTACAGGTGGTCGTGAGTGGCGATTCGGGTTCTCACCCGAATCGCCACTCACGACCCACTCGACCATCACCGGCAAGCGTTCGCCGGTTCGAGGGTGTCGCCGTAACAGAACGTCGGGATGTTCTTGCCCGCCGCCGCGCAGGCGTCGAGAATCGTCGATCCTTCGGGAACGCGGACGATCTCGCCGTCCACAGTGAACTCGACGAGCCGTCGCGGGAGTCCTATTTCGACGATGGTCATGACTGCCCCCTCCGGCGCGCCCAGCCGGTCGATCGTCGACTCGATGGCGTTCCAGGCGGTCTGGGCCGGCCCGCAGCTGGACGAATCACGCATCACCTGGCCGACTTCGCGCAGCAGCGCGAGATCGTCCCCGCCGGTGCCGAGCCCGCGGCCGCCGACGATCCGGTGCAACGCCTCCTCCTGCCGCACGGTCACGATCCGGCACGGCACGCACTGCCCGCCGCGCGGGCGTCCTCCATGGTCAACGGCAGGGCGGTCTCGTCCGGGCGCACGAAACCACCCACCGCGCCGCCGAGCAGGATCGCCCGGAGCTCCCGCCCCTCGGGCCAGGTCGAGCAGTTCACCGAGCGCCGTCCCGACGGCACCTCGTACACGCCAGGACGCCGGACAGGCAGAACAGTTTCGGCCCGGACGAACGCTCCGTCCCGATACGGCGGTAGGCGTCGAAACCCTCGGTGAGGATCAGCGGGACGTTGACCAGGGTCTCGACGTTGTTCACCACCGTCGGCTTGCCGAACAACCCCGTCTCCACCGGGAACGGCGGTTTGGTCCTCGGCTCGCCGCGGAAGCCTTCGATCGAGTTGAAGATCGCCGTTTCCTCGCCCTGGAATCCGCGTTCGCGGGCGATGTCGATGGCGTTGCGCGGCACCTTCAGCGCGCGTGGATACTCACCGCGCGGGTAGACGTATCCCTTCCGCGCCCCGATGGCGAACGCGGCGATCGCTGGTCCTCCGTCGCTCCCACCGTGACAAGGTACGGCGGCCAAACTGGCGGCCATGGGCACTGCGGTGCATCGGCACAAGGGGCTATGGATCGTGCCGTTCGCACCGGGCTTCAACGCACGGAAGATCGGTGGCAGGCGAGTGGTCGACCGGAGAGCGGTGAAACGCTGCGGCGCCAGCACACGGCCGCGATCACCTCGTCTCCGGACGCTCTCGGTCTGATCAGCTGGAACGAGTTCAGCGAGAACTCCCATGTCGAGCCCAGCGTCCGGGATGGCGACCGCTACCTGACCGTACTGCGAGACATCACAGGCACACCCGCGCCACGCCTGAGCCCACTGGCGGAAGACTCCAGCGGCACGGGCGCTTCAGGCAGGTCCCCGACCGGGCCGGTCGTGGCGGGCGGAACGATCCTGCTGCTCTGCGTCCTGCTCGTCCTGACGATCCGGCGACGGCACCGACCCGAGCGATCATTTCAGATCTGCTGAACCAGCACTGACCTGAAGCGGTCAAGCCGCTCGACGTTCCCTGCCCGGAAATCGACTGGCCGATTTCCGTACATCTCCACGGTCATCTTGATCTGCGAAAAATACATGTCGCACGCAGCAGCACAAGCACGACCATATGCTCGAGCCCACGACACGTTCGCCCGGTCAGCCAACGAATTTCAGGCTGAGGACGCTGGAGGTGCCGGTTCGTTGAAGAGCAACCCCATAGATCTGGCCGTGTTCACCGGCACGCTGCTGGGCAGCGGCTTTTTGCTGGTGTCGGGCGCCCCACCGGGCACACTTCGAAGGCACAGCCGACTGCCTTTCGCAGCGCCTCATGACTGAGTTCGGGCAGGGGTACGCCGTCGAGCAGTACCTGTCCTCGCTCCGGGTCGCGCAATCTCGCCGCCAGCGCGGCCAGCACGGATTTACCCGCGCCGGACCGACCTGCCTCCGGGAACGACCAGATCGATGCCCGCCAACAGCGTCCTATCCCCGGCGAACGCACTCACGCCCCGGAATTCCACCTTCCCAGGGCCGTCGAGCAGAGTGCGCCAGCCGTATTCGATGGGGACGGCAAGGACTTCACCCGTCCGCGCGGCACCGGCGCGGGCCCTTGCGAACCGGCCGAACACCCTGAGGCCGCCGAGACCGCCCCCATGACCGCGCTCAGAACATTCTTGCATTCTGATGTCAGGTTGCCGACGAAGGAGTTCGCAATGTCTCTGTCGCGTCGAACACTGCTCGGCTCAGCCCTCGCCGCACCCGCTTTCGGCTTGCTGCCCGCCACCGCCCAGACCGCCTATCCCCTCGGTGACGTCGTCGGCAAGGTTACTGTCGGCTATCAGGGTTGGTTCGCCTGCCGGGGTGATCACTCTCCCATCAATGGCTGGTGGCATTGGAGCGACGACTGGAGTCGACCGCCATCTCCATCCCTCAGTTCGGTCAAGTCGTGGCCCGACGTGCGCAACTACATCAACACCTATCAGACCGCGTTCCCGAACCTGGGCGATGGCCGGCCCGCCACGCTGTTCTCCAACTATGACAGCCAAACCGTGGATATCCACTTCCAATGGATGCGTGAAAACGGCTGCGACACGGCGGCTCTCCAACGCTTCAACCCGACCGGGGGTGAAGGCCCCATCCGGGATGCCGTCACCGCGCACGTACGGGCGGCCGCCGAGACCACGGGTCGAATGTTCTACATCATGTATGACGTGACCAACTGGACGAACATGCAGTCGGAGATCAAGACCGACTGGCTGACGAAGATGTCGGCCTACACCTCGTCCTCAGCTTACGCGCATCAGAACGACAAGCCGGTCGTCGGCATCTGGGGATTCGGGTTCAACGATCCCGCCCGCCCGTGGGGACCTGAACCCTGCCAGGACGTCGTGAACTGGTTCAGGGCGCGAGGCTGCTACGTGATGGGCGGTGTACCGACACACTGGCGCACCGAGATCGAGGATTCCCGGCCCGGTTTCGGCGGTGTCTACCGGTCGTTCGACATGCTGTCGCCGTGGATGGTCGGCCGGATCGCCACAGTCGCCGATTCGGACCGTTTCCACACCGCCGTGAACGTGCCTGACCAGGCCGAATGCGATGCCCACGGCATCGACTACCAGCCGTGTGTGCTGCCCGGCGATCTCAATCAGCGCCAGCGCGTACACGGTGACTTCATGTGGCGCCAGTTCTACAACATGGTCCGGCTCGGAGCGCAAGGCATCTACATCTCGATGTTCGACGAGTACAACGAGGGCAACCAAATCGCCAAGACCGCGGAGACTTCGGCTGACGTTCCCGCGGGTTCGGGTTATCTCGCTCTCGACGAAGACGGGACTCGCTGCTCCGCCGACTACTACCTGCGGCTCACCGCGGACGGCGGCCGCATGCTCAAGGGACAACTCCCCTTGAGCCCCACCAGGCCGACACTTCCGACGGCCGAGTCGCAATCGTCGTTCGGCCCGGCGTAGATCAGCATCGCCGGCACTACCCTCCGCCCGGTTTGTTCGCCGCTACACGGCGCGCGCCTTGTCTCGGAGAGCACGGCGCAAGGCTTTCAAGGTCAAGTTTCAGACCTTGAAGCATGGCCGCATCGCGCCATCGACCATCAGAGAACATCGCGATCTTCACGATTCCACAAACATCCCCAGCCCCGGCGGGTTTCTGCACCACCAGCAGAGCCGCCGGAGAGCTCATCGTTGCTGGAGAGGGAGTCGGTGCCAGGGCAGTCTGCGCGACTTGTGCGCCTCCCGTACCGCGAAGAAAGCCCAGAACAGGAGTGATCCCACACAGAAGGCGGCGAACAGCCAGAACGACCGTAGGACATCCCCCCACGTCGTCCCGCTCCGCCAGTGGATGAGCACCACGGTGAACAGGATTAAGACCGTCGCATACACGGCCAGCCAGATGCGGCGGTTCCACTGGCGCAGGATCGCGCCGTGTAGGAACCGCACCGGCACCAGGCCGATGACCAACGTTTCCAGGCTCAGCACAACGATCTGCGACAGCAGGGTTCGAGCGCGACCAGCGCCGCGGGTGCACCCGGCTTCTCGGCGGCGGCCCTGACGCCGAACTGCCAGAACAGCCACGCGCACGCGGCAAGTGCCACCAGCACGACCACACCACGCAGCACTGCCTCCGCCTTCACCCGGACGTGCCGGGTACCTCGGGCGCGCACGATGGTGTATCCCAGAAGCAGTCCATACACGTAACCCGGTTGAAATGAAAAGAATCGCGACACCGCCGCGCAGACAATGGCGATCACGAGAGCCATACCGATGACCCGCAGCCGGGCCGCGTCGCCGCCGAAGGCGCTCCGCAGCCGCTGCTCGATCGCATACTCGTAGGCCAGCACCACGAACGGAATCGCGATGAAATAGCCGAACGCGACGGGGGCGAACTGCCGCGGCGACGTGACGTTCACCTGGACCGTGGTCATCAGGAGCGCTGCGACTCCCGCGAAGGCGACCACGACCGGCCACGAGGTTGCGCGCGCCGGGCGTTCCTTCGGCAGGAACGGCAGCCATCGACGGATGGCGCTCTCGTTCTCACGGTAGGTGGTGTTGAACAGCTCACGATACCGCCTCGCAGCAAAGCTGCGCAGGCGGGAATGAATGGCAACCTGCGCGAGCGCCCGGACAGGCTCCTGCGGCATGCACGGCAGGAGCCACTCTGACCATCGAAACCAGGGGACACTTTCGAGATGCACATCGATCGAGGGCAGACCGCTGATCATGCGACGCCGGAAGTCTCGCTCGACCGCGACATGACCCTCGAATAGCCAGAACGCGCCAAGCCGGCCAGCACGAACACAGGCGAGGCGTCAGTGACAGGCCCTACTCGAAACTTCGAGGACGCGTCGGAGGTCGGTGGCGGGGCCGTCAGCCGGGCATGACTTCGATCGAGATCGCGGCGCGCACTCGCTTCTCCAGTTCATCCAGATCGTCGGGCGTGGCCGCGTCGATGAAGAAGCTGACGGACCGATCGTCGGAACTGGCCAGTGGCACCAGTTTCGCTCCCCGTGGCTGGTGTACCAGGACCGCACGCAGGGTCGGGCCGTCGTCCGGGGTACCGGGCAGGATGTCCGGCCACACGCCGCTGGCGCCGATCCACACGGGTTCGACATCCGGCCATTCGACGGTGACGTCGGCCAGTTTCCCCGGCACATGCTCGAGGTAGACCTGCCGGGCGTAGCGGGTCGGCCGCGGATACGAGGCACGCTCGCCGAGAGCGATGCGAATGATCTCCGGTTCCAGCGGGGCGCCGGTGGCCAGGTGATAGAGCACCAGAAGACCGTCACCGGGAGTCCGGCCGGCGATCTCCATCAACCGGGGCACCCCGTCCTCCCCGACGCGCCATTCGGAGTGCGCGATGCCGTCGGCAAATGCCAGGGCGCCGAGCAGCGCGCGGTTCGCGTCGAGGACGGTATCGCGGACGCTGTCGTCGGCGGTGGGAACGCTGTGCGCGAGTTCGACGAATGTCCGGGCGTGCGAGTCGGTGGTTTCCTTGCCGGTGACCGAGGCGAAGATTGTTTCTCCTCGCTGCACGAGGCTTTCCACCGAGTACTCCGGGCCGTCGACCTTTTCTTCGACCAGGACGACCTCATGGCCGGGATAGCCACTGAGGCGGCGGCGCAGCTCCTCTTCACCGTGCACGGTCTCGACCCCGGAGCTGGACGCGCGACCCGCTGGTTTGACCACCGCCGGGTAGGTGACGCCAGACAGATCCGCGGTTTCCCGGTCTCCCGCGGGGATGGTCAGTGACGCCGGGCCGAGCTCCGGGGCATACCAGCGTTGCAGGAACTTGCTGCGGCAGGCGCGGCTGGCGCGCAGGCCGGGTGACGGGACGCCCAGCGCGTCACAGAGCAGGCCGGTCGGCTCGGCCAGATAGTCCCCGACGGCGTAGGCGCCCACGATGTCGTACGTGGTCCGCCACACGGTGGCCTGTGCGATCGCCCCCGCGAGAAAGGCGCCCTGCACGGTGAAATCGCCCGAAACGTAGCCGATTTCGGTGATCTGCGAAGCAGGGTTGTCCGGGTCGCCGATCGCGGCGGCCGCCTGCTCGCGGTAGGACTCGGCGGTGATCACCAGGACCCGCAGGTCGCGTCGGGTCACCTCGTCGAGATACAGCGGGTTGCGCCGGATCACCGGGAACGAGCCGGTGAGGATGACGGCGCCGGGCTTACCGGTCCGCTGGGTCATGCTGCCTCCTCTGGTCGGTCTCAGCTGTCGGTGCCGGCGATGCGGATCGGAAGGCCCCAGGAGGCGAGTTTCTCGATCCACTGCCCGGCGGTGGCCGGGTCGGGGGCGCCCTGGACGAGCCCTGCCGGCAGAGCTCCGTCGAGCAGTTCTCCGATGCCGAGGGCGAGCGGCACGGATACGCACCGGGCCATGGCGCTGGCGCCGGGCTCACCGATGAGGTCCAGCGAATACCGGCCGGCCCAGGTGCGTCCGTCCTCGCCGCGGACGGACAGTTCGACCGCGAGCACCACCCGGTCCCTGTCTTCCGCGCGTGTCGGGTAGCGGGTGGCAAGTTCCTCCGCGAGTTCGGTGATCCGGTCGGCGTCGCCCTCGCGCAGCTCGGCGAACACCTTCTCCCAGGCGTCGAGCCAGCCGTTCAGGCGGAGGGTTCCGCGTACGAAGGTGTCCAGCCGCCAGCTCTCCGGTATCCCGTACTGGCGGATGTAAGGCAGGCTGTCCCGATTCGGGTACACCTCGAATCTTTCCCCGTCGAGATCGAGCGGCCGCGCTACCTCCCACGGCTGGTTCGCGATGTGCTTGTCGCCCGCCTCGACGTAGTGCGCCGGGGTGAGCAGGGCGGTCAGCACACCGCGGGGTGCCCAGCTGAACCGGTACCGGAACTCGTTGGGCTCGGCGGGCACTCCGCCGCAGTAGGAGGTGAACGCGGCGGTGGCCGTCGTGTCCGGCCCCAGCGCCCGCGCCGCCCGCTCGACCAGGACGTCGGCGAAGAGGTGGTCGATTCCGGGATCCAGCCCGATTTCGGTGAGCACCGTGAGCCCGGCCGCGGCCGCCTTCCCGGCACCGTTGCGGATCTCGTCCGAGGCGTAGCTGCTGCAGGCGAAGTGCGCGCCGTTGTCCAGGCAGAGACGCAGCAGCCGCGGATGTTCGGTGCCCGGCAGCATCGAGACGACGACGTCTCCTTCGGTGACCTCCGCGGCCAGTGCTTCCGAGGTGAAGCGCCGAGGTTCGCCTTGCGCTCCGAGACGAGCGAGGCAGGCGGCCGCTTTGGCTTCGGTGCGGCCCCAGAGCAATACGCGTGCTCGCTCGGCGAGGGCGGTGAGACCGGGCCCGGTGGACAGGCCGGTGCCGATCCAGTGCACGGTCGGGGTGTCAGGCATGGTCTTCCTTCCGATGGAGGGCGTGGGAGGCGCAGGCGGCGGTGAACGCGGCTTCGGCGCGGCGCCAGACGCCGGAATCGCCGAGGACGGCCAGATGCGGCGCCAGGTCCGCGGCGAAGTCCACGGTCGCTTCACGGGGAAGCAGTGACGGCAGGTTGTCGATCGCGATCACGTCGAGTCCGTCCAGCGGGAGCGCCGGGTCCTGCCAGGTTGTGGTCCGGTCGTAGATCGGCAGGGCGTGGCATGGCGATCCGACATCGCAGGTGACGTCGGCGACCACGGACAGCCGCCGGGGGCGCCGGAGCGTCTCGGCGGTCAGGAACGGGGAGATCGGCCCTGTGGCGAGGACCGCGTTGACGAGGACGTCGTGGTCGAGCAAGGCTGCGACGTCGAGGTTTTCGGTCTCCGCGAGATCCCACCGAGTCACTTCCGCGCCCGCCGCGACGAGCGCGTCCCCGGCCCCGCTCCCGCATCGGCCGAGGGCGCCGATGACCAAGGCCCGCAAGGGTTCCTCATCCGCGGCCAGAGCCTTGTCGAGGTTTCCGCGGGTGGTCGGCGTCAAGGGTTCGACCAGGTCACCGCGGTGACGCAGGACGGCGAGCGCGGCGCCGACGTAGCCTGCCCAGTACCCGAAAGCGGCGACCCGGCGACCTCGCTCGTCGACGAGGCTTTCCAGATCCAGCAGCGTTCCGCCGCCCTCGGCGAATCTGCGCAGCAGGTTCGCGGCTCCCGGCTGGTTCTTGTAGGCGTGCCCGAAGAAGACGTGCCGGTGCCGCAAGAGGTCTGGCCGGTCGGGCAGTTCCTTCAGGCCCACCACGTGCACGTCTTCCGGGGCGTCCGGCCAGCTCCCCGGCGGGACCAGCGCGCAGCCCACCGCCGCGTACTCCTCGTCGCCGAACACGCGCCGCGATGAGCGCTCCACGCTGACGGCGACGCCCTCGCGGAGCAGCTTCCCGGCTGTTTGCGGAGACAGCGGCGCGCGCCGCTCGGTCGGCCGGGACTCTTCGCGCATCAGCAACGTCAACTCGGTCACAACACCAGCTCCGCACTGTCGTCTTCGGTGGATGCGGCCACCGCGACGTCACGAAGCAACGGCTGTTCGAGGAAGTAGGCGAAGGAGGCGTATCCACGCCAGATCCGGCGCCACTCCCCCGCCACAGCTGCTTCGCCGCTGGTGCGCCGCACCCGGTCCAGGTAAGCGACGATGATGTCGGCGGCCTGTTTGGCATGCCCGGCGGAGAAGTTGTCGATGGTCAGGTGCGCCTGCTCGTAGCAGTCGTCGAAACCGTGGTGACGCAGCTTCTGGATCTCGTGCAGCCGCATCTCGCCGGAGCCGAACATCTCGATCGCCAGGTTGTAGCCGAGGATCTCGTTGTAGAACCGGTCGGGGAACAGGCACATCGACAGCTGCTGCAACGCGAAGCCGTACATGTCGTCGGGCAGTTCGTCCTGGTCGGCGAACTCCTCGGTACGGATGTGCGGCAGGTCCCGGCCCTGGCTGACCATCGCGCGGCGGGTCAGGGTGAGGTGGTTCTTGCGCAGGTCCCCGTTGCCCATCTCGTCGGCGTGGATGCGGAACAGCATGCCGTCGCTTTCGCGTTCCCGGCGGCCCAGCCTGCCGACGCGGTGCAGCCAGGCGCCGTCGATCAGGTAGGTCAGCTGGTAGGTGCTCTGCCGGAACAGGACTTCGTCCACGTCCGGGACCTCGCGCAGTGGCTCGTACGGGTCCACCAGCTTCTCCCAGTAGATCTTCTCCGCGCGCGCGTAGAGCGCGTCGGCGTCGTACTCGAAGAAACTCGCGTCGGTGTAGCGGCCGCCCGCGCCGTGTTCGAACAGCACCTGCGCGTCGGCGAAACAGCGCTCCGCGCGCTCGATGGCCACCGGCATCGTGCTGGCGTGGTTCTCGATGTTGACCAGCCGATGGAAAAGGTCGCGGTCGTCGGCGGGCGGCGAGTCGTCGAACACCACGTCGCCGGGTGCGGCTTCGGCGAACGCGGCCGACCAGCGGGCGGCGAGTTCGTCGCCGACCGTGTTGAGGCGCACGGTGATCGGCGGCCGGTCACCTTTGTGCACGGTGGCGGCCCATTCGGCGAGCACCGCGGCTTCGGCCTCGTCGAAGATGCCGAACATCGGCCCGCCGAACCGGGTCGCGGCGAGGAACCAGCAGTCGCCGTCGTCGCGCTCCACCAGATACGGCGAGTCCCGGAATTCGGTGAGGAACGCGGCGAGTAAGCCGGGGTCCGTGTCGCCGGCGGCGCGGCCGAATCCGGCGAACACGTCCACCAGGTGCCGGTCGCCCAGCGAGACCCGGCCGTGCTGGCGGCCGGCCAGCGGCGCGTGCCGGGAGATCACCTCGGCGACCCGCGACTCCAGCGTCTGGGTACGGCGGAACTCGGCGAGTTCGGTGAGCAACCGCACGTGCTCGCGTTCGCACGACAGTGTCAGCGCGACGGCGGCCAGCACCCGCTCGCGGTCTTCCGGGCTCGCTTGGGCGGCGTATTCGCCGAGCAGGTCGTCGAGATCGTCCGCCGGGATCGGTGGCGGGGTGCCCAGCAGCAGATCGTCGACACCCAGCCGGTGGAAGGCGTGGTGCAGGCCGACGACCTCGGGCAGGAAATTGCCCGGCAGCACCGCGAGCGACAGCGGGAGGCAGGCGAGCAGGATCGTCGCGGGGCGGGCACCAGCACGGTCGAGGAAATCGGCGGCGGCGACGTCCGGCAGCGCCGCCCCCTCGTCTTCCAGCGCCCGCGCCCGGCGGTGCTGCGCGGATGCGAGCGGCTCGCCGCCTCCCGCCAGGTCGAAGTGATGGGCGAACAAGCGGTTCACCACGACGGCGGGCTGGGTGGCGGGCTGGGAGACCGCGTCGAGCCAGCAGCCGTCGAGCAGGGCGATCACCCCGCGCTGTCGGAGCAGCTCGGCACGGATCCCCGGCTCGGTCGTGGAGAGGGATTCCAGCGCGGGCCCCAGATCGGCTCGAGCCTGCACGATCAGCTCACCGGCGGCGCCGGGCAGATCGTCGACCGGTTCGCGCGAGTGGCCGAGGAAGGCGTGCAGGAGACGGCGGGCGAGGAGCAGAGTAGCTTCGGATTCGCGTTGCTGGAGAAGCGTGCGGAACATCTCGCGCGGGCCGGCGGCGATGATCGCGTCGACGGCGCCGTCGGTGCCGGGCGTGAAGTGGAACGGCCGGCAGGGCAGGGAAGTCGTGGTGTCGTCGGGGACGAGAGTCGGCTCAACGGCCATCGATCGCTCCTTCCGGTGTGCGGACCAGGATCCCGATCCGGGAGCCGGGCACGCTGGAGGCCAGCAGGTAGTGCCCGCCGGGGCGGACGCGGCCCGCCGTTTCGCGGTCGGCGAGATTGATCAGCGGGTCGGCGGCGAAGCAGTGCCCGACGCGGCTGATGTTCGTCGTGTCGAGCTGGCCGGGGCCGAAACCGGCCTGCCGTTCCTTCATCACCAGCAGCGGAAGGTAGATGTTGCTGTGCAGCAAGGCATCCAGCTCACCGACGTCGATTCCCCGGGTACCGAGGAGTTGCTCGTTGACCTGTTTGGCGAGGTCGGAGCTGATCTCGGACGACCAGTCCAGCGACGCCGTCTCCTGGGCGGACGAGCAGCCGAGGACTTCGTAGGCGCCGCCGTCGGCGTCGACGAGGCAGGCGGCGCCACCGTCGCTGAACAGCGCGTAACCGGTGATCCTCGTGTCTTCGTCGAACACCCGGTCCGCCGTGACGACGAGGACGCGCCGGAACCGCCCGGCGGCGACCAGTGCGGTCGCGACGTCCAGACCGGACAGCAGGTTGACACACCGGCCCATGCTCGTGCCGTAGACGGGGATGTCACCGAGACCGAGCCGGGTCAGCACCCCCCGGATGAAGGTGCCGTGTCCTTCCGGCGGTCCCGGCAGGTAGGTCGAGCAGAGCACCAGGGCCTCGACCGTTCCCGGGTCGGTCCCGCCGGCGCGCAGTGTTTCCGTGGCCGCGTCCACGGCGAGGTCGTCGAGTCCGCGTTCGGTGCGGAACACGCTTCCCCAGCCCCACAAGGCGGGTTCGAGGGCGAGCCCGTACTGCTCGGCCTTGGTCTCCAGGCCGGGCAGGTCCGCGTGGTCGATCTCCTGCTCTCCGAGGACGTAGCGAGGTTCGCCGAGGTAGACCGGCATCAGATCACCTCCACGTGTGTCACGGATTCGGCGTGCGCGTTCAGCACCGACACGACCGGGCCCGGGTCGGGATCGAAGTAGAAGTGACCACCGGGGACGCGGACGTGCTCCGGCGGCTCGGCGCATTCGATGTCCCACGGGGCGATCTGCGCGGAGCCGACATGCGGATCCTCGGTGCCGACGATGATCGAGACACCGATCTCCAACGGTGGTGCCGTCCGGTAGCGATAGCCCACGGCCAGGTCGAAATCGGCTTTGAGGCCGGGAAGCAGCAGGGCCAGGACGTCCTCGTCCGCGACGACGTCGGGTGGGAACTGGCCGAAGAACACCAGCGCCTCGGCGAATTCGGCGCCGTCCAGCCCGGCGATGCCGCGCACCCGCTCCGAAGGCAGCAACGAGGGGGCGGAGATGCCGGACGCGGTCAGATGACCGACGGCGGGAACATCCCGTAGCCTGCGGGCGACCTCGAAGGCCAGCAACCCGCCGAAACTGTGGCCGAACAGCTGCGCAGGGCGCGGATCGCGGTCGACCTCATGGGCGATCGCCTCGGCGATCCGGTCGGCGAGTTCGTCGAACACGGGGAGCGGTTCGTGCGCGCGGTGCGCCTTGCCCGGGGGGCAGACCGCGACGACGTCGGCGTGGCCGTCGAGCAGCGGCTGCCAGTCGAGGTAGGTACGCGGGTCTCCGCCGGCGTAGGGGAAACAGAAGACCCTGGCGGGGCGATCACCGCCGCGGGTGAGGAACCAGTCGGGCACCGGGTGTCTCCTCTCGGGTCACAGCGCGAAGGATTCGGTGGACGAGGCGGCCGGGTCGCCGGGGCGCACGTGCAGTTCCCCGCGATCCGGGCGGAGCACCACCGCGGCGACGGTCCGGTCGCGGCGGATGTCACCGTCACCCGCGACGCGCAACGGTTCGCGGGCCAGCAACGCGAAATGGTCCTCTGTGGACGCTCGCGCCGGCAGTCCGGCGAGCCGATCGACGCAGGTTTCGAGCCGTCGGACGGAGAAGTTGCGCGCGAAGACGGTCAGCTCGTCCCGCGGGACGAGGTCCGGATGCAGGAAATGGTTGGTGTGCGCCACTTCCGTTCCTTCGCTCACCCGAACGTCGTCGTCGGCGATCTCCACCCACGCGGTCGTTTCCCTGTCGCACAGGGTCAGCGACCGTGAGCTGGCGAGCCGCAGATCACGCACCGCGTCAACGGCTTCGGTGACACTGTCGCAGGTGTCGAGCAGATGCCGGATCGCGAGGTAGGGCGACGGCCCGTGCCGCCATTTCCCCGCCAGCACCAGGTTCAGCCCGACTGCGAGCCCGGCGCTGTTGACCCCGAGATAGCCGAGCAGGCCGCCGAAACTGAGCACCAGCGACCGCCGCGGTCCCGCCCGGACGTCGAGTACCGCGATGTGGTCGTCGAGATCGCCGTTGAGGTCGACCGTCTGCGCGAGCACCGGTTCGGATCCTGTCCGGGCGTACGTCGTGCAGTCGCCCATCGTCGGCAGTTTCCGGTAGCCGAGCACCTCACGGCGCATCTGCAGCAGCACCGCTTCGTCGTGGGAGATGCCGGCGCCGTCGGCCAGGCCGCGGATCTCCTCTCCCAGGTCCGGGAGCTGAGCGTCGATCGCGCGGGCGTACTCGGTGAGGTCGGGACGTAACGCGTCGAGGTCCAATGGATCGGGTGAAAGCGCGTTGAGCCGGGCGAACCGGTCGCCGAGGAACGCCCGCAGTTCCCTCCTCAGTGCCTCGCCGTGGGCGCGGCCGCGGGTGCGGGGGTCACCGTGGGCACGGACCAAAGGGACGGTCACGAGCCACGCTCCTTGCCCTTCTTCCCCGCCAGCAGGGTGGCCGCCACCTCGGGCCATTCGGCGCGCAGGACGCTGTAGTAGACGGCGTCGCGGCGCCGATTGCCCGGCATGGGGTTGAAGCTGCGCAGGATGCCTTCCTCGACCGCGCCGATGTTGCGCAGCCCCTGGCGGGCCTGTTTGTTCAGCGCGTCGGTCTTGAACTCGACCCGTTCGGCGCCCAGCCGTTCGAAGGCTTCGCGCATCATGAGGTACTTGGCCCAGTGGTTGACACCCTTGCCGTGGAACTTCGTCCCCAGCCAGGACCAGCCGATCTCGAGCCGCCCCGCGTCCTGGTTGATGCTGCAGAAGCTCATGCTGCCCGCGATCAGCCCGGACGTCCGGTCGGTGATCACGTACACGACCCGGTCGCCGTTGGCCTGGTCGGCGACCGCGGCGTCGAAGAAGGCGTCGAAGTGTTCGTCGGTCTCGATGAGCTGGACGAAGTAGCGCCAAATCGCCGGGTCCAGTGCCTGTGTGCGCAGTGGTTCGCGATCGGTCTCGGCGATCGGCCGCAGCAGCACGTGCTCGTCGGACAGTTCGGTGCGGGCGGCGTCCGCCCAGCGCGGCCCGGTCATTCGGCCACCGCCCCGGCGAGCGCGTCGGTGACGTCGCGGAGCGTCTTCATGGCGGCCACGTCCGGCTCGGTGAACGTCTCCAGCGCGACCCCGGTGTCGTCGCAGGCGGACATCAGGAACATCACCTTCTGCATCGAGGTCAGCCCGTAGCCGTCGGCGAGATCACGGTCCGGGTCGAAGTCGGCGGGTTCGACCGGCTTGCTCAGCACGCGGGACAGGTTGTCCCGCACCGCGTCGTCGATGGTGGACAGGTCAGCAGACATGCACGCTCCCTTGGTCGTCGTGGATCTCGTCGTGATAGCGGTCGGCGATACGCGACCGCAGTGGCTTGAACTGCGAGGTGAGCAGTCCGTTGGCGGAGCTGAACGGTTCGGCGGCGACGACCACCTTGCGGATCTGCTCGTCGGCACCGAACGCCGCGTTGGTGCGGGTGAGCTGTTCGGTGATGGCCGCTTCGTCGGCCGGAAGCGAAGCCGGGGACACCACGGCCACCAGATAGCTCTGGGCAGGGCAGAACAGCACGCATTCGGCGATGGCGGGACTGGTGCGCATATGGTCTTCGACCGGGCGCACCACCACCTTCCGGCCGTTCTCGAGCACGATCACGTCGTCGGCCCGCCCCTTGATGTAGAGGAAGCCGTCGTCGTCCACTTCCCCCAGATCGCCAGTGCGAACCAGGTCGGGCTCGGGAAACACCCGTTCGGACGCGCCGGGCGGCGCGAACTCGTATCGGTCGCACACCGGGAACCGGCTGCGGACGCTCACCACGCCGTCGTCGCCGATCAGGACTTCTTTGTGCGGGAGCACCTTTCCGACGCTCCCCTGGCGATGCGCGCCGGGATGGTTCTTGGTCACGACGCAGGTCTCGTTGAGGCCGTAACCTTCGTAGATGGGCAGTCCCGCGTCGGTGAAGAACCGCAGGACGTCTTCGGCCGCCGGCGCGGAACCGGTCCACAGGTAGCGGACGCGGTCACCGAACACTCGGCGAGCACCGTGGGCCAGCGCCTCCGACGACGGGGTCTCCGGGCCCGACCTGGCGACCTGGCGCTCGATGAAGGCCTTGGCGGTGGCGAAGAACCCCGGCACACCCATCACCACAGTGGGCGCGACCCTGCGCAGCGTGGGGAAAGCGGCCTCGTAGGTGCTCAGAGTGACGTCGTGTCCGTAACGGAACGCCGAGTAGACCCAGTACCGCTGTTGCAGGACCGCCAACGGAAGGAAGACGAACAGATCGTCGTCCGCGCCATGCCGGAAGATCTCCTGCACGGCGGCGATACCGGCGTCGATGCTGCCGACCGACGCGGTCATGCCCTTGGGCTCGCCGGTGCTGCCCGACGTGAGCTTCAGGGTCGTGACGTCCTCCGGCACGTAGCGCACCGGTTCGGGCGCGACGGCGTCGCGGTCCGCGGCCAAGGCCCGGACGTCCGTCAGCGGATGGACCCGGTCGCCATCCGCGTCGGCGAAGAGCACCGTCAGGCCGTACCGGACGGCCAGTACGGGATCGGCGTCGAACTTCGCCGGATCGAACCCCACGGTCACCGCGCCGACGCGCAGGGCCGCGAGGTCCAGCAGTACCCACTCCAGGCAGTTGGGCGCGAGCACGCCGACACGGTCGCCGCGCCGGACACCGAGGTCGGCGAGGGCGCGGGCGACCCTGCCCGCCATCTCGTACACCTCCCGCAGCTCGAACTCCTCGGTCCTGTCGAGCCGCGCGACCCGCAATCGGTGACCGGGTTCGGGCGGGGCCGCGATGATGGCGTTCAGCAGCCCGTCCGGGATCCTCGTTCCGGGGGTGGTCATCAGCGGTCCCCCTTCTTCCTCGGAGCGGCGGCGATCATCGCGGCCATGCGGCGCACGGTGTCCAGTTCGGGCAACCGGTCCAAGGTGAAGCCGACACCGAACCGTTTCCGGACACCGGCGAGGATCCGGGCCGCGACCAGCGAGTCGCCGCCGAGGTCGAACAGGGTCGTGGTGGCGGCCGGCACGTCTGCTTTGAGCACCTTCGCCCACAAGAGCGCGACCTCGTGCTCCAGTTCGGTGTCCGGTGGCGCCTCGGCGGCGGCCGCCTGGCCGGGCTGGTGTTCCTGCAGCTTCGCGCGGTCGACCTTTCCGTTGCGCGTCAAGGGAAACGTGTCATGCCAATAGACTCCGGAGGGAACCATGTACTGCGGCAGCACCTCGCGCAGCCGCGCACCGAGGTCGCGGGCGGTAGGCCGCTCGTCCCCGGCGGGCACGAGATGCGCGACAAGGCGGTCTCCCCGCCCGGCGGACTCGCGGGCCACCACGGCGCGGCGGACCTCCTCCAGTGCGACCAGCCGGGTCTCGACCTCGCCCGCTTCGATGCGGTAGCCGTTGACCTTGATCTGGAAGTCCGTGCGGCCGAGGATCTCGATCTCGCCGGTGGGCAGCCAGCGCCCCAGGTCACCGGTGCGGTAGATCCGTTCGCCGCGGACGGGGTCGTCGGCGAACCGCTCGGCGGTCCGCTCCTCGTCGTTCCAGTAGCCGCGCGCCAGGCCGGTGCCCGCCGCGCAGATCTCGCCGGTGACCCAGTCCGGCAGGTCACGGCCCGCCGCGTCGAGCACGTAGGCCCGGTTGTTGGCGTTGGGCCTGCCGTAGGGGATCGACTCCGAGCCGTCCTCGTGAATGCCGACCGGATGCGAGATGTTCCAGATGGTCGTCTCGGTCGGCCCGCCGAGCGAGATCACATCCACACCGGGGCACACCGCCCGCAGCGCGGCCGGGAGCGCGGGGGGCAGCCGGTCGCCGCTCATCATGACCAGCCGCAGCGTCTTCAGTGCCTCGGCGCCGCCGGCCTCGGCCTGTTCGAGCAGCAGCCCGGCGATGGCGGGGACGGAATTCCACACGGTCACGCCCGTCCGGCCGCACAACCGCAGCCAGTGCCCCGGATCGGCCGCCTGATCGGCGTCCGGCAGCACGACGGCCGCCCCCGCCGACAGCGCGCCGAACACGTCGTAGACCGACAAGTCGAACGAGAACATGCTGATACCGAAGAACCGGTCACCGGGTCCGACGCCGAACCGGCTGTTGCAGTCGGCGACGACGTTGGCGACCGCGCCGTGGGTGACCATGACGCCCTTGGGCCTGCCGGTGGTGCCGGAGGTGTAGAGCACGTAGGCCAGGTCGTCCGGATGGGCGTCGGGCAGGGGCTCCACGGGCCGCACCGACTCCGCGGGACGGGTGAGGTCCAGGTCCAGCACGGCGCGCTCGTCATCGGTGTGGCCGGCGTTGGTGAGGACGAACCTGGTACCACCGTCGGCGAGCATGAGCGCACGTCGTTCCCGGGGCAGCCCGGCGTCGACCGGCAGGTAGGCCCCGCCGGCGAGCACGACGGCGAGGATACCGGCGACATGCTCGGGCCCGCGGGTCATCACCAGCCCGACCGGCTCGTCACGACGTACTCCCCGGTCCCGCAGCCAGCGAGCCGCCCTCTGGACATGGGCGAGCAGCTCGCGATAGCTGATCTCGGCCGTTCCGGTGATCACCGCGGGGGCGTCCGGAGCGGACTCGGCCTGCGCCAGAAAGCGTTGCGGTAGAACAGGGTCGGGGATCTCGGTCGCGGTTTCGTTGACTTCCGCGCGGCGGGCGCGCTGGTCGTCCGGGCGCAGGTCGAAAATCCGCCGTGACCAGGCACCGGGATCGAGCAGTTCACCGAGCAGCCGACGGCACCCGTCGACGACGGCGTCGACCAGTCCTTCGGGGAACAGTTCGTCGACACTGTCGAACTGCACCACGAGCCCGCCGTGCTGCTCGTAGGGTGACACGTCCAGCCACACCTGCGGGGTCTGACTTTCGGTGTACACCTCCGGGCCGAACAACTCCATCGCCGAACCGTCGGCGCCTTCGTAGCCGATGGCGCTGTTGAAGGTGTAGGGCATCCGGGCGTCCGTGCCGCCCCTCCTGGCAAGTTCGCGCAGAACTTCGATGCCGGAGAAGTGCCGGTTGTCCAGCGATTCGCGCAGCGACGCCTGGA
Source organism: Amycolatopsis sp. NPDC043885 (assembly GCF_056435685.1). Lineage (NCBI taxonomy): Bacteria > Bacillati > Actinomycetota > Actinomycetes > Pseudonocardiales > Pseudonocardiaceae > Amycolatopsis > Amycolatopsis sp. NPDC043885. The sequence continues at coordinate 56,940 of NZ_JBWKEA010000005.1, forward strand.
TCGCGCGGGCCCGGTCGGCGAACCCCGCGCCGGCGTCCGGTTCCACCCGCACCAGCATGGTCTCGCCGAAGTTCCCCAGCGCGGTGTGGATCCGCGGGTGGATCGGCGGCCGGTTGGCCACGGTGGTGTTCAGCGTGAACCGGTCCCCCGCGCCCCAGCAGGCCAGCACTTCGCTGTAGACGGCCAGCAGCAATCCGGACGGTGTCAGACCGTATCCGGCGGCCAGTTTCTTCAGCGAAGTCCATTGTGGACGATCAAGGCGGGCGAACCGCGTGGCGAACCGGGCTTCGGTGATCGATGACGGACTGGTGCGCAGGGGCAGATCCGGATGCGGTGCGAGGTCGTCCAGGCGCGCCAGCCAGTACTCACGGGACCGCTTCGCCGGCGCGCGGCCGCGGGCTCGTTCCTGGGCGGCGACGAAGTCGGCGAACGCCGCTTCCTCCCCCGCCTCCGCCGGCTCGCCCAGGTACTCGGCGTGCCACTGCTGGAAGAACAGGAAGATGCTGATCGCGTCGAGGATCAGGCCGTCGTGGTCGACGTGCAGCAGCATCTCTTCATCGGAGAGCCGGGTGACCGCGACGGCCAGCAACGGCGCTTCGTCGGCGGGCAGGCTGCGGTGGGCTCGCTCGGCACGCACCGCTTCCCGGTGCTCGTCCTGCTCTTGGGCGGGTTTACCGCGCAGGTCGTACCGGGAGATCCGGACGGGCGCTGAACGCTGCTCGATCTGGGTCCCGTCCTCGGTGAACCGAGTGCGCAGGATGCCGTGTCGCGCCACCACCGTGTTCAGCGCGCGTTCCAGCCCGTCGATGTCCCAGCAGCCGGAGATCTCGTGGTAGACGTGACTGGCGGAGCCGATTTCCACCTGCCGGTCGCGGCCGATCAGGTAGCCGCGTTGCAACTCCGTCAGGGGCGCGCCGGGCGGGGTGTCCAGGTACCCGACGAGTTCGGCCTTGTGCGCCTTGACCTTCGCGACCAGATCGGCGTCCATCCGCTCACGCGGGCCCTGCAGTTTCAGGTCGGTCCCCGAGAGGCTCACGCTGAGCCCCCGCGAGTGCAGTTCCCGCACCACCTGGGCGGGGGTCTCCCGTTCGGTCGTCGTCATCGGCCCACCTCCGCGTGCTTGCGCACCACGTCTTCGGGCAGATCCTTCACCAGTGTGTCGGCGAGCCCGGCGACGTCGCCGCCGTTGAGCAGCGTCTCCAGGGGGACGTCGGCGTCCAGCCGGTCGGTCAACTGGTACTGCAGCGCGACGGCCTGCATGGACTGCATGCCCAGCTCGGTCAGGGAAAGATGGGCCACCGGTTCGTCGGCGGGCAGCCGGAGCACCTCGCGGACCACGCCGGACAGCCAGGGCAGCAGCGGTGATTCGTCGGCGCTCTCCCGTTTCGCGCCGAAGAAGACACGCCCGGCGAGGGTGACGGCGGTTCCCGCGGGCACCAGTTCCACGGTGTGCGGCCAGGTGCGGTCCGCGGGCAGCCCCAACGCGTCCGCCAGGAGACTCGCGAACCGCGGCATGACCGGCGTGCCGCAGGTGGCCAGCAACCGGGCGGCGGCCAGTTCCAGCGCGAGGGCGGTGCGTGCCTCGTCGGCCCAGTCCCCGACGTGCGCGGCGGCCGACTCCGTGGCCGCGAACGCGCGGGTGTCCTCGACCAGGCCCAGCAGTTCGGCGGCGGCGGAGTTCAGGGAGAACCCGTCGGCGCCCAGTGACCGGGTCAGCGCGGCGAGCCGCTCGGTGAGCCGGGCCAGGAACGCGGTGTGCTCCGGGGTCCAGACACCGGCGTCGGGAACCTCGCCGCCGTGACCGCGGGCGAGTCGCTCTCCCAGGTCCGAGAGCCAGCCCTGCCATTGGGCTTCGAGCGTGTCCCGGGTGAACGCGTCGAACTCGTCGGGGTCGAAGTTGGTGCGCCTGCCCTCCGGGCGGGTCAGCGCCAGGTAGAGCCGGTACGCGTCCGCGGTCTCCGGGCCGAGCACGTCACGCCCCCAGACCGCGTGACGGCGGCTGGTGGAGAACTTGCTTTCCTGAAGCAGGTAGAACTCGTTGATGTGGTAGTCGATGTCGGGCGCCCAGTCCGGATGCGCCGCCCGGTAGAGCGCGGGCACGACGATCGGGTGGAAGAAACTCCCGTCGGCGCCGAGGAAGTGCACGATCTTCCAGTCTGCGTCCGGCTCGCCTGCCCGCCATTCCTCGCCGATACGCGTCCCGAGCGCGCCGACACCGTGCAGGATGCTGTAGGCGTAGTCGATCCACGACCAGATCACCTGTCCGTCCACCGCGGACTCGGCGGGGGTCAGGCCCCAGTCGGCGGGATGGGTCAGCGGGACTTCGACCAAGCCGCGCGACAGGACCCGTGCGGCCAGTTCCTTCACCGAGGACGGCACCCTGCCCTTGCGGTGGTGGTCACGGACGTGGTCTGCGAGTTCGTGCAGGGCCAGCTGGTAACGGCGCACGGTGCCGCGCCGGGGTGCGGCACCGGACTCGGCCGAGACCGGGTCTCCCAAGTCGGCTACCGAGTTGGGCTCCTTACAGCTCTCGCAGATGTTGCCGCCGGTGGTCTCCCCGCACGACGGGCACCTGCCGCTGACCCCGGATTCGAAGAGGTACCTGCCCGATTCCGGGTCGAACAACGCGTCGGCCTCGGCCAGCCGGACGGGATCGGACGCGACCAGCTTGCCGAAGAAGCCACGCAAGCCGTCCGGATAGGTGTCGTCGGCACTGGTCGCGGTGAACTGGTGGACCTCGATGTCCATGGCCGCGAGGGTCTCGCGGATCCGCCCGCTGTAGTGCGCCGCGGTGTCCAGAGGAGAGCGGCCTTCCTTGGCACCGGCCGTCTCGACGTAGTTCTGGTAGTCGTCGCTGCCGCAGAGGTGCCAGGCCAGCACGCCGTTCATCCGCTGGAACCGGGTGTAGGCGTCCGCGGCGAAGAACGGCCCGGCCAGATGTCCCAGATGCAGGTCGCCGTTGGGGGTGGGCGCGGACGAGAACACGAAGACCGGGCGCTCCCCGAAGCGGCGGCGCACCGAACGCCCGGCGGCGGCGGTCGCACGGGCGGTGTCACGCCAGAAGAACGAGGCCAGCACGAGATCGGCTTCGCCGGTGTTGGTGACGTAGTGGGTTTCGAACGGGTCGAAGCGCACGACGGCTCCGGCCTCGATCCGGTGTTCGGCACCGTCGACGACGAGGTCGCCTCCGCCGGCGACCAGTACCCATACCTCGGTCTCGTCGTGTTGATGGGTCAGCGACCGCACGCCGGGGGCCACCCTGCCCCAGGACGCGCCCACGCCCAGGTCACCGGCGGCGCCCGGATCCAGTGCGGCGACGTCGATGCCGAACGCGCGGCTCAGTCCTTCGCCGGTGAACGTACTGATGTCCACGATCAACTTCCTCCCGATTCGAGCAGGTCGGCGGCATGTGCGGCGATGGCGGGCGCGAGCCGGTAGCCGGAGCCGTTCGCCGCGCCGGCGAACACGATCCGCCCGTTGCCGAGTGCACGTACCAAGGGTTCGCCGGTGCCGCTGTAGGCGTCGCAGAAGACCCGGCCGGAGAGGTGGTCCACCGCCATCCCCGGGGCGTGCCGCCGCAGGATCTCCCGCGCGTCGTCCAGGTGCCGCCCGGTCAGCCCGGCCGAAGGCGCATCCGGATCGACGTCCCATTCCGGACAGGTGTAGCTGAAGAGCCAGTGCCCGCGGCCGGGCAACGGCAGCAGGAAGGCGTCCTCTCGTTCGAAGATCACCGCCGCGTCGGCCGGACCCGGCCGCCCTCCGACGTGCAGTGCGACGATCTTCTTCACCCTGGCCGCCAAGGGAGCGACCAGGGATCGCCACGCGGGAGCCCCCAGCCACGGGCCGGGCGCGAGCACTACCCGGCCCACGGTCAGTTCCTCACCGGTGCCCAGCCGCAGCCCAACCCCGTCCACGTCCTCGGACACCGCCTCGACCCGGACGGCCTCGCGGACTTCGACCTCGGTACGCAGGCCGGCGGTGACGGCACGGGTCACGGCGGCCACGTCGGCGTACTGGGCGCCCTGGACGGACCAGGCGACCGACCCCGCCGGCGGGCGCACCCCGTCCGGCAGGTCCTCGGCGGCGGTGAGGCCGGCTTCGGGCAGGTAGTCCGAGCGCAGACGCGGCTCGTCGGCGACGGTGCCCACCACGCGCATGGCCACGGGATGGATGGGCAGTCCGGGGTGGCTCCGGAGCAACTCGGTGTAGTACCGCTGGCTGAAGCGAGCCATCTCGCGCACCGCCGGGGTGGCGCCACGCGGGGTGTGCAACCCCGCCGACCGCAGCGAGGCGCCGCCGCCGACCAGATCCCGGTCGATCAGCAGTACCGACGCCTCCGGTGCCCGGCGGGCCACCTCGCGGGCGGTGAGGCAGCCGATGATGCCCCCGCCGAGCACGGCGATGTCCGCCCGGGCCGGGGCACTCCGCGGCGGGACGCCGGAGATCCCGGGTGTCGTCGCCGCCCTCACGCCTGGTCCAGCAGGTCGGTGGTGTGTTTGCCCGCCCAGTCGATGAACGGTTCCAGCTGTTCGTTGGAGTGCACCCCGAGCAGCCGGTCCCTGATCCGCTGACTGCGCCAGGCGACCAGGCTCAGGTTCGGGTCGGCCAGCCCGCGTTGGTCGCGGACCCCGTTCTGCAGAAACACGGAACGGTCGCGGGGGCCGTCCCAGCGGATCGCGAAGTCCTTGTCCACGTCGTACTCCTCGCCTTCGCGGGCGAGCTTGTCCTCCAACGGCGACAGGAAGTCCGCCGTCGCCGGGCGGTAGCCGGTGGCCCAGACGACGAAGTCGGACTCCACGTGCTCGATCAGGCCGGGGTCGTCGTTTCCCTCGACGGTCAGATCCCACGCGTCGTGCTCGGCCGTCACACCGGTGACGGTCCGGTTGGGCAAGAGAGCGAAGAGGTCGTCGGCACCGTCGACGAAGCGGCGCGCGTAGCAACGCTGGTAGATCTCCCGCAGGGTGGATTCGGAAATCCCGTCGCTGGTCAGCACGTTCTGCGCGTTGAGCGCCACCCGGGCGGACCGGTCGAGGTCGAAGAAGTAGTCGGAATAGCTGGGGACGAAATACTCGTTCGTGAACGGCGTGTCGTCGATCGGGAAGTAGTTGTGCCGCCGCGAAATCCAGATGACGCGGCGGGGAAGTCGTTCGTTCGGGCGGGAAATCAGGTCGAGGAAGACTTCGGCGCCGGACTGCCCGCCTCCGACCACCGCGACCCGTTTGCCCGCGAAGTCCCGATCGTGCGAGACGAAATCGCTCACGTGGAACTGCGATCCGCCCAGTTTTCCGCGAACCGGTTCGGGCACCCACGGCCGGGTGCCGATCCCCACCACGACATTGTCCGCCGTGGCCGTCCGTTTACTGGTGCGCACGACGAAGGACGTCCCGTCGAAATCGACTTCACGGACTTCTTCACCGAAGCGGACATTCGTGTTGGTCTGACTCGCCCATTCGAGGTAGTTGCGGAACTCCTGTCGTGGCACAGCGTCGAACTGGGCGTTGATGAAGTGGTAGATCCTGCCCTGATCATGCAGATAGGACAGGAAGGAGAACCGGTTGGTCGGTTCGGACAGCGTGACCAGGTCCTTCAACAACGACACCTGCAGCGTCGCCCCCGGTATCTGCTGTCCGTCGTGCCAGCCGAACCGTTCTTCCCTGTCCAGGAAGAGGTTGGCGACCTCGTTCCTGTCGTGCAGCAGGGATGCCAGGCTGAGATTGGCGGGCCCCACGCCGACTCCGAGGCACTTGTAGTGGGCGATGTCATGTCGTCGCTGTCGCGGCAACGGAGCGTTCACCACTCGCCTCTCCCCTCGTAGCCGGTAGCCGGCCGCCGCCTTGCGGTCGGCTCGTTCTTCTCGCACATCAGGATCCCTTCCCGTACCTCCGCCACCTGCCACGGCCATGATCACCCCAGGGCGAATCACCCGACGGACGATCGATGCCCGCCAGTGCGATTAATCAGGACTTCAACTCGAGGACACGACGAATTCGCCCTTTGCATGAAATCCAGCTGAATACGCTCACTCGATCGGCACACCCCAGGTCCCACCGTCACGATTAATCCATCGAGAATCAGGACCGAACACCAGCAGGACCGGGCGCGCACATCCATTCGACGCCTTCTCCGGTGCCCCCATCGACGCTAGCACGCGATTCACCGACACCGCACGTCAAACCGTGATTTTCCTTTATCTCGCAACGAAAACCCGCGGAAACGCTCCCCAACTGCACCGTCCGCCCTCTTCCACGCCGCCACATGGCCGACGATCACCGCGCCCATTCCGACCACTGTCCGTCCTTTTTGGACAAAGGCCGAAACGCCTCACCCGGCATTCGTCTTGCGCCGAACGTGTGAATATACTTTCCCGGGTTGTCAGTTCCTCACGACCTGACAAGCTGGACCGGTGAGGAAACCGGAGGAGTTCATCGATAGCCTGACAGACAACCGGATGACGACAATCACGGGACTATCACCGTCCGACCGGGCGGACGCGCTCCGCCAGGCGATCCGAGCCGCGGAAGACAACACCTCCGACATCACGGTGATCACGGCCGGTCATCTCCCGGACACGTTTCCGCAGGCCGCCGCCGCGGCGCTGAACGTCGTGGAACGACCCGCCGATCCCCTGTCCGACGCGCTGCGCGCGCGGCTGCGGCAGGGCAGCCCCTTGCTCGTCGTCCGAGGTGGCCGGCACCGGAACACGGACATCGCCGGAGCGATCGCCGACCTTCTCCGTCATTGCCCGGGCTTGACCGTGCTCGCCGAGGCCCCGGCCCCGCTCGGCGTGCCCGGAGAGCGAGTCATGGCCCTGCCCGCGGCGCACGCTCCTTTCGACGCGGAGAAGGTCGCGGATGCGGCGAGGTTCTCCCTCCACAGCCGTACTTTCGACACCCGGATGGCCGCTGCGCTCGCCGGCATCACCCCCGAAGACGCCGAGACCATTCTGACCCGGCTCACGGCGGAAGGCCTGGTCCAGCGGGATGAGGACGGCTGGCGTCTCCCACCGGACGTCGTCGAACTCGTCCCTCTGCCGGAAAGCGACGCCATAGAACGGCGCGTCCGCTGGGCTTCCAGGGAAGCCGCCGAGCTCCGCACCCTCGTCGAAACCGGCGGCGCCTGGCGTGATCGCTTCGACTTCGTCGCCGACGACCTCCGGGCCACGGTGCGCGACCGGACCGGCGCGGACCCGGACGTCCGTCAGCACGACATCGCCCGCACACTGGCCGGACTTCTCTACGCACGGCAACTGCTCGCCGAAGCGCGCACCACCTTCGAACTCGCGGCGACGCTGGCCCCCGACGACCGCACCGCGGCCCGTGACCTGCGCTCGGCCGCCGACGTCGCCATGGCCGAGCACCGGGGCGAGCCGGCGTTCGCGCTGCTCCAGCAGGCAGCGGAACGCGCGGAACGGGGCGGCGACCAGGCGGGGGCGGCGATCGCACTCGCGTACGCGGTCTGCGTCGGGAACCGGTTTCCCGCCACGTTCACCGAACTGGTCCCGCATGAACGACTGGTCGAGCTGATGATCGAGGCCGAACGAGTCGCGCCGGAGCATGATCCGGTCGCCGAGGCCTATCTCGCGGCCGCGCGGGCCTGGAACGCCACCGGCGAAAAGACCACACCCGACCTGGACCTGACCTCGATCGCCTTGGACGCCGCGCGCGTCACCGATCAGCCGGTGCTGATCTCGGCCGCGCTGGACGCGGTGGCCAGTGCGGACGGAGCCGCCGGCCGCTTCGCCCGCGCGCACCGTTCGTGCGGGGAACGGCTGTCACTTCTGGAAAAGCTTCCCAGACACGAGCCGAACATCGGCGTCGAGATCGTCGACACGCTGCACGTGGTGCCGCTGGTCGCGCTCGCGGCCGGGAGACTTCCGGAGGCGGTGATCGCGGCCGAGGCGTCCTGGAAGGACCCCTTTCGAGGTCTCTACATGCGGGCAGCCAAGTTCGTCGTCCCGCTGCTCCTCAGCGGCTACCTCGACAAAGCTCTGGAGTACGCGGAGATCTCCTGGGACGCCTGGCAGCGCATCGGCAGCCCACCGGCGCGCTGGATGGCCCCCGCCGCCCTCGCGGCGGGTATGGCGCACGCCCTCCGCGGAAACGTCCCCGAGTACGACGCTTGGGCCGCGCGGGCGCTGAACTTGTCGGAACCCGGCGTGCACAGCGGACTCAGGGAAAGTTTCGAGGCCTTCGTCCTCCCCCGGGTCGCTTTGCACCAGGGCGATGTCGAAATCGCGATGTCCATGTCGCTGATACCGAAGAGCGGCTGGTATGACAGCACCCACCAGTTCTACGACGCCTATGCCTGGGCCGTGGCCGCGGAGACCGCGGTCGTCGCGGGCGATCCCCGGGCTGAGGAGCTGCTGGCAGCCGCGGAACCCGCCGCGGCGGAGAACCTCTGGGCGGCGGCGTGTCTCGCCCGCGCTCGCGGCAGAATGCACGACGACCGCGCGGCGCTGGAGGATGCCGTCATCGGCTGGCGAGCGATCGGTGCCCGTTTCGAACTGGCCTGCACCCTCGGCCTGCTCCCGGATCGGCGGGACGAGGCCGCCTCGCGGCTGGCCGCGCTGGGCTGCCGACTCCCCGTCTCGCCGTTATGATCGAGAACCGGGCCACGAGCGCGGCCGGAGCCGAGGCGCCGGAGCGCGACGAGAAACGACGGCCCCGGAAGGGCACGAGGGGACCGAAGCCGGACGTGGCCATCACACGCCAGGAAACCGACTATCGAGCGCTCGCCGCGGCAGGCGTCACGATCGTTCTGTGGGCATCGGCGTTCGTGGTGATCCGGGACGCCGGAGAACACATCTCCGCGGGAGCGCTCGCGTTGGGCAGGCTCGCGACCGGGGCGCTGATGCTGGGCGCGTTCCTGGTGATACGCAAGCAAGGCATTCCTCCCAAAGCGGCATGGCCGGGAATTCTGGTCTCGGGTGTGGCGTGGTTCGGCGTGTACATGGTCGCGCTCAACGCCGGTGAACAACGCATCGACGCGGGTACCGCCTCACTCGTGATCAACCTGGGTCCGATCCTGATGGCGGCGCTGGGAGGCTGGCTGCTCAAAGAGGGTTTCCCACCGCAGCTGATGGTCGGCCTGACCTTGGGTTTCGCCGGCGCGGCCCTGGTCGGCTTCGCCTCGTCCGATGGGGGAAGCGCCAGCCTGATCGGCGTGCTTCTGTGCGCCGTCGCCGCGGCGGGGAGCGCCATCGGCGTGATCGCCCAGAAGCCGGCGCTGCGGCACGCGACGGCCTTGCAGGTGACGGCCTTCGGCAACGCGATCGGGGCGCTGGTGTGCCTGCCCTTCGCCGGATCGCTGGTCCGGGAAGTGGCGGCGGCTCCCTCGAGCGCCTTGCTGGAGATCGTGTACCTGGGTGTGTTCCCGACCGCTGTGGCCTTCTCCACCTGGGCCTACGCGCTCTCCCGGACAACGGCCGGGAAACTGGGCGCTACCACCTACCTGGTCCCGGTACTGGTGGTCCTCGTGAGCTGGGTCGTGCTCGAAGAGGTCCCTGCGGCGCTGTCGTTCGCCGGTGGCGCGCTGTGCCTGATCGGCGTGGCCGTGTCCCGACGCAGATCCCGAGAAAAGGTGAAGGAAACGTGACTGTGGAAGAGGTTCCTGTCGAAGGCTTCGAGCGGGTCGTCATCGACCGGGACGCGGCCGGCGAAGCGCGCTCGATCGTCGCGGTGCACGACACCCGCCTTGGCCCTGCCCTCGGCGGCGTACGGATGCGCCCGTACCCGAACGAGGACGATGGCCTCTCGGAATGTCTCGCACTCGCCCGTGCGATGACGTTGAAGGCGGCCGCGGCCGGACTGGACCTCGGTGGCGGCTGGAGCATCATCCTCGGGGACACTTCCGACAAGACCCCGGAAAGGCTGCTGGCGCACGGACGGGCGATCGCCACGTTCGAGAGCCGGTTCATCCCCGTGAACGACGTGGGCACCGATCAAGCCGACCTGCGCAAGATAGGCGAGGTGACTTCGCCGGTATGCGCGCAGGACGACCCGTCGCCCTGGACCGCGCTGGGTGTCGCCGCCGGAATCCGGGCCTGCGCCGAGTTTTCCGGCCATACCAGCCTGAAGGGGGCACGAATCGGCGTGCAGGGTGCCGGGCATGTGGGCAGCACGCTGGTACGACTGCTCATCCGGGAAGGCGCGGAGGTCACGGTGAGCGACGTGGACGAGGAACGCGCCGTCTCGCTCGCCACCGAGACCGGTGCGACGGTGGTCGACCCCGACACCTTGCCCACGAGCGAACTGGATGTCTTCGCGCCTTGCGCGCTGGGCGGAGTGATCACACCTGACGTGGTGCCCGCGCTTCGTTGCAAGATCATCGCCGGTGGCGCCAACAACGTCCTGGCCACCCCGGAACTCGCGGACGAACTGCGGAACCGGCACATCATCTACGCACCGGATTTCTGTGTGAACTCAGGCGGCGTGATCTTCCTTCAGTCCCAGCTCCGAGGCCACAGTGAGGAAACGGCACGCAACCAGGTTCAGGGAGTCGGCAAGACGATCTCGGAGCTGCTCGCGCGCGCGAAAAGCGACAGGGTCACGACGAACCAGGCAGCGAACGATCTCGCTCAAACGCGACTCAACGCTGCCTGACCACTTACCGACCAGATCGGGCCAGGTCGTACTGACCCACTGAGCGAGCGTCGGCCGCGTTGGAGACGGTTCCATGCGTTCGCCCGTGGCGATGGTGATCCGTCCGCCCGGACGATGACCGGCACCCCTGCCCGTCCAGCCGGCGGCGACCGGGACGCACCCCAGTGCGCAACAACTCGTCGCGGCCCCGGAGACACCCCTCCGACCCGGCTCAGTACCCGGTCGGGCATCCCCGCCCTCCCTGCGAGCCCGGGTGGACAGCAAACGGTGTCCACGCTGCGCCTCCGTCAGCGCAGTGCCCGCACGACGGACGCGGACAGCCTCCGTAGGCTCCCGTCGTCGAGAACGGTCGCTCGGACCGCCGGAAGTCCGCGAATTGTCGGACCCCCTCGTTAGCGTCAGCCGGCATGGACAGCACGCCGTTCCAAGCCCGCATCCCGGAAGCCGATCTCGAAGACCTCCGTGATCGGCTCAGCCGTGCCCGCTGGCCCGAAGACGAGACAGTCGATGACTGGTCACAAGGTGTGCCCGCCGCCTACCTGCGCGAACTGTGCTCGTACTGGGCCGAGCACTACGACTGGCGGGCCGCGGAATCCCGGCTCAACGCGATCCCCCAGTCCAGGACCGAGATCGACGGACTCGGCATCCACTATCTGCACGTCCGATCCCCGCATCCCGGCGCGCTGCCGCTGATCCTCACCCATGGGTGGCCCGGTTCGGTCTTCGAGTTCCTCGACGTACTCGGCCCCCTCACCGATCCGGTCGCCCACGGCGGTGACGCGGCGGACGCCTTCCACGTCGTCGTCCCTTCCTTGCCCGGGTACGGCTTCAGTGACAAACCCGCGCGGGCGGGCTGGTCGATCCAGCGCATAGCCGACGCATGGATCCGCCTCATGGAGGGCCTGGGATACGAGCGCTACGGCGCCCAGGGCGGCGATTGGGGCACCAGCATCACCACGCTCATGGGCCGGACAGCACCCGACCGGCTGGCCGGGATCCACCTCAACCCACCACTGGCGGCGCCGGACCCGGCGACCTTCGACGACCTGACCGAATCCGAACGGAAGTCGCTCGCCGACCTCGAAAGGGCCAAGGCAGACGGTTCGGGTTACGCGATCCAGCAGGCGACGAGACCGCAGACGATCGGCTACGCGCTGGCCGACTCGCCGGTCGCGCTGTGCGCGTGGATCGTCGAGAAGTTCCAGGCGTGGACCGATTGCGGCGGTCATCCGGAGAACGCGCTGAGCCGCGACGCGATGCTCGACGACATCACGCTCTACTGGCTGACGGGCACCGGCGCCTCGTCCGCCCGGCTGTACTGGGAGTGTTTCGCCGAGGTGTCGAGCTGGTTCGCCGAGTCCACTGTGGACACGATCACCGTGCCGACCGGCTGTTCCGTCTTCCCGCGCGAGACCCCGCGCCCGTCCCGCCGCTGGGCGGAGCGCCGCTTCACCGACATCCGGTACTGGAACGAGCTAGACCGGGGCGGTCACTTCGCGGCCTTCGAGCAGCCCGGCGTGTTCACCGAGGAGGTGCGGTCGTTCTTCCGGCTCGTGCGATGACCGCTTGACCGTGACACCGTGTCAGGCTGTGCGCTGGGAGGCGTCATGTTCAGTATCGGAGATTTCGCGAAGCACGGCCGGGTGTCGGTCCGGATGCTGCGTCACTACGACGCCATCGGGCTACTGCGTCCCGCCCACGTCGACCCGTTCAGCGGCTACCGGTCCTACGCCGGCGAGCAGCTGGCCCGGCTCAACCGGGTGATCGCGCTCAAGGACCTCGGCTTCACCCTCACCCAGGTGCAGGAGATCCTCGACGCGGAGATCGGCGCGGACGAACTGCGCGGCATGCTGAGACTGCGGCGTGCCGAACTCGAAGCGGCCATCGAGGCCGACGAGGCCCGGCTCAAGGCCGTCGAAGCGAGACTCCGGTCGATCGAGAGCGAGGGAACCATGCCTTCCGAAGACGTCGTCGTCAAAAGCCTGCCCGCGGTGCGTGTCGCCGAGCTGACCGGGACGGCGAGCGGTTACGTGAACGACGAGATCGGGCCGGTCGTACAGCGGTTGTACAAGGAACTGTTCGGAGCGCTCGGCCCGATCACGCCGTCCGGACCGCTCGTCGCCTACTACGAAGACGACGCCGACGGCGAACGAGTCCTGGTCCACGCCGCGGCCCCGATCTCGGCCGAAACCGACGGCACCGAAGGATTCTCGACGGTCCGCCTCGCCGAAGTCGCGACCGCTGCGACGATCCTGCACCGAGGTTCGATGGCGACCGTGCTCTCCAGCTACCAGGCACTGGCGAAGTGGGTCGACGCCCACGGGTACCGCGCGAGCGGCCCGGCGCGGGAGTTCTACCTCGAGTGCCCGGAGGACGGGGACAAGTGGGTCACCGAGCTACAGCAGCCGATCACCAAGGCCTGACGCTCACGTGGGTCGTGAGTGGCGATTCGGGTTCTAACGACCCAAAACACTCACGAGGGGACCTGGACCAGCCTTAACGTGCCGTTGCCGGCGTTCTGGTGTCCGTGAAGGCCTCCTTCCCTACCTTGAGCGTAGGGAAGGAGGCCTTCACGGACCCGCGATCGACCGGCAGCCACCTCCGGTAGGTACGCAAGACACCGTTGGCTCTAGCCCGAATCGCCACTCACGACCCCACCGCGGTTGCCCAGGAAGCCGATCACAGCGGAACGGAACTCGTCCGGCGCCTCCAGCCACGGCACGTGCCCGACGTCCTCGATCCGCACCCGCCTCACCAACGGCAGGGCCTGCTCCAACGAGTCGACGGCCCACCGTGGCCGGTTGTCGGCCATGCCGTCCACGATCAGTGTCGGCACCCGCAGCGACTCGCAGGCCGAGACGAGCTCCGACTCCGGCACGGCCCGCATCTCCTCACTGAGCGCCGTGTTCGCCTCGTAGTTGACCGGGAACCAGGGTGTCGCCATCGCTTCGGCGTGGCGCGCGCCGTCGGCCACGAAATCGGCCGTCCACTGCCATATCGCGCGTTCGCGACCCTCGCCGCGAGGCTTCTCCCCCACCACTCGCTCGAAGTTCCGCTCGAACTCCGCGCGCCAATCGTGACCGAGGCCGACACCCGACACGTACACGAGCGCGCTCACTCGTTCCGGTCGCGCCTGCGCGTAGAGGAGGCCGAGATGCGCACCCCACGAATGCCCGAGAACCGGGACACGGTCGAGGCCGTGCCACTCGCGGACGGCGTCGACGTCGGCGACCATCCGTTCGAGTGTGTACGGACCGCGCGCTTCCGAACGCCCGGCACCGCGCTGATCCCACCGGATCAACCGGAACCGCGGACCGAGATCGAGAGTGCCGAACATGTCCCACAGACCGGGACCGCCGTGGCAGCACAGGATCGGCTCGCCCCCGCCGGTCGCCGAGGTCCACAGCTCGCAGCCATCGTCGGTGATCACCACGTGATTATCCGATAGTCCGGGCCGCGGTCGTTGGCTATCTTCCGCGAAATGACGATGTACACGCCGCCGCAGCGGACGGCCACCCTCGCCGACGCGCCCGCCATCGCGGCGCTGATGCGGGCCTCGGTGCTGGAGTTGTTCCCCCGGTTCTACGACGAACGGCAGACCGCGAGCGCGGCGGACCACATCGCGCGCCTCGACCTGCGGTTGATCGAAGACGGCACCTACTTCGTGCACGAGGCGGACGGCGAGATCGTCGCCTGCGGAGGCTGGAGCAGGCGCAACAAAACCCACGCGGGCGCCGGCGACGCGTCGGACGACGATCGTCCGCTCGATCCGGCCACCGAACCCGCGCGCGTGCGCGCCATGTTCGTCCGCGGCGACTGGACACGCCGCGGGCTCGGGCGCGCGATCCTCGAGTCCTGTCGTCTCGCCGCGAAGGCCGAGGGCTTCACGTCGCTGACACTGACCGCGACCCTGCCCGGTGTCCCGCTCTACCGGTCGTTCGGCTTCACCGAAGTCGAACGGGTCACCGTCACGACGCCCGACGGCGTCGACGTACCGGGCGCTGTCATGGCCAGGGACATCGACGAACCGGATAGCATCGACAAATGATCTCCGGGACCACCGCACTGTCGTTCGTGTTGATCTGCCTGCTCGGCGCCATGGCACCAGGCCCGGATTTCCTGGTGGTGACCCGCAGCGCGATCCTCGGCGGACGCAAGGCCGGGATCGCCGCCGGACTCGGTATCGCGCTCGGCGTCTTCGTCTGGGTGGTCGCGATCGCGCTCGGGGTCGCGGCGATCCTCACCGCGTCGGCGATCGCCTTCACCGTGGTGAAGCTGATCGGTGCCGGGTACCTGATCTTCCTCGGCGTCAAGGCGTGGCTGGCCGTGCGCCGCGGCGACTACAGCGAACTCAAGGACAGGGTGGCGCCCGTCGTCGCGCCCAAGGAGGCGTTCCGGCAGGGACTGCTCACCAACCTGTTCAACCCGAAGGTCGCGATGTTCTTCCTCGCGCTGATCCCCCAGTTCCTCCCGCATTCGGCCTCGACAGCGCAAACCCTGCAGCTGGCCGTGCTGGCCACCACGGTGGCCGTCGTCTGGACCTTCGTCCTGGCGACGCTGGTCGGTTCGCTGCGGAGGTTCTTCAGCTCCGGCAGGGTGCGCCGCACGATGGACGCGGTGATGGGCACCTTCCTGGTCGGACTCGGCATCCGGGTCGCGGTGCAGAACTGACCGAAGGCGCCCATCACACGACGTCAGAGGGACTCGGCGGCGAGACGCGTACCTTCGACGCGGGCGGTGATCTTGGCGAACGCCGTGTCCCGCGACGTCGAAGTGTCGTCGGCGAACGGTGAGAAACCGCAGTCGTCACAGGTGCCCAACCGGTCCGGCGGGATGTACCGCGCGGCCTGCAGAACCCTGTCCCGGACCTCTTCGGCGGTTTCGACGCGCGGGTCGATCGGGTCGGTCACGCCGACGAAGACCCGCTGCTCCGGGCGAGAGTGCTCGGCTATGACCCGCAGTGCCCGCTCGGGATCCGCCTCGCTGGCCAGCTGGACGTAGACGTTGCCCACGTTCAACCGGAACAACGTCGGCAGCAGCCCGGCGTAGTCGACGTCCAGGCTGTGCACGGAGTCCTGGTCCCCGCCGGGACAGGTGTGCACGCCGATCCTCCTCCGCTCCTCCTCGGAGAACCGGTCCAGTACGGTGTTATTCAAGTCCACAAAGGACTTCAGCAGTCCGCCGGACGGATCGAGCTTCAGCGACAACCGGGCTTCGGTGAAGTCGATCTGGACGCTGTCCGCACCCGCGTCGAGACTGCGGCGGATGTCGGCCTCCGCCTCGTTCACCAGGTCGGCGAGGAACTGTTCTTTGCCATATCCGGCCAATTCTTCACCGGGATGGACGAGACTGATCGCCGAAGCCGCGATCACCGCCTGCTTCACCGGTCGAGTCGCGTACTTCTTGGCTTCGCGCAGATAGGCGTCGGCGTAGGTCTGATAGCGGAACGGTCCGGCGGTCAGCCTGGGAAGCTGCCGGGTGTGCCCGTCGGCGAACGGGATGACGACGCCGTCGGGCGCCAGCGAAGTGAGGCCCGCCAAGGGATACGTGGCGAAACTCGGCTTGCCCTGCTCGCCGTCGGTGATAACCGGCGAGCCGGTCTCTTCCAGCCGTTTGATCGTCTCCACGAGAGCTCGTTCCCGCGACTCGCCGAGTCCGTCGGCGTCGAGCCGTCCGGCCGCGTGCTCACCGAGCGCTTCGATGAGATAGCCGGGACGGGGAATACTGCCGATCGGTTCGGTGGGTATGGTCATCGCTCGCGTCCTCCCAGATGGCACAGCCCGCGGCCGCCCTGGCCACAAGCGTGGAAACTACCGAGCCCTCCCTTCCTTGACGATCTTTCAGCGTGCCGAAACCCCTAATGGCGCAATGGTTAGCTCCTCGAAAGATCTTCGTTCCTCAGCCGTATAGGTCGTTATACAAAGCTCGGCGAAATTCGATGCTTATCCGGCCCTTCTCCTGGGTATTCCGTGGATGTCGACGGCCGGGCGCGCCGAAGGAGAAACCGATGCTGAGCCATCACGATCGGCAAGAACTGGAGAAGATCGAGCGCTGGTTCGAGCTCACCGAGCCGGCTTTGGCCGCCCGGCTCCGGTCCGGCAGGCCCGCCCGGCCCCCTCTGCTCCGGCTGGCTCTCCTTCTCAGCCTCGACATCACCGCGGGGCTGCTGATGCTGCTGGGCATCATCGTGGACAGTCCGACCCTGCTGTTGACCGGGATGATCACCGTGACCGCGGCGGTGATCGTGCACCTGTCCCGGTTCGGGCGTCCCTGATCGTCTTCCCGCCCACCGGTAGAGTCCGGGCGATACGTCCGGTTCACTGGGAGGAAGACGCATGCGGTTCATGATCATCATCAAGGCGGACGAGGATTCCGAAGCCGGGAAGATGCCGCCGATGGAGGCTTTGACCGCCATGGCGAAGTTCAACCAGGAGATGCTCGACGCCGGAGTGCTGCTCGGTGGCGAAGGCCTGCAGGAAAGCTCCAAGGGCGCACGGGTCACGCTGAACGCGGCAGGGGCCACCGTCACCGACGGCCCGTTCACCGAAGCCAAGGAACTCGTCGGCGGCTTCTGGATCGTTGATGTCCCTTCGCGCGCCGAAGCGATCGAGTGGGCGAAGCGCTGCCCCACTCCCCCGACCGGCGACACCGTGCTCGAGGTCCGCAAGATCCTCGAAGCCGAGGACTTCGGCGAGAACTTCACCACCGAGCTGCAGGAGAACGAGCAGCGGATGCGCGACGAGCTCGCCGAACGGGCTTAAGGTCTGTTTCATGGCCGTCCGGGAGCGGGTGCCCTGGGTACTCCACGTCGACCTCGACCAGTTCATCGCGGCGGTCGAGGTCGCCCGGCGGCCTGAGCTGCGCGGTAAGCCCGTCATCGTCGGCGGCACGGGCGATCCGGCGGAACGGGCCGTGGTGGCGACGGCGTCGTACGAAGCTCGGGAGTTCGGCATCCGGTCCGGGATGCCCCTGCGAACCGCCGCGAAACGCTGCCCCGAGGCGATCTTCCTCGCCACGGACGCGCCCGCGTACCAAGAGGTCTCCGATCGGGTGATGGCGACACTGCGGGAATTCCCCGTGGTCGTCGAAGTGCTCGGCTGGGACGAAGCGTTCCTCGGCGTCACCTCTGACGATCCCGAAGCACTCGCCGCCGACATCCGGCGGGAAGTGGCCGAAGAGACCGGGCTTTCCTGCTCCGTCGGCATCGGGGACAACAAGCTGCGTGCCAAACTCGCCACCGGATTCGCCAAACCGGCGGGGGTCTTCCGGCTCGTCCAGGACAACTGGTGGGACGTCATGGCCGAGCGGCCGACGGACGCCCTTTGGGGCATCGGCACCAAGACCACGAAGAAGCTCGCCGAGGCCGGCTATCACACCGTGCTGGAACTGGCCGGCGCCGATGTGGCGGACCTCGCGGCCCGGTTCGGTCCGAAGCTCGGCCCGTGGTATCGGATCCTGGCCGGCGGAATCGGCGACGCCGAGGTCATCGCGACGCCGTACGTCGCGCGATCCCGTAGCCGTGAGACGACTTTTCAACAGAACCTCATCGATCCGGAGGCCATGGCCGCGGAGGTCGTCGCACTGGCGAAACGCGTCTCGCAGGACGTCGCCGAGGAAGGCAGGCCCGCCGCGCGAGTCGCGGTCAAGGTCCGGTTCGCCCCGTTCCAGACCCATACGCACAGCGTGACCCTGCGCGCGCGAACCTCGGATCCCGCCGAAATCGAGAAGGCGGCGCTGGCCGTGCTCGGCATGTTCGACCTCGGCAGACCGGTCCGCCTGCTGGGCGTCCGCGCCGAATTCCTCTCGCCTGCAGAGCGATCCGTGTCGCCTTGACAGCGCTCGCGGCGTTTTGCCATTCTGGTTCCGGGTCGAGAGGCGCTGCGACGGAATTCTTCCGCCACGCTCGGCCCGCTGCGACAGACGTAAGGGCGCCTCCCACTGTGGAGGTGCCTTTGTTGCGTCTGAACCCTTTTCCGGCCCTCGTCGTCGAGGCCGTGCGCTGAACCCCGCAGTGACACTGTCCTTTCCGCCACGGGCGTAAAGGACAGCTCCGCCCTGCCTTCCTTGATGATTGGAGAACCCATGAGCCCGACCCTGTCCAAGGTCAACGGGATCGAATTCGCCGTCGCCGACCTTTCCCTCGCCGAGGCCGGCCGCAAGCAGTTGCGCCTCGCCGAGGTCGAGATGCCCGGCTTGATGGCGCTGCGCCGCGAATACGCCGGCTCCCAGCCGCTGAAGGGCGCGCGGGTCGCGGGTTCACTGCACATGACCGTGCAGACCGCCGTGCTGATCGAGACGCTCGTCGCGCTGGGCGCCGAGGTGCGCTGGGTGTCCTGCAACATCTTTTCCACGCAGGACGAGGCGGCCGCGGCCGTCGTCGTCGGCCCGGAGGGCACCGTCGAGAAGCCGTCGGGTTCGCCGGTGTTCGCGTGGAAGGGCGAGACGCTCGCCGAGTACTGGTGGTGCACCGACCAGCTCTTCGACTTCGGTGACGGCCGCCTCCCGAACATGATCCTGGACGACGGTGGTGACGCGACGCTGTTGATCCACAAGGGCGTCGAGTTCGAGGCAGCCGGCGCCGTTCCGCAGGCGACCGAGGAGGACCCCGAGGAGTACCACCTCGTCCTGGAGACCCTGCGCGAGAGCCTCGGCCGCGACACCAGCCGGTTCACCCGCATCGCCAAGGAGGTCCGCGGGGTCACCGAGGAGACCACCAACGGCGTCAAGCGGCTCTACAAGCTCGCCAAGGAAGGCGAACTGCTCTTCCCGGCGATGAACGTGAACGACTCGGTGACGAAGTCGAAGTTCGACAACAAGTACGGCATCCGCCACTCGCTCATCGACGGTCTCAACCGCGGCACCGACGTGATGATCGCGGGCAAGGTCGCGGTCGTCTGCGGCTACGGCGACGTCGGCAAGGGCGCCGTGGAATCGCTGCGCGGCCAGGGCGCCCGCGTGGTCGTCACCGAGATCGACCCGATCTGCGCGCTGCAGGCGGCGATGGAGGGCCTCGACGTCGTGGAGCTCGACGACGTCGTCGGGCGCGGCGACATCTTCATCACCACCACCGGCAACTTCGACATCATCATGGCCGACCAGATGGCCAAGATGAAGCACAACGCGATCGTCGCGAACGTCGGGCACTTCGACAACGAGATCGACATGGCCGGCCTGGCGAAGATCCCGGGCATCCAGAAGATCGAGATCAAGCCGCAGGTGCACGAGTGGGTCTTCCCCGCCACGGCGGACCGCGAGGCGCACTCGATCATCGTGCTGTCCGAGGGCAGGCTGATGAACCTCGGGAACGCGACCGGCCACCCGAGCTTCGTGATGTCGAACTCCTTCACCAACCAGACGATCGCGCAGATCGAGCTGTTCACGAAGCAGGGCGAGTACACCACCGACGTCCACGTGCTGCCGAAGCACCTCGACGAGAAGGTGGCCCGCCTGCACCTCGACGCGCTGGGCGTCCGGCTGACCAAGCTGACCAAGCGCCAGGCCGAGTACATCGGCGTGGACGTCGAGGGTCCGTACAAGCTGGACCACTACCGGTACTGAGTTCGACAGTCTCGTGAGTGGTAAGGACGGTTCTAACCGTCCTTACCACTCACGAGGCCGGGCAGCGACTAGGCCGAATGCGTGAAAACTTCGGCCGGATGGACCTGTTTCTCGCCGATCAGGGCGGGAATTCCCTTGGTAGCCACACCCCGGCAGCACGCGGGCCGGGCGACTACGAAGGAGAAGGTGTTCCCGTGATCATTCTCGGCGTCATCCTGATTGTCGTCGGTGTCATCGCCAGCATCCCCGTCCTGTACTCGATCGGGATCGCGCTGGCGGTCATCGGCATCATCCTGGCCGTTCTCGGGAACACCGGGAAGGCCATCGGCGGTCGCGCCCACTGGTACTGAGCACCGGACCGAACCGGTGCCGAGCCCCCAGGTACCGGCGCCTGAACGGCCCGGGCACCCGGCGTCCCCTCACGCCGGGTGCCCGGGCCGTTTTCGTTCTCCGCTCGCCGGGTATCCGCATCGGACGACGAGAAGGAGGGAAAGCCGATGGCAGGGACGGACCCTCGCCCGTACTTGACGGAAGCGAAGTACCCGTGTGGACGCGACGAACTCCTGCGGGCCGCCGCGGCGGCCGGAGCGGGCGACGACGTCCTTGGCCCCTTGGGCACGCTGCCCGCCCGTGACTACGCGGACGGGGACGGTGTTTGGGAGGCCATCCGCTCCTACAACGGGGCGCCGATCCACGACACCGCGAAGGAAGCGCCGTGACATGAAGGGGTCCCCCGGCTCCGAGGGGGAGGGAGAGCCGGAGGACCCCGTCATAGTTAACACATTCCCGGCCACGATGTACACGAACGCATACACCTTCGAGTGGCAATCGGGCGCGATCGCCCGAATCGGGCCAGACTGGTGTATTGGCCGCCGGTCAAGAAGCCCGCAGCAGCAGCCGTGCCGCCATCTCCGCGCACGAGCAGCCTCCGTCGACGTCGAAACAGTCGATCGTCAGCGTGTGCCGGGAGAAGTCGAGGTCGACGCAGCCGTCTTCGCTGCATTCGGTGAAACCACCGTCGACGTGGACCACCAGGGTCCCGTGGCAGTGATCGAGCCCATCGGCGCAGAACGCGCACTCCATGGTCATGCCGCCTCCCGCGATCAGGATCGAAGATCGCTTCGGAAAAGTTCTCCTCGATTGCCTTATTACCACCGAGGGACGACAAATCCTGGCATACGCGCGGCGTGTCGTGATACCCGGCGGGTGCCACCGGGCACGACAGTTCACAAAGGAGGGTCAGGCGCTCTTCGGAGTTCGCTTGCCCGACGCGGGTTTCTTGGCCGCCGTGGCCTTCTTGGCGGCTGCGGGCTTCCGGCTCTTCTTCGCCTCGCTCACACTGGCCTGCAAGGCCTCCATGAGGTCGACGACGTCGGCCTTCGCGCCGACGACCTTCGGCTTCGTCGTCTGGTTGCCCGCGGCCTTGGCCTCGATCATGGCTTCCAGGGCCTCACGGTAGGAATCGGTGTACTTGTCCTGCTCGAACACCGGCTCCGAGAGCGAGTCGATCAGCGAACCCGCCATCGTCAGCTCCTGCGGCCGCACCTGCGGCGGATCGTCGTGCAGGAACCCGAAGTCCGGGACGCGGACCTCGTCGGGCCACAACATCGTCGTCATCGTCAGGACATCGCTGTGGACCCGCAGGATCGCGAGCGTCTCCCGCTGCCGGATGGCGACCTTCGCGACCGCCACGTGGCTCGCCTTCTGCAGCGCGTCACGCAGGACCACGTACGGTTTGACGGCGTTCTTCTGCGGCTCGAGGTAGTAGGTCTTGTCGAATTGGATCGGGTCGATGGACTCCAGCGGCACGAACTCGAGCACGTCGATCGCCCGCGACGACGCCAGCGGCAGCTCGGACATGTCCTCGTCGGTGAGCACGACCATCTCGCCGTCGGGCAGTTCGTAGCCCTTGGCGATCTCGGCGTAGGGCACTTCCTCACCGTCGATCGTGCAGAACCGCTTGTACTGGATCCGGCCGCCGTCGGCCTCGTGCACCTGGCGCAGCGAGACGTTCTTGTTCTCGGTGGCCGCGTACAGCTGGATCGGGATGCTCACCAGCCCGAAGGACACCGAGCCCTTCCACATCGAACGCATCGAGCCGCACCTCCGCTGCCGTCACCGACCGTACTCACAGACGGTGACCACGGTAGCCCGAAACGGCGCACCGCGACAGCCCCGCGAACCCGATCGCGGGACCGCCGCGGCCCTGGAATCAGACCTCGGCCAGGTATTTCTCCGCTTTCGCGGGGTCCAGGAACCAGTGCTGGAAGTCGGTCGGATCGGAGAACCCGTTCGCGAACCGCTTCGCCACGGCGGGCTTCTCCCCCGCCGCGCCGATGATCTGGAGCACGTGCGGGGGCGGCGGCTGCAGCATCGCGTTGGTCCAGGTCGTCACGTGCTGGGCGTACTCCCAGTACTTCTCGAACGACGCGGACATCCACTCCTCGTCGAACGGCTTGTCGCCGCGTTCGAGGATCGAGTCCAGATAGGACGCCGCGCAGTGGCTCGCGTTGTTGGAACCCTGGCCGGTGATCGGGTCGTTGGCCACCACGACGTCGGCCATGCCGAGCACGGCGGTCCCCGAGTCGAGCTTGCCGACCGCGTTCCGCACGACGGGCGTGTATCCGCCCGCCAGCGTCGCCTTGTCGTCGGTCAGCACGGCGTTCCGGGACCGCTCGTACTCCCACGGCAGGAACTGCTTCATCAGCGACAGGATCCGGTCGAGATGCTGCTGCGGCGACGGCCGGTCGTCCCAGCAGTCGAGCGGGCCGCCGGGGACACCCTCGAAGAACAGGATGTCGCAGTTCCCGCTCAGCGTGTACGCGGGGATCATGAACAGCTCACCCGCACCGGGGATGATGTTGAACCGCACCGCCGCCTTGTCCGGGTGCTCGGGCCTGCGCTCCAGTCCGTGCACGTAAGCCAGCGAAAGCGCGCGCTGGGGTTCGGTGTAGGGCGAACGCTCCGGCATCCGATCGAACAACTGGACCAGCTCACCCTTGCCCGCCGCGATGACGACCAGGTCGTACAGCTTCGCCAGCGGAGCGAGATCCGACGTGGTGACGCCGTGGATGACGACCTTGCCGCCCCGGTCCTCCACCAGTTCGAGCCAGGCGGCCATCTTCACCCGCTGGTCCACCGACTGCGCGTAGTGCTCCAGCGGCCCGAACCAGTCCAGCACCCGGCTGGAGTCCGGTCCCGCGATGGAAACGCCGAGCCCTTCGACCTTGACGGTCTCTTCCTCCCACAGGTTCAGCTTGTGGTCCCGCTCGTGCTGCAGAGCGGAGTGGAACATGCACTGGGTCGACATCACCTTCCCGGACCGGATCTCGTCCGGCGTCCGCGCCGACATCACCGTGACGTCGTAGTCGTGCGCGAGCAAGCTCAAGGCCAGCTGCAACCCCGACTGTCCGGCACCGACGATCAGAACCTTGCGCATCCTCGACGTTCCTCCCAGAACCGTTCAGCTGAGTGCGGCGAACTCGCGACCAGGCCCGGAGACCACCGCGAGGGACAGCGTGTGCGACACCAGTTCCTGCAGCGTCGCGACCGCCGACTTCGGGTCGCGGGCGTCGCAGGTGACCAGCGGGATGTCCGGGGACAGCGCCAGCGCGTCGCGCACCTCTTCGAGGTCGTGCACCGGCATTCCCTCGAACTGGTTGACCGCGACGATGAACGGCAGCTCGGAGTCGTTCTCGAAGTAGTTGATCGCGGCGAACGACTGGTCGATCCGGCTGGTGTCGACCAGCACGACGGCGCCGAGCGCGCCGCGCGAGAGGTCGTCCCAGAGGAACCAGAACCGGGCCTGTCCGGGCGTGCCGAACAGGTACAGGAGCAGGTCCTCACGCAGGGTGATCCGGCCGAAGTCCATCGCGACCGTGGTGGTGGATTTGGTTCCGGGCGGCACCAGCTCGTCGACGCCGGCCCCCGCCTCGGTCATCCAGGCCTCGTTGCTCAGTGGCGGGACCTCGGAGACGGAGCCGACGAAGGTCGTCTTGCCCACGCCGAATCCACCGGCGACCACGATCTTGGCGGAAATCGCCAGCAGACTGGGGTCAGACCGGGAGGCGCTTGAGTCCATCGAGGATCCTCTCGAGCACGTTCGTATCGTGGTTGTAGGCGTGGGCCGTCGGGTGCACGAAAACGGCGCCCTGGGTGGCGAGGTCGCCGATGAGCACCCGGACCACGCCCAGTGGCAGATCCAGTCCCACCGAAAGTTCGGCGATCGACGAACGATCCCGGGCGCGCTCGTACAGCGAGCGCGATTCGGGCATCAGCGCTTCGGCCAGTGACGGGTCGTAACGCGGGACCGAGATCAAGGTCTCCACCAGCAGCAGCTGGCTGCTCTTCGTCCGGCCGCCGGTCAGCGCGTACGGCCGGATTCTGCGGCTGCGCATCTTGACGGGCCGGTCCGGAGATTGGTCGCTGGACACGGTCATCCTTTCCTTCTCCGGATTGTCAGGCCTGCGGCCGTCGGGCGGTCAGGACCTGCCGGAGTCCCGCTCGCACCTCGGGGGTGAGCGCGTGACCGGCGTTGGTGATGAACTGGGTCATCTCGTAGGCGACGACCTTCATGTCGCAGTCCGGTTCGGTGAGCACCGCGAGACCCGCCTCGGCACCGATCCCCATGAACAGGAAGTATCCGCGGGTGAGCCGGATGATGATCTGCTCGCAGTTGCCCTTGCCGAACAGCGCGGCACTGTTGCCCGCGAGGCTGAGCAGACCGCTCGCGATGGCCGCGAGCTGCTCGGCGTCGTCGCTGGACACCGATTCCGACGCGGTCAAAGGGAAGCCGTCGACGGACATGATCAGCGCGTGGCTGGCACCGTGCACCTTGCGCACGAAGTCGTCGAGCAACCACGTGAAATCCGTGGTCGCGTCCTGGGCGGTCACTGGGTGTTTCCTCCGGTCTCACGCTCGTGCCGGTCGTCGAGGGCGGCACGCTCGCCGTCGGTGAAGGCATCGAGGTCGGCCAGCAGCGCCTCGTGCCCGTCCGCCGCGTCGGCGGACGGGGTGGTCGGCGGGGCCGGTTCGTCGGGCAAAGTCCTGATACTGCGGGAAACCCGGCGCGGCAGACCGCTGGCCGTGGTGCCGCCGTCGGCGGGTGGTTCGAAGGCCGTGCGCGGACGCGGGCTGGGCTTCCGTTCGGGTTCCGGTGCCGCCGAAGGGGCCGGGCGGCGCCGCGGCAGCCCGGACGGTGTCGCGACCGGGTTCCCCACGGGCGCGCCGTTGGTGATCCTGGCCTGCGGCAGCACGACCGTCTGCGAGCCGGACCACTGCTTTTCGACCAGTTCCGAGACCACTGGGACCGGCAGCAGCACGGTGGCGACCGTGCCGTGCGGGGTGCGGCGGTCGAGCTTCACGGTGATCTCGTGCCGGTCGGCGAGCCTGCCGACGACCGCGAGACCCATATGCCGCACGGAATCGTCGTCGAGCACCGGACCCGCCGCCAGCCGCTCGTTCAACGTGGCGAGGCGTTCGGGCGGCATGCCGATGCCCTCATCCTCGATGCGGATCAGCACGCTTCCCTGTTCGGTCAGATGCGCGCTGACGCTGACCGGCGAACTCGGCGAAGACTGGTTCGCCGCGTTGTCGAACAGCTCCGCGAGGATCCGGCTGACGTCTTCGGCGGCGAAACCGACGACACCGAGCGAAACGACGCGGCCGATCGTGATCCGCGAGTAGTGGTCGATCGACGACATCGCGGCCCGCATCACGTCGAGCACGGACGAGATCCCTGTGGTCGTGTCGTCGGCGTCACGGCCGGCGAGGACACGCAGGTTCTCGGCGTTGCGCCGCAACCGGGTCGCCAGGTGGTCGAGGCGGTAGAGCTCGGCGAGGCGGTCGGAGTTCTCCTCCCCCGCCTCCATCGTCTCCAGCTGCGCGAGCAACTGATCGAGCAGGTTGAGGTCGCGCAGCGCGACATTGGAGCAGACCCCGGCGAGCGCGCCGGCGTCCGGCGCCTCCACCGCCGGGCGCTGTTCCACCGGTTGTTCGACCGGCGGAACCGATGGAGCGTGCCGGGGCGGTGCGGCGAGGAACTGCGCCGCGGCGACCCTGGAACGGTCCAGAAGAACCCGTGAGCGGTCAAGCAAGCCTCGAGCCCGCGTCACCATGTGCTTCCACTTCTTTCTCTTCGCATACCCGGACCCGTGTCGCACTCCCCAGCACAACGACGGCCATGCAAGCAGAAGTCACTATCCGTGTCCACAGTCGGTTTCCGTCTAACCGCTGGCAGTGACGGGGTCACGAACGCATTACGGCTGGTGAGCGGTGCACATTAGGCCATTCGGCTCATCTTGGGTGTCCTGCGCCACGGGGGATGTCCGAAAAGTGCGTAGTGCGCATAAATTTGCGTGCCACGCAACTTTTCTCTAGGCTGACGGCATGACCCCGGACCCGGCCGCGCCCTTGGGGCTGCGCGAACGCAAGAAGCGAGCGGCCCGTCGCGCGATGAGCGAGGCTGCGCTCAAGCTCGCCATGGAGAAAGGCGTCGAACAGGTCCGCGTAGAGGACATCGCCACCGCTGTCGGGGTCTCGCCACGCACGTTCAACAACTACTTCTCCAGCAAGGAAGAGGCGATCTGCTCGTTCATCGTCGAACGACAGGAACTCCTGCGGGAGGCGCTGCGCGAGCGGCCTTCGGGAGAGGCGCTGTGGGAGGCTGTCGGAACCGCGACGCTGGAAGCCTACGGCAGCCTGGGAGAACCGAATCGCGGCTCGGTCGAGCTGGCGCGGTCACTGCTCTTGCACCCGTCCGTGCAGGGCGAGTTCCTCAAGGCGCACGCCAAGGTCGAACAGGTACTGGCGGACGCCATCCTGGAGCGTGCGGGCGCGGGCGCGGAAAACGCGTTGAACGCGCGGCTCATGGCGGCGATCGTGGAGTCCGCGGTGAAGACCGCGTTCTTCAGCTGGCTGATCGACGAGGGCTCCAGGCCGTTCCTGGAGACGCTCGACGTCCTCCTGTACGAGGCCGCGGCGGGCATCCCCTCGCTCACCGGCGCGAACCCGAAGAAGCAGTGACACCCTACCCACCACTGGGGGAGAAACCGTTGTGCTGACGAAGTTGTTGCGCATTCACCTGCGCCCGTACCGGCGAGACCTGTGGCTGATCGTGCTGCTGCAGTTCGTCCAGACCCTCGCCGGGCTCTACCTCCCCACGCTGAACGCCGACATCATCGACGGCGGCGTGGTCAAGGGCGACATCGACTACATCCTCGGTGTCGGCGGCGTCATGCTGCTGGTGTCGCTGGTGCAGATCGCCTGCTCGATCGGCGCCGTCTACTACGGCGCCCGGACCGCGATGGCGGTCGGCCGGGACGTCCGCGGCGCGATCTTCCACCGGGTCCAGGACTTCTCCGCCCGCGAAGTCGGCCAATTCGGGACGCCGTCGCTGATCACCCGCACCACCAACGACGTCCAGCAGGTGCAGATGCTGACGTTGATGGCCTTCACCCTGATGGTCTCCGCGCCGATCATGTGCTTCGGCGGCATCATCATGGCGCTGAACCAGGACGTCACCCTCTCGTGGCTGCTCGTGCTCGCGGTGCCGATCCTGGGTATCTCGGTCGGGGTCATCATCGCGAAGATGCGTCCGGCGTTCCGGCTGATGCAGGAGCGCATCGACAAGATCAACCAGATCCTGCGCGAGCAGATCATGGGGATCCGCGTGATTCGGGCGTTCGTCAAGGACACGCACGAACGGCGGCGGTTCACCAGGGCCGACACCGAACTGCTGGACGTCTCGCTCGTCGTCGGCAGGCTGATGGCCCTGATGTTCCCCATCGTCATGCTCGTGATGAACGCCTCCAGCGTCGCCGTGCTGTGGTTCGGCGGGCTGCGCATCGACGACGGCAGCATGCAGATCGGCGCGCTCACCGCGTTCCTGTCCTACCTGATGCAGATCCTGATGGCGGTCATGATGGCCACCTTCATGTTCATGATGGTGCCCCGCGCCGAGGTCAGCGCCGAGCGCATCACCGAGGTGCTCGACACGCACACCAGCGTCGTCCTCCCCGCGAACCCGGTCAGCCCCGGCGAGGTACACGGACGGCTCGAACTGTCCGATGTGGAATTCCGTTACCCCGGCGCGGAGAAGCCGGTGCTGCAGGAGATCTCGCTGCTGGCCCTGCCCGGCGAGACCACCGCGATCATCGGCAGCACGGGCAGCGGCAAGACCACGCTGCTCAACCTGATCCCCCGGCTGATGGACGCCACCGAGGGCTCGGTGCGGGTCGACGGCGTCGACGTCCGCGAACTGGATCAGACCGTGCTGTCCGACGCCGTCGGGCTGGTGCCGCAGAAGCCGTACCTGTTCGCCGGGACGGTCGCGAGCAATCTTCGCTACGGCAAGGCCGACGCCACCGACGAAGAGCTCTGGCACGCGCTGGAAGTGGCTCAGGGCAAGGACTTCGTCGAGCGGATGCCGGAGGGGCTGAACTCCCCCATCGCCCAGGGTGGGACCAACGTCTCGGGCGGGCAACGCCAGCGGCTCGCGATCGCGCGGATGCTGGTGCGGCGTCCCGAGATCTACCTCTTCGACGACTCCTTCTCCGCGCTCGACTACGCGACCGACGCCGCGCTGCGGCGGGCGCTCGCGGCGGAGACCGCCGAGGCGACCGTGGTCATCGTCGCGCAGCGGGTCAGCACGATCCGCAACGCCGACCGCATCGTCGTGCTCGACGAAGGCCGCGTCGTCGGCAGCGGAACCCATACCGAACTCATGGACACGAACGAGACCTATCGGGAGATCGTGCTGTCCCAGCTGACCGAGCGGGAGGCCGCCTGATGAGCGCGCCCGAGTCCACTTCGGACACCAAGAACACCCCGGCCGAGCCGGTGGGCGAGCGCGCGAGCGCGGCACGGGGACCCGGCCCCGGAGGAGGCGGTTTCGGGCGCGGCCCCGCCGGCTTCATGGGCGGGCAGTCCGCCGAAAAAGCCCTGGACTTCAAGGGATCCCTGAAACGGCTGCTGCGCCTGCTGCAGCCGCAGCGCGCCGTGCTGTACGGCATCCTGCTCTTCGGCATCGCCAGTGTCACGCTGAGCGTCATCGGCCCGAAGATCCTCGGGATGGCCACGGACCTCATCTTCGCGGGCGTCGTCGCGAAGGACATGCCCGCGGGCGTGAGCAAGGAAGAGGTCATCGCCGGGCTGCGGGCCGCGGGCGACAACACCGTCGCCGACCTGTACTCGGGGATCGATTTCGTCCCCGGCCGGCGCATCGACCTCGACGCCGTCGGCCAGGTCCTGCTGTGGGTCCTGCTGCTCTACATCGTGGCGTCGTTCTTCTCGCTGCTGCAGGCAAGGCTGACCACGAACCTGGTCCAGCGGGCGGTGTTCGACCTGCGTGAGCGGATCGAGGAGAAGTTCGCCAAGCTCCCGTTGAGCTACTTCGACCGCCAGCCGCGCGGCGAGGTGCTGAGCCGGGCGACCAACGACATCGACAATCTCGCGCTGTCCCTGCAGCAGACCCTCGCGCAGATCGTGTCGTCGCTCCTGATGGTCGTCGGCGTGCTCGTGATGATGTTCGTCATCTCGCCCCTGCTGGCGCTCGTCGCGCTGCTTTCGGTTCCGGCGTCGGTGCTCGTCGCGGCCAAGATCGGCAAGAAGGCGCAGCCGCAGTTCATCAAGCAGTGGTCCACCACCGGACGGCTCAACGCGCATATCGAGGAGATGTACACCGGGCACTCGCTGGTCAAGGTGTTCGGCCGCCGCGAGGAGGCCGAAGAGGTCTTCCGTGAGCACAACGACACGCTCTACGGAGCGAGCTTCAAGGCGCAGTTCATCTCGGGCACCATCCAGCCCGCGATGATGTTCATCGGGAACCTGAGCTACGTGCTGGTCGCCGTGATCGGCGCGCTGCGGGTGGCGTCCGGGACGCTGTCGCTCGGCGACGTCCAGGCGTTCATCCAGTACTCGCGGCAGTTCAGCCAGCCGGTCACGCAGATCGCCAGCATGGCGAACCTGCTGCAGTCCGGGATCGCGTCCGCGGAGCGGGTCTTCGCACTGCTCGACGCGGACGAGCAGGAACCCGAGCCCACCGAACCCGCGCGCGTGGAGAACGTGCGGGGCCAGGTCGAGTTCGAGCATGTGTCGTTCCGGTACACCGAGGACACGCCGCTCATCGAGGACCTGTCGCTCACCGTCGAACCGGGGCACACCGTCGCCATCGTCGGCCCGACCGGCGCCGGGAAGACCACGCTGGTCAACCTGCTCATGCGGTTCTACGAACTCGACGGCGGCAGGATCACCCTCGACGGCGTCGACATCGCCAGGATGGACCGCGAGGACCTGCGGGCCAAGACCGGCATGGTGCTGCAGGACGCGTGGCTGTTCGGCGGCACCATCGCGGAGAACATCGCCTACGGTTCGGCGGGCGCCACGCACGACGAGATCGTCGCGGCCGCCAAGGCGACCCACGTCGACCGGTTCGTCCGCACTCTCCCCGACGGGTACGACACGGTGATCGACGACGAGGGCGGCACGGTCAGCACCGGCGAGAAACAGCTGATCACCGTCGCGCGGGCGTTCCTGGCGAAGCCCGCGATACTCATCCTCGACGAGGCCACCAGCTCCGTCGACACGCGGACCGAGGTGCTGATCCAGCGGGCGATGAATTCGCTGCGCGAAGGACGGACCAGTTTCGTCATCGCGCACCGGCTCTCCACCATCCGCGACGCGGACGTCATCCTGGTGATGGAGAACGGATCGATCGTGGAACAGGGCGACCACGAAACACTGCTGCTCACCGGTGGTGCGTACTCCCGGCTCTATGCCGCCCAGTTCGCGGAGGCGCTGGCCGAAACCGACTGAACCGCATCGCGCGAAGGCCTCTTTTCCTGCTGTTACCGTGGGAAAAGGGGCCTTCGACGTACGGAAGGGGCGTGAACGGCGCTAGGCTTTGCGTGACCGGATCCGGAGAGGGGTGCGCTGGCCGACCATGGCGGAGAAACTCGGCGAATACCGCCGTAAGCGCAGACCAGGGCGGACTCCCGAGCCCCTTCCGGATCGCGACGGGAAGACCGGTTCCGACGATCTGTTCGTCATCCAGGAGCACCACGCGAGCAGCCTGCACTGGGACATCCGCCTCGAACGGGACGGAGTACTCGTCTCCTGGGCGGTGCCGAAGGGCCTGCCGATGTCGCCGGATCTCGAACGGCTCGCCGTGCACACCGAAGACCACCCGATGGAATACCTCACCTTCGAAGGCGAGATACCCGCGGGCGAATACGGCGGCGGCACCATGACGATCTGGGACACCGGCCGGTACGAAACGCTGCACTTCAACGACCACAAGGTCGAAGTCGTCTTCCACGGCGAGCGAGCACGCGGGAAATACCTGTTCCTCAACGTGAAGAAGGACGGCAGGGACAACGGCTGGCTGCTCAAGAGGCTCGATCCGGCCGATCCCGGCCGCGCGGGACTCCCCTCGTTCCTCGCCCCGATGCTGGCCAAACCGGGGCGGCTTCCTTCGACGAGCGAAGACGCGGACTGGGCCTACGAATTCGACTGGTCCGGGCGCCGCGCCTTGATCCGGGTGTCCGGGGGACGGATCACCGCCTACGACGATTCGGGGGACGACGTCACCGGGCTGTATCCCGAATTCCGCGGCCTCGGGGAGCAACTCGGCGCCACGGAAGCCTTTCTGGACGGGGAGATCGTGGTCTTCGACGGCGGGAAGCCGAGTCCGGACGGGCTCGGGCATCGCGCGCGGGCGACGAAGAATTCCGCGAAACGGCTCACCTCCCGGTATCCGGCGTTCTACCTGGTGAACGACCTCCTGCATCTCGACGGCCGCTCGTGCCTAGGCTCGTCCTATGTGGAACGACGAGAACTCCTCGACGAACTCGGGCTCGGCGGACCGCATTGGCAGGTCCCGCGGTACTACCTCGGGGATGGCGGCGCGGTCACGCGGGCGGCCCGCGAACACGGGCTCGCCGGCGTCGTCGCCAAACGGGCCGGCTCCGCGTACCACCCGGGACGGCGCACCGGAGAATGGCTTTCCATCACCGGAACCCTGGTGCAGCAAGTGGTTCTGGGCGGCTGGCGGCCGGGCGGCGGCAGCCGGGCGGACACGTTCAGCTCGCTGCTGCTCGGCGTCCCGCACGGGGATGGCCTGCGGTACATCGGTAACGTCGGCGTCGGCTTCGCGGGCGACGAACTGGCGGAGCTCTCCCGGCGGTTGTTCCGCTTGGAGCGCAAGACATCCCCGTTCCACTCCGTCCCGGACAAGCAGGCGCGGGACGCGCGCTGGTCACGGCCGACCATCGTCGGCGAGGTCGTCTTCGGCGGCTGGACCGACGCGGGCTGCCTGCGCAACCCACGCTGGCGCGGTCTGCTGCCGGACGTCACCGCCGACGAGGTCGAGCTCGGCGGGGTCTAACGCCCAGGACACGGCCTAGAGCCGCAAATCCTCCACATCACGTCGAACGTCGAGGTCGGCTCCGACTCCGCTGACGTCCAGGATCCGTGACACCAACGGGGTCTTCACGATCACCGAGAACCGGGGCGCCACGGCGTTGGCCTCCTCGAGCACGTGCAAACCCGCGCAACTGAGGAAACCGACCCTGGAGAGGTCCAGGATCACCTGCTTACCCGTGACACACGCACCGGTGAGCTCAGTGCGGAACCGTCCGACCGTGGCCGCGTCGATCTCGCCCACCGCGGTAAGGACGAGGACGCCGTCCTTGCGGCGGCTGGTGGTCACGGCCAGGGGCGGGGCTTCGCCGGGTACGCGCTGGCCAGGCAACATTGGGAGCGCCTCTCTCCAGACCACCAAGTCCCCTCGACGGTACTCGGCGAGGGCGAGAGGTCAACCCGGGCTACCTCATTTGAGCCATTTCGGGCGAGAACCTTTACCCATGTCTTGCCATTGCCCGGCGAAGCGCCGGTGCGCGGACTCGGCGGCGGCGATGGAACGTCCGTGCAGGACCCCATAGGTGAAAGCGTTTTCGTTCTCGGCGTACGCGCGCAGGCCCAGGAGCCGCAAGACCTCCCTGGTGACCACGATGTCGTGATGCGTGCCGAGCGTGGACTGCACCGCCTTGACGTTCTTTCGCCATTTTCGAAGCTTCTTGCCGGTCACCGGCCTGACCGTGTCCGCCGCGTACCGGGCTCGCTTGGCCTTCTTGCGCACCTCGTGCAGTGCGGCGTCCTGTTCCGCACCGAGCTCCAGTTCGCTCGCCGCGGCGACGGCCTTGCCCAGCTTCCGGCTCGAACGAGCAACCGCCTTGCGTAGTTCCTTCTTATCGTCCTTGATCTTCCGCGGTTTGCGGACGAGCTTTTCCAATGCCCGCATCAGATCCGTGTACCGCTTGCTGTCGAGCGCCCGGATCGCCCGCGCCTTGGCCTCTTCCGCTTCGCGCGCGAAGTGCCGCGTCATCAGCTGCTCGACATTGCCCAGCACCAGCTCGACCGGCAACGCCCTGACCTCGTCGTGCAGGCGCGCGGACATCACCTCCGTGTCCCTCGCCGGGCCGAGTTCGCCTCCGAGCCAGCGAAGCTCGGCGGCGAGCCCGTCCGCGACGTCCGGATCGAGGGAGCGCCGGAAGGTCCGCAGCGCGCTGCGCAACCGCCTGCTCGCGACCCGCATCTGATGCACCGCGTCCTCGGCGTCCCGGCGGACGCCGATGTCGTTGCGTCGCAACGCGTCCAGCTCCGCGGCGAGATAGTCCGCCAGCACCGAACCCGACGCTCCCCCGGCCGAGGGCACGAGGTCGTCGGTCAAGCGGCGGAGCTTCGACGGCCACCTCGACCGCTCCGCGCCCGCTTCCAGGACAGCCTGGTCCAGGCTGTCGAGCACTTCGGGATCGGCACCGGGCGAGAGCTCGATCTCGATCTCCCGCCAGCGGTCCAGGTGCGCCTTCTCCCCGCCAGCTTCGCCGGTGACGACGTCGTCGGTCAGCGTCGCGAGCTCGCGGCCTTCGGCGTCGAGCAAGGCGTACGAGGTGCGCTCGGTGCGAAGATGCGCGGCCTGGACGAGCTTCGCGCCGAGGGTGTGCGCCCTGACGAGCTTCGCCAGCGCGCCCGGCACCTTGTCCGGCTTGCCCGCCAGCGGGAGGCGGAGCTCCTCTCGCCGGTCTTCGCCGACCGGGAGTTTGAGGTGCCAGCCCTCGTCACTTCCGCCCAGCCTCCGCCGCAGCGTGATACCTGCCTGCGCGAGCCGGAAGTCGGAGGTGTCGAAGTACGTGGCGTCGAGGACGTCGACCCTCGGCTCGGCCTGGTTTGCCACGGGACCGACCGGGACCAGCGGCGGGATGGGCCTGTCGGCCGCCAGGTCGTACTTCCGCTCGATCTCCGTCTCGGCGACCGGGGCACCACCCTGCGTCTTCGTCACCACGAACTCCTTCTCCTCGGCTACCAGGAAGGATTACCCCAGTAGGTGACCGCGGGAAACCCCGGACGGCTCACTCGTCCATCCGGTCGTACCGGTCCGCCCATTCGGCGAGCATCTGGCGTGATCTCTCCTCGGTCAGGGTATCGCTTTCGAGCCTCGCGACAAGGGAATAATAGGCCTCGACCGCCACCCGATCGTCGATGAACACCCCGGCCGCATAGGAATCCGTGTACACCACCGCCGGATGTTCCGTGAATTCCATGATGGTGAACGAATTCTCGAGCACCATGCCCACTCCGTCGCTTTCCGGGACGATACGAATGGAGCAATACGGCAGGTTCGCCGACAGGACGAGGTGGAGCAGTTGCTCGTGCATGATCCGGGGGCAGCCGACGACCGAACGCAGCGCGCGCTCGTGGACGTAGAACCGGCACCTCGGCGGACGATCGCGCCGCAGCAGCCGCTGCCGCTCCATCCTGGCGTTCACGACCTGGTCCAGCTGAGCCTGGTCGCGGTTGCCGATCAGCTCGAAGGCGGTGCGGGCGTACGGTTCGGTCTGGAGCAGCCCGGGGAGGGTCAACGACTCGTAGCGCACCAGGCTGTGCGCGAGATTCTCTTGGATAGCAAGGGATTTCATCGGATCGACGAGTTCGTCGAAATACGGCCGAACCCAGTAGAGGTCACCGCCGGGCTGGGTCAGTTCCAGCAGCAGGTCACGTTCGGGCTCCGCCTCGCCGCAGGTCGCGAGATACAGCGCCGCGTCCACGATGGACAGCTCACGCAGCCCTTGTTCCCACCTCGTGACCTTGCTCTGCAACCAGCCGTTACGGCGGCTGACGTCGGCTCCGCTGAAGTGCCTGCGCTGCCGGAACGCCTTCATGCGGTGGCCCAGTTCCCGGGTCCGCGCCGTCGAATCCTTCTCAACCATGCGGGCCAAAATAGGGCCGAACTCCGGCCGCGCGGTGATAGCCACGCGGTGATTCACCTCAACTGCTGATAACTTGCGCTCGCGCATTTCTGCGAAGGGCCACTTCGCAAGCGAAGCACCTTCGCGAGCGAAGCGTTCTTTAACTTTATAGCGAACGAAAGGAATGCGGGCGAGTTATCCGGAAGTGGATTTCTTGCGGCACGGCAGACCGCCGCTTGTCGCCCTGGCGCCTCCCGCGGGCGGGCAGCCGGGAGCGAGGCGGCACGGTGCGGGTCGGGTGGGTCGTGAGTGTTTCGGGTCGTTAGAACCCGATGTCACGTAGCTTAGGTTGATCTTGGGTGAGGTTGACAGATGGGGTGAGGGCTCCCTTCGCTGCGTCTGAAGGGACGAACGGGCGCCTTCGGCCTGGTCGTGGGTCGAGGGGGTCGTGGGGGGGGGTTTTGGTTTTCCCCCCCAACACCCCCCCCCCCCCCCCCCCACCCCCCACCCCCCCCCCCCCCCCCCACCCCCCCCCCACCCCCCCCCCTGCCC
>NZ_JBWKEA010000005.1:92902-427575 GCF_056435685.1 Amycolatopsis sp. NPDC043885
GAGGGTCCTTGTAGGCTGGGGGTGGGGGGGGGGGGGGGTGGGGGGTTTTTTGGGTTCCAACCCAAAACCCCCCCCCACGACCCCCTCGTGAACGCAGTCGGCTCCCGTCGGCCAGGACAACCGAGCGCGTGACCTGCGGCAACCCTCACCGCTTACGACCAAGACCCCCATCCACGATCAACTTAAGCCACGTGACATTGCGCTCTAACCGTCCTTGCCACTCACGGCAGTGACCCTCCACGTTCCGGCGCCCTAGGTACCTGACGGACCCCTTCATGTATTGCGGAAGGCGCGAAGGTCGAGTTTCCTCGGCTGAGCCGAGGGAAGGGGCCATTCACGCGCCGCTGGGCGCAGGTGGGGCGAACGTGACGATCGTCGAGTCCGTGAAGGCCTCCTTCCCAACTTTCAGGGTAGGGAAGGAGGCCTTCACGGACAGACATCCTGACGCCACGTTTGAAGCTTCTGAGACAGATCACCAGGAGAGAGCGACCGAAGTTTCAACCGAAGAATCAACGATACGCTTGAATCTCATGAGTCAAGACATCCGAGACTTCGTGACCCCCTCCTGCGACCTGCTCGCCCTGGGCGAGCCGACGCACGCGACCCCGGTCTTCGCGGACGTCCGCAACGCGCTGTTCGCCCAGCTGGTCGACCGCGGCTTCCGCTCGATCGTCCTCGAAACGGATCGCGTGGCCGCGCTCGTCGCGAACGACTTCGTCCGGAATGGCACCGGAACCCTCGACCTCGCGATGAGCGAAGGCTTCTCGCACGTCTTCGGCACTGTGGAGGCGAATAGGCGACTGATCGCCTGGATGCGCGAGTTCAACGAAAACCGGCCGCCCGAGGAGCGGCTTTCGTTCCACGGCTTCGACACCCAGACCGAGAACACTTCCGCGCCCAGCCCGCGGCCCTACCTCGAGTACGCCCGCGATTTCCTTGGCTTCGACATGGACATCGCGGGCCCGGCGGGCGACGACGAACGCTGGGGCCGCACGGAAGCCGTCATGGACGCGGCTTCGTCGCCCGGTGCCACGGCCGACGCCTACCGGCTGCGCGCGATCGCGGCCGACCTGCTCGCCGCGCTCCGCTCCCGGAAACCGGAACCGGTCACGGACGACTGGTCGCGGGCGGAGATCCACCTCATGGCGGGCATCGATCTGCTGCGCTATCACCGGCAATGCGCCGAACCGCTGGAGCCGCACGAGCGCTACGCGCCCCTCGTCGCGACCAGGGACGCCATCATGGCGCGGAACCTGCTGGACATCCGCGCCGCCGAAGCCTGCCGAGGCCGGACGCTGGTCTTCGCCCACAATCTGCACCTGCGCCGCCAGGCGAGCACGATGCGGGTGGCGGGGACGGAGACCACCTGGTTCCCCGCCGGTGCGCTGGTGGCTCCGCTGCTCGGTGACCGCTACGTCTTCGTCGCGACGAGCCTCGGCCGAAGCGAGGCCATAGCGCTTGAAGAGCCGGAGCCCGATACCTACGAAGGGTTCCTTCAGAAGCACGTCACCACGGACTGGGGCCTGCTCACCGCATCCGAAGTCCCGCCCGCGAGCGTCCGGACCGACCCCACCCCGCGGCAGGGTTACTTCCCGCTCGACCAAGGGATCCTGAACGACGCGGACGCGATTCTGCACGTCCGGTCCTAGCAGTCGAACCGGGTGACGCCTCCTGCCCTCGGAAGGCGTCACCCGGCCACGAGTACGCGCCGCCACCCCCAGTGCCGCTAATCCGGGGCGGCGCGAAGTCCGCTCACTTGAGCCGGAGTCAACACTTCGGTGCCATAACTTCGCCAAACGCCGCGGCCGGCGGTCGCCCCCCGGGCTAGGCCGAGGTCGCCCCGAAGCGGATCTTCGTCAAGGCTTCACGAGCCCGGTCCCGCTGGCGTCCGCTCTGATCCACGGCGGAAAGGTCCTTGAGCGCGCGCAATTCCCACACCGGGAAGCCCAGTTCCCGGAACAGCCCCGCCGCGGTCCGGAGCCCTTCGGCGGCTTCGGTCGCGACGCCTTCGTCGGCCCGCAGACGCCCGAAGCTGAGCAGGGCGTATCCACCGCCCCGGCGGTCTCCGAGGTCACGGAAGGTGCTCATCGCCAGGCTCAGGTGCTCGGCGGCGCGGCCGTGTTCACCCGCCAGGCGTAGCGATTCGCCGAAGCTCCGGTGCGTATAGGCGGCGGCATGCCGGTGCCCGACGTATTCGAACAGCTCCAGCGACCGCGAGAGGCATCGTTCGCTCTCCCCCGCGTCACCGGTCTTCGCGTGGAGATCGCCGAGGCTTCGGAGGACGTGCGCCTCCCAATGGCGTTCACGCGAGCTGCGCGTGCCGATCAGCGCGCTCGTCAGCAGCTCGCCTGCCTCGTCCATGCGGCCGTTCCGGCGCAGGACGTCGGCGTACCGCTTGGCGGACCTGTCGTGCTGCCGCCCGTCCTCACAATGGAGCGCGAGCAGCAGGCTCGCGTCGAAACATTCCTTCGCCCGGCGGAATTCGCCGAGGTCGTCCCACAGCGAGCCGAACTGGGCCGACGCCGTCGCCTGCCCGGCGAGGTCACCGCAATCCCGCAACAGGTCCAATGCCTCTCGCAGCGCGCGGACCGCCGCGCCAGTCCGCCCGGAGTCCGCGTCGACGTCGGCGAGCGCGATGAGCGCGGCCCCGGTGCCCGGATGGTCACCCACGGAGCGGAACCTGCCCTCCGCCAACGAGAAACAGGTCCGCGCCCGCGCCAGATCCCCCGCGTCGGCGTGGGCGTGCCCGAGCTTGAGCAGTTTCCCCGCCTCCGCGGGGAGATCGACACGATCACGCACGATGCCGAACCCGAGCCACGCCGGAGATCCGCCCTTCCTCGGGCCGACTAGATCGCTGTAGGCGTCGGCCAGCCGCATGGCCAGCTCGGTCCAACCGTGGTTCTTCGCGGTTCGGACGGCGAGCGCGAGGTTCGCGGATTCCACGTCACGCCAGCCGATCGGGTCGGCCGCGACGCGGTCCGAAACCGCCGCCGGGACGTCCGCTCGCCGAGACGGCGGGTACTTGGCGCCGAGGGCGGCGGAAGCGTGTTCGGCCGACGCCGCCATGACCGTCAGCGCGCGTCGGAGGGCTCCCGGATCCGGCGGTTCCCGGAGCGCGAGCCGGATCAGGCCCGGTAGCCGGTACCGGAGGACGCCCATTCGATCGGGCTCGGCCTGCAGCAGGTGGTCGTCCACCAGTTCATCGAGCAGTTCGGCCGCCTCGACGGCCGAACGGCCGAGCATGGCGGCCGCGAACCAGCCTGCGAACTCGGTGGCACCGGGGAAACCGAGTAATCGCAAGGATTCCCGCTGTCGTGGCGACAGCTCGGCGAGAGCGTCGGCGAGCACCGGCCGGACGGCGAGATCACCGGCGGCGAGTTCGTCGAGACGCAGGCGCTCGTTCTCCAGGCGCGCCGCGCACTCGACGACGCTCAGCCTCGGCCGCTGCAGCAGCTTCATTCCCGCGGCCCGCACCGCCAGCGCGAGACCGTCGCAGCAGGCCAGCACCCGGCGGACGGCTTCGGGTTCAGCGGACAACCGGGCCTCTCCGGCGATCGCGCCGAGCAGGTCCCGTGACTCCGCGTCGGGCAGCGCGCCGACTTCGACGGGCCTGGCGCCGACGAGCCCGGCCAGCCGCCGCCGCGTCGTGACGATCGCCGCGCAGCCGGGGCCGCTCGGCAGCAGCGGCCGCACCTCGGCCTCGGACCGGCAGTTCTCGAGGATCACCAGCAGCCGCCGGTCCGCGGTGTGGCTCTGCCACAACGAGATCCGCCCCGCCCGGTCGGCGGGGATCTCCGCTTCGGCGAGGCCGAGCGCGCGGAGGAACCCGGCGAGCACGTCGCCGGTTTCACGCAAATCGGCGACGAGCTGACCGTCCGGGAACCGCTTGCGCACCCGCCACGCGACTTGGACGGCCAGCGCGCTCTTCCCCGACCCCGCCGCGCCATGGAGCACGACCGGCGCCGGACCGCGCAGCGCGCGTCCCACGTCCGCCAGTTCCCTGGTCCTGCCGGTGAAATCCGGCGTCGCCGACGGCAGACGGCACGGCGCGCCGCCGCCCGCGGACCAGCCGGTGCCCGCGATCCGGCGACGGACCGCGAGCAGGTCCTCCCCCGGCGAGACACCGGCGTGTTCCCACAACGCCTGACGGCACCGGTCGAGGGCGGCCAGCGCCGCGTCCCGCCGCCCGAGCCCGTGCAGCGCCTCGGCCAGCCATCCGGCCAGGCGCTCGTCACCCGGCCGGGTGGCCAGTTCGGGTCCCAGCCGGTCGGCGACCGCTTTGTGGTCACCGGCCGCCAGTTCCAGCTCCACGAGCTTGCCCAGTACCGAACACCGCTGGTCCTCGAGCCACAGCCGGTGCGCCTCCACCAGCGGGCCGGCCGGAACGTCGGCGAAGGCCCGGCCACGCCACAACCCCAGCGCCCGTTCGAGCAACACCCTGCGCTCGGCACCGGTCGCCTTCGCGGCCGCGGCGGTCAGTTCGGAGAATGCCGTGACGTCCAGCTCCCCGTCCGAGACGGTCAGCCGGTAGCCGCTCCGGCCGGACCGCAGCCGCTGCCGGACGTCGTCCACCGGCACGCCGGGCGACAACGCCTTGCGCAGCTTGGAGACCGCCATCTGCACGACCGCGGCGGCACTCGACGGCGGTCCCTGCGGCCAGAGTTCGTCCACGAGGGTGTCCCGGTGGACGAACTCGTTCGGCCTGGCCAGGAGCACCGCGAGCACCCGGCGGGGCTGAGCCGCCGAAGGCAGCGGGACCGAGGCCGCGAGCGGGCCGAGCACCTTGAACTCCACGAACCACCTATCACCTGGACGGATGACCCAGAATGTAACCCGGCGCCGTCCCCGTGACAGCGACTTCTCACCCGGATGGCCGCCTTCTACTTTCCGGTGTGCGCGAGCAGCCTGTCCCGCAACGCGGGCTCGTCCGCGAGTGCCTCGTTCACCGTGTGCTCCAGAAGAGGCTTGAGATCCCCGTACGGCCGCTTAGACCAGTCCAGCGGCCCCTGTGGCGGCTCCGGGTCGTACTCGATGACGAACTGGATCGTCCGGGCGATCTCGGCGCCGACGAGCCGCTCGACCAGGTGCAGCGCGAGGTCGATTCCCGCCGACACCCCGGCGGCGGTGATCACGTTCCCGTCCTCGACCCAGCGCTCGGCGACGGGCTCCGCGCCGAAAGCGCCCAGCAGTTCACGGAACATCCAGTGCGTCGCGGCTTTGCGGCCCTTCAGCAGTCCGGCCTGCCCCAGCAGCAGCGATCCCGTGCACACCGAGGTCACGAGTTCCGCGTTCGCCGCGGCGGTCCGCAGGTACCCGACCAGTTTCTCGTCGGCGAGCGCCTTCAGCGTCGGCGCGGCGCCACCGGGCACGAGCAGCGCGTACGGCGACGGGACTTCGTCGTAGGTGTGGGTCGCCACGAGCTTCAGCGGGTTGTCGGTGGTGACCGCGTCCTTCGTCTCACCGACCACGACCGTCCGGTACTCCTGTGCCGTGCTCGCCATCCCGTCCAGCACGGTCAGCGGCCCGACCATGTCCAGCGGGGTCATCCCCGGGTACACCACGAACGCGATCGTCTTCTTGTCGTCTGTCATGGGACAACGGTGTCGCAGGCGCGGGACCGCGGCGGCCCGGATGTCCGGATTCCTGCGAACAACGTCCGACGGCCGGGCACTACTGGTAGCGTTCGATCATGCCGGGTTCACCCAGACGAGTGTTGATCGTCGGTTACAGCAACGCCGAGTTGCTCGACATCGCCGGTCCGTCGGACGTCCTGGACGCCGCGACCAAACTCGGCGGCAAGCCGGGGTACGAGATCATGCTCGCGAGCGTCGACGGGCGCGGTATCCGCTGCGAATCCGGGCTGACGCTGCAGGCCCAGCACCGGCTCGACCAGGTGACCGGCGAACTGGACACGCTGATCGTCGCGGGCGGCACCGGGCACGAGGCGGCCGCCGCCGACCAGAGGGTCGTCACCCATGTCCGCAGGCTCGCGCAGCAGAGCCGTCGCGTCGCTTCGGTGTGCACCGGCGCCACGGTCCTCGCCGCGTGCGGGCTGCTCAACGGGCGGCGCGCCACCACGCACTGGCGGTTCGCGAACCGGCTCGCGACGAGCTACCCGCAGGTGAACGTGGATCCGGTGCCGCTGTACGTGCGCGACGGCAACGTCTACACGGCGGCGGGGGTCACCAGCGGGATCGACCTCACCCTCGCGTTCGTCGAGGCCGACCACGGCCCGAGCGTGGCCAGGGAGGTCGCCCGCATGCTGGTGACCTACCTGCAGCGGCCGGGCAACCAGGCGCAGGTGAGCATGTTCCTGTCCGGCCCGCCGCCCGAGAACCGGCTCGTCCGCGACATCACCGCGTACGTGGCGGAGCACCTGGCCGACGATCTCGGCACCGCCGTCCTCGCCGAACGGGCCGGGATCAGCACCCGGCAGCTGACCAGGCTCTTCGACGCCCACCTGAGCACCACGCCCAGCAGGTACGTGCGGGCGGCGAGGACCGAAAACGCCGCGAAACTCTTGTGCGGCACCGAACTCCCGCTGACGTCGATCGCGAGGCGATGTGGTTTCGGTTCGACCGAGACACTGCGCCAGGCCTTCCTCGATCACTTCGACACCCCGCCTTCGGCCTATCGCCGTGTCCACCTTCGGCAGGCGTTCGGCTAGGCCGTGTGCGGCGCGCGGCGCGGACTGTGGAGGATATCCGGGTGAACCGCCGCGACCTCTCCGACGACGACACCGGCCCGATTCGCCGGGTAACGGACACCCAGTCCGATCGTTCGCCCGGAACGTCCCGTTCGCCGCGCCGGACTCCCCCGCCCGAGGGGGCGCGGCACTCCCGTCCCCCGGCACAGCGGCCGCGTCAGGCGGAATCGGGCAGACGTCGCGCCCCGGAACCGAAGCCCGAACCGGTCGGTCACGGGCATTCGCACGGCCACGGGCCGGCGGCACCCGCGTCGCACCGGGTCCGGCTCCTGCTGATGTGGCTGCTGATCCCGCTCGCCGTCGCCACCGCCGTCGGCATGATCGTGCTCTACCCGTGGGGCGAGGATCCGGCGAAAAGCGTCTTCCCCCAGGGAACCCCGGTGGACGCGACGGTCGCCAAGACGATCACCGGCCCGTGTCTCGCCGAAGGGCAGGTGCAGGTCGGCGAACCGCCGCCGGACGCGAAGCCGTGTCTCACCAGTGAGCTGACGATGACCGACGGCCCCGGGGCCGGGAAGTCGTTGAAGCTGACGCTTCCCATCGAGCCGAGCACACCGCGGTTCGCCGCGGGCGACGAGGTGGTGCTGTCCTACAACGGCGGCGACGTCGCGAACCCGGCGTCATTCCAGATCGTCGATTTCCAGCGCGGTACGCCGTTGCTGCTGCTCGCCGGGCTGTTCGCGCTCGCGGTGATCGTGCTGGGCCGGTGGCGGGGTCTCGCGGCGCTGGTGGCGCTGGGGCTGAGCTTTTTGGTGCTCGCGTTCTTCGTGCTGCCGTCGATCCTCGCCGGGGAAAGCCCGCTGCTGGTGGCGATCGCGGGCGCGGGCGCGATCATGTTCGTCGCGCTGTACCTGACGCACGGGCTGTCCGCGAGAACCTCGGTGGCGGTGCTGGGCACCTTGGTGAGCCTGGTCCTGATCGGTGTCCTGTCCGCGATCTTCTCGGCCGCG
Source organism: Amycolatopsis sp. NPDC043885 (assembly GCF_056435685.1). NCBI lineage: Bacteria > Bacillati > Actinomycetota > Actinomycetes > Pseudonocardiales > Pseudonocardiaceae > Amycolatopsis > Amycolatopsis sp. NPDC043885. The sequence continues at coordinate 100,559 of NZ_JBWKEA010000005.1, forward strand.
GCGTCGCTGACCGGGCTCGACGACAGCACCTCGCAGCTGATCGGGTCGCTCGGGCACGGGATCGACGCGCGTGGTCTGCTGCTGGCGGGCGTCGTGATCGGCGCGCTCGGCGTGCTGGACGACGTCACGGTGACGCAGACGAGCGCGGTGTGGGAGCTCCGGCGGGCGAATCCGTCGCTCGGCTGGCGTGAGCTGTACGGCGCGGGCCTGCGGATCGGGCGCGACCACGTCGGCTCGGCGGTCAACACGCTCGTGATGGCGTACGCGGGGGCGGCGCTGCCGGTGCTGCTGTACACGTCGCTTTCCGGAGTCGGGCTCGGCTCGATCCTCGGCGCGGAGAACATCGCGCAGGAGATCATCAGGACGCTGGCCGGAAGTGTCGGCATCGTCGCGGCGGTCCCGGTCACCACCGTGCTGGCGGCGCTGATCGCCTCGCGGGAGCCCCAAGAGTCCCTGTAACCACAAGCGCGAGCCCGCCGCGCGATCACGGGCCGGAGTCGGGTACGAAGAGGCCGCACCCGAGGTTCGCCGCGTGATCGGAGGGGCCATGTTCGACGTTTTCGGCGCTGCGTTCGCCGTCCCCAGACAGCTGACCGCCGTCGCACGGCGCGTGCTCGTCTCGACGCGGAAGCCGTCGAGGCGGTGCCCAAGATCGCCGCCGCGGGCGAGTTGCCGGAGATCGTCTACCAGCTGGAGGAGATCAAGGTGCGGCTGGAGACCCGCACCGAAGCCTCGTGAGTGGTAAGGACGGTTCTAACCGTCCTCACCACTCACGAGGCCGAACGTCTCCCGCGAACTTCAGTCCAGCGTCGCCACGAACCGGCTGACCGCCTCCATCGTGAACCGCTGGATGTACTTCCCGGCGGGCGCCGCCGAGGCGAGCCGGTAGAGCGGCCGCTCCGCCGCCGCGTCCCCGCGCGCCTCCGATTTCAGCTGGGCCACCAGCAGTTCGGAGAACACCAGGCCGTTCGCCTCGGTGTTGTTCAGCAGCGCGTTCGCCAGCTTGCGCAGCTGCAGGATGCCCAGTTCCCGGCCGCCCGCACCGGAATAGACGGCCAGGTCGACCTTCGCGACCTTGCGACGCTTGCCGGCGTTGACCAGCAGGCTGACCGTCCGGGTGCCGCGCACGTCGCTGATCACCAGGTCGATGCGCTCGGCCGCGGTCAGGTCGATCCGCCGCACACCCCAGGTCCGCACGATGAGCGTGTCGCTTTCGAGCCAGACGCGGCGGCGCAGGTTGTAGAACATGACGTAGAGCAGCGGTACCGCGATCACGCCGGCGACCACCAGCCCGGCGATCTCACCGCCGATCAGTCCCGCGATCCCGCCGAACGCGGCCGCGAAGATCACGACGCCGGCGACGCTGGAGCAGCCGCGCCTGCGGCGCAGCTTGGGGTCGTCGTGGAACAGCGGGAGACGTTCGGGGGTCTCCGGGGTCCCGGTCGGCTCGGTCATCACACGCCCGTCCCGGCCAGGAACGGGTTCCCCGCCCGCTCCTGCCCGATCGTGGTAGCCGGGCCGTGGCCCGGGAGGACGACGGTGTCGTCGGGCATCGTCATCACCTTGGCGCCGAGCGATCGCACGAGTTCGGCGCCGTCCCCGGCGGACCGGCCGATCGAACCGGCGAACAGGCTGTCCCCGGTGAGCACGATCCGGCCGCCCTCGGCGGAGGTCAGCCCGAACACCACCGAACCGGCGGTGTGCCCCGGTGTACCGGAGACCGTGATCTCCAGTCCGGCCAGCCCGAGCGGGCCATCGGCGAGTGGCACGATCCCGTCCTTCCGTTCTCCGGCGTCCCGGCCCAGGAGTGGCCGGTCCGCCTCGTGCAGATAGAGAGGTATTCCGTGGCGCGCACCGATCTCGTCCGCCGAAGCGACGTGATCGGGGTGGCCGTGGGTGGCGAGCATCGCGACCGGCGTCAGGCCGTGCGTGGAAAGCGCGGCCTCGAGCGGTTCGACGACGTCCTCCCCGGGATCGACGATCACGCACTCCCCGCCGCCTTCAGGGGCGAGCAGGTAGCAGTTGGCTTCGAGGGGGCCTGCCGGAAAACCGACAACCAGCACGAAACGCCTCCTCAGTTCTTCCGCCGAACAGGTGACAGGATGGCCCTGATCACGATCAAGTAAGCCTAGCGGCCCCTGTACGGGGGCCTCACAGGCTGTGCCAATAGACTCCCGCTACCTCAGACGTGTGACATCGAGTGGAAACCGGGAGGGCGGGTGCCGACCAACCAGCAGCGCCGCGAAGCCGCGAAGCGCAAGCTCGAGCGACAGATCGTGCGACGGGCCGAACAGGCCAAGCGGCGCAGGATCGTCGGCTCGGTAGCGGTCGTCGGTGTCGTCGCCATCGTGGCGGGCGCGGTGTGGTGGATCGTCAGCAGCAACAGTGGTGACGATGCCGCCTCCGACGCTTCCCCCAGCTCGGCTCCTCCGACCCCCGAGGTCACTATCCCCACGGAGCGCACTCCGATGCCGAAGCGGCCGACGCCGCTGGCGAACCCGGTGGCCTGTGACTACAAGGACGACACCAGCAAGCCGGCTTCGAAGAAGGTGAACAAGCCGGAAGGCAAGGACGTCTCCTCGAACGGCACGGTGAACGTCGTGCTGAAGAGCACCGCGGGCGACATCCCGCTGACGCTCGACCGGGCGCTCGCCCCGTGTGCCGTGCAGAGCTTCATCAGCCTCTCGCAGCAGGGCTACTTCAACGACACCAAGTGCCACCGGCTCGGCACCACCGGCCTGCAGATGCTGCAGTGCGGTGACCCCGAGGCCAGCGGCATGGGCGGCCCGGGCTACACCATGCCGGACGAGGCGTTCAAGGAGATCAAGTACGGCCGCGGCATCCTCGCGATGGCGAAGACGCAGCAGCCGAACTCCGGTGGCAGCCAGTTCTTCATGGTCTACGGCGAGGCCGAACTGTCCCCGGACTACTCGGTCTTCGGCAGCATCTCCGACGAAGGCCTGAAGGTGCTCGACAAGGTCGCCAAGGCGGGCGCGAACGCGCAGGCCGGCAACGGCGACGGCACCGGCCCGCCCAACACCGAGGTCAAGTTCACCGGCGTCACGGTCAACGCCTGACGTGAAGCTGGAAGTCAACGGCGCTCCCGCCCGGTCGGAAGACCTGGCGGGAGCGTTCGGCTATGGCCACTTCACCGCGATGCAGGTCCGCGGCGGCAAGGTCCGCGGTCTGGACGTCCACCTTCGCCGTCTCGCGACGAGTACGCGGCGCATGTTCGCCCACGACCTCGACACCGAGGCGGTGCGCGGGTACGTACGGCAGGCCATCCGGGGTGAAGACGCGTTGTCCGTGCGGGTGCTGATCTTCTCCCGGGCGTTGGACTGGTCCGATCCCGGCGCGCCGGCGGCACCGGATGTCCTCGTCCGGATCGGGCCGCCCCGAGAGCACGAGATGACACCGTTGCGCCTGCGGTCCGTGCGCTACGAGCGGGTGCTCCCGGAGGTCAAACACGTCGGTACGTTCGGACTGCTCCACCACACGCGCGAGGCGAAGCTGGCGGGATACGACGACGCGCTGTTCGTCGACTACCAGGGCCGGGTCAGCGAGGCGTCGATCTGGAACGTCGGTCTCCTCGAAGGCGGCACTGTGGTCTGGCCGCAGGCACCGGTGCTCGACGGCATCAGCCAGCAACTCGTGCGTCGCGGCCTCGAGCACAACGGGATCCCCCAGGAGATCCGCGACGTCCGCCCCGCCGATCTGCCGGGGTTCGACGCCATGTTCTTGACCAACTCGGAGTCGATCGGCTGGCCGGTGGCATCGGTGGACGACGTCGTGCTGCCGTTCGCGCCGGAGACCGGCCGGATCCTCGCCGAAGCGTACGAAAGCAATCCCTGGGACGAGATCTAGCTCGCCCCGGATTCGGGTCCGTGAAGGCCTCCTTGCCTACCCTGAAGGTAGTGAAGGAGGCCTTCACGGCGAAGCGGCTCGGATCGCTCAGCGGTAGGTGAACTTCGGCGGCCGCCGCGCCAGAAACGCGGCCACTCCCTCTGCGTAGTCCTCGCCGTGCAGGGCACCGAGCCGGATCTCGTCGACCTCGGTATCGGATTCCTGCTGTCCCGCCACGATCTTCTCGATGATCCGGTTCATCCCGCGCACCGACGCCTGCGAACGCGACGCCAGCGTGTCGACGAACTTCCCGGTCGCGGCCTCCAGCTCATCGGCCGGGAAGACGTCGTTCAGCAGCCCGATCTCCCGCGCCCGCCGCGCGTCGACGAGTTCACCCGAGAGCAGGAAGTACTTCGCGTGCGCCGGGCCGACCAGTGAGACCAGCTGCCGGGTCGAGTCGAAGTGGTAGACGATCCCGAGCTTCGCTGGCGTGATGCCGAAGCGCGCGCCCTCGGCGGCGAAGCGGAAGTCGCAGGCGACCGAGATCTGGCATCCGCCGCCGATGCAGTTGCCCTGGATCATGGCGACGGTCGGCTTCCGCGACGCCGTCAGCGCCGCCACCGCGCCGTCGACGGCCTTGTCGTAGGTCTCGGCCGCGTCGGCGGTGGATCGCAGCTCCTGGAACTCGCTGATGTCCGCGCCCGCCGAGAAGTGCGCGCCCGCGCCGGTCAGCACGAGGACCTTGATCGCCGGGTCCGCCTCCACCCGCGCCACCACGTCCGGGATCGCCGACCACATCCCGTAGGTGATCGCGTTCATCTTCTCCGGCCTGGTGAACGTCAGCCGCGCGACCTCGCCGTCGCGAGTGAACTCGAACCCGTCAGTCATGTTCCGAACCTAACCGGATGCCGCGGGCGATCACGAAGCCGAAGTGACCCGATACACGTCGTAAACGCCTTCGACACCTCGGACCACCTTCAGCACGTGTCCGAGGTGCTTCGGGTCGCCCATCTCGAACGAGAACCGGCTGACCGCCACCCTGTCGCGTGACGTCGTGACCGACGCGGACAGGATGTTGACCTTCTCGTCCGCGAGCACCTTCGTGACGTCCGAGAGCAGGCGGTGCCGGTCCAGCGCCTCGACCTGGATCGCGACGAGGAATACCGAGGACGCCGACGGCGCCCACTCGACCTCGACGAGCCGTTCCGGCTGAGCCCGCAGGTCGTCGGCGTTGGTGCAGTCGGTCCGGTGCACGCTGACACCGCCACCGCGGGTGACGAAACCGAGGATCTCGTCACCGGGCACCGGCGTGCAGCAGCGGGCGAGCTTCGCCCAGACGTCGCTGGCGCCCTTCACCACGACACCGACGTCGTTCGAACCGCGGCGGCGGGTGACCGTGGACGGTGTCGCGCGCTCGGCGAGTTCCTCCTCCGCCTCGTCGACCCCGCCGATGAGCGCGACGAGCCGCTGCACGACGTGCTTCGCGCTGGTGTGGCCCTCGCCGACGGCCGCGTACAGCGAACTGATGTCGGGATGCCGCAGTTCAGTGGCGACCGCGCCCATCGACTCGGCGGAGACCAGCCGCTGGATCGGGAGGCCGACCTTGCGGACCTCCTTGGTGATGGCCTCCTTGCCGCCTTCGATCGCCTCGTCGCGGCGTTCCTTGGCGAACCACTGCCGGATCTTCGCGCGGGCCTTGGGCGAGCCGGCGAACTGCAGCCAGTCGCGGCTCGGACCCGCCGTCTCGGCCTTCGAGGTGAAGATCTCGATGACCTCGCCGTTCTCCAGCTTGCGCTCGAGGGCGACGAGCCTGCCGTTGACGCGGGCCCCGATGCAGCGATGCCCGACCTCGGTGTGCACGGCGTAGGCGAAGTCGACCGGCGTCGAATCGACCGGCAGCGTGATCACGTCACCCTTGGGCGTGAACACGAAGATCTCGCGCGAGGCGAGCTCGTAACGCAGTGACTCGAGGAAGTCCCCCGGGTCCGCCGCTTCACGCTGCCAGTCGAGGAGCTGGCGCATCCACGCCATCTCGTCGACATCCATGGCGTTCCCGTTGTGGGTGCCCTTGGTTTCCTTGTACCGCCAGTGCGCGGCGATGCCGTATTCGGCGGTGCGGTGCATCTCGTAGGTCCGGATCTGGACTTCCAGCGGTTTGCCGTCCGGCCCGATCACCGTGGTGTGCAACGACTGGTACACACCGAACCGAGGCTGCGCGATGTAGTCCTTGAACCGGCCGGGGACCGGCTGCCACAGCGCGTGGACGACACCCATCGCGGCGTAGCAGTCGCGGACGTCCTCGACCAGGATGCGCACACCCACCAGGTCGTGGATGTCGTCGAGGTCGCGGCCGCGGACGATCATCTTCTGGTGGATCGAGTAGTAGTGCTTCGGCCTGCCCTCGACCTTGGCGGTGATCCGCGAGCCTTCGAGATTGCCGGTCAGCTCGGTGATCACCGACCGCAGGTACGTGTCGCGCGAAGGCGCGCGATCGGCGACCAGGCGGACGATCTCGTCGTACTTCTTCGGCTGCAGGATGGCGAAGGCCAGATCCTCCAGCTCCCATTTGACCGTCGCCATGCCGAGCCGGTGCGCCAGCGGGGCGAGGACCTCCAGGGTCTCGCGAGCCTTGCGGGCCTGCTTCTCCGGCGGCAGGAAGCGCATCGTGCGCATGTTGTGCAGCCGGTCGGCCAGCTTGATGACCAGCACGCGCGGGTCGCGCGCCATCGCGATGACCATCTTGCGGATGGTCTCGGCCTCGGCGGCCGTGCCGAGCTTGACCTTGTCCAGCTTGGTGACGCCGTCGACGAGCTCGCCGACCTTCTCGCCGAAGTCGGCCTTCAGGCTCTCCAGCGAGTAGCCGGTGTCTTCGACGGTGTCGTGCAGTAGCGCCGCGACCAGCGTCGTGGTGTCCATGCCGAGCTCGGCGAGGATGGTCGCGACCGCGAGCGGATGCGTGATGTACGGGTCGCCGGACTTGCGCCGCTGCTCCCGGTGGAGCTCTTCGGCGACGTCGTAGGCGCGCTGCAGCTGCGCGAGATCCGCGTTCGGATGCAGCTCGCGGTGGATGACGGCGAGCGGTTCGAGAACCTGCTTGACCGGCGCGGCGCGCTGTGCGGTGATCCGGCGGGCGAGGCGGGCGCGGACACGGCGTGTCGCGGACGGCGTCGGCGCTGCCCCCTGTCGCGCCGCACCGTTCTGCTCGGTGCCGTCCTTCGAGGACACCGCGGCATCGAGCTCTTGGCTCACCCGCACCTCCTGCGCTTCGTGCGGCCTTCGGACATCAAGGGTAACCGCTCCCCCTCGCGGCCCACTTGGTGCGCCCGCTCAACACACCCGGAGGGCCTCCACGCGACGTCCCTCAAGCACGGAACGACCACCGAGCGCGCCGAGTTCCATGACCACCGAAACCCCGGTGACCTGCGCCTTCGCGTCCTCCAGCAGTTTGCAGGTGGCCGCGACCGTGCCACCGGTCGCGAGCACGTCGTCGAGGACCGCGACACGCTGGCCGGGCCCGACCACGCCTTCGGGGAGTTCGACGGTCGCGGTGCCGTACTCCAGCGTGTAGCCGACCCTGCCCGCGACCCGGGGCAGCTTGCCGGGCTTGCGGATCAACGCGACGCCGAGACCGCGGGCGTAGCCGACGGCGGCCGCCAGCAGGAACCCGCGCGCTTCCACACCCGCAAGCACGTCGGCGTCGGGATCGACGGTGGCGGCCAAGCCGTCGGTGACGGCCTTGAAGCCCGCCGCGTCGGCGAACAGCGGGCTCAGGTCCCGGAACAGCACGCCGGGTTCGGGGAAGTCCGGCACGTCGGCGATGAGGTCGAGTGCCTTGTCCAGCTCCATGTACTTCCTGCTCTCCTGTCGTGCTTCCGGTCCCTGAACGCTAGGAAAGGTCCTTTCATTGCAAATTTTGCAATGAAAGGACCTTTCCTAGCGTTTGACGGCCGGGACTACCTCTTGCGCTTGCCCGACGGACGGCCCTTGTGGGCCTTCTGGTTCCTGGCGGGGACGCTCGCCGCGGCGGCGTACGCCTTCTCCTTGCGGAGTTCGGCGGCCAAGGCGTCCTCGTCGTTCGGGTCGAAGTCGTCGTCGCGCTCGGCGGCCTTGCGGGCCTGGTTCGCGCGCCGCGAAGCGACCCGATCGGCCTGCTGCCGGTACTTCGGGTCACGCATCTTGAAGTCGACCAGCAGCGGGGTGGCCAGCGCGACCGACGACAGCACGCCGACCACGGTGCCGGTGAGCTGCACGAGCGCGAGCTCCTGCAGGGTGCCGGAACCGAGCAGCAGGTACCCGATCACCAGCAACCCGAGGATCGGCAGCGCCGCGATCAACGACGTGTTGAACGAACGCATCAGCGTCTGGTTCAACGCCAGGTTCGCCGCTTCCGCGTAGGTCCGGCGGGTCAGGCCGAGCAGACCGCGCGTGTTCTCGCGGACCTTGTCGAACACCACCACCGTGTCGTACAGCGAGAACCCGAGGATCGTCAGCAGACCGATCACCGTCGCCGGCGTGACCTCGAAGCCGATCAGCGAGTAGACACCCGCCGTCACCACGATGTCGTTCAGCAGGGTGACCAGTGCCGCGGCCGCCATCCGGGGGTCGAAGTACAACGCCAGGAACAGCGTGACCGCCAGCAGGAAGACTCCGAGCGCGATCAGTGCCTGCCGGGAGATCTCCCCGCCCCAGGACGCGCTGACCGCGCTGTCACTGATCGCCTGGACGCTCGGCTGACCGCTGGATCCGATCGGGCCCAGTTCCTGGAACAGGGCCTGCTTCACCTTGGCGACCTCGGCCGCGTCCAGAGTGTCCGAGCGGAGCTGGATGGTCGACGCGACACCGGTGCCGACCTTCTGCGCCTCGTCGGCCGGCTTGCCCAGCGCGTCGGCGAAGACCTCCTTGGCCCGCTCTTCGGTGATCTGCCCACTCTTGCCGTTGGCGGGCAGCTGGATCTGGGTGCCGCCTTCGAAGTCGATGCCGAAGTTGAAGCCCTTGACCCCCATCGAGGCGATGCACACCAGCACCAGCGCGCCGAAGAAGAGGTACCAGCGCTTGCGGACTCCGACGACGTCGAATACGCCGGTGCCCACGTACATGCGGCGGAAGACGCTCTCGTGCTTGTTATCGGTGGTGTTCTTGTCGTCGACCACGGTCACGCCTCCTTCACGTTCGTACGGCCGGGAACGGCGCGAGCGGCCTTGCGGTCCGAACCCACCTGCTGCACGGCGCCGAGGCCGAGGTTCTTGGGGTTGGACAGGAATTTCGACTTGGACCGGGACACCATCGCGACCAGGGGGTGCGTGACGAGGTAGACGACCACGAGGTCGAGGACCGTCGACATGCCGAGGGTGAACGCGAAGCCCTTCACGTCACCGACGGCCAGCAGGTAGAGGATCGCCGCGGCGAGGAAGCTGACCGCGTCCGCGGCGAGAATCGTGCGCTGGGCTCGGGACCAGCCACGCGGGACCGCGGACCGGAACGTCCTGCCCTCGCGGATCTCGTCCTTGAGCCGTTCGAAGTAGATGACGAACGAGTCCGCGGTGATACCGATCGCGATGATCAGGCCTGCCACGCCGGCGAGGTCGAGGGTGTACCCGATCCACCGCCCCAGCAGCACCAGGACCCCGTACACGATGGTGAACGACAAACCGAGCGACAGGATCGTCAGCAGGCCGAGCAGCCGGTAGTAGAACATGCAGTAGATGAACACGGCCAGCAGGCCGATACCGCCGGCGATCAGGCCCGCCTGCAGCGACGCGAGGCCCAGCGTCGCGGACACCGTCGTCGCGTCCGAGGACTCGAACGAGAGCGGCAGCGAACCGTACTTCAGCACATCCGCCAGGTCCTTCGCCTCGGTCTGACTGAACCGGCCGGTGATCTGGGTCTGGCCGCCGAGGATCGCGGACTGGATGGTCGGCGCGGAGACGACCTGCGTGTCGAGGACGAACGCGGCCTGCTTCTGGACGTTCTTCGAGGTGAAGTCGCCCCAGATCCGGGATCCGTCACCCTTGAAGTTCAGGTTGACGACCCACTGGGAGTTCTGGGTGTCGTAGCCCGAGGAAGCGTCGGAGATCTCGGTTCCGGGCAGGAACTCCGGCTCCAGCAGGTACTTCATGGTGTTCTTGTCACCGCAGGCGACCAGCGGCTTGTCGGTGAGGTCGTTGCCGACCAGCGGGTCCGCGATCTTGGGGTCGCAGTTCAGGGCCGCGAAGGCCTTCTCGGCAGCCGCGGCCTGCTTCGCCTGGTCCGTCGAAAGCAGATCGGGGTTCTGCCGGACGTTCCGGGCTTCCTCGATCTCCCTCTTCGTCTTCTCGTCCGCGTTCTCGTCCGGCTGCTGCTGCGGCGCACCGGCGGCTCCACCGCCACCGTTGGCCGGGCTGCTCGGCGGGGCGCTCGCGCCCGGCGAAGCCGGCGGTGCCGAAGACGGCGTGCCGGAAGCGGGCGGGGCCGACGGCTGCTGGACCGGGGTCACCGGCTGCGACGTCACGACCTTCCGGAAGCCCAGCTTCGCGGTCTTGCCCAGGGTCTTGGCCTGGTCGCCCTGCTCACCGGGGACGGTGATGACGACATTGCTGCCGTCGAGGACGACCTCGGTGCCGCTGACGCCGATACCGTTGACCCGGCGCTCGATGATCGAGCGGGCCTGTTCGAGGGACTCTCGCGGGGGGTCGCCGCCGTCGGGGTTTCGGGCGGAAAGGGTGACCCTCGTGCCGCCTTGCAGATCGATGCCGAGCTTCGGCGTCGGCTTGCCGCTACCGGTGAAGAACACCAGGGCGTACAGCGCCACCACGATCAGGGCGAAGAAGGCGAGATAGCGTCCCGGGCGGAGATGCCCGGCCGGTGCGGCCACTGTGCTTCGGTCTCCTCGGACGGACTGGGTGTTCCCCAATGGACTTGGCTGTTCACCTACCGGACGGGAGTCCGGTGGTACCGCGAACCTGCCTCGATGACGATGCCCGGTGAACGGGCACGACTATGACGACGGACACGCACGCAGCACCGAGACACTACTCGGTGCTGCGTGAGCCCGGCGTTGGCCCCACACCTACGAAAGTCTGGTGTCGGGGATGGCCTTACAACCGCTACTTCTTGCCGTGCTCCAGCGGAGGAGCGACCTGCGCGCCCGACTTCTCCTCGACGCGCTCGTCGTCCTTCGACTCGATGGCCGGCTCCTCGACGACGGCCTCGTCGTCGATCGTGTCTTCGTCGGTCTCGACGACCGGCTCGACCTTCTCGCGGACGGCCTGGCGCAGCCAGGTGGTCACGACGCCCGGAGCGATCTCGAGGTCGATCGTGGTGTCGGCGGAAGCGTCGGCGACAGACGCGTAGAGACCGGAGGTGGTCATCACCCGGTCACCGGGAGCCAGACTCGAGAGCAGCTCCTGCTGCGCTGCCGCCGCCTTCTTCTGCTTACGGGTGCCCATGACGAGCGGAATCGCCACAACGAGCATCAGGAGCAGCGGCAGCAATAACTGGTTCATGATTCTCCATTTCGAGCGGACGCCGCGCGGTGCGCTGTTTTGTCCGGTTTGGCGGGGTGTGCTCTCTCCGAGTGTGCCAGGTGCCAGCGGAAACTCCACCACCACCCGTCGTCACCACGGGCCTCCGACCGCGTGAACGGTCCGGTCAGTCCTGGTCGAACAGGTTCGGTCCGCCCTGCTCGCCGCGTGTGGCACCGGCCGGGACCGGCAGGCCGAGGTGTTCCCACGCGGCCGCTGTGGCGACCCGGCCGCGAGGAGTGCGGGCGAGCATACCGGCGCGGACCAGGTAAGGCTCACACACCTCCTCGACGGTGGTCGGTTCTTCCCCCACAGCGACGGCCAGCGTGGACACGCCGACCGGGCCGCCGCCGAAGGAGCGGACCAGTGCGGTCAGCACCGCGCGGTCGAGCCGGTCGAGGCCGAGTTCGTCGACGTCGTAGACCTCCAGCGCGGCACGCACGACCTTGCGCGTGGCATTCCCGTCCGCGCGGACCTCGGCGTAGTCGCGGACCCGGCGCAGCAACCTGTTCGCGATCCGGGGAGTGCCCCTCGATCGGCGCGCGATCTCGGCGCAGCCATCGCGGTCGATGGGGATCTCCAGGATCGTCGCCGCCCGCCGGACGACGAGTTCGAGTTCGCTGTCGCTGTAGAACTCCATCTGGCCGGTGAAACCGAATCGGTCACGCAGCGGACCGGTCAGCGCACCGGATCGCGTCGTGGCACCGACCAGTGTGAACGGCGCGATCTCCAGCGGGATGCTGGTGGCGCCGGGCCCCTTGCCAACGACGACGTCGACGCGGAAGTCCTCCATCGCGAGGTACAGCATCTCCTCGGCCGGGCGGGCGATGCGGTGGATCTCGTCGATGAACAGGACGTCGCCGGGCGCCAGGTTCGACAGCATCGCGGCCAGGTCGCCCGCGCGTTCCAGCGCTGGTCCGGAGGTGATGCGGATGGCGGCGTTGAGTTCGGCGGCGACGATCATCGCCATACTCGTCTTGCCCAGCCCCGGCGGACCGGAGAGCAGGACGTGATCAGGCGGGACACCCCGGCGTCGCGCGCTTTCCAGGACGAGTTCGAGCTGTTCACGCACCCGTGGCTGGCCGACGAACTCTTCCAGCTTGCGAGGGCGCAGCGTGGTCTCGACCTCGCGTTCGCCGGTCTGCGGCAGCGCCGAAAGCGTCTCGTCGTCGGCGTCGAATTCCGTCACGGCCTCATAGTCCATGTGGCCGGTTACCGCTTACGCCCGAGGGTGGCCAGCGCGGCGCGCAGCACGGACGAGGTCGTGTGGCCTTCGCCCTCGCCGAGCACCTTGTCGACGGCCTGTTCGGCCTGTTTGGCCGGGAACCCGAGACCCGCGAGCGCCTCGACGACCTCGCCCCGCAGCGCGCCGGGCGCGACGACCGCCGGGGAGCCGTCCGTCGGCCCCGCGAGCGCGGTGACCTTGTCCCGGAGTTCGAGCGTGAGCCGCTCGGCGCCCTTGCGGCCGATGCCGGGCACCTGGGTGAGCACGGTGATGTTGCCTTCGACCAGCGCGGAGCGCAGCTTGTCGGGATCGAGGACGGCCAGTGTCGCGAGCGCGAGCCGCGGACCGATCCCGGAGACCGTCTGCAGCAGGCCGAACAGTTCGCGGGCGTCCGCGTCGGCGAAACCGAACAGCGTCAAGGAATCCTCGCGGACCACGAGCGCGGTGTGCAGCATCGCCTCCTCGCCACGGCGAAGCGTCGCGAGGGTGGCGGGGGTGGCCTGCACGGCGAAGCCCACTCCCCCGACCTCGATCACGACGTGGTCAAGACCGATGGAGAGGATTTCACCGCGTACCGAGGAGATCATCGAGCCGCTCCCTGCGTCTTTGCTTGTTTGGCCGCGGCGGCGAGCCTGGCCTTGTGGTTCTTGGCGATCTCGGCGGCCCTGGCCTCGGCTTCGGCGAGCCGGACCCGCATCGGTTCGCGCCACAGATGGCAGATGGCGAGCGCGAGCGCGTCCGCGGCGTCCGCCGGATGCGGTTTGACCTCGAGGCCGAGCAGCCGCATGACCATACCGGTGACCTGCGCCTTGTCCGCGCGGCCGGAGCCCGTGACGGCGGCCTTGACTTCACTTGGGGTGTGGAACACGACCGGCAGCCCGCGTTTGGCCGCGGCGAGCGCGACGACACCGCCCGCCTGCGCGGTGCCCATCGCGGTGCGCACGTTGTGCTGCGCGAAGACCCGCTCGACGGCGACGGCTTCGGGCTTGTAGCGATCCAGCCACCGCTCGACGGCATCGGAAATCCCCAGCAGGCGTACGGAAAGATCGGCGTCCGGCGGGGTGCGCACGACGTCGACGGCCACGGCGCGGACGGTGCGGCCCGTGCCGCCGTCGACCACTCCGAGCCCGCACCTGGTCAGACCGGGGTCGACCCCGAGTACCCGCACGCGTTTCCCTCCGCCGCTCCAGCGAACATCCGTTCGAGGCTGAGGCTACCCGGAGCCACCGCCGGGCAAGATGAGGACATGCCGAGCCTCGACGAGTTCACCGTTCATCTGGGTCTCCAGCCGCTGCCGGTGGAAGGTGGCCGCTGGGCACAGAGTTGGCGCGACGAGACCGCTTCGGCGATCTACTATCTGCTGGCGCCTCCGGAAACGTCGGCGCCGCACCGGCTGGACCGGCTGGAGATCTACGCGCACCACGCCGGGGCGCCGGTGCGGATGCTGCTGTTGTTCCCGGACGGGCGGATCTCGCGGCCGGTGCTGGGGCCGGACGTCGCGGCCGGTCAGCGTCCGCAGGTGGTGGTGCCCGCCGGGGTGTGGCAGGCGTCGGTGAGCACCGGTGAGTGGAGCCTGGTCGGGACGGTGGTGGTACCGCCTTATACGGACGACTGCGTGGAGTTCCGGTCCGCGGCGGCTTTGGCCGCTGAGTGGCAGGAGGCGGCTGAGGATCTGGCGCCCTGGCTGGAGCACCCCTGAAATCCGTGAAGGCCTCCTTCACTACCTTCAGGGTAGGTAAGGAGGCCTTCACGGACTTGCGATCAGCACGCGCAGTGGTGACTCAGGGGCCATCGACGCCCGGCGTCCAGCTCTCCGGGTCACCGGATTCGGTCAGCACCGGCTGGTACCGCGCGAAGCCCTCGGGCGCGTCCGGATGCCACGGGAAGTGCCCGTCCGGTGTGGCGACGATCAGCTGCAGCGCCGGGAAGTCCCCGTCCGGATAGATCAGGAACGCGCTCCCGAAGTACTCGGGATAGTGCCCCTTCGCGACCCGCTCGAAGACCACCGGCGCGCCCTCGAAGAAATCGTCGTACTGCTTGCCGACCTCGAAGATCTCGCCGGCGGCCGCGCGGTCCACGTAGGCGTCGAGCAGGACCGGCCCCATGTTCCCGGGCAATCCGATCACGACCGCTTCCGCGACGTTGTGCAGCGCCCAGGCGCACGCGGTGAAGCAGAAGGCCGCTTCCTCCTCGTCACCTTCGACCGCGATGACCGCGTTCCCTCTCGCCTTCGCCTGCGCCTCGATCCACTGGATGAGTTCGGTTTCTTCGGCAGTGAGGGCGTCGGCTTCGGAGGTCGTCACGCGCGACATTGTGCCCCACGCGAGCGCCCGCACCTAGCCCCGGGACCGATTTTCCGCGGCATGGCGGGAAAATCGATCAGCCGACTTCCGCCATGACCTCGTCCGACACATCGAAGTTCGCGTACACGTTCTGCACGTCGTCGCAATCCTCGAGCGCGTCGATGAGCTTGAAGACCTTCTTCGCGCCCTCGACATCCAGCGGGACACTGACCGACGGCAGGAAGGTGAGATCCGCGGACTCGTACTCGAAACCGGCTTCCTGCAAGGCTTTCCGGACCGGGACGAGGTCGGTCGCCTCGGAGACGATCTCGAAGTTCTCGTCGAGGTCGTTCACCTCCTCGGCACCCGCGTCGAGCACGGCCATGAGAACGTCGTCCTCGGCCGCGTCACCCTTGGGCATGATCACGACGCCCTTGCGGTTGAACATGTAGGCGACCGAGCCCGGGTCGGCGAGCGAGCCGTTGTTCCGGGTGAGCGCGGTCCGCACCTCCATGGCGGCGCGGTTCTTGTTGTCGGTGAGGCATTCGATCAGCACGGCCACCCCGTTCGGGCCGTAGCCCTCGTAGGTGATGGTCTGCCAGTCGGCGCCACCGGCCTCTTCACCGGCGCCGCGTTTGCGGGCGCGCTCGATGTTGTCCTGCGGGACCGAGTTCTTCTTGGCCTTCTGGATGGCGTCGTAGAGCGTCGGGTTGCCGTCCGGGTCGCCACCGCCGGTCCGGGCCGCCACCTCGATGTTCTTGATCAACCGGGCGAAGAGCTTGCCGCGCTTCGCGTCCAGGTTGGCCTTCTTGTGCTTCGTGGTGGCCCACTTGGAGTGGCCGCTCATCTCTCCTCCATCTACTCCTGTGCCCGCCGCTGAGCACAGTGTCGGTTTTGCTTAAGCCTGCCGCACGAGGTCGACGAACAGCCTGTGCACGCGTTCGTCCCCGGTGAGTTCGGGGTGGAACGACGTGGCGAGTACCGCCCCCTGCCGGACCGCGACGATCCTAGCGGCCGCGTCCTCGGAGCCCGGCATTTCGGGGACACTGGCGAGTACCTCGACCCCGTCGCTCGCTTTTTCGACCCATGGGGCGCGGATGAACACAGCGTGCACCGGGCCGCCTTCGATGCCGGTGAAGTCGAGGTCGGCTTCGAAGGAGTCCACCTGCCGCCCGAACGCGTTGCGCCGGACGACCACGTCGAGCCCGCCGAGTTGCCGCTGGTCAGGCCGCCCGTCGAGGGCCTGGCGGGCGAGCAGGATCATCCCGGCGCAGGAGCCGAACGCGGGCATCCCGTCCGCGATGCGCTCGCGCAGCGGCTCCAGCAGTTCGAAGGTCTCCAGCAGCCTCGACATGGTGGTCGACTCGCCACCCGGCAGCACCAGACCGTCCACTTCGGACAGTTCGCTCGCGCGGCGGACCGGCAGCGCACGCGCGCCGGCGCGTTCCACCATCGCGGCGTGCTCCCGCACGTCGCCCTGCAGTGCGAGCACGCCGACCACCGGCCGTGCCCCCGTCGCGATCGCCACCCGACCTCCCGAAAGACCTTCCCCTTAGCTTAGGCGCCTCGGGGAAGGACCAGGTCAGGGGACCCCGGCCAGCCGCAGCAGGGCGGCGGTCGCGGCCGCCGCGACGACGACCAGCGCGAACGGCGCCTTGCGCCAGGCGAGCACGCCGCCGACCAGCACCCCGGCGGGCCGGGCGTAGCCGGCGAACTCGTGTCCCTCGGTGAGCGCGGCGACCGCGACCAGCGCGGCCAGCAGGACGACGGCCGAACGCGCCATCAGCTTCTCGGCCTTGGACGACACGGTGAACCGCGCCTTCAGCACCGGTCCGGCGAACCGGAAGGCGAAGGTCCCGGCGGCGAGCACACCACCGGCGATGATCAGTTCCAGCGGGTCCATCAGTGCACTCCCTCGGGTTCACGCTCGACGGGTTCCTTCGCGGCCACTCCGGCCAGCACGCCGACCAGCGCGAGCAGCACCGGCAGCCCCGCGGGCAGGAACGGCGTCGTGGCCAGCGCGACGGCCACGCCGATGAGCACCGGCAGCCGGGCGGCACGGTCGCGCAGCGACGGCAGGACCAGCGCGAGCAGGACCGCCGGGAAGGCCGCGTCGAGACCGAAGGCGTCGGTGTCGCTGATCGCGGTCCCGGCGTAAGCCCCGGCGAGGACGCCGACGTTCCAGCACACGAACAGCCCGATTCCGCACACCCAGTACGCCGCCTTGCGCCGCTCCTCGTCGCGCTGGGCCAGCGCGAACGCGACCGATTCGTCGATCATCAGGTGGCTGCCGACGATCCTCGACGCCCACCGCTTGCCAAGGACGTCGCCGATCGCGAAGCCGAAGGGCAGATGTCGCGCGTTGGCGAGCAGTCCCGCCGCGACGGCCGCGACCGGGCTGCCGCCGGCGGCGATGATGCCGACGAACATGAACTGCGAGGCGCCCGCGAAGACCAGTACCGAAAGCAGCATCGGCGCCCAGATCGGGAAGCCGGAGCCCACCGCGATGGCGCCGTAGGAGATGCCGACAATGGTGTCGGCGAGGCAGACCAGCCCGATGTCACGGAGAAGATCGCGCCCCAGGACACGAGTGGTTGTTCGCCATATCGAACGCATAGCGTCATACAATGAACGAACGCAGCCGTGTTCGTCAAGGCGAACGCAACGACCAATGGAGCGAACGCATGTCCCCGACCGCGTCCGACGGCGCACCCCTGGACGTCATCGCCATGTCCCTGCGCCGGGAACGCGCCCGCACCGGGCTGTCCCTCACCGAGGTCGCCAAACGCGCCGGCATCGCGAAATCCACACTCTCGCAGCTGGAGTCCGGGACCGGGAACCCGAGCGTCGAGACGATCTGGGCGCTGTGCGTCGCGCTCGACGTCCCGTTCTCCCGTGTGGTCGAACCCGAACGCCCCCGCGTGCAGGTCATCCGCTCGGGAAGCGGGCCGACAGTGTTCGCCGAGCACGCCGACTACGCCTGCACGCTGCTCAGTTCGTGCCCGCCCGGCGCCCGGCGCGACGTGTACCTGATCCGCGCCGAGCCCGGGAAACCGCGACTCTCGGATCCGCATATGAGCGGCATCGTCGAGCACATCGTCCTCAGCGCGGGCCGCGCCAAGGTCGGGCCGCTGGACGAGCCGGTCGAACTGCTGCCCGGCGACTACATCTGCTACCCCGGCGACGTCCCGCACATCTTCGAGGCGCTCGAACCGGGCACGTACGGCGTGGAGATCGCCGAGTACACCTGATCAGGCGGGCTCCTCGGCCTTCTCCTCGGTGACATCGGCGAGCTTCCAGCCGCCCTTCCGCCGCAGAACCAGGACGTAGTACGCGATCGACAGAAGGGCGACGCAGGCCGTGACGATCAGGCTCGGCCGTCCCACCGCCGGGTCGAGCAGGTTCTGGTAGACGACGAACACCAGGACCGCCAGGGCCAGCACCGGCGCGACCGGGAACCACGGCATCCGGTACTCGGCGTGCGCGGTGGCGCCGGTGCGCCTTCCGACGATCGCGCCGAGGCAGAGCGCCGCGTAGACCGCCACGATCGACGTGCTCGTCACCACCAGCAGCAGTTTCGGGTCGACGAAGCAGAGCAGCGCGGCGACCAGTCCGGTGCCGACGGTGGCCACCCACGGCGTCCCGAACTTCGGGTGCACCGCGGCCAGCGCCCGGTTGACCGGCCGGGGCCACGCGCGGTCGCGGCCGCTGCTGAACAGCATCCGCGAGCTGATCAGCACGATCGCCAGCACCGCGTTGATGATCGCGAGCGCGACGGCCAGTCCGAGCACCGTGTCGAGGGTTCCGCCGCCACGCGAATCGATGAAGTAGGACAGCATGTTCCCCGAGGCGAACAGCGCGTTCAGGTCGGGCGCGCCGAGCAGGACCGCGGTCACCGGGACCAGCTCGGCGAGCACGGTGATGCCCAGCGCGAGCAGGATCGCCCGGGCGATCCCCCGCGAGGCGTCCTGCGTCTCCTCGCCGAAGTACACGGCCGAGCCGTAGCCGTTGTAGGCGAAGATCGCGACCGACGTGGCGATCGCGATGGCACCGACGGTGGCCGGACCACCGTCCGAGGCGACCGGATGCGCCAGCAGATCGGCGAACGACCGCGCCGGGTTCAGCAGTCCGAGCGCGCTGACCACGATCAGCGCGAGGATCTCGATCGCCAGGAAGATCCCGGTGACCCAGGCGTTGAGCTTGATGTCGAACACGCCGACGACGGCCGCGACCACGCAGGTCACGGCGGCGATGACCGAACCGGGCACGCCGGGCAGGAGCACGCCGAGGTAGGTGCCGACGCCGAGCGCGATCACCGCGACGATGAGCACCTGCGTGATGATCATCAGACCCAGTACGGCGAACCCTGGCAAGCGGCCGAGAGTGCGGGTGACGATCGCGTACTCGCCGCCCGCCAGCGGGAACGCCGACGCGAGTTCGGCGTAGACGAAGGCCATGAAGACTCCGACCACCGCGGCCGCCACGAAGCTGTAGAAGGCGCCCGTCCCGGCACCGGAGATCACCCCCGGCGCGATGATGAAGACCGACGAAGCGGGACTGATCGCGGAGAGCGTGATGAGCAGCGTGCCGAGGGTGCGCAGACCGCGGCGCAGGGCGGGAGTGGACACGGCCGACCTCCTACAAGGTAGGTTCCTTGAATCTCCTTCGAAAAACCGTTGAGCACGCATCAAAGGCCCTCCACCGTGTGACGTCAAGAGCTGATCGCGCGCAGCTCTTGCGTTTTTCGAACAAGATTCGAAGAATGAACGCATGGCGAGACCGAGCAAGGCAGCGGAGCGGCGTACCGAGTTGATCGAGGTGGCCAGACAGGCCGTCCTCGAACGCGGCGTGCTGAACCTGCGGTTGAGGGACGTCGCCGAGGGCGCGGGCCTGTCGCCGGGTTCGGTCCTGTACTACTTCCCCACCCTCACCGCTCTGCTCCAGGAGGTGCAGCGCGAGGCGGTGGCGCGGTTCTGTTCGGCGAGAGAGCAGGCCGCGGGTGCGAAGACGCCCCCGTCCGGCCGGCTGCTGGCGATGATCCGCAGCGGCCTGCCCACCGGCCCTGACGACGAACTCTGCGTACTCCTCTACGAGTTGGGCACGATCGCCCGCCGTGATCCCGTGTACGCCGCACGGCACATCACGCTCTACGAGCAGCAGGTCCGGATCTACACCGGCATCCTCGAAGCGGGCGCCGCCACCGGCGAGTTCACGCTGACCGCGGACGCGGTGTCGATCGCGCGGAACCTCGTCGCACTGGAAGACGGCTACGGCCTGCACCTCACGCAGGCCGTGCCGACGCTGGAAACCGCCACCGCCGAAGCGATGCTGCTCTCCTACGCCCGCACAGCCACCTCGAACCCCTTGGAGGACCGTCCATGACCCGCGCCCGCGATCTGGGTGTCCCGCTGCCCGGCCGGACCGGCGAGCACAACGCGCTCACCGACGTCCCCGGCGTCGAGATCGGTTTCACGACCCTCGTCGAAGGCGAATCGGTGCGCACCGGCGTCACCGCCGTCCTGCCGCGCGGACGCGAGGATTTCGCCGTGCCGTGCGCGGCCGGGACGTACGCCCTCAACGGCAACGGCGAGATGACCGGCACCGCGTGGCTGGCCGAGACGGGTTCGCTGACCCTGCCGGTGCTGATCACCTCCACGCACGCCGTCGGCGCGTGCCATCGCGGCACGATCGACTGGGTGGTAAGGGAACGGCCCGACGTGGCCGCCGAATGGCTGCTGCCGGTGGTCGCCGAGACCTGGGACGGCTATCTGAACGACAGCACCGCACCGACTATCCACAGTGGACACGCCATCGCCGCGATCGACGCCGCGCGCACGGGTCCGGTCAGCGAAGGTTCTGTCGGCGGCGGTACCGGGATGACCTGTTACGGCTTCAAGGGCGGAACCGGCACGGCCTCCCGCGTCGTGTCCTACGGGGACGACGAGTACACCGTGGGAACGTTGGTACAGGCCAACTTCGGCTCACGTCGCGAACTCACCGTCGCGGGCGAGCACGTCGGCGTGGAACTCGGCGCCGACAACCCGATGGAGGCGGACTGGGCGGCGCCGTCCGGCGCGGGATCGGTGATCGTGATCGTCGGTACCGACGCTCCCCTGCTGCCCGGCCAGTGCACCGCGCTCGCCCGCCGTGTCCCGCTCGGCCTCGCCCGCACCGGCACCGCGGGGTCGCACTTCTCCGGCGATCTCTTCCTGGCGTTCAGCACGGCGAATCCGGGAGCGCTCACCAGCCGGTTCCCCCGGACCGAGGAGGCCGAGTACGAAAGCCTGCGGTTCGTCCCGTGGGGCAGGCTCGACCCGTTCTTCGAGGCCGTGGTGCAGGCGACCGAAGAAGCGGTGCTGAACGCCCTGTTCGCGAACGAGGAGATGACCGGTCACCGCGGCCACCGAGTCCCCGCACTGCCGACGGGGCGGTGGCGCACCACCAATTGACAGGTAAGGCAGACGTGTCGTGATGAAGCCGGCGACAGGACCAGCACTCCAAGAACCTGGCGCGACTTGACTGTCCACAAGGGACACAGAACCAGATCCAGGCGTCCGTTTTGGGCACTTCGCGCAGGGTCGTGAGTGGCAATGAGGGTTCTAACCCGAAACGCCACTCACGACCCCTGCACCGAACTCCGCATAGGGGAATCAATCGGACATTCGGTCGCCAGAGGCTGTCCCCTGTGGACACTCAGGCGAAGAAGCCGTTCACCGCGGAAGCTCGATCACGCCATATTCGCCTTACCGCGCAAATAGCTAGGTCCCGATCAGCACCTTCGCGGGGGCCCGCGCGAGATCCAGCCGGACCCGCGAGGCACAGATCTCGTCGGAAAGCGAGTCCAGCAGTTCCAGCGCGCGGCGCAGGCAGGACATCGCGCTCCGCCGGTCTTCGCGCCGCAAGTACAACTGGCCCCGCCTGCGCAGGATGAGCGCCGTGCGGTGCGGGTCGTTCAGCTCGGCGCACAGCCGTCCGGCTTCGTCCAGCGCCGCCTCCGCCTCGTCGAGCAGGCCGAGCTCCGCGCTCGCGACGGCGTACGAGGTATGGGCGTGCGCCATGCCGAGGACGTCACCGATCTCGCGGAAGAGCGCCAGTGCCCGCCTCGCGGTCGCGCGCGATTCCTCGGGCCGTCCGGCGGCGCGGGCGAGGACGCAGAGTCCGGTCAGCGCCCTGGCCCGCCCGGCGGAGTCGCCGATCCGCTCGCTGATCCGGCAAGACTCGGCGAGCGCCTCACCCGCCGCACTGAAGTCGTCCCGGTACAGGTCGATCTGGCCGATCCCCCTCAGCAGCGCGGCTTCCCCGCGGGCGCACCCCGACTCCCTCGCCGCGGTGAGCGCGCACCGATGGCACCGCGACCATTCCGCATACAGTCCATTGTGGTCGAAGTAAGACCCGGTCACGACGGCGAGTTCCCAGGCGAGCTCGCCCAGTCCGGCATCCGCCGCGTGCGAGACGGCGGCCTCCAGCGCGGGCAGTTCGCATCGGAACCACGAAAGCGGTTCAGTCACCAGCGTTTCGTCGAGCGAGGTCCGGGTCGCGCCGCCGGGCTCGGGCCGCAGAACGCTCCGGGACAACCGATCCGCGGCCTTCTCCGCGAGCCAGAGCCAACCGCCGAGCACCCGCTCGATCGTCTCCGCGCGTACCTGTTCCTGCTCGGCCGCGACCTGCTCGACGGCGAACGCGCGCAAGAGGTCGTGCAGGCGGTAACGGGGTGCGCCGGTGGCCCGCGGAACCGGCTGGACCATATGCCGATGCCGCAGGTCTTCGAGCGCGCGGGACGTCGCCTCTGGCTCGCCGCCGTCCGCCAGCGCCGCCGCCCAGACCGGGAAATCGGCCGAGGGCAGCAGACCGAGTCTTCGGAACTGCCGCTGCCGGTCCGGCGTCAGTTGCCGGTACCCGAGGGACAGGCTGCCGCGGACGGCCAGATCCCCGGTGCGCAGCCAGTCCAGCCGTCGCCGTTCGACGGACAGCTCGCCCGCGACGTCGGCGAGCCGCCAGCCCGCACGGTCGCCGATCCGGCTGCCGGCGATCCGCAAGGCCAGCGGGAGCCCGCCGCAATGGTCGAGAACCTGCCGGGCGGCGACGGGGTCTTCGTCGATCTCGGTGAGCTTCGAGAGCAGGGCCTCCGCGTCCTCCGGTGGCAGGAGACCGACCGGGACCTTGCGGCCGAGTTCGAGTCCGGCCAAGGAGAACCGGCTCGTGACGATCACCGCGCAGCCGCCGGACGCGGGAAGCAACGGGCGCAGCTGCGCCTCGCCGGCTGCGTCGTCCAGGACCAGCAGCACGCGACGGCCGTGGACCAGGCTGCGGAACAGGCAGGCGCATTCGTCGACGTCGGCCGGGATCTCGTCGGCGGGAACGCCGAAGGCACGCAGGAAACCGGCGAGTACGGCTTCCGGCGGCCTCGGCTCGTTCGTGGTCCCGCGCAGGGCCGCGAACAGCCGCCCGTCGGGGTAGTCGTCCGTGACCCGGTGCGCGAGCCGGATCGCCAGCGAAGACTTCCCGACCCCGCCCGCGCCGGTCAGCAGCAGCACGGGCGGGGTGTCGCGGCCGCCGTCCTTGCCCAGTTCCCCAAGCAGGTCCGCGATGAGCGCGTCCCTGCCGACGAAGTCCGGGATCCCCGGCGGCAACTGGCTCGGCACAGCGGGTTCCTGGTACGCGGGATACTCGCGGGTGGCTCTGCCCTGACCCTCACGCAGGATCTCGCACTGCAACGCGCGAATCGACGGCGAAGGCTCGACGCCGAGTTCGTCGACCAGCCTGCGGCGCCATCCGGCGTAGACGTCGAGCGCCTCGGCCACCCGGCCGGCGCGGGCGAGCGCGGTCATCAGCTGCCCGCAGACCCGTTCACGGAACGGGGCCGCGGCGAGCAGGTCACGCAGCCCGGGAACGAGCCTGTCGTGTTCGCCGAGCCCGAGTTCGGCGTCGGCCTTGTCTTCCAGCACCGAAAGGCGCTCTTCCTCCCAGTGCACGACGACCTCGGCCGCCGCCGGGATCCCGGCGAGCACCGGCCCGCGCCAGAGTCCGAGCGCGTCCCGGAACCGTTGGGCCGCCTCGAGATGGCAGCCGCGGGCCAGCAGTCCGCGACCCTGGGCGGTGAGGCAGGTGAACCGGCCGGCGTCGGTCTCCTCTGGCCCCGCGTCGAGAAGATATGCCGCCCCCCTGGTGAGAATCGGCGTTCCACCGGTCGGCGCGCGCAAAGCCCTGCGAAGACCCGATATCAGACCCTGGACCTGAACTTTCGCCGAAATCGGTGGCGTCTCGCCCCAAAGCTCGTCGATTATCCGGTCGAGGGGCACCGGGCGTCCAGCCTCGATCAGCAGGAGCGCGAAGACCCGGCGCGCCTGCGGTGTGCCGAGTGGCAGGTCTGCGCCCTGCCACTCGGCCGCAGGTTCACCGAACAAACGATAGAAATGATTCTTTTCCTTCACCGTTTCTCCCCCAGTATTCGAGACACCCATTCCCGAGAGTGTCACAAATATCCGAGGGTGGCGTCCGGCATTCGAAGGAACGTCCTACTCAGCAGGCACTGGCCGAGGTGTAAATTCTCAACGAACTCGCCTGGTCGTTGTCGGCGTTGCCCACGTACGACGATCGGGCTCCCGCCTGCATGCAGCGACTGGTCCCGCTGCCGATGTTGTAGTACCAGCGGGCGTCGACTCCGCGCCGGTTGTGCCAGGACGACATCTGATCGTTGAATCCGTAATCGACCAGATTCTTCAGCCCCGGGTCCCGGAACTGCAGTCGCCGTCCGCCGAAGTCGCGATGCTCGTACAGGCACACGTAGTTCGCTTGGCAGTTGCTGGCCGCGCTGGGCGACAACGACAGAGTGGTCTCCCCTCCGTTCCAGACGATCTGGTCCCCGACGACCTTCCACCCGGGAGCGAGCTTCGCCGTGTCGATCCCGGCCGACTTCAGGGCGGCCGCCCCGTCCGTCGCGGCCGAAGCGGGAGCCGCGACGAGTGCCGTCGCGATCGCGGCGGCGCCCAAGGCCGCGGAAACGAACCGAAGTTTGCGCATTTGTCCTCCTTGATCCCGGCGTACCCTCCGCACGCCGGGATCAAGGTCCCGTGACCCGCTACCCGATGCTTAAGCGGTCGAAAAGGGAACGCGGTTCATCCGCTTAGATCTGCTGGTGACGCGTCAGACCCAGTCCGCTTCAATGCCGCGGGCGCGCAGCGTCTCCAGCGCCTCGTCGTTGCCCGTGTAGAGCAGGGTCATCGACTTCAGGTGGGGAAAATGCTCGACGTCGGCGAACTCGTCGACTTCGAACAGGGAGTCTTCGCCGTCCCAGTTCGGCGCGATCTCAAGGTAGATCTCGTTGCCGCCGTCCATCTCGATCTCGGTGATCTTCTCCGCGAACTCAGCGGGGACCTCGAGCGCCGCGAAGTAGGCCAAGGCCTCAGGGACCGCCTCGACGCTGCCGGCGTCGTAGGTGAAGCCCTTCTCGGCGGCGTACTGCCCCAGGTCGAACTTCGGCAGGAGTTCCTGGTTGTACATCAGCTCTTGGACGACCGCGAGCTTGAAGTTGGGATCGGTGAACCGGATCGACTGACTCATGTCCGGACCTTATAAGCCGGCCCGTCCGCATGGTCCGAAATCGCCGAATCCCCAGCGCCCGGTGATCACGATCTCGTCCACCTGATCCCCGGCCAGTCCTGGTTGCCCGATGGGGCAAGGTCCGCCCGGTCGGATCGGCGGGACCGCCGGCCAAGCGGCCGCGGCACTGAGGGGCTCGACTCTCCTCGGCCTCGAAACCGATCCTGGCTCCGGCTATGATCGACTCGTGGTGCGATTCCACGGTGCGGCCGTACAGTCGGCCGGTTCCGCCGACGGGGTGGAACGACCCGGCGCGATTCCGGGACCAGGCGGTGACACCCCGCGTCCCTTCGTCCGGCCGTCGCCGGACTTCCCGGGGTACGGCGTCAAATGGGGTGATGATTCATGTTCACTGGGCGAATCGGCGAGCTGGGTGCCGTCGAACAGATCAAGGGCGACGTGCTGCGTGTGCGGGCGCCGAAGAGCGCAAGCCGCGTCCGCGATGGCGGATCGGCATGCGTCAACGGGGTACGGCTCACCGTACGGCCGGTCGACGATGTCTTGGAGGCGGTGCTCTCCGCGGAAACCCGTCACAGGTCGACGTTCGACACGCTCGCGGCCGGGGACGCAGTCAACGTCGAGACGCCGCTTCAGGTCGGCGATCCGCTGGACGGCCATTTGGTACAGGGTTACGTCGACGCCGTCGGCAAAGTGATCCGGATCGACGACGAAGGCGGCTCCCGCCGGATCTGGCTCCGGCCGCCGCAGCGTTTGCTGGACAGGCTGCTCGCGAAGTCCCCGATCGCCCTCGACGGTGTCAGCGTGACCATCGCCGAGGTCCTGCGTGACCGGATCTCGGTCGTGCTGCTCCCGATGACCCGCTCGGCCACCACACTCGGCGATCTGAAAGCCGGAGACCGGGTGAACCTGGAACTCGACCTGGTCGGCCGTTTGGTCGAGAAGGCACCACCTTCGGCTGTGGGTAAGGCTTTGCCCCAGCTGCCGTGGGCCGGTCACGTCGACGGACGCGCCGGTGTGGAGAAGGTGCTGCGCCAGCTCGCCGCCGGTGGCGGTGTCGTCGTGTGGGATCCGGAGACCGAGGGCGAGGGCGACGTGATCTTCGCCGGCGCGCGGCTCCGCCCGGAGTCGTTCACCTTCCTGCTGACCAAGGTCTGCGGCTTTCCGGCGGTGCCGTGCGCGCCGGAAGTGCTGCGGCGCCTCGAGATCGCGCAGATGCCCGGCGAAGGCGACCGGCAGGGAACGGCGTGGTCGATACCGGTCGACCTGGCCACGGGAACAGGAACCGGCGTTTCCGCTGCCGAACGTGCCGCCACCGTGCGGAAGCTGGCCGCCCCGGACGCGACGGCCAAGGACTTCCTGCGTCCTGGACACGTGTTCCCGCTCGCCGCGCGGCCAGGCCTGCTCGCCGAGCGGTCCGGGCACACGGAGGCGACGGTCGCGTTGTGCACCGCCGCCGGCCTTCCCCCGGTCGGCGTGTGCTGCGAAGTGATGAACCCCGACGGCACGATGGCAGGCAGCGCCGACCTCGAAGTCGCGGCACTGCGCTGGGGAATGCCCATGGTGGATTTGGCCGACCTGAAAGCGTGGCTTTGATGACCGCACTGACCCTCGAAGACGCCCGGAAGGGCCTTGCCTCGCAACCGTTCAGCGTTCTTCTCGGGGCCCGGGTTTCCTCATTCGGTAACGGTGCCGCGACCCTGGAACTCGACATCCGCGAGGACCTGTTGCAACAGAACGGATATCTCCACGGCGGCGTACTCGCCTACGCCGCGGACAACGCGATCACCTTCGCGGCCGGGACCACACTGGGTCCGGATGTCCTCACCGGCGGCTTCAGCATCAACTATCTGCGCCCGGCACAAGGAATCCGGCTCGTGGCGGAAGCGCGGGTCCTGCACAGCGGCCGACGGCAGGCCACCTGCCGCTGCGACCTCTACGTGATCAGCCAGGACGGGACCACGACACTCAGTGCCGCGGCACAAGGCAGCGTGCTGACCAGAAACGGCCCCACCCCCTGATACACGCGGGACGGCCCGGCGCTCATCGAGGAGCGCCGGGCCGTCCCGTACAGAAGCCGAGTCTTTACCAGCCACGCTCGGAAAGGCGGTGCGGCTCGGGCACGTCGTCGACGTTGATGCCGTGGTCCAAGATTGACCTTGACCGACTGGTAGTCAGGTGACTCATCAAGGTGCCGGATGCGCCTACCTGTCTCTCTCCGACAGCGCGGGCTATGCCCTGCAAGCACTAGCGCTTTGCGGGCCGTTTGGCCGCGCATGCCGCAGTCAGTGGCCGGTTCCCAGAGCCAGTCGGCTGGCCATCAGATCAACCATGCCCCATCGTTCTGACCCCATTGCCAAGGCTCGTCAACGGCGGCGGCCGAAGGGCTAACACCCCGTAGTTGGTGCAAGGTACTTAGCCGGGTGCCAGTGACAGCTCGACATGTGCCGCCGACATGAGCACGAGGCGGCTCGAAACGGTAGTGACACGTCACATCGGAAAGGCCAGGCAACCCCGGCGTTCTGGTCGACACCCTGAGTCACACCTGCTCCAAGGGTCAGCACCTGGCCCGCGCACCACAGCCTGTCACCCGAATGACCAACCATGCGCATTGATGCACGGTGGACACTTCAGGTCCACACAAGTGAGGCCTAACGCGCTCCCACCGCGAACTGCCTGTGCCCAACACCGGCAGTCCACCTCGGCCCAGCAGCCCGCTTGACCTAGCAAGTTCTGATAGACCCATCCTCCGTATGACGATGGCTATCCCCTGCACCAGCGCCACCACGTCGTCTTCCCCTGCCACCCTGGCCCCTCGATCGACATGTCATGGTGCGGATCGCGGCGGAGAAACGCACTGCGAGGCGTCTTGACTCCAGGTCAATCAGCGGAGCCTCCAACTGAACACACACCCGACGCCTGATCCTCAGATCAACAGGCGTCCAGCCACGTCAGGATCCCACGTCCAGCTGTCTACTACCGCCTGGCAGTCCATCCAGCCGTGCCGTGGCCACCACGTACGCCTGACAGGGCTCGAACAGCACCCGAAGGAGCCCATACTCAGACCACTGATGCCAGCACATCCCGCTTGGCTCTGCGGCGCCCATCCAGCGACCCCTCGGAGCCCAGACCGAGACACCTTCAACGGTGTCGGCCTCTGCACGGCCACACCGGGGCCTTGCAGAGGACTCACCGGAGCTTGCCCGAACAAAGCGTTATACGCCTGCACGTGGAACGACAGGCGTCTCTTGGCCCCGCTCCGAGGCCTGGTGCTCTATCGCACTATCGCCACGCACTCACGGTGCACGTCAGGAAGGCTCACTGGGCAGGCGCTCGAGTCCAAGTCGATCGAGCCGATCGACATTTCGACATGCGACCCCACACCTGGCTCGTGCAGCCACGCCAGCGCGACCGCGAACAGCACAACAACGTCACAGTGGCACCTGACTTCACTCTCTGCCACCTGCGCAACACTGCGAATGCATCTACGTTGCCGGCCGCGGCAGAGGCGTGCGCAAACGTGCAACCGGAAGGGCCGCCGTTCTCCTTGGCTTGCGGCCCGAGGTCTCCACATCCCGGTCCATCGATTGGATCCCGTATCGCCCAATCAGTTGCGATACGATTGACTCGCGATTGATCGATCGTAGAGAAGGAGTCACGATGGTCGTCGGGATCCTGACAGAGAAGCCAAGTGCCGCGCGCCACGTCGCCACTGCCCTCGGCGGAATAAGCGGAACCTACAACGGCGAGCAGTTCGTTGTGACACATGCTCGCGGCCACCTCTACGAGTTCGTTGATCCACACACGATGGTCAACTCCCCCAGCCTGGCCGACAAGTACCAGAAGTGGAACCTCAACAACTTGCCCTGGCAGCCTGCGGACCTCAACTGGAAGCTGAAGCCCGTGAAGGGCTCCGCGGCGGTAGCGCGCGACGTGAGCCGCCAGCTCCAAGGTTGCGCCGAGATCGTCATCGCCACCGACGTGGATCCCACCGGTGAGGGAGGCCTGATCGCCGTGAACGCCGTCCTCGAACTCGGCTTGAAGCCCACGGTCTGGTCGCGCATGTACTTCACCGACGAAACGGTCCCCTCGTTGCAGACGGCGTTCAAGGACCGCAAGACGATTCCCTCGCTGGCGGAGTTCGACGAGTACAAGAAGGCGCGCTATCGCGCACAGTTCGACTTCCTTTCGATGCAGTTCACCCGCATCGCCACCAACATGGCCCGCTCGTCGGGACGCGACACCGTGCTCCGCCAGGGGCGTCTCAAGTCTGCGATGGTCGCGCTAGTCGGTGACCAGCTCGAAGAGCACAACACCTACGTCAAGAAGCCCTTTTTCCAGAACCGGTTCCGCGACGAGAACGATGTCGTCTACACCAACCCCACGGAGCCGCGATTCGCTCAGAAGGCTCAGGTGCCCCAGCTATACGTGCCGTCACCAGTGGTGCTCGCTGGAAGGACGACCAAACGAACTGCACCTCCGAGGCTCCTTGACCTGGCGGCGCTCTCTTCACTGCTGGTCGACAAGGACATCAAGGCGAAACTCGTACTCGCGACGTATCAGAAGATGTACGAGGACCAGGTCGTCTCCTATCCACGTACCGAAGACAAGACCATCACACCCGAGCAGTTCGACCAGCTGACACCCCTGGTCGACAAGATCGCCGGCGTGGTGGGCGTGAGCACGACGCTTCTCACGCACCGCGGCCCCAGGGCGACACATGTGAAGCCCACGGGTGCACATGGCGCCAACCGTCCCGGCCCGAGGGTTCCTGCATCACTCGATGCCATCGAGGGGAAGTACGGCAAGGCAGGCCGTCTGATCTACGAGACGCTCGCGAAAAACTATCTGGCAATGCTCGCCGACGACTACCTCTACGAGCAGCAGAAGGGGCATGTTGGGACATACCCAGATTTCGTCGGCATCGCCAATGTTCCGCTGTCGCTCGGGTGGAAGCGTGTCTTCGACCCGGACGCGGGCGATCCCACGTCTGGAGCCGGCAACAGCGAGTCGTTGAAGGGACTGGGGCGGACCGCGGAGCCTTTCACGTTCGAGGGGGCGAACAAACGACCGGAACATCCGAGTATGCGGTGGTTGATGAAGCAGTTGGAAAAGCGTGACGTCGGTACTGGCGCGACGCGTACGTCGACCTACTCGGAGGTGACTTCGACTACGGCGAAGTATCCGCTACTTGCAGAGAACGGGCGGAAGCTTCTGTTGGCCAGCGCCGGAGAGATGAGCTGGTACTTGCTGCCGGGCACACGGATCGGAGACTTGAGCCTCACCGAGAAGGTCCATGCCGATATGCGCGACATCGCCGCCGGCAAGACCACAGCCGATGAGTGCCTGAAGGTTGTCGCCGACTGGGTCGTTCAGGACATGAACACCATGCGGATGAACGCGACGCGAATGCGTTCGGCACTCGGCCTCCAGACGAGCCCCGTGGCCGCTCGAGCCGAGGGTGTCTGGACCAGGGCGCCTGGTCGCCCGAGGAAGGTCACTTTCAAGAAGATCTGGTCAGGCCATGAGTTCTCCGATGCGGAGATCATGGAGTTGCTGGCTGGGAGAAAGATCTCGTTTCAGGCGACCGATCGCAAGGGAAACCCGTTCGCGGCACACGGGCGGCTCGGCGTCGGCATATTCCGGGGCGCCAGTTTCGTCGGGTTCCAGCTCGAAGCCCCTGATCATCCGACGGCCTGGTGCGGTAGGACGTTCACCCCGGCCGAGGTCCAAGCGCTCGAGTCCGGAGAGTCTCTGGACATCGACGACTTCGTCAGCCCCGAGAGTGGAAAAACGTTCGGATGCTCAGTTAGCTGGGATCGAACGACCAATAAGATCGTGCCTGACTTCGGAAGAGACGACAAGCCTCCTCGATCCTGGTGCCAGGTCACGTTCACCCCCCAGCAGCGACAAGCCCTTGCGGCGGGCGAGACGATCGAGGGCACAGGATTCGCGTCCAAGCGCGGCAGGAAATTCAACGCACGCCTCACCTGGAAAACCGTAAACGGCAGGAAGAAAATTGTCGCCTCGTTCGACTGAAAACTCGAATCGCACAGGAGCCAGGCTCCTGTGGTGAAGACACGACCAGCGGAGGTCCGAGAACAGTATTAGCGGAGTTAGGAGAACAGATTGTGGCGAAGGTGTCCTACAAGGTTCCGACCAGTATCAGCCGGTCCTTTCTGGATCATGAAATTACGTTGAGCAAGGGGGGTTGGGCGGTAAGACCCTCCCCCATCAAGCAGCTGCTCTTCTTCGGAAGTTGCGGACTCGCCCTCCTGTGGGTCACAACCACGACATTCATCTCGAGTGCATCTCCGATCTTCATCACGCTCTTCGTCATCTGGGGTCTCGCTGCGATCGTCTACTTCGGCGGGATGACGAACACCAGACAGCTGCGAGTGATGACCGTGCCCGCCCTGCTGTCCTACGCGCCGACCAAGTCACGGCGCGTGTACACCCGCCGAAGCTCCAACCCATCGGATTTCCACTCGATTGTAGGTATCGACGCCATTCAGCCTGACGGCAGAATCCTTTTTGCTGACGGCAGTGCAGGTCAGGCCTACCTGATAGTCGGCTCAGCCAGTTACTTGCTGTTCGATGCGGACCGCATCATGATTCTCGACAGGGTCGATGCGTTCTGGCGCAAGGTGGACACCTCCTGCCAATGGACGATGATCACCACCAAGGAACCACAACGGATCTACCACCAGGTCGCAGCCCTGGAAAAGCGGAACCAGGAACTGGTGACCCGCGACCCGGATCTTATCGAGCTGCAAAACGAGCAATACGACATCTTGACACAGCACGTGGGTGGAAAGTTCACCTCTATCCACCAGTACCTGGTCCTTAAGGCTAAAAGTGTTGATGCATTACGTCGAGCTCACACTATTCTCCAGGCGGAAGTTGAGGGGTCTGCCCTGATGGTCAAAGAGGCGACAGTTCTTGAAGGCGACGAGGTCCAGTCGATGCTGCGAGTGTTCTATCGCGGATGCGGCGACGACTGGCTGTCGCGCACGGCGTCGCTCGGCTGATAGCTGCACCCACTGCCGGATCGGCGAGGAGCGAAGGACACGATGGTTCGGATGCGGAAAATCCATGCTCAGCTGCGCGGGCCGGGGAAGCTGGCTCCACCAGACCGCACCGGGGCGGACCTGCCGCAGCCGGATCCCACAGGTAGCACGGAGGCCGGTGAAACGTCGACGAAAAGGAAAAGCTGGTGGCAGCGCCGCCAGACCACGAAAAAGCTGGCCGGCAACTTTCAGACGTATCCTCACTTGCTGGCACTCAAGCCGAAGGAGAGATACCTCTTTCGCTCCGACTACTTCCAGGTCGATGGCTCGTTCGCGTGTGTGCTTGCTTATTTCCACGACGACGCCGCGCACGACAACTTCGCGGCCTTCTGGGGCATCGACCGAATCCCGGACGGCCTGGACGACTGTGTCACCGCAGTCGTCCTCGAGCAGGTGCGACGAATGGAGGACAAGTGGGTCGACTCGTTCACCAGGCAGTCCGAGAAGCTCGACAGGTTGGATGCGTTGGAGCAGGAGGAGGCTGGCACGACCTCGTCGCGACGGAAAGCGGCAAAGATTTCCTCTGATCTGGAAGTCACCATTGCCGAAATCCAGGACGGTGCGAGTTACTTATCAGTGCAGGACAGGCTCTTCATCAAGTCCCCGTCTCTTCAAGCTCTCGACGATTCGATCGACCGGATCACCCGGCTTTACGTTGATCGCTTCGGGACACTCAAGGCTGCGCCCTATGCCGGGGAGCAACGCCAGGAACTCTCCAGCCTCTGGAAGGATAACGACAAGAAACGCGGCAAGGGATTCCATTTCACCTCGACCGAGCTAGCCGGGTCGTACTCGCTCGTGACCAACGGTCTCAACGACCGTGGCGGCGAGTATGTCGGCTACATGGTCGGTGACGTGAACAACTCGGCCGTCCTCATGGACGTCAACGCCTTCCACCACCATCTCGTCGTCGCCGATGCAACCTTCAGCGACTACCTCGAGCGTCAGCGCATCTCGAACATGTGGTGCTCTAAGATCTCACAGGCGTGCCTGCTCGGTAATGGCAAGGTCGTCCACCTCGTTCTCGACGGAGCAGATCTCGACAAGCTCGGCCCTGGGTTTGAGCGCATCACCTCTCGCGTCGATCTCAGCGCGGGCGACGTGAACATGTTTGAAATGTTCGGTGAGGAAACGGATGAACTCGCCGTGTTCTCAGCGCACATGGAGAAACTGAAGCTGATGTTCGAGCAACTCTACGAGACGACCGACGGTGCTATCGGATCGATCATCCGCAGCGCGCTCGAGGACACGGCAACAGACTTCTACGTTGAGCAAGGCATGTGGCGTCATAATGCAAAAGAACACCGCGACAGCTTGCGCGTAGTCAACATCCCCCACACACAGGTGCCGCGCCTGCAAATGTTCGTCGCCTATCTAGCGACAGCTCACAAGACCCTGCTCAGTTCCTCGAAGACAGACCCCGACCAACTTCGGGCGTACAACGTGCTCCGCGGCATCGGTAACACGATGCTGAGCACGAATGGCGACCTGTTCAACAACCACACCGCGAACACCGTGGACGCAGTACGGGACTCCCAGCGCGTGCTGTACGACTTCTCACGTCTGCTGCGTCGTGGCATCGGGGTGGCCATGGCACAGTTGGTCAACATCGTCGGCTTCGCGGTCGGCACGCTGGGGCGCGGCGACACCCTCGTCATCCACGGCACCGAACTGATCGACAACCGGGTTAAGGGATACCTGCGGGCGCAGTTCGATCGCATGCACGAACGCGGCAGCCGGGTGGTCTACAGCTACAACGACGTCGACAAGATGCTCGCCGACTCTGATTTCAACACGTTCGACGCCGCCGACTACACCTTGCTCGGCCCGATGCGTGATCGGACGGTGACGGAGTACCAGCGGCAGATGCATCAGCGGATTCCGCCCGATCTGGCCCATCTCATCACCACCAAAGGCGCGAACCTCACCTTTCTCCGCCGAGGCGTGTCCAACGTGGTCTTTCACCTCGACCTGGCGCTGGGAGTCAATCCGCACCGCGAGGCCCAGCGCAGGCAGGTTTGGCGTGAAGCGGCCAAGACCGACGAGACGGCGAGGGTTGACGCAATCATGCGCCGGAAGCCGGTCGCTGGCGCGAACCTCACCAGTATCCGGAAGCCCGCTGTTGGTAAGGGACCGTACGACCGCAATCCGCGCGCACACCGGAATGACAACGCCCCGAGGAAGTCCATCGGAGACGAGGCGACGGGTCCGCAACCCGAGAAGACGATGCCGTCGACACCACTGACGCGAGCGACAGAGGACGCACCATGAACACCCTCACCAGGCCCGTGCCGCCAACACCATACCCAGCCTGGAGCAGCGCCCACCACGGACGTTGCCGTGTACTCGTCGTCGTGCTGCTTGCGATGCTGGTTGCCGTATCCCTGCTGCTGCTCGCGACACCGGCGTCGGCCGACGACAAATCCAACGAGGAGCGCGACAACTACTCGCTCTACCAGCTGGCGTCGAACGCCTCGACGTATTTCAGTCAGGAGAACTCGCCCGAGGGTGAAAGTGACCCTCAAGACCGGATGACCGCCGATTGGCGAACCGTCACAGGAAGGCCGGCGACCGGTGGGGACATGCTCGGCTACGCCGACCCCGAATTCAGTATCGGCGACATCATCGGCTGGCTTTTCGCCGAGATCTCGGGCTCCTCACAAACCGTGGGGTACGGGACACTCAAAGCCGCGGATGGCGACGGTGCTGACATCTACGCGGGCATGCTGGACTACGCCCACTTCGGTGCGACGAACGCCGACCTTGGGCTGGACACGATGTCCTCCGGGATCGGCGGCCAGATCGTGGGCATGATCGGCGGGTCGGTGATCTGGGTGCTGTACGCGCTTGCGCTGGCAGTGGGTACGCTGTTCTTTCTGATCATTCAGCTCCTCAAGATCATCAACCCCTTCCTGTGGTTCTACCAGGCTGTCTCCGCCGTCAACGAAACCTTCGGCAAGGGCATGGTGTGCGCCACCGATGGTTTCGGCGCCGAGACCTGCCATACGGGCGGCGGGGCTCTCGCTGGCCTGCAGAACTGGATCAATGACTGGTATGGCGTGCTTACAAGCCTCGCCTGGGAAGCGCTTATTCCGTTGTTCATCGGAGTCACGATAATCGGTCTGACGCTGTTCAAGAAGATGGACCGGGGTTCGGCGATCAAGAAGCTCCTGGTACGCATCCTCTTCATCGGGGTCGGTTTACCGCTGATCGGCTCGATGTACACCGGCGTGCTCGACAAGTTCGACGACTCGCTTCTGGGCCAGCACTCAGGCCCAACGAGGGTGGTGCTATCGACGTACGTGGACTTCGAGGCCTGGGCCATGAACGACCGTCTAGGGATACCCGACGAGGCGGACATCGCCTGGGACAACGGACAGGCCAGCTCGAACGCGCTGATGTCGGTACGCACTACTGCCCTGGCGATCAACAAGCAGTCACACGGCAGCACCTACGCCGGCATCACTGCCGGGAAGAAGGCCACCGACGCCGAGGCAGCCTGGCGCGAAGGCACAACCAGTGTGGATCGCACGGCGACAGACGACGCCAACGCCGTATTCAGGACGTTCGGGATCATTGGCAACTACATCACGGGCACCGAGGTAGCGGCGTCGGACTTCGAGTCCGGGATCAAAAGTTCCATCACCAAGCTCGACGTCGACACGGATGACAAGAAGGAATGGTTCATTGACAAAAAAGGCTATGGCGATCTAGACGCCTTCGGGGAAGACACCGACTACGGCCCGACTAACCATCCTGTTCTGTCTGTTGGCAACGGCGGCCTGACATCGAGCACACCGGGCGGGAACGTCACGACCTACACGACACCAGGCACGAAGAGCGGCTGCGGTTTCACAGTCTGGACCAACAACGCACCCGCCTCGTGCAACATGTCGGCGCTGTCCATGTACAACTACCTGAACACGGGCTTCGGCACGGACTCGCTCACCATGTACTCGTCGAACAACGCCACGAGCGGATTCACTCGCGAGAACCACATGGCCGTGAGCCAGGTAGGTACAGGGCCAGCGAGCTTCATGTACTGGCAGAACGCAGCGACCGTGCTCGGGTCGATCGCACTCTTGGGTTTCTGGTACGCCATCGGTATGCTCGTCGGCGCGGTGAAGCGCACCTTCAGTCTGGTCGCCGCTGTCCCGTTTGCGACCTTGGGTGCGATCGGGGCGATCAGCAAAGTCATCGTCTACTCGACTGCATTGATCCTTGAAGTGCTGGTCACTTTGTTCATCTACCAGTTCGTCTCCGAGTTCCTGATTTCCATTCCGGATGTCATCGCAGGGCCGATGTCGAACCTCATGGAACCGGGCGGGCTTTTCGGCAGTGCGGTGCTTGGAGGCATCGCCGTGGTGATTCTGACCCTGGTTTCTTCGCTGCTGATCCTCGGCGTGACCTTCGGCCTGCTGCGGGCACGCAAAGTCGTGTTACAGGCCATGGACGAGATAGTCACCAAACTCGTCGACAAATTCCTCGACACGAACACGGCTCCGGTGCCGAACAAGAGCGGGATACTTCCCGCGCTTGCGTCGGGCGCTGGTGCGGGCGCGGGCATGGCACTGGGTAGCAAGCTCGCCTCGGGCCTTGGTAACGGCGGCGCCGGCCGGAAGGTCCCGCGGCCGAGCAAGACCGGCGAGACGGTGCCGTCGATGAACGCCGGTGGTACCAATGGCGATCCGAAGACGTTGACCGCAGCGGCCGAGAGGTTGTCTCTCGGTCCAGGGAGCGACTTGGGCGGTGGCGCGCTTACCGTGCCGGGTCCACACGGGGGTCAGCCTGGCGGAGGCACACCTGGTCATAGCCCGCCGGGTGGAGCCGGCGACGCGAAGGGGCTCCCCGCCAGCGATGTCCCCGAGGGCAGGCCCTTGCTACTCGCCGGCGACGTCGGGAAGACCATGCAATCGGACAAGGAAACGGCCCAGGCGCTGAATCGACGCGGCGGCCTCTCACGATTGGGATACCACTCCGCGCCAGCGCTCGAACCGGGTAGGACCCCCGCTGAGCAGCAACGCTTCCGATCCGGCCCAGCTCCCAGCGTCCAGGATCCCGACCGCATGAGCGGAGGCCAACCGTCAAACAGTGATCAGCCTGCCCCGCCGCGACCGCGCCCGCAAGCACCGTCCGGCGGCGCAGGTTCGACGAGCACACGTCGCCCCGTGCAGAGCACCAAAGGTGGCAACCCCACGCGGGATAGTATCGGGGACAGGCCGACACGCAGCCCAACATCTGCCTCCACCGGCGGTTCGGCGGCCACGCGCCCCATCGACCTGGCCGCCAAACGTCCACTCGGTATTCCGCGAGATCCGTCCCAGCCATCATCCGCACCGCGGTTGGCGAAGAGCCGTCCACGGGTCGTGCCGCAGTCGGACACTGTCTTGCGGAAGGGAAACCAGCAGAAGCCCGACGAGTGACGGCGTCCCTGCGCCCATGGCGCATTCCGTTCCAGTTCCGAGGCCGACGACCTCGTTTCGGAAGCCTTCGCGAAAGTGCTGGACACGCTGCGCGGCGGCAAAGGCCCCGACGCCGCGTTCCGCGCGTACCTGCTGACCGCGCTCCGGCACACCGCCTACGACAAGACGCGCAAGGAAAAGCGCGTCGACCTGAACGAGGACATGTCCGACGTCGGCGTCGCCGTCGGCGAAGCGCTGACCGTCCCCTTCTCCGACACCGCCGTCGCCGGGCTCGAGCGCACGCTCGCCGCGAAGGCGTTCGCCCGGCTGCCCGAGCGGTGGCAGGCGGTGCTATGGCACACCGAGATCGAAAGGCAGACGCCCGCCGAGGTCGCGCCGCTGCTGGGCCTGACCGCGAACGGGGTCTCCGCGCTCGCCTACCGCGCCCGTGAAGGGCTACGGCAACCGTACCTCCAGGCGCACGTTCGTAAGCAAGACAGATTCCCTGTCGAATGCTTCGCGGCAGCAGGGAAGCTTGGCGCTTGGATCCGAGCAGGACTTACCCTGCGGGAGAGCACACGCGTCGCTTCGCATGTAGGCGGCTGCCGGGCGTGCCGTTCGGTCGCCGACGAATTGCGGGAAGAAGCCGCGGCCCGGATGTCCCTTCGATGTCAGTGAGCTCATCTCCCCACGCTGCGCTCACTCCGGACTACCCGGCCGCGCCCTCGGCGGCCACTGGACATTGCACAAGACGAGAGCGTTCCAGCAGACGAAAGAAGTCCCGGGAACCTGGGCTCGCAGGGACTCTCACGACAATTCGGTCACCCGGGTAGGCCGGTACGACTCAGCCGCAGTACCTGGCCAGGGCTGCTTTTCCCCGGTCGCTGTCGCGAGGAACTAGCGTGTCGTTCTCTGTGCCTTTGTGGAAGATGTACTCGAGCGTGATCATGTCAGGCTGAACCAACAGGGTGCCGCTGCCTGCTTTGCTTCCGCTCCCGTCCGATCCGTTGTCGTCATCCCAAATAACCGAGGTGTTCTCATTGACGATCGTGCCGGTTGACTCGACGGTATACATGCCTTCAGTTGACTGACCGCTGCCGACGACGCTGCCAGAGTCGATGTCTGCGAACGCCTTGGTGAGCATCGCGCACTTCTTCCTCTCGCTCGCGGTCAGCGAGAGGTAGGTGATCTTGGTTCCATCGATGACCACGACATTGCCGTGCTGGCCTTCGGCGACGCTGATGTAGGTGCCGGCGGCACGCTCCCCGTTGTCGCCGGTGGCGCTG
This sequence comes from Amycolatopsis sp. NPDC043885, assembly GCF_056435685.1. Classification (NCBI taxonomy): domain Bacteria; kingdom Bacillati; phylum Actinomycetota; class Actinomycetes; order Pseudonocardiales; family Pseudonocardiaceae; genus Amycolatopsis; species Amycolatopsis sp. NPDC043885. The sequence goes on from NZ_JBWKEA010000005.1 coordinate 139,723, forward strand.
GTACGGTCGCCAACGTCGCACGCGGTGAGCGTAAGACCGCCTAGAGCGACTAGAGCGGCTACGCCCGCAGACCGTTTCGTGCAACCGCGAACGCCCTGGACCGTGTCCACCATGTCACCCTCCCCAAGAATAGCCAGCAAAGGCCATCGGCGTCGTACCTGACGGACCGTTCGTCGACCTTCCGCACAGGTGTTAAGTATTGCAGATAGCTCTAAGGCCCACACGCATGTTATGCGTACGTCGAGCGGCTCAATGGGGCCTCTTCCTCAAGCCGTCGAAGTGCTGCTCAGCAAGGGCCAGTGCGAGATCGGTCTGGGTGACCTCATATTCGCCATCCCTGATCCGGTCTCGCAACGCTCGAACCGGGCGGCCATCTACCTCGTGCATCACGGGTTCTCCGAGTTCACGAAGCTCTGCCCAGGCGCCCTGCAGCTGATCCAGTAGATGTGCTGACAATCCACGTAGGCGGCGGACGCGGTCCGCAGCCCAACGTACTCGCGAGTCCATGTCCAAGCCTGTCTTGCCTTCGATCCACTCACGTAGCTCGGCGGCGCCGACATCCGCTGGCAGGCCTGTAGCCATCGGCCCCTCTGAGACGGGAAGATCGATGGGAACGTGTGTCAGTAACACCGCAGGAGTCGTGTCAAGTGCATAGGCGAATGCGACGAGCTCGTCAACGCTGACCGATCGCTCTCGGTTCTCCATCTGCCTGATGTCCTCGGCGGAAATCGGATGACCGCGCAACGAAACGAAATGCGACAGCTCGTCGCAACTCAGTTGCCGCAGCTGACGGTGATGGTTGATGGCGTCCGACACGGCAAGAGCGGTCGGTGAGGTCGACGGCATTGACGGATCGTAGACCAGTAGGTGCCAACCCCCTCCGGCCGTGGCGACCATGCCGCTGCAACAGGTTGCCCGTCGCGCCCAACGCGCACGGCAACCCTTCGGCGGACACCTGTCACGTGATCCGAAACACGCCTCCGGCTACAGGTTGAGCGCCCAACCAGGTCCTCAGGCTCACCATTGGGTGCTCTATCGACTGACAATACACTTATCATTGGATAGAGTATTGATACGCATAGGCGCCGAGTGACTGGCCGAAGATCGGGTAGGTATCATGGACATCCAGCATCCGAGCAAGATCGCCGCCTCGGCAGATCCCGTGGCCCGAACCACTCATCCGGCCGAGGGCGATTGCTGGAAAGACTTCTGGGCGAAGCTGGCGACAGCCTGGGCCGCCCTGCCCCCTGAGGCACAACGAGACTGCATCAGCAGCGTCGCCGGGCTTACAGACGATCGCGAGGCCGCTTCCTAGCCGGCATCGACACAACCACGTGACGGAGTGACCAGTGACGCGTTCCAGGCGTACCGGCGGTGGACGCAAGCAGTGGAAGCCGGGAATGCGGGTCCTGCTCTACATCCGGGTATCGAAGATCGGCGACCGAGCTGACACGCTCATCTCCGATGAGGTCCAGGTGGAAGTCTGCCGGAAGTGGGCGGAGCGCGAGGGACTGATTATCGTCGGGGACCCCATCAGCGACCTGGATAAAACCGGTCGAGAGATGACCAAGCGTCAAATCACGCGCAGCATTGACCGTGTCCGACGAGGTGAGGCTGACGGGATTCTCGTCTGGAAGGTAAGCAGGTGGGGACGCAACTTTATTGACTCCATGCTTAACGTTCAGGCACTCCTTGCGGCCGGAGGCTTCATCGCGTCGGCGACAGAGAACCTTGACGACATCGAAACGCCCATGGGGCGCTTTTCGCTAACACAGATGCTCGCTATTGCACAGCTGCAGTCTGACCAGATCGGCGAAACCTGGGTCAATATTCACGACTATCGTAGAAATAGAGGATTACCCCATGACGGAGGTCCTCGCTTTGGCTACATCAAAAACGACGACGTCGGCCGCGACGACGATCCCAGTCTCGTTTATACTGTCGATCCCAAGACGGGGCCATGGTTACACAAATGCTACAACGAGTTTGTAGCGGGCAAGACGATCACCAAACTCGTTTTCGAACTGAATGAAAATGGAATCGTCACATCGGCAGGCAGCCGCTTTACAAGTAGAACCCTCCGCAAGGTCCTCGATTCAGGTTTCGGCGCAGCTCTGATCATCGATCGACGTGACGTTGACCCAAATACCGACAATCCGAATCTCGTAGAATATTACCCAGGCGCACACGAACGGGTAATCTCTGAAGCAACCTGGGATCAATACGTCCAGCGTCGCGCCCGAAATGTCCCGCCGCGCGAAGCAGCCGTGACCACAAAACTCACCGGGATGTTATATTGCGGGACATGCCATCGCAAGATGCGGATATATTGGTCGAAGAAGCGAGGTCGACGCTTCAGAGGGTACGAGTGCGGCCGGGATAAGCACAGCAATCAGACAACTATTTTGTGCCCATCGCCAGTTGCGATTCGCAAATCCGTCGCCGAGGAAACTATGATCGCTTGGCTCATACGTAACACCCAAGAGGAAGACGAGTTCACCAGGGTCCTTGCTCAGCAATCGCAGCGCGAGAAGGCAATGGCGGACGCCGACGCCATGGACACTGAGATCGCGCGACTTAAGGCACGGCGCCAACGGCTGCTTGATGTATTCCTGGATGCCGACGGAAACACTGACGAGCTACAAGCCGAGTTCCGGGAAAAGCGGGATGAGATCACAGCGGAAATCGTCTCTCTCGTAGCCAAGTCGGAAAAATTGCGCACTTCAGGCGCTGCGCCACCGGCCCCGTCTCTAGACGCATTAAATGGTTTGATCGCCATGTGGTCACACGCAGACCCGGGCATGGTGAACGAGGCACTACGCTCGGTCGTTAAGCGGATCTACGTGCATCGCGCGGATACGAAGAAGGACGGTCTCTCCGGACGTCTCGAAGTGATTGGCCTCTGGGCCGACGACCCGTATTCAAGCACCTGAGCGTGTTTATTGGTGCGACCGACAGGGACACTGTGGCCTCACCGGGGTCCCGTTCTGGTCTTCACCGGGACCAACTTGATGCAAACTGGGCCAACACTGTGTCGTGGTCCTTTCCATGTCTTGCCAAAGCCTTATCAAGGTCTCCCCTGGCCCAGTGGATGCATCCCGCATGCCTCTTGATGATCGCAACGGCGCCTTCGAGAGGACCATCAATGGGCCAGAGATGGTCCTGCGCACTGATCGCAGTGCGATGAAGAACCCGAGAACCTCGCGCTGCACCTCGGAGGGCGTGATCACTGTGCTGGCCAGCAAGGACGCGACGACCGAGCCGATGTCCGTTTCGATGAGTCCCATTCCGGTCTCGACGCTGACGTGGTCGGGTGCGCGATCAGGCCAGTGCAAAGTGTGCCCACCGAGTGTCTGAGCGGTCTTCTTCACCGGCGCCCACCGCGGCTCCTCTGTCGTGTCTGCCCGATGGACGAGAAGCCGCTTATTAGTGTCGGCGAATCGCTTGAGCAGGAACTGTGGGACGTAGTGATGGATCCGCGGAACGCTTACGAGCTCCCCATCGTAATTGTGGATCTTCCAGGGGAAGAGCCCTGCTCTTCGTAGTCACGGGCGTCAAGCCTCGCTGAGCCACTGCCGCCACGCGGCAGGATTCGTGCCAGCCTCCAACGGGATTCCCAGCTGGGCCAGGGCACCGGGATAGCAGTCTTCGTAGATGGCGTTGACTGTGGCGGCGTACTCGGCGCGGTGCAGCAGCCACGCCGCGGGCAGCCGGTTAATCCGTAGCGTCTCGCCCCGGTCACCGGTCAGCTCGCCCTCGATGACACCACGGCGCAGCAGGCCTGTGACGAGCTCGGTCCGGTCTCGCATGCGCCGCTCGAACGACTCGATCTCTGTACCGTCGTCTGGGTCCATGTCGAGGAGATCGATGATCCCGGACGATGGCCACAGTGCTTGGACCTTGACCGCGGCGGCCAGCCAGGGCAGGCCAAGAATCCGCGCCGTGTGGACGCGGTGGTTGCCGTCGGAGCCGACACGGTAGAGCGGTCCAGTCCAGCCCGGAGCCATCATCAGGCCGATCGTGGGCGAGAAGAACTTGGCGGTGAACGCGTCGAGGTCGTCGGCATCGAGCAGCCCAGTGGCGATGTCCAGGGGCGACTCGTCCCGGTGCCCGCCGAAGTCACCCCACACCGGATGGCGGGTGCCGACCACCAACCGGGACTGCACCCACATCACCGTATTGGCGAACCCGAGATGATCATGGTTCGCGCCGGGCGCGATCGTGGTGAGCGCCTTGTAGTGACGCAAGCGCTGCGGGTCGGTGGCGTTCAACTGGCAGGCGCGCTCAGCAAGAAGCCCCTCAATATTGGCGCCATACTGACGAAGCGCGTCGCGGGCTTGCTGAGCCGCGGTCACATGCTCGACATAGATCGCGCCACGACGAGCCAAGAGTTCCGACACAGTAGGGCCTTCGGGAGACCGGTCAGCGTTCGTGCCGCTCGATGCCAGCGGCCTCCTGGACTCCGGTGGGTCGAACGTGATGTTCGGTGCTTGATCGTCGAAGAACCAGGACAGCGTGTGGGCCGCCGACGCGGCGGTCGCGGCACTCCCCCAGAACTTCCACGGACCGGTATCGGCCACCTCCGAGTTCGTCGTGGCGACGAACCCGCCGTGCTCGTCGACGTCGACCGTCCACTCCGCGGCATCAGGTGCGGGGGTCCGGCGCATCGAGTCGAGATCGACATCGACCAGGGCGGCCCGATACAGCGCTGATTGCGTCCGGATTTCCTCTATCGAGGCATCTGCTGCCAGCGCGAGCCCGTCCAGGGCGTGTGCCTGGCACATCAGCGCATACGTCGCGTTGATCTGCGAACGAAGGTCCTGTGCCACATTCGTGATGGCCGAGACATCGAACGTGATCTGCTCGGCCTCGAGCAGGGCCACGATCCGGTGCGCATGATCGGACGCGCCCAGCAAGGCGCGCCACAGGTAACCCCAATCCGGCTCGTCGCCGGCGTCCTCGTCGGAGGTTGAGCGTCGTATGTCGCCGCCATGTACTCCCTCGGCGATACGGTGACCGATGGCCTCGCGCTCCTCGTCCTCCAGCAACTGCGCCAGCGCGATGACCAGTCGCCCGAGCGCGGTCACCGAACACCGCCCGACGCACTCGCAGCCTCCATGAGCACGCTCGGCACCGCATCGTCCACGAAAGGCAGCGGCGTGAATCCGAGTTGCCCCACTTTCACGGGTGGCAGCTGTCGACGTCGTCGTGCTCATCCCCGACCGGGAACGGCCGGGCAGGCTCGACCCCAAACTGATCCGGGTACATGACCGCTGACGCCGCCGCGTCGTAGGCCTGATCGAGTCCGGCTCCACTCGTGCCGAGGACGCTCTCCCAGTCGAATCCCATGGCGGCGACTCTATCCGTACTCGTCCAGGATCCGGGCGACACGGGCGTTGACCTCATCCGCCCGGGCGAGGATCGCAGTCTCCTCCTCGGCGGTAATACTGCGCGCCCGGCCGGTGCGCTGAGGCCCGACGTGACAACGCGGCACGTCGGGCCTCTCGATCAGAGTCGCCATCGCCTGCACCAGACCCGACAGCGACGACGGGTGCATCGAGCCGTACCGGTCGACGTAGCCCCACTGGTCGATCGCCGGCAGCAGGTTCGGATGATCGGGCCAGTCAAGCCAGTCCGGGCTCGGGTCGTCGCGCTCATGACGGTGACGTTCCCCCGTCGCTCCGTCCCGGCGGTGGCCCAGTTCCCGGAGCGCCGCCTGCGACCAGCCGTTGTTCGTGCCGATGATGTCCAGCCACGACCACACGGCGCAAGCCGGGCACGACGCTTCTTCGTCAGCCCGTCCGATGCCCGGACGCAGCTTGCTCAGCCGTTGCGCAGTGAGGTCGTGGGCCTGGCCCCGGCTGAGGCCCAGACCGCCCTGATCCGGCGGCGCCAGCAGCACCGCGGCGAACAACAACCTCCGCAACCTCAGCCGCGCGATCCACCCCATGTCGGGGTCGTTGATCCGCGCGGAGCCACCCCGGACGAGCCGCTCGAGCACGGACTCCTCTTCGCGGAACACGGGCGGCCAGCTGGGCGCGGCGGTCCGTGGTGGACGCAGTGCGTCGAGCAGCTTTCGTGACGGCGCCGCCTGCCGGGCGAAGAGGTCAAGCGCCGCGTCGTCTCGGCGGTCGACCGGATGCCCGGTGACAGCGCACCAGTCGAGCCACAGTCCAGGAAGTACCGGATTCGTCACCACTACAGCCTGTCAGCCACGACTCTGGTTCTAGAGCCCAGAGGACTGTGCCCGACCGTTCGGCACGAATGACGCCGCGACCTCGACCAGCCCCGCGGCTCTGCTGTCCAATGCGGCTACGGTCGAGAACAACAGAAGGACCGCGCTGCCTACCTCCGTGAACATCGGCTCTGCGCATGCCTGCAACGGGCCCTAGCGGACGACCACCATCCCGAAACCCGACGCTCCCTCGTCGCCCGCCGAGTAGCCGACCCCGATGCCTGGCATCGACTTCGACCACTCTGCGAACCCTGCCACAACCGGCATCCGGGCTGACAAATCCGGGCGGCCGGAACGGCCACCGCTGAGCTGTCGCGCAACCGAGCGCGCGGCGGCTATGTGTCCGACGCTGTTTCGGTCGCAGCAGGTGGCTGTGGAGTGTACGAAGCTACGACCGTTGCGGCGTCCCACCATCCCTCGGCGTACCGGCGCATGGCATCTGCTGCAAGTTCCGGCAGTGGAATGAGTACTGTGGGATGCACTCGTCCGACCGTATTCATTGAAGTGCCGATCGTATCGACAAAATCGCTGGCGACAATCATGCGGTCATGGAGAACGCCGCGAGACGCGTAACGTAGCTCAACGGGGCGATCGGCAACCCCCGAATCGATCAACGTTGCCATGCTCGCCCGTTCATCTTCTTTTACATTCTCAGAAATAAGAAACCTGCTGACATTGGTCGCCTTTAGCAACGGGGCCAACTGGTCGAGGCGTAGGTATGGGTCGATTACCAGGCAGCTCCCCGCCCGCACCAGCCTGCCGATCAGCTTTGGGTAGGCCAGTTCGTCGTTTGCGCCCAGGACTACTGCTTCAACTGCGTCGTCGCGGTCATCCCTGTATTGGCTCCGTAGAAGTGCTCGACCCAGGGGGGTAAGTCCCAAACTGTCACTTTCAGCTTCAAGCCATCCGAGCCGTAATAGATGGTCGATAAATCCTTCCACTTCGGCAACACCTGAGTACGAGTGCTCGAATGCTCTTTGTAAGAGATCGGCATTCAACTCTTGCCAGGTGGTCGTAGTGCGCAGAAACTTGAGAAAATGTTTACTCTGCTCGTCTGACTCGTCTGGGACGGTCGTCGCCAACAAGTGGTGGAGCTTGCGCTCGACAGCCGATGACGGGCGAGGTTCCCGCTTCGGACGTGGGTTGACTAGCCACTCTTGCACTTCGGCCCTAGAGGGTCGATAACCGCCTCGATTGGCTGTTGCGACGAAAGCCAGCGCCTTAGCTTGATCCTCGTCAAGGACTTTCTGTGTCACTCATTCCCCCCAGAAACGTCGGCTGGCTTTCTTGAACGCTACAGTTCTCATCCAGGCATGGACAACGCAGTCAGCAGTCCGAACTATCCCTCGCTGCAGCACAGACTGGGCTAGCGGGCTCCTCGTCATCGAACTTCCTCCCTACGCACCGCGGCAGGGCGAGCGCCACCCGAAGCCACATAGTCGTGGACTGCGTTACGAACGTCGGGCCACGCGATCTCCGCGTTACTCGACACGACGCGTTCATGCGACTGGTAGTCGTAGGCCACTGGTTCCAACGACGTCGCGCCCGACGTGCTGATCACACTCGCCTCGCCCCGGCCCATGCAGCCGACGAACCCGACCTCGTCCGTGCGCACCCCGAACTGGAGGATCGACCGGTGCTCCTCGCCTTCCCGGGCCAGCTCGGCGATCACGCCCACCGGCGCCTCGATCGCCTCGGCCAGCATCCGGTCCAGCAGAGCGTCCACTTGGGCCGCGTCAGCCAGATCGAACGGCTCACGCTGGCACGGGTCGTACCAGGCTTTCACCACTGCCACGTCGTGCCTCCCTCGTAAGTCTTCGTGAACCCGAGGGTTCCGTGGACCGTCATCGTGCTGTGCTCTGGCAGTACGATGCTCGGCCCGCCCGCCTTCGCTCCGCACAGGGTCCCGGGGCTCCCTGTTGCGGCCATGACGGCAACGGGCCCGCAGGGGGCGAAGTGGATTCGTCGAAGTCCTGGACTCCAGAACTAGCGCACGGGATTCCATAATCCGACCCTGCCATTGCCCACCCGATAGCCGGCGGAGCCGGTCAAGAACACCGAGCGGGAATCAACGATGCCTAGAACGAGACTTCCCGCCACCGCACTGTTGCGGGCCGGGCACCGCCGGAGGCCACGTACTCGTGGACCGCCCGCCGGACGTCCGCCACCGCGATCTCCGCGCTGCTCGGCACTTCGCGCTCATGGCACTGATAGTCGTAGGCGATCATGTCCGGCGATGTGGTTCCGTTGTCGCTGATCGCGCTCGGTTCGCCCTTGCCGCCCATGTAGCCGACGAAGCCGTAGTGTTCCGCGCGGACGCCGAACTGCAGCGCGGTGGACCAGCCGTCGCCCTCTGCGCGTCCGATCTGGGCCATCAGTCCCACCGACTCCTCCGCTGACTCGGACACCATGCGGTCCAGCAGTTCGTCCACCTGTTCCGGTGTGCTGAGCACGAAGCCCGATCCGGGTCCCGGGTCGTAGAACGCTTCCAATGTCACCACGGCGTGGCGCCTCCCCTGTATGTCTTCGTGAACCCGCCGGTCCCGTGAACCGTCAACGTGCTCCCCTTCGGCAACACCACTCCGAGCAGCGCGTCGCAGCTGGCCGGCCCTTCGCACGGAGTGTTGTTGATGACCACCGTGGCTTCGGTGATGCCCTTGTCGCGCATCTCGGCGGCGATCTTGAGTTCCACGTCCGCTGCTACCGTTACCGGCACGTAGGGGCATCCCGCGTCCGCCAAAACCTCGTTGATCTGGTCCGTGTACTTGTCCCGGCCGCTGCTGATCGGCGCCATAGTTTTACCAGGCGCGAACCAGCGTCCCTGCGTCTTGATCCCGCGGCCGCGTGTCACCCGCGGTGGTAACTCCCGCCGCGCCTGCTCGACCAGGTCATCATCTGTCTCGGCGTCCTCGTCCTGGTCACTGGACGAAGTGGCTGGACCAGGAGGAGTGGACTGGCCAGAAGCTCCAGCCGACGTGGACTCCGCCGGCACTCCCAAGTCGCGGAGATATCCGTCGAGCAGATCGGACGACTGCCCTATCTGGGTGGTGACCGTCTCCGAGGCGGACTTCACCTCGGCGTGCAAGCCCGGCAACCTGGTGAAGTCGGGATCAGAGACACCAGCCGCGAGCTCCGACCACTTCACACCAGCTTCTTCAAGCCTCTGGTCAGCGAGCTTGAGAGCGGCGAGAGCCGCCCTCGCCTTGGCGACCGCCGTTCGCACCCCCGCCGCGATCTCCTCAACCAAACCCACGGCCCCTCCCCAGAGCGTCGCCCGACGGGAGGCTACCCCGGAGATCGACACGCGGGACCATTCACGCAGGTCAAGGGCATCATTCGATACCGTCTGCGAGATGACGGACCAGTTCATCGCCGCCCTCGCCGGTGGCGGCCTCACCTTGCTCGGCGTGCTCGTCACTGCCGGGTTGACAAGCCTTCGTGAGCGCAAGAACAGGTCAAACGTCCATCTGTCACGGCTGATCGAGCGTCGCTACGACCTCTACCTCGCCTACTTGAACGTGATGACACGCAATGCCTCGCTTTTCCGAGGAGAGGATGACCCGCGTACGCCGGACGTCAATGACCTTTACGTAGAGCTGGCACGCCTCGAAGAGGACATGCAGGTCTTCGCCAGCGACATGGTCCTCGGCGCGCTTGAGGAGTACCGCGAGTGCATCCGACAACTTCTCTCGTGGAGCGAAGCCACCGCAGAGGAGCGTGCCCGCCTACGGACGCACGAGCGGGCCGTTCACAAACTTGCGCTCACGGCGATTCGTGAAGACCTCGGTGTCGAGTCGTTCGAGCCAAAGTGGCGCAGCCGCCGCGTCCAGCACGTCGCCAAGCGGTTCAGGCGGGAGATGAAGCACGCCACGCTCCTGCCAGGACCGAACGATGCCAACGACTCGTAGCGATCCCGGGCAATGAAAGAGCCCAGGTAGGGGGTCGGAATCACCAGAGGGTGGTGGCCCCCAGACCGCCCCGGTGCTGCCGCGCGTGGCGCCGCACCTTTCGCGAACTCGGTAGCACCCCCGCTGACCGAAACTGTCGGTTCCTCGTCACACGGTACGGCTGCTGGGCCGCGCTACCCTGAGATGATCACGCCCCGGACAGGTCCACCTCGACATCGGCGAAGGTCGTCGTGGCGACCATGGCAAGTACCACAGGTGGGCGCAACAATCCACTCACACCCACAGTGACCACTGCACATGTCCAGCGGCGTCGCGGCTACCGCAGAATGCCCTGGCGTCGTCCAGGTCGTATGTCCGAGTTCACGTAAACGCTCCAGAGGCCGTCCCACAGCCTGACCCCATCGAATTCGGCCTCGAATTCTTCATTCACCTGAAACTCCTCGTCACGGTCATCGTTGTGCACCAACGCACGAATGACAGCCCCGCAGCTCAAACGCAAGGGGACACCAACGACGCCCTCCGGCTCAAGGTCCTCCGCTACCTGCACGGTCAAGTCCATGGTGGTCGGCGCAACACACTTCCCACAGCAGCATTTCTCCACCGGTAGCCGGTCCGCCCGTTCTGCCTGCGCCACCGCGATCGCGAACGGAATGTCGCGGAAGTACTCGCGCCCACCACCGGTTCGATCCCCCAGCTGACCAAGCGCCTTGAGCAGGTTCCGCTCGCGAACCCGGACACCCTCCACGAGCAGCGAACACCATTCGTGCACGATAGTGACGTCATACCGGGCAGCGTCTCGCCGGTGCTCCTCGCTGCGCCGTCGAAGATCGCCGCACCTGCCGACCTTGATCACGTTGTTGCTGAACTGAATCACGTAGAGGTGCCCCGTGGAAGACGGCGTGGTCGCCGATCGTAGGTTCGGCGCGGTTGTCGTGTGAGTCACGGAGGCACCGTACGGCTGCCCTCCGACAAAATCCGTGTCCGGCAGCCGCCGACACGAACGACCGGTGACCGTCTGGTGGCGACCTCCCGGCAGGACAGATCCTAGCCGTCACGGCGCACGCGGCAAGCCGATCGAATTTCCGCTGTTCGAGGAGCTGGCCGCGCTGGTGTGGGCGGCAGACATGGCCGCCCTGGAGATCCACGTCCCGCGATACACTGTCGACCCCGGCCCCGCCACCGTCGCGCCGTCCGCCGGACCGGCTGGTGTTCGACCTCGACCCCCGACCCGCGACATCCCTTGTGGACTGCTGCCGGGTCGCCAACGCCTCCAGCACGAACTCGTTGACGACGGCCTCACCGCCTTCGCCACGACGTCCGGGTCGAAAGGCATGCAGCTGTACTGCGCGATCGACATGAGGACCCGGCCGCGCCGTCGGCCTACGCGCAGCACCTGGCTCAGCACCTGGCGCGCGAGACACCGGATCAGGTGACCTCGGTGATGGCGAAGGCGCAGCGTACGGGGCGGGTATTCATCGACTGGTCGCAGAACAATCCAGCCAAGACCACCATCACGCCGTACTCCCTGCGCGGCCGCGACCAGCCGACCGTCGCCACGCCTGTCACCTGGGCTGAAGTACGCGCCTGCTGTCGCCCGGACCAGCTCGTGTTTACCGCCGACGACGTCCTGGAACGCGTCGCCGAGCACGGCGACCTGTTCGCGGGCCTCGACCGGACCCGGGCGCCGCTCCCCCGCGACTGAGGCTCCCAGCGGCCGAAGGCTGGAATGTTGATGTTCCTGCAGTCGTGATGGCGAGTGCCCATGCGATGAGGCGGCAAGCCGCCGGACGAAAGAGCACCACGTGAAAGGCGACGCGCGACCTCCTACCAGGAGGCGGGCTACCGCCGTTGATAGTGGCGGGTCGACGCGGACCTGAGCTCGACATCTCGAGGCACACATATTTGACGGGTCGTCCCAAGTCGACACGTTTGTCAGGGCTGGTTGTTGGGGTCGAGTGTGCGGAGCAGGGCTGCGGTATCGGCTGCCTCGGGCGCGTGGATCTCTTGGTGCATGGCGAGGGCTTGTCGTAGCAGGGTGACCGCCTGGGGCGTGTCCCCGGCGCGGTGGAGACACCGCGCTTGCCCGACGAGGGCGTTGGCCTCGTGGAGTTTGATGCCGCAGTCGCGGGCGAGTGCGAATGCGGTGGTGAAGTGGGTGTTTGGGTCGCCTGCGTCGGGGTGGTCGAGGGTGAGGTCGCCGAGTGCGTTGTGGGTTTCGGCTCGGCCGTCAGTGTCTTCAACTCGGGTGAACAAGCGCAGCGCGTCGGCGAGATGTGTGGTGGCGAGGTCATACTCGCCTTTCAGGTGGTAGGCGATGCCGAGCTGCAGCTGTGCGCTGGACTGCCCCAGCAGGTTGCCGCCGTCGGTGTACAGCTGCAGAGCGCGGGTCTGCGCGTTCACCGCGGCCACCACATCACCCTGCAACCGATATACGTAGCCGAGGCCGTTTAGCGCGTTGCCCTGCCCCAGCAGGCTGCCGCTGTCGATGTACAGCTGCAGAGCGCGGGTGTGCGCGTCCGCCGCGGCCGCCACATCACCCCGCAGCCGATACACGCGGCCGAGGTCGTTGAGGGCGTCGCCTTGCCCCAGCAGGCTGCCAATGTCGGTGAACAGCTGCAGAGCGCGGGTCTGCGCGTCCACCGCGGCCGCCACATCACCCCGCAGCCGATACACGCGGCCGAGTTCGGTGAGGACGGTGCCCTGCCCCCGCAAGTCACCGCTGTCGGTAAATAGCTGCAGCGCGCGGGTCTGCGCGTCCGCCGCCGCCGCCACATCACCCCGCAGCCGATACACGCGGCCGAGTTCGGAGAGGGCGGTGCCCTGCCCTAGCAGGTCACCGCTGTCGGCGAACAGCTGCAGCGCGCGGGTGTGCGCGTCCGCCGCCGCCGCAACATCACCCCGCCGTCGATACACGATGCCGAGTTCGGTGAGGGCGGTGCCCTGCCCCCGCAAGTCACCGCTGTCGGTGAACAGCTGCAGCGCGCGGGTCTGCGCGTCCGCCGCCGCCGCCACATCACCCCGCAGCCGATACACGGTGCCGAGGTCGATAAGGGCGGTTGCCTGGGCGTGGGAGTTGTTGGTTCGGGTGGCGACGGTGAGTGCGGTCTGGTGGATGGTGTTGGCGTGGTGCCACTGTCCGGCCGCGCGGAAGTAGGGATGCAGGGTGGCGGACAGCTGCAGGGTGTGGCTGGGGTGGCTGTGGTGGGTGTGGTCGATAGCGGTGGCCAGGATAGGAAGTTCTACGGCCAGCCAGGCCGTAGCGTCACGAATGCTGGCTATGGGCCGCGGATGGCGAGGCGGGACTGGGGTGACGGGGCTGGCCAAGGTGCGGTAGGCCGGGAGGTGGCTGGTGGCAGTGTGGGTCGTGTGCAGGTAGTAGTCCAGGGCTCTGGTCGTGGCGTGCTGGCGGTCGCCGGGGTCAAGGTCTGCGGCCTGGGTGTGGGCGTAGACGCGGAGCAGGTCGTGGAGGCGGTAGCGGTCGGGGGTGGTTTCCTGGACGAGGTTTCGCGTGTAAAGGGCACGCAGCAGCTGGCGCGCCCGGGTGGGGGAGGTATCGGCCAGGGCAGCCGTGGCGTACGAGTCGATGTCAGGGCCGTGGTGCACGCCAAGCAGGACGAACAGGTCACGTTGCTCGGTGGGCAGGTCGTGCACGGAGGTGTCGAACACCGCGCGGACGGAGCGTTCCCCGGCCTGCAGTTCGTCGAGGCGGTCGTAGGCGTCGGCCAACTGATCGGCGAGGTAGCGCACACTCCACGCGGGATGAGTGCGCAACTGGGATGCGGCGACCGCGATGGCGATCGGCAGGAAGCCGCACAGGTCGACGATGCGGGCGACCTGCTCGGCGTTGGTCGTGTCCAGGGTGCGGCGGGCCCGGCGCAGCAGCATCACCGCGCCCTCCTCAGGGCTGACGATGTCGAGGGAGAGCGGGTGGACGTCGTCGAGTTCGGGGAGCCGGTTGCGGCTGGTGATGATCACCAGGCTGCCCGGCGTGCCGGGCAGCAGGGGCTCGACCTGGTCGTGGGTCGCGGCGTCATCGAGAATCACGAGGATCCTGCGGTCGGACATCAGGCTGCGCCAGAGCCGCGACCGCTGATCCACACTCTTATGCGCGCCGAGGGCCTGGGCGTGCACGCCCAGGGCGGTCAGCAGGGAATGCAAGGCGTCAAACGGGGCGACGGATTTCTGGCCGGGAGTATGGCCGTGCAATGGGAGCAGTAGCTGGCCATCGGGGAAGCGAAGCGCGAGCCGGTGTGCGGCGTGGGTGGCCAGGGTGGTTTTGCCGACGCCGGGCATGCCGTCGATGGCGTGGATGGCGATCGTGGTGGCGCCCGTGTCTGCGGCGTTCTCGACCGCGCCGAACAATGCGGCGAGTTCTGGTTCACGGCCGGTGAAGTCGGCGATGTCGCGGGGAAGAGCCAGGGCCTCTGAAGCAACAGAGTGAGTGGCTGGACCGGGTGGATCAGCGATGAGTTTCTGCAGGCCGGCGTGCGTGGTGGCGGAGCGGCCCGCGCCTGGTTCGTCGCGGGCGCGGTCATTAAGGCGGGCGGCCCAGGCATCGACCTCGGCGTGGCGTCCTGCCGCGGCCAGTGCCTCTGCGCCCAGCAGCAGCAGGTTTTCGTCGTAGACAATGTCGTCCTCGCACGGCCCGAGCAAGGCGATCAGGTCGTCGTGGCGGTGTGCATTCAGCAGGTGAGTGAAAAGGGAATTCGTCGCTGTCTGGCGGTGCTGGCGAAGTTCGCGGCGGGCATCGTCGGCCCACCCGTTGTTCACGTTGGCCAGTGCTGTGCCGTGCCGGATGGCCAGGGCGTGCCGCAGCCTGTCCCAGTCGGCGTCGTCGCAGGCAAGGGTGATCTCGTCGAGGAAGCGGTGGTAGTCCACCGCACCGGGTTTCACTGTCAGGGTCCAGGTCCGGGCCGCTTGGTCCCATGTCAGCCAGTCGCGGCTGCCGCCCGCTGCGACGAGTTCGTCGCGGAGGTAGTCGATGTTGCGCCGCAACGTGCCCCGACCTGGTTCAGCTCGTCCGTCGTCGCGCCAGACCAGGTCGACGAGGGCGCTCGCACGGACCGGTTTACCGGCCTCGAGGGCGAGCGCGGCCAGCAGGCGCACCACGGCCGATTTGGACGGCAACACAACTTCGCCGTCGCCGGTGCGGATTCCGACCGGTCCCAGAAGCTGGATCTCGACCCTCCCTGTCGGATACATGACCGCCAGTGTGCCGACTTTCTGTCCTGATCGGACCGAGTCCACCGCCTATCACCCTGCGGTGGGCAGCCGCTACGCCTTTGTGGTCGAGCGTCCAGCGACTGGTCGTGAGCTCATGTGCCGACCTGAGGCCACTCAGGTGACAGCGCGGTTCGGTCGGAGCAGCGGATTCCAGTTCACCTGATCGGCCGACAGGAATTCCGTGTCGTGTCAGCACCTCTGTCCTACTTGCCGTCCGCAGGACCCCTCGATGCTCGGTTGCAGCTCCTCGACCAGCAAGGGGCCGGAGACGGAGAACGACACCATGAGCGCTCACAGCCACCACCCGCCGCACCCAGACAGTCGGGACCTGCCGCGCTGTCTGTGGCCCGCGGCCTCGGCCGGCAGGCGCACCGGTGCCGGCTCCTCGATGTGGGAAGGGAGGTGGTGGCGGTGATCGAGTTCCGTGAGGTTCGGCGCATGACGTTCTGCAGCAACCCGAAGAACGGCACCAACTAGCAGTGAGTGGAGGGGCTCCATGTTGCACCCGATGATCAAGTTCGAGCACCGGCCCGTCCGCTACGGCGAGGACCTCATCGTGATCGGTGGCACCGTGCCCGGCATCGGCACCGAGATCGATGATCCGGACGGGTGTGTGTGGGCGTTGCTGGAGTCTCTCGACGGAACCCGAACGGTGGGCCAGGTGGTCGCCGACCTGGTCCACCGCTTCCCCGCCCATCCGGCGGCCGAGGTACGCGAAGCCATCGGCAAACTCGAGGCCGCCGGATACCTGCACGAGGCCGGCCCCCCTATCCCCCGTGGGCGTCATCGGAGCGCTCTGGCGCTGTGGCGGTGGATGGACCGGACACCGGGGCGGTCCGCGCAGGACGTGCAGATGCTGCTGGCCCAGGCACGGGTCACCGTGATCGGGGTCGGCGGGGCCGGCGCCACCGCCGCACTCGCCCTGACCGTGGCGGGGGTCGGGCAGATCCACTGTGTGGACGATGACGTGGTCGAGCTGTCCAACCTCAACCGGCAGATCCTCTACACCGAGCACGACCTCGGCCGCCCCAAAGTCGAGGCCGCGGTGCAGCGGCTGCGGGAACACAACAGCGAGGTCACGGTCACCGGCGCACAACGGCGCGTCGACGGCACCGCGGCACTGCGCGCGCTGGCCATCGGGTGCGATGTGCTGGTGCTGGCCGCGGACACACCGTCGGAGATCCGGTACTGGACGGCCGCGGCGTGCCAGGACACCGGCACGGCGTGGGTGCACGGCGGCTACGAGGGGCCGCGGGTCAGCGTCGGGCTCTACCAGCCCGGCACCGGCCCATGCCATGACTGCGGGCAGACCGCGCGGCGCCACGAACAAGCCGCGGGGCCGCCGGTGACGTTCTGGTCCCCCGGCACCGGGGTCGCCGTGACGCACGCGGCGAACGTGATCACGGCGTGCACGACCGGGCTGCTGGCCGCTCACGCGACGATGAGCCTGATCACCGGCGCACCGCCGGTCCCGGCCAATGGTGAGTTCGGCTGGAATCTGGTCAGGCTGGACGACAGCCAGCGACTAGGGCTGGACTCACCCCACCCCGAATGCCCCACCTGCGGCTGAGTCCGGTGGTGCCGCGGCGTCGAGCTCACGAAGCCGCGGCGCCACCTCGTCCGCGCGCGGGTCCCCGAACTCGACCATGACCGCGTGCGCGGCCCGCAGCGCTTGTGCTGCCTGGTCGTGCTGGCCCAGTTTGGTGTGGACCGCGGCCAGCATCTCCAGCGCGCCGAGAGCGAACCGGCTGGTCGTGCCCGAGGCGGAGAACAGTTCCACCGCCTGTTCAGTGATGTCGATCGCGGCCTGGTGCTCGCCCAGCTTCCAGCGCGCAGTCGCGATCCCGTACAGCGCGTACGCCTCGCCCAGCTTGTCGCCGGCCTGACGCCGCAGCACCAGTTCCCGCTCGGCGTGCTCGAGCGCCTCCTCGTACTGGCCGAGCGCTATCCGGATTTCGCTGAGGTTGCACTCGATCACGGCCTCCAGCCGCGGCTGGCCCGTGGCGCGGCTGATCGGCAATGCGTCCAGGTAGTGCTCCAGGGCTCTGGTGTAGCACTGCTGCGACAACCGGACGAGCCCGAGCCCGCTGACCGCGTTGCAGATCGTCACCATGTCGTCGAGTTCACGCCCGAGCCGCAGCGCCTCTTCGCAGCGTTCATAGGCCTCATCCCACGACTCCGCCAGCCGAAGACTGTCCGACAACCGCATCAGCAGCAACGCCTCGGCCTGCCGGAAACCACCCGCCCGCGCCGCCGCCACCCCTGCGGTCTCCGCTGCCACTGCCGACGGCCACACCGCCCGCGGACGCGAGACCACCACATGATGGACACCCGCCAGCACCACCGCCGCCGCCCACACCCCCTCACGCTCCGCCAGACACGCCGCCGCCGTCAGCGTCGGCAGCTCGATATCCAGCCAAACCAGCGCCTCTGCCCGGTCGAACACCGGGACCGGCAGCACCCGCGGCAGCTCTATCTGCGGGCGCGGGTTGCTCGGGAACGCCACCCGGTCAGCGAGATCGGCGGCCTGCGCATACCAGGTCAGCACCGCTGTCACTGCTCGTTCCTGGCTTTCCCCCGGTTCGTCGGACTCGGCCCGGGTGACGGCATAGGTATGCAGCAAGTCGTGCAGCCGGTACCGCCGGAAACCGGCTGGCTCCACCAGATGCAGATCCGCCAGGTCCTCCAGCATCCGGTAGGCCGGCTTCTCGTCGAGCCCGGTCAGCGCCGCGACCGCAGGCACCCCGAACTCCGGACCGGGATGCAACCCCAGCAGGCGAAACACGCGCGCCTGCTGGGCCGACAAGCGCTGATAGGACACGTCGAACACCGACTGCACCGCGCTCTTCTCGTCGCCGGACACGCTCAACCCCGCCAATCGGTCACGCTCGTTCCCGAGTTCGGCCACCACTCCGGCCACCCCGCCGTGCCGGGCCGCAGCGGCCCGGCAGGCCGCGACCCGCACCGCCAGCGGCAGACCACCACACAACGCCACCAGCTCCGCCACCATGGCAACCTCGGCATCCGCCGTGGCCTCGCCCACCACACCGCGCACCAACGACACCGCCTCCCGCGCCGGCATCGGCGCCAGCGCGACCGCCACCGCGCCGTCGGTCACCCGCAACCCCGGCAGAGCCGCCCTGCTGGTGACCACGACCGCACAACCCGAGGCGCCCGGCAGCAACGGGCGCACCTGCGCGGCGGACGCGGCATTGTCCAGCACCACCAACACCCGCCGGTCAGCCAGCAAGGACCGATACAACCCGGCCACGGCGTCCTCATCGGCGGAAACCTGCTCCGCTGAAGCACCCAGTGCCTGGGCAAATCCGGCGAGCACCAGCCCCGGCGCCAACGGTGCGCTCGGACCGAACCCGCGCAGATTCGCGAACAACGTGCCGTCCGGGAACCGCTCTGCCGCTTGGCGGGCCCAGTGGACCACCAGCGACGTCTTCCCGACCCCGCCCATCCCCTCGACCACAGCCAAGGGCCCCGAACCAGCCTCCGAGACGGTCAGCGCCTCGTCGAGCTCGGCCAACTCCCGTGTCCTGCCCGTGAAATCCCGCATGCTTGCAGGCAACTGGCGAGGTATCGGAACCAGCGACCTTGGAGACACTGTCAGCTGGCCGATCGACCCAGCCTGGACAAGCACACCTGCGACGTCGCCAGAAGCCGAATTCGTGGTCGCTCCAGTGTTCATGGGCTATGCCTCCCACGCCCGCCCATTGGCCCACCAGACGATCGCGTCGACTCCACCCGGTCAGACCAGCTGAAGAAGAAGCAGATCGACCTGATCCGCGATGCGCTCGAAGCATCCGTCTTCGTAGCTCGCCACGCTGCCGGCGGGCGCACCGCACGCCGCTGGGGATCTGACGGGAACGCAGCTTGCACGACCACGCGCAGAGGAACATGCCAGCTGGGTGGACAAGGCCGACGACACCACCCGACCAAACCTGTAATCGCAACTACAGTAACCTGTAGTTGCGATTACAGGTTTGGGTCGCAGTGAGCGCCAAAGCTGGCAGTAAAGGCGGTGTTGTCAGTGACTGCGTGGCAGGACCCGTTGCGTCGCGCCCTGGACGAGATCGAGCATGAGCGGACCGAGCATTTGCCCCTGCGGCGGGCCGAAGCTGTGGAGCGGGCGGTCGCGATGGCCGGGCGAGGCGGGCGGGCAGCGGTCGCGGAGTTTCTGGGTGTCGGCGTGAACGCGATCGACAAAATGTTGCACCTGGCCCGCAGTAGCCCCGCAGTCATGGTGCGCTCCCTGCCCCCGGGCACGTTCCGCCGTCTCCTGGCCGTCGAAGCGCGCGAGGTCACACCTCTGACCCGGCAGCAGTGGGAGGCCTTGGCGTGGCTGGTCCGCGGGATCGCGTTCGACGAGATGTGGATCGACGCCCCAGGTGTGCTGCTGGCTGACGAGCTCCAGGACGCGGACCTGGATACCGGGTTCGACCCGCCGCTCATCGCGGCGGCCTGCCGGAGCTGGAGCCGGGTGCAGGCCCTCGCCGTGATCGACTGCTGCCTGCGTTCCGACCTTGACCCGCTCCCCACCTCTGCCGACTCCAGCACGGCCGACGACAACGACTGATCGCCTCGACGAGCGTTGGGCCATATCTGGTTCAGCCACACCGGTTCCCGTGTCTCGGCGGCCCGACGCAACGCACGTCGGTCCCAGAATCGAAGGACAGCATGACCGCTCAGTTCACACCGTTCAGGCCACCTATCGACCTGTCCGACCTGCCGAACTTCACGCAAGCTCCTCATCGCGCCCGGCGCGCGGTGTTCGTCGGACGAGTGTCCACTAAGGACAACCAGAACCCTGCCACGTCGATCCCTCGGCAAGTCCTGTACTCCTCCGCGCGGTTGGAGGCGAATGAGGAGTTCGCCGCCTACTTCTGGGACGTGGAGTCCGGGATGCTCCCTCCCCGGTTGCGCGGCCTGGGTTCCCAGGACATGTACAAGGCGCTCGACGTGCCGGTCCCCCGCGACGGGGGCCTGCAGGACCTGGTCGAGCGCGCCGAGGAGATGGGCGTGACCCACGTCCTGGCCGAGCGTTCCGACCGGCTGGCCCGCGCCATGCTGACCAGCCTGGTCGTCGAGCACGAACTCGAGCAACTCGGCGTGGAAGTGGTGTACGCCAACGAACCGTCGGGCGGAACCGAGTCCGGCAGGCTCCGCACCCGCCGGTACGGGCAGGTGGAGGCTGAGATCTACCGGACGACCATGATGGAGATGTCGATGGGCGGCCAGGTCCAGCACGCGGTCAACGGCTGGAATCACGGCTACCCGCCCTACCCCTACATCGCGGTGGTCGACGAGACCGCCCCGCGGCAGCAAAGTGGCCGGTTCGGCGAGGCACGCCCGAAAAAGAAGCTCGCGCCGCATCCCGACCCGCGCAGGTTCGATGCCGTCCGGGAGCTGCATCGCCTGCGGCGTGAGGAGTACCTCAAGGCGGCGGATATCATCGAAGTCCTGGCGGCGGATCCCGACCGATACCCGATCCAGCGCCGGTGGACCCACAACCTGGTGGAAGGGTTGATCGCGAACCCGAAACTGACCGGCTACCAGGTCTACAACCGGAAAGCGACCCGGACCGGCAAGCCCGGTATGTCCCGGCGGAATCCGCTCTCCGAGTGGATCTGGTCGCCCCGCATCACACACGAGCCTGTCATCAGCCTCGACGAATGGAAGGCCGCCCAGGAAGTCACAGCAGGGCTGAAGGCTGGAGCGGCGGAGTACATCTCGCTCCAACAGCTGCGAACAGCGGTCGGCAGGCTGGGGCACACGGTGACGGTCGTCCGCGGCAGCGGCACGCACCGGCTTTACCAGATCGGAGACCGGCAGGTCGTCTTGCCGGCCCCCATCCCGGACCCGCTCATCCAGCAGGTTGTCGATGACTTGCGGACGGCGCCGTGAGCACGAACCTCGAGTGCCGTGCCCACCAGTACGACGGGATATGGGTAGCCAGCGTCCCCCAGCACAGCGTGTACGGGTCGGGGCGGACACTGAGGGCGTTGCACGACGACCTCACCCAAGGGCTCCGTTTGATGGGCGTGACCGCCCAGGTCGCGATCACCCCGGCCAGCCCGGAGCTGGATCGGCTGCGGCGCGCCGAGGCCGCCTACGAAACGGCGCTGGCGGAGGCCGTGAGCGCCTTGACCACGCAGGGCAGCACAGTCCGCGACACCGCCGCGGCGACCGGAGTGCCCGTCGCCCGAGTAACAGCCCTCCAGGCCACGCCGCCCGCTCCGGGCACCCGCACCGCCAGGAAACGCACACAGCGAGACGGATAGACACCCCCGCATCGCCCTTCGTCGTAGCTTCAACCTTGTCGACAGCGATTCGCCAGCAACGTCGTGAAGGGGATCCGGCGCAAGCTCCGGACAACGCCGCGGTCGCCGACGCCGCCAGCACGGTCGCTGACAGGCCCCACACCTGCCGACATCGGCCGGAGCATCAAGACGTGACTGATTCCCTCGCACAGCCTCTGGCACTGACCGGCCACGAATGCGATCGTGGAGATCATGGCCATGTCCGACGAGCCACCGGCGCTGTTCACGCTCCCGGTCACCCGTGACACCGCGCGCGAACCGCTGGCACCGTTCCGGCGCCGGCTGACCCACCACCGCGGCGGAACCACGCTCGACGAGCCGGAGACGCCGCAGTCCTGGGCGGCGGCGCACACTGGCACCCGCGGCCGGGCGCCGTCGGGCACCATCCACCTGGTCACCGGCGACTGGCTCCCCGCGTGCGGCGCCGGATTGAACGGCTGGGACCCCCGCGGCTTGCAGCCCACCGACGACAACGTGACGTGTGTCCGCTGCGGCGGCATCGAGCAACGCCGCCAGCCCGACGCGCAGCTTGTACTCTTCTGACCCTGCACGGAATCTGTCCTGGATCTGGCCAGTCGCTGTCCTGGAATGCCACCGGCGACGATCCGATGATGTCGATCATGACCGTTTTCTCAATCCTGGACCGCGACGCCCACCTCGTGCCCGACGCCGACTGCTGGGGACACGGCTTCGGGGACCGCGGGTATCCGGCTGAGACGCTCGCCGAGATCGCGGGCTACGTGGGCAGTACCGTTCAGCCTGGTTACGGCCCTCGACTGTTCGACACCAATCCGGGGTACCGGCCCGCTGTCGGTGACGAGTGCGCGATTCTTCCCTCCGGTTTCGACGCGTCGCGGCATCCCAACCGTGTAAGCGTCGAGCCGACGGTGGCCGATCCGGAGTTCGCGACGGCGTCCGATTCGCCGATCCAGCTCGATGACCGCCTGCGCCGGCACTTCACCGCACAGGGCTGGGTGCTGGATCAGCACGGTCGTCCCCTGCACCCCCACCATGAGCGGCTCCTCGCCGATCCCCGCATCGGCCTGCCGACCGGGATCGGGTTTTTCCACTACTACGGCGACAACCCCGTCGTCGACGTCATCGTGACGTCCCCAACCGGACGCGTTCTGCTCACCACCCGCACCACCGCCAAGGGGACGATCCCTTCCCTGCCGGGCGGCTATGCGATTCCCTCGGACTTCGGGCGCACCGCGTCACGATGGCGTGCCGGCGACCGGCTGCCCACACTTGACGGCCTCATCGCTGCCGGTGCGCGAAAACTAGCAGCGGAAACAGGACTGGTGCTTCCCGGCGGCGCGACCGTCCGGATCGTGCGCGCGATCCGGCCGATCTCCTCACCACACACCATCAACGCGTGGACCACGACCTACACACTTCGCGTCGATCTCCCCACGTCACCATCTCCGCTGAACGCACGCCCCGCGGTGGCGTGGCATGACGGCGATCAACTGGTCGAGCATGGGGTCCCGGGCCTGTGGCCCGATCACCGCGCCGCAATTCTCTCGGCGGTTGCCTAAATGCTGACTAAACGTCGTGACGGGAAGTCTATCGCCGACGACGAGCTGTCCTGATCACGGCTCCGACGTCATCTGCATAGCGGGCTCTATGCAGACGACGTTCGATATTAGATAGTGGGCTCTATGCAGACTGGGTTCATGGCCGAGCGGGTGGACGCTCTCGCCGAGCATGCCACCGGCATCTTCAACGCACCTCACGATGTCGTCGACCGCGGCAAACTCGCGGCGCTGATGCGCGACATGGCCGAACGTGGATGGCAGGGGCCGCCGTTGCTGGTCGACGGCGAGAACGCGTTCACCGGGTCCCATCGCATCGGCGCGGTGTCCGGCTTGTGGAACACCGAGGGCATCAAGATCGCGATTCCCTACGTGGAGGCCGCCGACCTGTGCGCTGAGTTCGACGTCGACTGGGCCACCCTGGTCGAGGACAACGCCGCCGACTTCGGCGACATAACGGACCTGTCGAAGCGCCTGGCCGAACTGCTGCCCGCCGAAGTCGTGGACTACCTGGGAATGGACCTGCACTGATGAACACCGACACGGCCCACCTCAGTCCCGATGACGGCTACGGCGTTGAGGAACACGAAGTTCAGGCCGTCCTGGCCGAACTGGTCGGCGACCGCGAGGGCGAAGATCCTGCCTGGTGGCTCACCCACCTGAACAGCAGGCACGCCCTGCTCCTGGCTGTCGCGAGCCGGGTGGCCGACCTGAAGGCACTGGCCGCGGACGAGATCTACCGAAACATGGGCGAGGACCGGTCCTACGCCAAGCTCGGCGCCACGCTGAACCTCTCCCGTTCCCGCGCCCAGCAGCTGGTCGAACGCGCCGCCCGAGTCAACGTCGACACCAAACCGGGATGATCCGCAGCGCGACCGGAGGAACAGTGCAGGTCTCGAATACTGACTAGTTCCCAGTCGAGCCGCGCTCGGCTGACCACACGCCCCACCGTCGGCCAGGAAACGAACGGCAGGGTGCCAGCCCGGACGTGTACGGGCGGGCACCTGACACCCACCCGCCGACGAGGTGCCGGACGACTAACGATTCTGCTGTGCTGGACACCGCGCACAGGCGGCGCCGCCCGGCGGACGGGGCGATACTGCTGGGTCGCTGCCCGGGGTGCGTTCCGAAGTCGACGCACGCCCTGGAGCCACTGCCTTGCCGAGCCCAAGAAGGTTATGGGGTGCCATTCACAGCCCGGTACGGGTTCAGGGCCGTCCGACCTGCTCGAGTGCGGCATCGACACGGCTGACGCGCTCGACGTCGGCCTGAGTCTCCTGATACCGATAGCACGCCAGGCGGACCCGACCGGGTGCGTCGAGGTGGGGACGCAGTCGCCAGTTCGCCACACCGGGGTCGTCGACGATGCACTCGATCCCGGCGGCCGGGTTTGCGGCATGCCGGGCGACGGCGTTCCGGACCAGCTCAGCGATCGACGGTGTGGCCAGGTCGGTGAACTCACCGACCTGCTTGAGAACCTCGACCACGCTCGAGGCGTAGGCGAGGTCGACCGTCCGGATTCCCTGGTGACTACGCGCTTTCATGAGCTTCCTCGTTGAGAGATGATCCGAGGGCAGGCCGCTGCCTGCCCTCGACGGCTGTCGCGCTGCACGGGGACGTCATGCGGATGTCCCGGCATTGGCCACCACGTCGGCGAGGGCGGTGAAGTCGAACTCGACCGCATATTCCGGCGTGCCAGGCGCAACTTCCGCCAGCGTTCGCAGCACGGCGACAACCGTCGCCCTGGCATCGCCAGCGAGGCCTTCGCCAGTCCACCCGGGAAGGTCCTCCACCGTCTTCCTGAAGCCGCTGTCGGACACAAGAGCGCTAGTGACCGCGTTCAGCAGACGTTCGGACAGCACGGCGTCAACGTGGTCGATCATGAGCACTCCCTTGTGAATCCGGACTCGGGCGAACCTGGGCCATACAGCAGGCTCACGACGATAGCTGTTCGTACTCGGCCAGCAGCGTCTCAACGCGAGCGATCTCGGCGTCGAGGGGAGCAAGAGCTTGGCGCACCCAAGGGTAGGAGTCGTGTGCTGCTTGCTCGGCGATCGGCCCGCGCTTGATCGTGAGCCCTGTCAGGTAGGAGCGCAGGTCGAGCACGATCAACTCACGCTCACTCAGCCCCATCCGACCGGCCCTCACGACGTCGCCAGCCACCTCCCAGCGATCCGAGTCCAGGGGACGGCGCACGAGCACACTGTCCGTGTAATACGCCTGGGCATCGGCGACCTGCTGGACACTGGTTCGGTCATCGGCGTCGAGCGGGAATGTGGGGACTGGCACCAGGCGCCCTCTCCCAAGAAGAAACTTGTTGGCCAGGCCATATTTGTAACCCGAGGGCAGGAGTTCTGCGGTCATCAAAACATCTTCCTTCGTGTCCTTCGGAAACGACCGTTTGTCACTGGACGCACTGATGTCCGTCGTGGGCCGAAGCACTGCGGCCGAACATCAGTGCACGTGGTCAAGGAACGACCACCTCGCGGTAGTCGATAAAGGATCGAACAGAAGCGCGCCGGACACGACCGTACTGCCGGACCACAACGTCATCTCCGTCGTAGCGCAGTACCTCGACGAGGCTCTGGCCCGTCATGACGGGGTCGGGCTCCCAGCGGCAGACGGCGATGGCGGGCTGATCTGGGGCACCGCCGCACCACCGGCACCGCGCCGGATCATGTCCTCCGCCACGGTGCCGGTCGAGCATGGGCGTCATCCGCGCACGCAGGTAAGCCGCGCGCAAGTCTTCGGTCTCCAGGACGGCCGGGTCGTCGTCAGGTCGCCGCCGGTGACCATTGGGCACCGAGAAGAGCGCGCGCATGTAGGCGTCGTCGATGTGGGGATCGGGCGGGTCTTGGGCCAGGCCGTGGCTCCACTGTTCGGAACAGAGCCACGCGATGTTCTGGCCGAGGCGGTACACGTCGGTCCACAGGTCCGCGTCCTCGGTCATGAAGGCAGAAATGTTGCGGATGTGGGCGGGGTAGTCCACGTGGGTTGACCTTTCTGGTTGGTGGTCGTGGTTCACGGCCGGACGCTCACTGCACAGCATCCCGCGCCGATCCCGACCTCCACCCGCGGCCGGCTCTGCGGCCGATGCTCGGTCCATGTCGTGTCGTTGTCAGCGCCACTTCTCCACGCCGACCATGCGTTGGCCACGCCGTACCCGGGTGCCACGCCGGGCACTTCAGCGTCATTAAATGGGAACTGGCACAGCTTGACTGGAGGGGCGCGGGTTCCACCGCAAATGGCGCCAGGGGAAGTTAGATCTCATGACGCAGCCTCACCCCGACAGCTTCGTCCTCACGGGCCTGATCGACGATTACGACGAGGCGAGCGGCAACAAGCCTGATCACGACGGGAAGATCGCAGGCTACGACAACTTGGCCCTCCTCGGAGCGGCCGGCGCTCGTGCTCGGCAGATGATCGAAGGGCACGGAACTCTGAGGAAGACGCTAAGGGCGGAGCAGATCGACGAGCTGACGCAGCTTCTCGCAGCCATGTGGAGGGACGGATTCGCAGTCGGCGCCCGGTCCCGAAGGCCCTCTGCCTGAGTCGATCATCTCGACCGGACCGGTGCAGCAGCGCGGGCGGCGGCGAAGCGAGACAAGCTCAGAGCGGGACTCACTTCGCGGAGCGAGCGGCCGGCGACCCAGACCGTCTCGGGCCCGTGACCACTCGGTCTCCCAGCCGGCTTCCGCTTCCGCGCACGCGCGCTCGGTCGCGGCGAACGCCGCCGCGTCGCGCGGCGTGATCCGCTCGGCCGGGGCGGCAGTCGATGGCCACTCCGGTGTCGGACATGGTGCGGGCGACGAAGTCCGGAGCGTGCGAGCGGGCCCGGTCGGCGTCGGATCAGCCCAGTCAGAACGGCTGGGGCGCGAACGTGACCACCACGGGGTCGACGTCCAACGCCATCGTGGTGTCCGCCTCCAGCCACGACTCGACCCGACGTGCGCGTCCAGGCAGGCGGCGCAGTAGAAGCCGGGGTAGTTGCGCTGCCCCGTGCCGGGCGAAAACGACCTCACCGGCCGGGCACGCTCGAACGGCACCGCCGCGGCGTCGGCCAGCGACATCCGGGTCTCACCGCCGTCGATGCCGGTGATGCCGACCTCGAACCCGCTCGATCCTCTCGCGCTGCGGCCACTATCCACCGCGTGCAGACTGCCACCGGCCACCAGCTTCTCCGCGCGTCCTCGACCCCCGTGAAGGCCGCTGATGTCGGCGGACCGGATACAGGTTCAGTACGCCGGGAGTCAGGCAGCTGAGCCGCGGTGTCACCGAGAGCGAGCCCACGTCACCTTCGCAGAGCCAGGACATCCACGCTCCGGGTCAGGCGACGGATCGGGGTGTCCATGCCCCGATAAGAGCGGTTACCAGGAACGCGTGCCTGCCTCGGACCACGCGCCGGCGGTAGGCGACACTCGGACGATGGCGGTGGTACACGACATCGGGGCCCGACAGCGCCTGGCTGCTGCGAGGGCGCCACTGGAGATCGCCGACTCGGACATCGGAGAAGAGCTCAGGGAACTCGAAGAGGTCTCCCGCGAGCTCGAGATGTTCACCCTGTCGGCCAACACCCGGCTCGCCTACGACAAGGCCTGGCGTTCCTTCCAGGGTTTCTGCGACGCGTATTCGCTCGACGCCTTGCCCGCTCATCCCGAGGTCGTGCGATGGTATGTCGCGTGGATGTCGACACAGGTGGATGACTGGGGACTTCCCCGCTTCGCGGTCTCGACCATCCGTCAGCATCTCGCGGGGATCGCGGACCGGCACCTCCGTGAATGGTTCCTGGATCCGACCAGGCACCGAGGCGTCAGCGACCTCGTCCGCGGACTCGAAAAGCGCCGGGCCGCCCGGCCCGCCCGCAAAAGGCCGCTCGTTCTCGCCGCGGTCGTGCGCATCATCGAGACGATGTCGCACGCCGTATACCCCGCGGGCATCTCGGCGGCCCGCGACACGCTGGCACTCTGGCTAGGCTTCGCCGGAGCGCTGCGGCGTAGCGAGGCCGCAGCGCTACAGCTAGACAGCCTCGAATTGCATCTCATCGACGGTATCCACGTGCGGATCGGCCAGTCGAAGGCGGACCAGGCCAACGTCCTGCCCGACGTCGTCGTGCTTCCTTTCGGCACGGCGCCCCGCACCTGCGCGCCGTGTGCGGTGCATCGCTGGGTCGTTCTGGTGCGGGCTTCAGGCATCGCCGATGCCCGCGCCCGACGGCGACAGTGCATGCGCTCGTTGTACGACTACCAGCTCGACGAGCATGTCTGCGGTGCTGGTGGGAGCACGGGACTGATCAGCGGCGCAGACCTCGCCTCATCCGGGCCGTTGCTGCGGGCGACCTACCGCAACCGGCGCGAGGCGCGTGTTCACGAGTCCGGCGTCAGCGGCGACGCACTGCACACGATGCTGCTCACGCGCATGGCCGAAGCAGGGATGGACCCGACGGACTACGGCTTTCACAGCCTGCGGGCGGGCCACGTCACACAGGCGCGGCGCAACGGCGCCTCCACGGAGGAGATCATGCGCGCCGGCCGCTGGCAGAAAGCAGACACGGTCGATGTCTACGACAGGGAGTACAACCCCATCGCACGCAACAGCGTCACGCGCCTGGGCCTGTAGTGCCGCTGTCGGCCGGGTCGTCGTTCCTATCTTCGGCCACTCGGGCATCGATCGCGTCCCTGAGCCGTGGCTCGAGCATGGCTTGTGTATCGCCGCCACCTGTGATCGTCTGGATGGCCAGCATGATGCGCTGGACGTCGAGGCGGTCTTTCTCCCAGTTACTCAGTGCCTGAGCCAGCTCGACGCGGTACCGCGCTAGAAGTGCCGCCGTGTCGAGGGCTCCCGCCTCACTGTAGAGAAGCGGGAGCGGAACATCGAGCGCCTGGGCGATCGCGACGGCTTCGTCGAGCCTCACCGTGCGCGTCCCCTGTTCGACGCGGGTGACGGCGGTCGGGTCAAGGTTCGAACGGAGAATCTCGGAGCTTCGCCTGGCCACCTCCGCCTGGCTGATCCCTAAGCGTTCGCGTTCCCGCCGCAGGTTGCGCGCGAAGAGATCTCCGGGCAATGGGTTCATGGTGGACTGCAAGCTCCTGATCAGCTGTACCGGCCAACGGCGTAACCCAGCCCTTCGCAGGCCGAGGGACAATGTCGCGCTCAGACGATACACAGGTCTCCTGGCGACCACCACACATCGTACGCGTGGCCGACTCCCTGTTGACCCCAGCCTGTCCGCCCCCGCTGTGTCCACCAGCGCTATCGAGTGCGTATCTAACCTTTCTATCAGTCGGCACTGGAATACGATACATTGGTCAATGGGGAGCACGCGCACCCGAGAGCCACTGAGTCGGGAAGACCGCACCCCTCGCGCGTGAGGTCGGAGGTCAGAGAGAAAGTGCGCATGACGAAGATTCACGAGACGGCGGACATCACCCTGTCGGATCTGCCCACGGCGGCATGGGACCTGACGAGCTTCCTGGAGAACGCCAAGTCTCAGGTACAGACCTGGGGAGGGCTTGGGCTCATGCTGCTGGGCGTAGTCGGCCTTGTGTGGGGTGGCGTACTACTGATCAGGAAGCTGATGGGCAATCCGCAGACTAGTGGCCATCAAACGAGTTGGGTCACCATCGCCTTGCTCATCGTCGTCGGGGGCGCGATCGCCGGCGGTGGCTGGGAGCTGATCTCCACCGTCGGGTCTGGCGGGCAGAAGACGATCGAGGAGCTCGGCGGTGGCACCGTGATCATTCAGGCGACAGGCCCTGATGCAACTCCCCAAGTCTTTCAGTGAGCGGCAGCAGCACCTTGTACACGACCACGCCCCGACAGATCGCATCGGGTTGTCACGGCCGGGGCGCGCTAGCCGCTCGGGAGCACCAGGCATCAATCGGAGTTGACCACGCACTGACCAGGAACTGACATGCGGCTCAGGAACGCGACACTGACTATCAGCCAGAGGCTGAGACTCGACTCGCACCACGCGATCGAACGTTTCGGCGTGTTCGTCACCCTCTTCGCCCTGGCCGGAGTCCTCGTGATTGGCGGCGCGGGGATCTCTGCCCTGCAAGCGGGCAACGACTCCATGGCACGCACTGCGCTCTACACCTCGCAGTACACAACGTCGAAAACCTCGCTGAAGGGCGACGTCGACGGGATTTACGGCAACCTGCATCGCGACAAGGTGTTCGTGATGATGCACTTCCCCACCACGGCTCGAATCTCCTACAACGCCGCCGACTACCGTGCGTTCCTCTTGGGATCGGACGACGACCTCCGGAACGAGGCCGTCAGCACCGCGGGCATCAAAGGTTCCTTCCATGTGTACGGCTCCACCGGATACATCGGTGTCATGCTCGAGGCTGCGACACCCTTCGAATCGCAAGTGCTTAACCTGACGATCCGAGCGAACACGGAACTGACGCACGACGAGCGTCAGCGTGCCCCTGCGACGGTGGACGAGCTGGCCGACGACACGAGCTTCCGCCGGTATGACCAATGGCGGATCTTCATCAACCCAGGGGCAAGCGGGATGACCACGATCCCGGCCCTGGACGCCACAAGAATCGACCCCGCGCGGGCGTTCTACGACATCATCCTCAAGGCAGAGGAGCAGCGAGTCCGCGGCACGCTCGATCAGAAGCTTCTCGAGATGCGCTCGACCCTGGCCCAGGTCCAGGCCTACACCGCAGATCTCAAGACCACCACAGTGGATGGTCTGTTCCTGCAACCGCCGACCATGCCTGCCGCAATCGCTGGGGATCGAGTCACCGGGGTGACGGCGGCCGAGGCGAAGAACGGAGCTTCCACGCTGACGCTCGCAACTGGTCACACGGTGCCCGGCGGGTTCGACTTCGACTGGCGACCAGGCAACGTCCTCGATGGCTACCTGAATCGCGTGGTGCCCGAAAGACAAAGCTACGTCGAGTTCTTGGCCAAGAAGCGCTCCGAAGTCACCGACGGCACAACCCGCCAGATCTCGGACATGCGATGGACGCTCTCGGATGGCTCGGATCTCAAGCGCGACCACCGCGGCACCGACGTGACATTGCGCCCCCTCACGACCGTGATGAACAACCTGTCCCAGGCATATCTGGACTACGCGAAGAGCAAAACGACCTATCAGTCGCAACTGCTGCTCGACCTGCTTCGTCTCGAGGTGAAGCTTCGTGACGTGCGGTCCAACACATCCACCCGCGACGACGCCGGTTTCCTGGCGAGCCTCTACTGAGGCCGTCGTACAGGTCTGCTGACTGCGTGCGCCGGAGAACGGAAGGACATCATGACCACCGACCGACCGGACGCGGCAAACACCTCCGGCGCATCGGCGTCCCGGTCACCAGCGCACTCCGCTAACCGTCACGTGCTGAACGGACCATCCACGCCAGAGCCCTTCGGCAGCACGGGCACGGGAGGTCCGACCGCGACCCTGACACAAGCCGGGCTAGATGGTGCGGGGCAGGCAGTTGGCCAGGCCATCGAAGGCACCGGCGACAGCAGGGCCCGTCGGTATGCGGGCCGGGCTGTCGCCGGTGCCGCCAGTGGTGCGGCGTTGGGTGATCCGCACGCCGCGGCGATCGGCGCCGCTAAGGAAGCAGGCCTGGCGATCGCTCACGACGCCGCAGGCCACACCGGCGCTGAGCGCGAGACTCCTCACCTGGGGGCAGGAGGCACGAGCCGCGAACGCGGTCACTCGAGCGACCAGAATGACGCGAAACCGACGACGGCGAAGGCTATCGTCGCCGGCGGGTCCGTGGCGGCAGCACCCCAGGCAATGGCGATCGTCATGCTCACGGCCCTGCTCAACTGGTTGAAGTCCATGTTCTTCGCGTTTGTGGCGATGGTGCTCAACATGGCAGCCTGGCTGTACGGGCTCGTAGCCACGGCCCTCAAGGCACTGGTACACATCATCATCGCCCCTTTCCTCGCTATCGGCGGGTTCCTGGCCAACGCGGTTGGTGCTGCCCTCGGTGTCAGCGTCGCGGCGGTTGTCGCCCCAGTGGCAGCGGTGATCTCCGGATTAGCCGCCACAGTGGCGGTCGTCGCCGTGGCGGGAACAATGGCTGGCGTCCTTTCCAACACCGCGCTCACCGATGACGGACAACAGGACACTCGCGACGCACGCTGTGCGGTCGAGACGTTGGGTGGCGGCGACGGTGCGATCGTTCCCGCAACCACGGAAGCGAACGCGAAGACCGTCTACTCGGTGCTGAGCACCTGGGGAATGCCGAAAGAGAACATCGCGGGAATCCTGGGCAACTGGTCACAAGAGTCCGGTGTGGACCCGACCAGTGTGGAATCCATCTTCACTGAGCCGTACAGGATCGGCCCGCGTAAGCAGGCGGCCTGGGACGGAGGATTCACCCACATTCCAGGGCAGGCACACGGTGGCATCGGCCTCGGCCAATGGTCCAACGGCCGCACGACGATGCTGCTCGACTACGCCGGCGCCAGGAAGAAAGACTGGTACACCATTGAGACCCAGCTGGCGTTCATGGTCGAAGGCGACAATCCCGGTGACGTACAGGTCTTCAAAGACATGGTCACGACCTCACAGGGGTCTCCGAGCGCAGCGGCGTACCACTTCCACAACAGATGGGAGCGCTCGGCGGACAACGCCTCGAAGATGGCCGAACGAGCCCGCGACGCTGAGCGGTGGTTCGCGAGCATGAGCGGCTGGACGGTCGACAAGTCCGTTGTCGGTGACACCAAGACCATCGTCGGCGACCTTGTCGACACTGCCCGCGGCGGCGCCCGCAGCCTGTCCCACAGCTGTTCGCACAATGGGGACGGCGAAGGCGGGGGCGGATCAGGCACGCCACCCGCGGGCGGCATGACCGAGCAGGAGGCCCACGCGCTGATCGATTTGTTCAATCAGGAGGGCGACAAGTTTCTCGACGCCCGCTACGGAGAAAACGGCGGGCCCGGGTCGTGCGGAAGCAATCACGCCATGAACTGCGTCTCCTTCTCGACCTACTTCGTGAACAAGTACACGACGCTGCAGACTTATCCCTCAGGTGACGGCATTCGGACCGCCCACACGATCGCCGAGCGCATGGGCAAGGCCACGTCCTCAGCCCCCGCGCCCTACTCCGTGGGGTCCGGTCCGGGCACCGGCCCTGCGGGCCACACCCTGGTGGTCCTCGGTGTCCGGGGTGACCAGCTCGTCATCGGTGAGGCCGGGTATTGCGCGTTCATGGGCAGGGTCCGAGTCGCCAGCGCGGCGGACATGGCCGCACAAGGCTGGAAGTTCGTGGACATGTCCGACGCAATGTTGCCTCCCGACCAGATCAAGACAGCGTGACGGACGTACACGAGGAGTGTTCGACGTGAAGAGATTCACCCAGCACGTTGAGGACGACCCTGATCGGCAAGACCGTGGTCGTGAAGGGTCGCCCGGCTCCGCGCTGCGAGAGGCGAGACAACCCGCCGCGCACCGGCGGCACGGCAAGGTCACCGGAGCCCAGCTCGAGGCACGATTCACCACCTGGCGCAACCGCCGGCGTGACCGCCGGGAAACCCGTCTATCAGCGAGCGCGGGAACGCCGAAGCGCAGGTTCACTGTCCTGGTGAGCCTGGGGATCCTCGCAGTAGTCCTGGCCGCCTCCATCGCAAGCCATCGTCTCGACGCTGCGCGAGCGGCGAACGACTCGACGATCGCAGCACAAGAGGGACAGCTGTCCGACCTGCTGGCCGGGTCGAGGGACGCGGACTCCCGGAGAATGATCTCAGCCGCCGTCTCCGCAGCCGCAATCGACGCCGAGAAGGTCAGGGCTGCCCAGCAGGCTTACGCCACGCTGTACCACCGGGCGAGCACAGAGCCGCCGACCAACAATGGCGTACCGACCGAAGCCTCCGAGGCTACCGCCGAACACCGCAAGATCCTGGCCCCCTTGTTCAGCAGGAAAACCTATCTGGTCGAGGACGAGAACGCCTACCGCTGGCAGAACGTGCTGCCCTTCGACCCGGACACGGAGATCGATCCTCGCTTCCCGTGGTACGTCCGCTACGTCGGGTCGACGGCGGCCAAACCGGACACGTACGCCTGGGCAGTAGAGGCCGTGACGCCGGATCGTCCGCCGGGGCATTCTCAGGACCCGACAGCTACAGCGAAAGTCGTGTGGCTCTGCAAGGACACCCAGACCGGGGCCGTCCTTGCCTGGGCGCGTGCGACCTACGACTATCGAGGCACAAGCGGGGTATTCGACCACCTGGAGATCGGGTTGTCGGCCGCGGGCGCGGCACAGCAGTACCCATCGGGCCAGACTCCGCACGCATCCTCTACTCCGGAGCTGGAAGGCCCGCGCAGTCTGCCGGGCGTCGAGCGAGGTGGCCGGTGAAGTCTCGCGTGACACGACCGTCGTCGAACGCCACGGAGCGACGGTGGTTGGGCAGACGACGATGCGTGCGGCGCCATGCCGGCGTCATCATGATGACGATGCTTCTCACGTTGTTCGCAGGCGGGACGACGTTGACGTGGGCTGGACACCAGACCGTCCTGGACCGGCAGAACGCGAAGATCGCTGAGCTCGGGAGCCGCCTCGGAGCCACGCGCCAGGAGCATGCCGGAAGAGCCGAGCGGAACCTTCTGCAGTCCCTCGGGATCAGCGCCCACAGGACAGACAGTGATACACGAAGGCTCACCGCCCTCGTCACAACGGCGATGACCTGGGACTCAGGTCCCGGCTACGAGCACGCCCGCGCCTCGCTCATGATGAGGTTCGGCCTCAGGGACGACTCTCCCTTCCTGCGGGAGTTCATGCCCCCTGCTCGATACAACCACGATGCATCCGGCAAGAGGTACTACTACATCGACGCTCAGGGCCTCAACTCATCGGTCCGGGAGGCACCGGACATCAACGTGGTCAGCGCCCTCGGCGGTGTGTACACCTACGTTGTACTGGCCGACGTAGATATCACCTCGGATGCGATCCAGCAGAACAACACCAGTCCCGCTCAAGTCACTGCCACGCGCCGGGTACCGATCTTCGCGACGATCGACGCGCAGGGTGAGGTCACGAACCTCTCGGCGGTCTCCGCTCAGGGAGCGACTCGTCGTTCACGGTAATACAAGCACTCTATCGAGTCATTCTATTGATAGAGTGGAGTGACCGAGCAGAGACCCGGCGGACGGCTGGGCACCGAGGTCGACATTACGCAGTTGCCCGAGGGCGTCGGATGGAGAGCGTGCGATAGGCCGTTCTACGGGTGGTTCGCCCACCGTGGTGCCCGATCGATGGCGACACGACATGCGCCTCGACGTGCGAGCTGAGGAGCATCGCGATGTGCCGATGCGTCTCGTACGGGTTGGCGGATCGAATGCTGTGACGGGCGACGTGACACAACGACGAGACGAAGGATCACATCATGATGGCGTCCCGCACTCCGAAGACCACCAACGTTGTCGACGCGGACGCGACGGATCCAGACTCGTCGAGACAGGGGGCCCGCTCGACCGCGCGCACTCGGTTCGCATCGCCCCGCGGAGCTCGCGGCCGCAGGATTCCAAGGGCGCACGGTGGCCCGGTCCTAGTCTCGGCCCTCATTTTGTTCTATCGCGGCATCACCCTGGTCGCCGACTTCCTACTTGCGTGCATCACTGCGACCGTCGTCATCCCGACGCTCGCCGCATGGTTGCATCAACAGTCCGGCGCACCACGCGGTTCGCTGACGATGACCGGTGCGATCGCTCTGTGGATCATGCCATTGTTCTTTCTAGTCGTCATCCTGGCCGCCGGTGAGATCGCCGCCATGCGTGCCTTGTGGCATTGGGGGACGCGGAAGATTCACAAGGTTCGCGTCGGTCGCGCCGCAGCGTTGCGGTCCATTGCGGGCCCGCCGTCAGCTTCCCGGGCTCACCACACGACCGCGACGGTCGCCAACCGCCGGGGCAAGTGATGCGGACTGCTGGTCTGCCGATGGCCGACGCGTGGGCCGACCGCGCACGACGCGACCACGGCACGAAGACCTATCACCACGAGAAGCTCACCGCTGAGATCGGAGTACTCGTCGAGTCCGTTGAGCTGCAGCACCGAGCACTGGAGGAGAACTACCGACCCTACCTTCATGTAAGCGGAGAGTTGCGCTCAGTCGCCTTCGTCGACGTATTGCCGTTCGGCATCACGGAGGTCGTCTACTCCCCTGGCCGAGGTGAGAAGGTCGACGCCTTCTACGAGTTCGATGATCAGCAATTGATCGTCCTGGCTCGCAAAGGCTACTTCGGCCGTGCTTTCCGGGTACCGGAGCAGATCATCGGCATCGAGTGGGAACTCCCCGCCACCGTGAACACACTCATTGTGGCGCCGCCGCACGGCGATGCCGGTGCTCCGGTGATCTTCACCCAGGTCCACCACATCGCCCAGCTGGAGATCGACGCAGACACATCGGGCTACGACCTCACCGACTACTTCGCCGATCACTCCACATCGGTGAAAGCCCAGGCCGATTCCGTTGCCGCCGAACCGTCGCCGGGGCCGGAAGCGTCGAGTTCCCTGTTCACCGACAACGAACTCGGCATGCCTCACCAAGGTGAACGGCCTCGCTCCGGCACTCAGCACGATATGCCGACCGGCACCGTGGCAAGCCATCTCCGGCGGGTCGAGTCGGAGGTCTCGGCCGAGCGTGCGAAGTACCGCGCAGAGCGGGCGCGGACCGCGGGTACACCGGAGTTCCTCTATCACGAGCACGTGGCCCGCGCCTTGCAGACCACCACCGTCCCACCCACAGCACTCGACCAGGAACGCGATCGTGACTCCCAAGCACACGCCAAGACCGCACAGGGGGGAACGAAACCACCAGAAGCCGGCGACGAGGGCGGACCCGCCAGTGAGCGTTTCGACGACCTCGACACCGCTGAGCACGACGATTTCATTCCGGGATCCTGAAACCACCGCCAGATAGCGACGGTGGAGTCCGAGAGCGGGTGACCTCTGATGACCTTGCGGGCATCGATCGTGATCGTGAACGAGTTCAGTGTGCCGCTGCCGGAGGGAAAGGGGACACGCGGCGCCACCCCCGGGCACTACATCACCCGGTACATGGCCCGCGAGCAGGCCACCGAGCCCCTAGCCCCCATTCACCGCCAGCGCACCGATGACTTTCTGGAACGCTACGCGGCCCGTGACGAACTCGTCCGGCGGGCCATGTCCTCCCACGTCGAGCTCGGGCCACGACTGCGCCGGACACACGGTGACGGTGGTCTCGCTTTTGGCTACGGGTCAGTCTCACTGTCGCACGACGATCTGCACGCCGCGTCCAGAGACATCCAGAAGCGATTCAACAGTGGGAAGACCGTTCTCAAAACGGTGATCTCCTTTGACGAGGCATACCTGAAGAGTCGGCGCATCCTCAGCACCGACTTCCACTGCACCACGCGCGGCGCCTACCGCGGACATGTCGATCAGATGAAACTACGGATGTCGATCATGCATGGCCTGGACCGCATGGCCAGCGGAACGAACGGCTTTGACGACCTGCGCTATGTCGGCGTCATCCAGGTCGACACCAGCCATGTGCACTGCCATCTGGCCATGATCGACGCCGGGAATGGCTCGCGCGCAAGGGACGGCACGCAGCGCGGCAAGCTACTAGCCTGTCACAAGTCGCGCTTGCGCCGCGGAATCGACGTCTGGCTTGAGGAAAAGCAGGCCGCGCACCACCTGTCCAGTGCCGTAGGCTACGACCACCGCAATGTCACCACCTACCTCAAACGCTTGGCCCACGAGCGCATCAGCGCCGAGTCACTTCCCCAGTTTCTTGTGGCATGCCTACCCGCCGAGCGACACCTTTGGCGAACCGGCACGCACGACCCGCGTATGCGCAAGCCCGACCGGCTCCTCACAACGATGGTGTCCCAGCACCTGGCACGCCCCGGATCCCCCATGCCCGCGGCGATGCAACGGATCATCGAGCACGCCAACCTGCGGCGGGAGCGGGAGAATCTCGCCGACCACGACTGGCAGCGGCGTGTTGAGCAAAGCCGGGCCCGGATAGTGACACAGGCCGTCGACGCCGTGTACCAGATGCTGCGCACCCTTCCTGAGGCCGAACTCCGGGTTCGTACCCCAGTTCTGGATGTCATGGGTCTGGACTACTCCCAGATGGCCGCGCTCGCGGTGGGCACGCGGCCGGAACACGCCACCTCACGCACCGGGGTCGATCTGCTGACATTCGGTCTCCGGCTACGCGGTTGCGCGGCACGACTGGGCCATCATCTGGACCAGGCCCGTGTCTATGAGGACGTGGCCCGCCAGTGGGAGCAAGCGGAAAAGTCTTTCGCAGCCATGGAGGATTCACGGCCACTCTACGATTTCTACCGCTTCGAGGAGAATTACCACCGCCAGTTGGTGCGCAAGTATCGCCACATCCTGCCGTTCACCGTGGACACCACACCATGGCGTGAGCAGCAGCACCGGATCGCTCTCTACGATCGACGGCTGCGTTCCCTCATGACGTTGCGGGACGACTCCTCGCTGTCGCAGTTGGACGACCCCGTCCTGGCCGAACAGCTCGGCCGCGAGATCCATGGCCAGCCGGGCGGACGACTCCTCCTCGATGGCTCGGCCGGACGAGCCGTCCTCGACGCCCGTATCGCGACAATCAGGAAACTTCGCGACGAGAGTGTGGATTCTCTGCGCTCGGAGCTGTCCTCAGCGGGCCTGGACCTCCGTACCGGATCCGGAGCCGACGAGCTCACCACCCATATCGAGACCTCGGCCAACCCCATATACGAGTTTGACCAGGTCAAGGCTTTGGACCTGCACCACCTCGGACACGACTTCATCAGCGACGTCCCGATCGGCCCACTAGCGCATCGGACATTCACCAGGGCCGCGGCCGAACGCCGCCGTCTACTTCTCGCGGCGATCGCCTACCTCGATGATTCCGGCCAGCCCGAGGCGATCAGCGACCTCCCCGTGACCGATGTCGCCGCCATGACGCGGTTATCGCGTGAGCTGCACGCTGCAGCCGGGACCTCAGGGACACTGCTGCTGCGATCGAAGCCAACCCGGGCGAGCGCCCAGTCCGGTCCTACATCGCCCAAGCCCCGATCAAACACCGTGTCCTTGGATACAGGGTTGGCGACCCTGGTCCACGAACAGATCGCCACGACCGTGATCAACGCCAAACCAGAGCACCTCCACCAAACCGACACTGCGGCCCTATCAGACGTATCCAATCCCATTCGATAGCGCTATCGATAGCTTGCCGATAGAGCGATACATCACTAATGTGGGTGGAGTTCGGCGGAAAACACAGGTCCACTCCGGACATTGCCGACACCGAGGACCGGCCTGCCGCAAGGATGCCGGGATGACGAAAGGCGCGATCATGGCACAGCTGAAGGGCAAGGGCGCAATGACCGGAGTCAACCTCATCGCGAAGGTCTACGACAGTGCCAAGACGAAGGACGGCACGACTCACTTCATCGACGTTCAGGTCGACGGACGAGATCATCGAGGTCCGGGCCAGACGAATCTGCATCTGAAATCGGAACGAACGACCACCGAGGACGGCACAGTTCGTTACGAGCACCAAGCACCGTACTCTGCCAGCCAGCTTCAGGAGATCAAGAACGCCGCGGGCCCCAAGCAATGGCCGCTGCTCAGCAGGAAAGACGGACAGCGGATCGGAACCATGTACAGCTTCAAAGGAGACGTGATGCCCGCGGCGCGCGGCTCCGGGCTCGTGGTCAACACCAAGTCGGTCGGCTCTTCCGAATTCAAGGTCGACGCCACCACCCTGGATCACCAGCACGACTGCATGCGCGCTGCCCGCCGAACACCTACCGGGACTACCTTGGTCGCTCCCCCAGGCTCCCAGCACGGTGCCGCCCTCGAGCCAATGGCCGACGTAGGTGAGCCCACCGTCGGCTAGGGCGCCCGGAGTTCCACCGCCAAGGGCCCCGGAGGATCACTCCGGGGCCCTTGGCACATCGTGACCACGACGTTCCAAGCGCCCGAGGGGCCGCCGCCCGCCGGCAAACCCCAGTCACGGGTGCACATCAGCTCACGGTGTGCGGTGTTCCGCCACCGACAGCTACCGCCCTTCAGCTTTCCCGCACCGCGGGCCGCGATTGGAGACCCAAATGAGCTCTCACAGCACCAGCGTTCAGCGCCTCCACCGATACCGCCCCATCACCTCGCCTCTCTGGCGCCGCGCGAGCGCACTTCTCGTCGGTACCGTCGCGATGGGAATCGGCGTCTCGCTCCTGCTGGCAAGCAGGATCGGCATGCTCCCCATCGACGTACTGCACCTGGGAGCAGCCCACGCTCTCGGATCGACAATCGGTGGCGGAGTCATCGCCGTACAGTCTGTCCTGCTGATGGGCTGTCTCGTCCTCAGGATCCGACCTGGCCTGGGCACCGTCGTGGCGTTCGTCGTGCCTGCGCTGATCATCGACATTCTCCGGCCGCACGTCTGGCACGTTGACGCATTCGCGCTGCAGATAGCTCTCTTCGTTGCCGGCGGGGTGCTCTTCTGTGTCGGGGCGGCCAGCTACCTCGCCGCAGACCTCGGCCGCATCCCGCGCGACGCACTGATGCTGGCATGGCTGCGCGGCGCTCCGCCCACCGGGCGCGGACGGCAGATCGCCTGCGTCCGCGTCGGCATCGACATCGCCTGCGCCACCGCCGGGACGATCCTGCTCGGGGCGGACCTCGCAATCGGCTCCGGCGTCCTGGGTCCGGGCACCGCAGTCCTGGCTTTGGGCTGCGGACCGCTCATCGCCGTGTTCTGGCCCCGCATCGCCCGGCTCGTGGGATCGCCTCACACGACGGGCCAGGCAAGCACCTCCGGCCATACTAAAACCACCGGCCACCGCGCCTCCGGTGAAGCTGCGCGGACCCTCACACCGGACGGCGACTGAGGCGCACATCGTGTTCGTTTCAGCTTGCCTTGGCCGGAGGTGCCCTGCAGCATGTTCCCCGACGCACATCTCAACGAGCTCTATCCGCGTCTGGCCGAGCTTTCGACGCCACTGGCCAGGACCCGGCGGCCCATCGTGGGTCGCGAGCGCGAGACGCTGCAGCTGAAGGCCGCTCTGAGCCGCCCCGAGTTATGTAATGCCCTCCTGTTGGCCGAGGCCGGCACGGGCAAGACAGCACTCGTCCACGCGACCATGCTCGCTGACACCAGCCGCCTCTATCTTGAGATCGACTTGGCACGTATGAGTTCGGCGGCCGGTGACGGCGAGCTGATGGCGGCGGTGCTTAAGAGTTTCTTCGACGAGGCCGAGGCCTTCGTCGCTTCCGAGAACCAGGAGCTGGTCATCTTCATCGACGAGTTCCATCAGCTCATCCAGCTCTCCGCCGCAGCCGCCGAAGCCATCAAGCCTGTGCTGGCGGCCTCGGGTACACGAGGCATTCGCATCGTCGCGGCAACGACGTATGAAGAGTTCCACAGGCATATCGCGGCCAACCAACCCCTCGTCGAACGCCTGCAGCGGATCAATCTCAGTCCCCCCGATCAGGACACGACGTTCCGGATCCTTCAGGGCATGGCCGAGCAATATGGGGTCGCCGCCCAGTTTCAAGACACCCACCTCTACCGGCAGATTTACGACTACACGCAGCGCTACATTCCCGCGAGCGCGCAGCCGCGCAAGGCGATCCTCGTGCTTGACTCGATGATTGGCTGGCATCGGCTGACACGCCGCCCACTCGACCACGCATTGCTCGCGGATGTTCTGATGGAGTCGCTGAACGTCAACGTAGCGGTCAAAGTAGACGCCTCCCAGATCAAGGAACAGCTCGACGCGACGGTGCTCAGCCAGGACTGGGCGACACGTGCGGTCGCGCGGCGGCTGCAGCTATCGGTGGCCGGCCTCAATGACAAAGGGCGACCAGAGGCGAGCTTCCTTTTCACAGGCTCCACCGGAGTCGGCAAGGCAACCACATCCTCGACCCCAGTACCGGTGTACACGCCGGACGGTTCCGTTGCGTGGAAGGTAGCGGGTGCTCTGCGTCCCGGTGACTTCACGTTCAGCCGCCGGGGTACCCCTCAGGAAGTCCTCGCCGTCTTTCCGCAGGGGATACGCGACACGTTTCGTGTCACCCTCGACGACGGCCGCACGCTCGACGTGTCGGACGACCACCTATGGACGGCAGCCTCCGGCGCCGAAAAGGAAACAGGGACCTGGTCCTGCTACCGCACAGCAGACTTGATTGACAAGGACCTGGTGACCCACGACCGAGACGGTCACGAGACACCGACCTACTTCATCCCTATGAACGAGGCCGTGCAGTGGCCCGTAGCGGCGCTCCCGGCCGAGCCATACGTCGTGGGCTCCCTGCTGAGTACGGAGGCCGGGCACCACAGCACACCACATTCCCACCGCGTTCCCCTCCCCTGCCGCGGTCGCGGCCGGCTGCCCGGCCTATCCACGATCGCCGGGACGGCGTGGGACCGCAAGCGTATCCCGGCGACGTTCATGACAGCGTCAATCGACCAGCGCTGGCGGCTGGTCCGAGGCTTGTTCGACCTCGGCGGCAGCGGCGGTCACGCTGCCGAGCACGATCGAGTCCAACTCTCCTACGCCGCCCCGTCTGCGGGCTTGGCCGCCGACATCCTGAGTCTGCTGCGCTCGCTCGGTGTGCCCAGCAGGGTCCGCCGAGCGGCGCCGGCGGACCGACACTCCACCCACGAGATGTACATCGTCGACGCGACGGCGGAGAAGGTCGACCTGCACCGATTCTTCTCTCGTGCCGAAGATCTGAGCCTCACCGCGAGCCCACGACCGGCCGACGCCCACCGTGGGTTGTCCGGCCAGCACGTCGGCATTCGCAGCATCACGAAGCTGGACCGCCGCGAACAGATGGTATGCATCTACGTCGACGACGACGAACACCTCTACCTCGCCGGCGACTTCGTGGTCACACACAACACCGAGCTCACCAAACAGTTGGCGGGCTTGCTATTCGGCGACGACGAACGCCATCTCATCCGATTCGACATGACCGAGTTCGCGACGGACGAATCGTTCACCGCCTTCCGATCCGAGCTCACGAGAAAGGTGTGGGATCGCTCGCACGCGGTGTTGCTCTTCGACGAGATCGAGAAAGCGTCCCCCATGGTCACGCGTGTGCTGATG
Source organism: Amycolatopsis sp. NPDC043885 (assembly GCF_056435685.1). Lineage (NCBI taxonomy): Bacteria > Bacillati > Actinomycetota > Actinomycetes > Pseudonocardiales > Pseudonocardiaceae > Amycolatopsis > Amycolatopsis sp. NPDC043885. The sequence continues at coordinate 183,030 of NZ_JBWKEA010000005.1, forward strand.
CAGGTACTCGACGACGGCAGGCTGACCGACGATCACCATCGGGAGGTGAGTTTCTTGAACACCTACATCGTGCTCACGACCAACTCGGGCGCTGAGATCTATTCGACGATTGCCCACTACGCGGAAGACGACACCGGATCTGGGAAACAACTCGCGGAGTACGCGAAGCTCATCCGACGTTCGATCTCCGAGACTTCCGCGGACAACAGGTTCCCACCCGAACTACTCGGACGTATCGACACCATCGTGCCGTTCCAGCCTTTGTCGAGGGCGACGCAGCAGAAGATCGTGCGCGGCAAACTGCGCACGCTGGTCCAGGACGTCCTGGCCAAACACAACATGCGTGTAACGATGGACCCGAAGGTGCTCCAGTACCTCGTCGACGACAAGGGCGACACCCACGCCGACGCCGGCGGGGCGCGGGCGGCCGTCGCGAGGATGACCGACGAGGTCACCACAGCCGTGGCAACGTTCATCAACGAGAACCCCACAGCCCGCGGGCTTCGAGTCGACGTCGTCGGTGACCTGGTCAGCGACGACAAGAACCTGCTCAGCTCCGACGCGCACGTTGAGGTCAGCGCGATGCGCTGAGCCACGCCCACCCGGCGATCGCCGCGACGAGATCCATCCCATTCATCATTCGTTGTATGTGCCAGCTATCAATAGATAGACTACTGATAGATAAGACGAGAGTTCTCGATCGAAGGGGGCAGCTGTGATGGGGATTCGGGGATCTGACGCGGCCTCCCACAGGAAGGACCGGAAGAAGCGGCCGGACGAGCTCCTCTCGTCGGTGGTCCGGGAAACTGCCGTGCCGGCGGCGGTCGAGTTGCTGCGCCGGAACAAGCCTTTCGTCTTTCCCAGCGGCACGGCGTGGGTCGTGCTCATCCTCGCCGCTGCGGACATCGGAGGCTTGAGCAAACGCCACGGTCGGAACGAGGCCAAAGGTTCGATCATCGAACTCATCGGCTCGGATCAGATCAAGACTGTCGCAACGGCAGCGATGTTGAGGGACGAGATCTTCGGCATCATCCCCACCGACGACACACTGGAGCGGATCTCCGAGTACGCACTCCTGACCAGCGCCGCGTACACCTGGGCTGTTGTGTGGCAGGATTCAAGCGACGGCTTGCTGATCGATCTCGCCGAGAGCGCCACCTTCGACCAAGCCAAGGCAGTATGCGCTGGTTCGCTCGAGCTGAAAGACGCAGTGGGCGCCCAGGCGTGGCGCGACCACAGTGGCGTGGCGGACGCCCCTGCCACCACGACGCCGGCCCACGACGCCGGCGACGACTCCCACCACGATCCCGCCGATGATCCCGAGACGAGTCCAGTCCCCGAGTCGGGGCTCCATGATGAGGACGCTGAGAATCCCGACGGTCTGATCGAAGTGGAGCCCGACGAGGTAGCTTTCGGGGACACCGCCGGTCTCGCCGAGTTCGACGACGAGGACGGATCCGTCGGCAGCGACGAGGCTGTCACCGGGCACGACATGCATGGTGCGGTCTCGCTGGCAGATCAGGACGAGGCACGTGACACCATCGCCCGACGGTTTCTCTCCGAGGACCTCGACCTGACCGTACGGCTCGATGAATTCAACACGACGTTCGCGATCGGCGCGCCGGTTGTGCAGATCGACATGCCGCACGGCACCACCGACTGGCTGAGTGACCAGGTGGCTTACCTCAGCCAGCAGGCAAACGCCGATCTCGCCCAACTGCGCGCGGCACACCAGGACGAACTGCGTCTCCTGTTCGTCACCCTGACGTCGGCGCACTTGGAACAGGTAATCCGGGATGTGGCCACGGACCGCGACGGCTCGCGCTACAAGGTGCTCAAAGACGATATCGACCAGGCTCACCTCGATCGATTGTCGGAGAAGGCCACCAGGGTCCAGGAGGCCAAGAGCCGGATCGTCAACGACTACGAGAAGCAGGCGGCCGCTCGCGGCCAAGAGGCCTCCTTACACGCACAGACGCAGTTCATGGCACGCAACCGGGCGAAGATGGAACGAGAGCTCAGCGACGCTGTCAGCGAGGTCGACCGTGACCTGGAGAACGCCTACACCCATGACCTGCAGGAGCTCCTGCGTGTGCGCCGCTCAGACGCCAGCCTGAGAATGCAGATCGGCACCACCCGGATCTTCGAGGCGCTCACAGAGCGCCTCGAAGATTTCCGCGCAGTCGAGGAGAAGCGCCTCGCCCAGTGGCGGACCGACATCTTGCAGGTCGTCGACGACAACCGCAAGGCTGACATCGCGCACGCCGCTGCCCTGACAGAGCATCAGCGCAACGCCGACGAGATCGCACAGGTGCGCCGCGAGCAGGATGCGCTTCTCCAAGCACAGCGAAGCGCGCACGACGAGCGCGTCCGCCTGCTGGAGGGCCAGCAGGAGCGCGATCGCAGGGAGGCAGTGGCCAGCCTGCAGGTCCGCGACGCTGAGTGGCAACACAGTCTCGGACTCGAACGGGAGCGCACGAGGGCTCAGATTGCACGGGTCGCGGACCTGCTGCGCCAGCTGGAAACCGTCGAGAGCTCACAGAAACAACGCTTGGCCGAGCGAGTCACGCAGCTGAAGGACGACCACGCGGCTCACGTCCAGCAGCTGACACAAGCCTCAGCGATTCAGGGACGCACCACACGAATCCTCATCATCGTGATGGTGGCGATCTCGGTGCTGCTCGCGGTGGCGGGGTTCATAGCGGGCGCCGTCCTGGGCGGTTGACCGGAGCGTGACGTGCGTAGCGCCGTCGCCACGGTCGCCTCCTGGCACCTCGCCGAGGAACACGACGAACGACAACTCGACACCGCCCGAGGTGCGGCGAGAAGCGGGGAGTGAGACATGGCTATCAGCGACCGGCGGGCATCACACCCGAAAGCGAGCAACTGGGACAAGGTGTCGCGCCGGCCGTCCAGCGCCACCTTGACGAACAGGGACGTCTACGACGACCAGCAGCTCGACCGCGGCAAACTCCAGACCCGACGTTCCAGGAGACCTGGTCTGATCGCCGCCGCCGTCGCTGCTGTCCTCGCAGCTGCCGCGGTCTGGATAGTGTATTCGGTCGTCGCCTCCGCTGTCCTCTCCGCAGGCGCGACGATCACCGCCGGTTCGCGTGACCACAGCGGCACACCGAAGACCTACTACGTGGAAGAGAAGACGACCGGCGCCAACGGCACGGTGAGGCCGTGCTACCGGCCTCTGACAGAACGCACTCTCCCCGACACCCGTTCGAAGTGCTATTCCACGCCTGGCGAGGTACCTGTTCCCGCTTGGTGGTCCCAGCAACGGAACAACGACGGCGGGAGCAACCCAGAGATCCCTGAGCGCGGTGCCCTGAGCGTGGGCGAGCAAATGGCCAGCGTCTCCCTGGTCAAGCTTGTCGTCGCCCTCGGCTCTGGCTCCCTGGCCCTGATCATCCTCGCGACCTGGTTCTGGCGCCGTGTCGCCGCGGCGAACCTGATGAACACCACGGACGACATCAACCAATATCAAAACGACCAGCACATAGCGCTTCCCCAGGAGATCCAGCGCAAGTACGACTGGTTCCCGGACGCCGGCGCACACTCCGCCGTGCAGGTCAGCTCGATGATCAGTCACATGATGCTCCGGAACAAGGGACTGGGCACGGTGACGGTGTACCGGCGCGCGGAGACCGACATCCTCGATGAGGACGGAAGTGTCCTCTACTACGCCGGTGAGATCATGGAGGACTCCGCGGGAAATCCGATCACCACGTCAGAACCAATCATCGACGAGCGGTTCGGAGACGACCTGTTCGAGACGTCGGGCCTGCCCCGGGACAAGAACCTGCGCGAGAAGTACGACACGACGCTGATCCCGTACAACCCCGGCGGGAAGCTCCACGACAAGCTCGGCACCCACGAGACCGTCGCCGATCTCATCAGGGCCGACTGGACCCTGCCGAAGTTTGAAGTCCAGCGACCGGCGGGTGCCTACATCGTGGACACCGCCCCGGTTAACACGATGGTTCTGGCCATCACCCGCGCAGGCAAGGGACAGACCTATATAGAGCCGTTGCTGGATATGTGGAGCAGGGAGATCAAGCCGTCGAACATGGTGGTCAACGATCCCAAAGGCGAACTGCTGGTGAAGAACTACGTCCCCCTGGTCACGCGCGGCTTCGAGCCCGTTCAGTTCAACCTCATCAACGCCATGAAGACCGACATCTACAACGTGCTCGGCCTGGCAGCCGAGGCTGCCCGCGAGGGTGATTCGACCAAGTGCGCACTGTACGTGGAGAACATCGCCGACGTGTTCTTCCCGCTCGACGGCGGCGAGGACCCGGTGTGGCCCAACGCTGCGAACAACGCCTTCAAACGCGCAGCCTACGGCCTCATCGACTTCTACCTGGAAGAAGAACGCGAACTGCGCGAGGTCGCCTCGTTGACCGGCATGGATCTGGAGACACTGGAGCAGCGTCTCGATGACATGTGGGGAAAGGTCTCTCTCTACAACTGTTATCAGCTCTTCGTTCAATTGACGTCGAAGAAACTCAAGAATCCCGCAGCGGAACTTGAGAAGCGAATCAAAGCCGGGGAGTTCGAGGACGACCTGCCACTACTGGAGGCCGAACAGGCAAAGGTCGCGGAGCAGGAGTTCTTGTGGGAAGGCCGTGCTGAGCAAGACATGCTGACACTGTTCTTCAACGCGACCGAGGCACTGCCGACGAACACGATGCGAACGCTGATCGGCAACGCCAACAACGCGCTACGTGCCATGGCAGGTGCCGAGAAGATGCTCGCCTCAGTTTATGGCATCGCGATCACGGCGATGTCATTCTTCACCGATCCCACGATCTCGACCCTGACATCCGGAAAACCGTCACAGAATACCGATCTGGGCGGGTTGAGCTTCCCCCGGCGCTTCGGCGTTCGCTTCGCGCCGAACTACCTCAAACGGGATCATCTCAAGGGCCTGCAGTCGGTGTGGTCGGCATACCAGGACCCGATGTTCTCCGCGTCCCTCGGCGCGGAGTTCGAGCACACCGACATCGTCACGACCGAGGGGTGGACACGCTACTACTTCAAGGGAAAGTTTCCAGCCGACGAAGCATGGATCAAACTCGAACTCGTCAACCCGCAGTCAAAGATGCTAGTGCGCGTATTCTTCTTCCACTTCAAGAAGAACTATCAGGTATCGCTCAACGGCCGGCACTACGTGATCGAGCCTGTCACGGGCAAGAAGGTCATCAAGAACGGCGTTCTACGCGAGGTACGCCCAGTACGTGACGGCCGGACCGCAGACGAGAAAATCGTGTCGTTCGAGCCCGGGGACACGATGTACCCGCACACGCGGCTGGACTTCTCCGGCGGAGGGAACCCAGAGAAGGTCTCCGGTGAGGCCAGGGCAATCACCCGCACGACCGTGCGGTATTCCGAGTCGCCCAAAGCTGTGTTTCTGGTGACCCCACCGCATCTGATGAAGTACGCGAAGCTGATCCTCATCTTGATCAAGCAGCTTGTCGACTTGAACTTCGACAAGAGCTACATGACCAAAAGTAGTCAGAAACCGCTGTACAAGACACGATTCATGCTCGACGAACTAGGCAATCTGCAGTCGGAAGGGCACGGCATCGCCGGCTTCGCGACGATGCTCTCCATCGGACTGGGACAGGATCAGCAGTTCACGCTCGTTCTCCAGACCCTGCAGCAACTGCGCGATGTCTACGGCGAGAGTGTGGACAAAATCGTCCAGGGAAACACCTCCAACATCGTCTTTCTCAAGTCGACCGACGACTCCATGATCGAGCAGCTGGAAAAGATGAGCGGCCGAACACACCGGTCATACGTTGACTCCAAGCAGATCAGCAAGGACCTGGACAGGATCGTCGGCGGAAAGACCGAAGGGCGTGTCTCGTACACCATGAACACCAAGGATGAGCCGCTCATCTCCTACAACGACTTGGCGTTCCTCCCGCCGCGCAACTCGATCGTCTTTCGCGCCGGTGACGCTCCCGTGTGGAATCGCAACCAGACGATCCTGCCGATGTCATGGCGGCTGTTTCGGGACACGATCACCCACCCCGGACACGAGTACTCCCTGCAGACGATCCCCACGTTGTCGTCCGCCGTCGATTTCGACGTGCGCATGAACCAGCCTGACTTCGTGAAGATGCTGGACAAGCGGATGCGGCAGGCCGTCCGCGCTGCGGATGCCAAGACCCTCTACCAGCAGACCTACGGGTACAAGGACGTCGACATCGAGCGTCTCGATCCTGACGTCTACGCCGACGAGGTCATGGAAGTCATCACGATGATGACCGCGGTCGTCGACGATCGGGCACCGGACACCCCGGTGGTCGTCGATCCCGAGGAGTACGGGGCGACCATGATGTTCAGCGAAGACGACTTCGTCGACAACGTCCTGGTCGCCACGGAGCTCGCTGAACGCGCGGCGGCCAACACCGTGCGGCAGCGCCGGATCTACGCCGAGGGAACCATCAGCAGGGAAATGCTGGTCAACCCGGACGGATCCGCGAAGATCAAGAGCCTCGACATCCAGTTCAGTGAGGCATACAAGTCTTGTCAGGTCGACCTCGAGCGGGACGAGGAGCACTTCACGGTCGGCCGGGACGGCGAGTTGCTCAGCGCTGATGGCACAAGGACTTACATCAGCCACGTGCGATCCGCTCAATTCCGCGACGCGGTCCGCAAGATCAACGGCAAGATCCGGGATCCAGCAGCCCGGATCTACGCCGACGAGGACATCACCGCCGAAGATCTGCAGTCGCTGAGCACCGTGAGGATCCACACGGCCTTCTACCAGTATCTGGCATCCCTTCCGAGTTGGGAGTTGCTGGCCGACGGGGCATTCGACCGGGCGATGGCAGTGGAGATGAGAGCAAACTAGTCGCCGACGAACCGAGACACCCGCCAGCTTCGGTTGTCGCGGCCCCCTTGACGCCGCAGCCGGCCACCAGAATGGCGACTTCAGTCATTCAATCACGTATCACTCTCCTATCGATAGACACGATATGCTGCGTAGAGGGCTATCGGATCCAAGATTCACAGGAGGCTGGCACAGATGAAGAAGGCACACGGGCTGCGCAGGTACTTCTACGAGTACATCGTATTCAAGGCGGTCGAACAGGCCCGGCACCAGACAGGGCAGATCATCCCGATCTCGCAGGCCAAAGCCATCCGCCACCGCGTCGACGGGATCCTGCGCGATCAGGGCACGACGATGGCCGATCCCCGCCTGACCGTGACTGACTGCCTCACCGCCATCGACCAGGCCTTCGCAGAGCGCGTTCCCGGCTACGCACCCCAGTTCGGCGATCATAGCCCCGGCGATCAACGCTACCAGCGCTTGCAGGAGGAGTTCACACAGATCACCGGTGTCGGGGCCCGCGCGGATCCGACCTCCTCCCGGTTGCCGATCAGCCCCTACGACCCCGCCTGGTCAGAACGCGCCACGGTGAAGCGCGCGGGCACCGGTCTTGTCTACCTCACCGACGAGACGATCGCGCGGGTATCGGACGGCGAGGTGGACACGCTCGCCGACCCGAGGCGAGGGAACATGAAGCTGTGGCGTCTCGACGACGAGGGCGTTCCGCGCGAGGCCGGCCGGGCGATGACCGACGACGACGCGGCAGGGCTCACCGCACTCATGGACAAGATGAGCCGCCAGGAGTACGAGCAGATCCGAGAATGGGTCATCGACGGCGGGCGTGATCCGCAGACCGCCAGGGTCGACCGCAATCGGTTCATGTCGGCACGCGCGGTGCAGCGGTGTGCCGCGCTGCTCGATGAGCTCAAGTCCCAGGGTGTGGCCTATACGGTGGTACGGGATCGCGACCCAGGCCAGATCAAAGCCAAGATCGCCGGCACCGGCATGGAGATCCGGCTCATCGACACCCGGCAGGAGGAGTACGCCGGGGCACGAATCTACGACAACGGCACGGTCCTGCGTTACTCCACCAACTATCGGGTCCCCGGGGGTATGGCGGTCCCGTCCCCGACGGCGGCGGAGGCCGTCAGGTTGCTGCGCTTTGCCCAGGGCCGTCGTGTCGACCGTGACGACAGTCCCGGCGTCGCGGTCGGCGAGATCGGCACAACACACCCCGAGCACGGTCGTGGCCGCACAATTCTCGACGTCCCCGATAGCTACCATCTCGACCGGGAGTCGATGTTCGTCGTCGGCGACTACGTGGTTCCAGGCGAGTCGCGCCCTCGTCCCGGATCGAAGATTCTCCTCCGGCGTGACGCCAAGAACCGCACACTTCCGGCCTTCTTCGTCGACCCCGACGCCGCCGAGGCCTACACGCGCGAGGCCGTGGAAAGCGCGCGGGAGAACCTGCGTTCCGCACTCGACGTCGAGACACTCATCGCGCACGCCGAGGCCGAGTGGACACGCACGGGAGGGGTCGCCGAGGATCTGGAGCCACCCCGGTATGCCGCCGATGACGAGATCGCGGCGATTCAGGGTTCGTACTGGGAGGTGCTCACCGGGACCCGCGACGAGCTGCTCCGCCCGGGCGCGACCGAAGCGATGTATCGGGAACGCCTGGATCAGATCGGCGAACTGCGGGCGGACGAAGTCCCTGACCTGGGGAACCTCGCCTATGCGGGTTCGGCTGCCGACAAGGTCCGCGACCACGCCGACGATGTCGCCTTCGAACTCATCGGGACCTGGGAGCCGCAACCTCACGCCGTCGACGACGAGTGGATCGACCAGCGTTTCGATCCGGCACGCGTGGCGAAGTACATGACCAGCCCGGCCGGCCAGTGGTCGAACCTCGACAATCTCGCAGCTGCCCTGCGCCGCTGCTCCATCGCCCCTGACGAGCTGCTGGGGTCGGGCTTCCAGGCGAGGCGGTTCAAGGACCGGATCGTCACCTTCGACGCGGACGCCGCCATTCCGATCGCCCAGCACGCGTCCTCTTTCGTGCGGCGGATCGGCGAGACGGTGCACGACACTCTGGCCCGCCACGCCACGACACCCAAGGACATCCTCGTCGACCCCCAGGGCATCATCCGCTGGAGCGGCGAGAAACTGCGGCGGGACGGAACAGCGGTCCCCATCACCGGTGAACTCGGCCAGGTATTCGAACCAGGCGAGTACGGCGAGATCATCACCCGGTTCGCCAGCGGCGAGAACGCGCTCATCGTTCCGGGCTACGAAGCCAGGATCACCGCACAGACGCCAGGCGAAGCCCCGACATCGGTCGAGGAACGGACGATCCTGCGCGGCTACGAGCAGCTCATGCACGAACGAATCCAGTATCAGCTCGCCGGCGATCTCGTGTCCGGCCGAAGCCAGGTCGGCGAACCCGCCTCACTCAACACGGTCTACTCACAGCTTTACAGCACGAAGCACCCGGTGGATTTCATCGAGCGTGCCACCTCCTCCCAACGCGATGATCTCACCGGCGAGGTCCGCACCTCGGTCGATGCCTGGACGGCCACGATCCTGCGCACCGAGGGGAGGCGAGTGCGCTACGCGAACGAGATCAAGCAGGGCGCGACGATCTACGCCGAGTACCGAGCCGAGCGAGATCACACTGACCCCGCCAACGACAACTACTTCGACCCCTGGCGTCTTGCCGGTGGCCGTAACATGGCCGTCCTGACCGCGACGGACATGAACCAGGTCCCCGCGCCCGGCGGATACTTCGACCCCGTCATGACCGGTGGTGCGACTAACCAGGGCATCGTCCGGTATCTGACCGAGGACGCCGTGGTGAACGCCGACGGCACGATTCTTCCCGGCGACCCGGCCACGGTGACCGGGAGCCGGGCCCCGCTCATGAGCAGGCCCGAACTCGCGACATTGCGGTACGACCCTTTCGACCGGCAGCAAATGACAGCGTCGACGATCATGCAGTCGTCGGCGGTCACCCCGCCGACAGGTACGGCGCTGATGACCTTCGGCGGGTGGACAGCGGACGATCCGATCGTCATCAGCCGTGAGTTCGCGGAGACGCACCGGATCCGCGGAGCCGGCGGCCAGCTGCGCGACCTCGTCGTCGGCGACAAGCTGTCCGACCTTCATGGCAACAAAGGCGTGGTCTCCCTTGTCGTCGATCGGCACATGAAACCGTCCCACGCCCGCGAGCACGGTATCGAACACGAGGTGGCCTGGTTCGCGGCCAATCCGGATCTCGATGTCGTCATGAGCCCGTTCTCTCTCATCTCCCGACGCAACGCCGGGTCCGCGCGGGAACTCATGAACGGACCGGTGGCAGATTTGTCCTCCCCCGGTGGCGACCACACCACCGGTGCTCTTGGGCAGATGCGGTTCGTCATCACGCACATGGCGGTCGACGACAAGACCAAGGTCTACGACGACGAACAGGTCCGTTCCGGGAAGGGACGGAAAGCCTCCTCTCAGCTGGCCTGGGCCTTGCAGTCGCAGCAGTGCCCCGAGATCATGCGCGAATTCTACGGACACAACGGCGGGGCAGAGTCGAACCTCCGGGAATTTCTCCTGGTGACAGGCTTGGACATGGAAGCCGATGGGACATTACGCATCGTCGGACAAGCCGATGGCATCGACGAGCGACCCGAACGCCGGCTGATCCCGATGCCGGAGCTGCTGCGCACGCAACCGCGCAAGGAAGGACAGCCCCCGGGACTCAACACCACGGCGATGCGGAGGTCGTTCGGCAACCTCATCGGCGACCGGGGAGGAGACCTGGAGATCCCGTTCGCCCTGGTCTATCCCACAGGTGAGCAGACCGAAACGCTCAGCGCGACGTCGTGGAAACTACCTGTCCTGTCATCACATTTGCGCAGTGGTCAGGAGTTCGACGACGGGACCTCGGTCACGCATGACTACACACGTAGCTATCAGGATGTCTTCGTCGAGGCATGCCGATATCGGTACATGGCCGAATACCTAGACGGTGCGGGTTTGCCGCCGCAGAAGCGTGCGGAGGTCCGCCAGAGCATGAGCGAGTCGGTGTCGCGCGCCCAGCGTGCGTTCGAGGCCATCACGACCGACGTTCGGAGCCGCATGCTCACCGGGAAGAACAACATCTTCAAGACCGGACTGATGTCCTCCCGGCTCTCGGACTCGGCGACCATGGTGTGGACAGCGGATCCGCGGCTCGACATCGATCAGATCGCTCTCAGCTCGGTCAAGGCTCACCAACTGGGCCTGGCCGAAGGCGACCACGCGTTGGTCTGGCGCGACCCCGTTCTGCGCGACGCGGGCGTCCGCTACATGCGGATCGCGATCGACGACCGTCTCACCGGAGCCGCGATCAACCCGGTGATGGATCAGTGCTTCGACGGCGACTTCGACGGCGACGCAGTCGCCGTCGTCAGACTGCACGGCGAGACGGCCAGGGCCGAAGCGCGCCAGAAGCTCACGGTGCCGGCGAATCTCCTGGACTGCGGCGTGACGGGCCCGGACGGGGCCCACCCTCTGGCCATGCAGGTGTCACTCGACACCCAGGTCGCACTATCGAAGAACCCGGAGCTGGCCGACGACCTGGACAGCGCACGCAACGAGGCCAACAGGATCAGGACCCATGCGATGACCGGGACCGAGACACCGGCAGAGGTACGGCTTGCTCAGCAGGTCGTCACTGAAGAGTTGAGCGACCTGTATCGGAACGCACAGCGCAACGAGTTCGGCACCGCGTTGAGGTTCTCTTCCCGTGAAGAGCATCTGCTCAGCGTGCGGCAGGTCTGTGTCGACACAGGCGCGAAGGGCAACGAGAAGAAGCTCCAGGACTACGCCCGCAACCTCGGCGACGAGCGAGGCACACCCGGCATCACTCAAGCCGACCAGGAGGCCTCGATGTTCGCCACGGCGATCAAGGCCCACGGCACCGGCCTCGGTGGCTCGTTCAGCCAGCGGGCGGTGCGCGCCCTACGCAACGAGGATCTCAAGGCCGTCCTCGAGGTCACCTACCCGGTGACCCAGTCGATCCTCCAGGCCAAACACGACGCCGCGGAAGCCCGGCACAAATATGCCATGCTCCAAGGCCCGGGGCGGGACCTGTGGCGCGGTCGGAAGCTCGAGCACATCGGCCCAAATCAGTGGCGCGCAGCTGTCATTGACGGCGAACCAGTGCAGGCCACTGTCACTGAGTGGGAAACACAATTCAGGACCTTCTACGAGTCCAACGAGGGATTCGGGGTCACGGTCAACCCGCTCTACGTCTCCCGGGTGGCCCGCGCCTTGCAGGACCCGGCTACTGGACTCATCCGCAACCTCGAGAACGATGCTGCGCTGGCGGGCACCGTCATGGACCGCATGGCCTACGGCGGAACTTTCGACGACCTTCTCCAGGCCGCCGCGAACCGCGAGAACCTCTACGACGGCGACAGGAACGAGCAGTTCGCACCAGCCGCGACACGCAAGGTCCGGGCCGCCCTGGAGCACGCGGTCAGCATTATTGACCAGCGTGGCCGAGAGTCACTCACAGCGGACATCACGCTGGACGCCTCGGTCGTCAAGCCCGACGTCCTCGGGGACGAGGCCGGCACACGAGCGACGGTCCGGCGCTCACCTCACGCGATCAGTGTCAATTCCACCCGCCCGCGCCGCATGTCGCAGGCCGGGCCCAGTGAGCAACTACCTGGCGACGAACTCTCGATGGAGGTCTGACATGGCCGAGAACAAAGATCTCGTGATCGCTCCGGCGCACCGTCGGCGGGTGACGAAGAACCTCCCTGCAGCGGAAGCAGCGGGTTCGGGCCGGCAAGCACCACGGCCAGGCCGAGGGCAGCAGAACGCCTACGCCGGATGGCGGCCCGGTGATGAGTACGACGTGGCGGATGCCGAGATCGTCGACGAGAGAGAGCAATCAGCGGCGCCGAACTCAACCCGGGAGCGCCTTCGTCAACGGGCACGCGAATTCTTCCGCGCGGCAGCGCAGGAGCGCACCGCGGCTGCCAAGCCGTTCCGCGATTCGGCCGTGGAGGGGCTCGATGACCCCGACGCCTCGCACAGTGGCGAACCGCTGCGCGAACTATGGGTGGCGACTCGTGCCGCAGGTGAGAAGTATATGAGCTCTCTGCGGGACTCGAAACTACTGGTACCGGGCTTCAACGACGAGGAACGCGACCGGGAAATCGACGCCATGCACGAGGTCTACACACAGATGATGATGCAGGCATGTCTCAAACCGCTGAAACACGGTGTCAGTCCCAGTGCCATCATCCAAGCCGTCGGGATGATGACCGCGATGCGGATGCTGTCACCCGACTTCGCAACCGAGATGGACCAGTATCTCCAACCCTTGCGCGACAGGATCCGAGACCATCTCGACGCGCGGGCCGCGTCGGTACGCGCGTCCGCGGAATTGCAGGCCGAGAAGCACAACGAACTGGTGGACGCGGGCACCGAGGCGGCCATTCGGAAAAGGCCAGCACTCGCCGATGATCCGGTCTTCATCTCGGGCCGCGAAGCGAAGAAGACCGACCGCGACGCCTATCTATCGGCGAAATGGCGACGTCGGCTCCAGGACCTGGAGCACCGGGAGCGCGGCAACCGTGAGCTGTTCACAGCCGAAACGGCCGCGATGACCGAAGTCTCCCTCATGGAGAACGCGTTCTGGAAGATGCGGGAGCAACACCGCGACAGCGAGCAGATCTACGCAAGCTACCGGGCATTGCGCCAGCGCCTGCGAACTCAGATGTCCGACGACGGTCTGGACCGCCAGGAGGTCGTCACCCGGGCCCGGATGATCATCGGCCAGCGCCTGGAGACCGAACCCGAGCTGCGGCTGATGTTCAACGGAATCGCCCACGGCCGGATCACCAAGGCCCCCTCGCACCGCGAGGGGATCGCAGGCACTGACCGGTATTACGAAACGTGGACAGGAGAGTTCGACGATCAGCTTGGACGCCGGATTCCCGACGACGCCATGTTCACCCTGCGGCGCCCCATGGACGCCGACACCCACCAGGTCCAGCTCGCGGACACGATGGCAGTTTCCATGCTCGACGGGCTGCGGCGAGATGACCAAGAAGCGTACTGCGGTAGCGTCATGGGCTATCTGGTCGGGTTTGCCGCGCGGAAGTCCGGCCAGGACACCCACGGCCTACCAGACTTCCTCCGGCACCGACTCGACCAATCGATGTCCATGCTCGCGAGCATGGACATCGACGGATTGCCCCCGGACGCACAACAAGAGGTCTACTCCAACGCCTTCACCGACGCGATGGAGACCGTCGCCGCGAGCCATCCAGGTGTCGACAGGGTCCTGCGAGTCAACTTCGGCGCACGCTGGCAGGCGACACTGCAGGCCGCGGTCGACGATCCACCCGGCTTCATCCACGGGATGTGCACACGCCCCAGGGTCTACCACGCGGGACCCGAACAACCCGCAGAGCAGAGCGCCCGATTTGACTGGGGATGGTCGGACAGACGACCCGACACCGACCAACAGCAGCCGACGTAAAACTTCCGGCGACAGAACGAGAGATGGCGAACAATGACCAACGACCAGCTGGCCGATCCGCAGCACTCTTCCTATGGATCGAGTTTCGCCCGGATGTTCGGCTACGTCACGCCCGAGGACCGCAACCGCTGGGAACAGCAGCGCGAGCAGAACAGGCCTCGCGTGAACGCGGCCAAACTAGCCATGAAGGCGTCGGTCGCATCGACGCTGGAGTTCGGCGAGAGGACTGTCCATGCCAGGCTCGACGCCGCGCACCGTGTAGCGGCACAGCGGGAGTTCGACACTGCACACAACAAGGTCGTGCGTAAACGATGCGATCCAGGCAGCCAATCGATCATCGAGACAGTGGACTACGAGCCAAAGGACCAACGAGCAACACTTGAGGCGGACCTGGAACTGTAGCCGAACGACGTCCTGTCTGTGAGGCGAGCTCACATACCTCGGCAAAAAAGGTACTCCCAGTGATGCGAGAGCATCACTGGGAGTACCGGCGTATAGGGGAAGGTAGCGAGTCACTGTCGATGATCCTGGTGCAGGTCGCCGAATACCAACCACTGGCGAGTATCGCCTCCAGCTGCTCCAGCTCTGTCGCGCTAGGACGGTCAGCTGGTCGCGCGTGCGTGAGA
This sequence comes from Amycolatopsis sp. NPDC043885, assembly GCF_056435685.1. Taxonomy (NCBI): domain Bacteria; kingdom Bacillati; phylum Actinomycetota; class Actinomycetes; order Pseudonocardiales; family Pseudonocardiaceae; genus Amycolatopsis; species Amycolatopsis sp. NPDC043885. Next base: position 198,037 of record NZ_JBWKEA010000005.1, read on the forward strand.
ACTTTGCTACACGGCGGGCATCCGACATCCGGCTGGAAAGGACTTGACGACCTTCGCTCACGGCCCAGCGCGCCAGATCGTGGGTTCATCGGAAGGCTCCACGCCGCCAGCCATCAATCCACGCTGCGCCGGTGAACGGCCCGCTACGGGTTCGTCCAGGGCCGACAGCTCCGCAAGGGTGTATCCGACAGGCCGGCCAAGACGCTGCCCAGCGAGATGGTAGACGCGCCCGTTCGCCCGCTCCCCCACGGCGATTATCTCGCGGCGGAAGACTCCATCGGGTTCTCTTGGGGGGACATCACGCCAGACGATGCGGTGTGACGGCTTCGCGGTCGGGTCTGCGTGGATGTAGGAGGTTCGACAGTCAGACAGGTCCGGGTAGCTGCTGAGGTACTCGAGGCTCTTCGTTCCCGGATCCCCGTTTCTGAGGCCCACCAGAGTGTTGATGGTCGCCCGCAGGAGATTCCTGGCCCGCACGTCATGGGGATTCCGTCGTACACGATCGTTGAGCACGGTCAGATCCTGCTGCACGCCCGGTGACACCTCGAAGTCGAGATCCCGACGGTCACTCATCACCCAGCTGCCTCAACATCATGCTCCGGGCAGGCTCGTCGAGGCCCTCGGCAAGCTGTTCCAGTGTCATACCGTTCGCCGAGGCGGCCGTGTCGCGAACCAGATCAGATTCCTGAACACGGCGTGTGACCTCGCCTTGGAACTCGGCTTCCTTGCCGACGTAGGTTGCGTGGTCGCTCCTCATGAGACGCACGAACGCCTCGAACGGGATGACAGCTGCCTCGGGCACATTGTCATCCCCGAAGATCAAGGGCTTAATCTCACCGCTCCGGTAGCGCTGCAGCAAGGCGCCGAGATACTCGCCGGAGATGCGGCTCGTCGGAACGACATTGACGGTGAACCTGGGAAGGGAGCCGCCCGGCACCCTATCGTTGTGAGTCATATCGCAAGTCTATTCGCTATCGATTGGATTGTCATGGTCTGTTCAGAGACGAAGCGCGCCATTGACGACGATTCCGGTGCCGCGTTGCCAGGACTGCGTAGATTCTGACGCATCGTTCTCGCAGTTCTGGCACCAGCGCGGACAGATTTCCAGGCGGCTTCCACTGGCGAGAGCGCCACAGTGGCATGGTGCTGACGGTCCGTCCATCCAGGTGCGGGACGAGCTTCGTGGATACGTGCCTCAGCGCGGCAGCCGCGCGCTACCCGGCGATCTGTCTCTAAGCCACTACCAGTAGCGTTGGCCCTGGCGAACACCGGTTGCACCGGTAGGTCAGCGTCACGCTGGCATGCAGGGGCGGTAGTCGGCGTGCATGGTCACATCCCCACGCAACGCCGTACTCGCCGACGAGCATCGGGCCTCCGTTACCGCACCAGGGGCAGTTACCGTGGCCCACGGGATTAAGGATCGCTCCGATGTCGTTGCGGGACATACGGAGATGTTCAATGGTTCTCGTGGAACTGATAGGCACGGGAGGCTTCTTCCTGTTGCTACGGCACACCCTCACCGCCGTCACGGCCGTGCCGCAATACGGCGAGAGGTTGCCCTATTCCGGTTTCGAATCGCGTTGTCGCCGGATTCCGCATGCCACTGACGACATCCGGGGCCAGGGAACAGCGCTGTCACTTACACAGTGCAAGACTTTCTCGTCGTGAAGTCGCGGTCGTTACAGCCCAACCTCACGCTGGCGATAAAACCTAGCCGTCAGGTCGACGCAATAGCATGCGAATACGAAAGTCTCGTCGCGGGTCGTCAGGTGCCAGTCCCAGCATGCGCCTGGTCCGAAAATGTCACGTTGCTCGGATTGCCGCAGCCACTCGCGTGCATCTGACTCTGACGTGTGCTCCAGGCTTCGAGACCCGAAGGTGCCGAGACGCCGTCGCCGCGAAGCACACGTGGCCTATGGTCGACGGTATGGCGCCGAAACTTGGCATAGACCTCGACATGGGGGTTGGTCGGCTTCATCATCCTGGTCGCCACTCCTTCTCACGGATTTCCTATATCGACTCACCACAAGGTCCGGCCACTTACCCTCGGCTACAGAGCCGCCTGTTCCAGCCGTCAAGCACGTGAGCCGGCGTTGGCCATACGTCGCACTGGTCGAGTGTGAGGGTGTCGCCGTGGATGACCAACGCGGGTATGTGCAGCAGGGTCAGCTGGATATAGGTCATGTGCACGGCAGTGAGTTCCAGGTCGCGTGCTGTGACGTGAATTGCCTTCTGGTAGTTCACGTCAGATCGGCCGAGAAGGTCGGCTGCGGCGATAATCATTCCCCCGGCTCCGCAGGTAGGCTCGTACACCGTCACGAAGTCCAGCTCGTCGAGCCTGCGAGTCATGTCTGCGACGATCACTGACGCACTGAGAAGGCTCGCGTCATAGGGGGTGAAGTACTGCCCGACACGTTGATTACCTAGCTCAAGTGTCATGTATAGCTCCCCAAGCACATCGCTGAGCTTTCTGTCAAGCTCCTGCACAAGGTGCGCCAGAGCCTGTCCGAAGTGCTCGATCTCAGCGGCCGTGTAGCCGTCGGCGATCGTCAGGTAGTGGTCCCGGCATCGATCGGCATTGGCACGATCGACCGCGGCTCTGATCTCGAAGGCGGCCAAGGCACAGAAGTCCTGGAACACCTGCGTAGTCCGGCGTTCACCGCCGGCCGTGTTCGCTTCGATGATCGACCTCATGGCGGCTACATGTCCGCTCATGACAGTTCAGTGCCGCTCTCGGTCGTCATTTCTGTCACTTCTTCACCGAGGTTCTGCGCGAGGAATTCACTCGTCCTCGGATCGAACCCATACTGTCGCGAATAGCCGTCGAGGTACTCGAGCGGTGGGTCATAGCCGGGCTTAGGACGAACCTTGCTGAGGATGTTCACAATCCACTCGTAGTCATCGCCCGACCATTCTGTGCGGGTTCCGAGGCCGAGGGCCAGGGCGTCGACGATGTCGGTATCCGTTATACAGTCCTGACTTCCGGAATTCCGCAAGGAAGGCTCACTGCAGTCCGGAACGAATCCCATTTCCTGGAGCACAGGAATCGGCAACTGACTAGTGTTCCAGATTTTTTCGGCCGCATCTGTCGGGGAGTCACCGGAAGACAGTCCTCCGGACACGTAGAGGCGGTAGCCGGCGACCACGGTCGAGGCAGTTTCGCGTGAGGCCAAAGCTTCTTCGAGGCCGTCGATGATGGAGAGGCAGGCACGTCGAGCAAGTTCAAGTAATGGCTGCCCGTTCGGGTCCAGTACGTCGCTGGCCGGGTCGAGATCAGGCAGCAGATTTCTGATTCTGCTCTCGACGTCGTCGGTGTTGTCAAATGTGAACTGTGTGACGTCGTCGATCGATCCGATCAGCAATCGTCCCTTATGGAAGTCCGGAGGCTCGGTGCGCTGGACCGAAACGGCGATTGCGGCGAGGTACATGTCGGCGCCCATGGGTGTCCTTCGTGTAGTGCTTTGTCGAGGAGGTGGGGTGATGAAGACCGAGGCGGCATCCGCAAGATCAGCGGTGAATGCCAGGAACATCAATGGATCGGCATCAAGGCAAAGCTCGACGGCAGAGCTAAGGCGTCGTCTGCCCTGATGTTTCGAGAAAGGAAAATGCGCCTTTGCCCTGGGGATGGTCCGGATCACTCCGCTCGTCCGCCAGGATGCCTGCCCTGCTGTCATTCCACGGCCTGGGCCAGCGCAGTGCAGTTGTGTCAACGGGCGACGTACGGCCGCTCCGGCGATAGCGTGGTCCGCTAGAACAGTCGTTGGTCACAGGCACAGCAGCTCGAGTCAGCCCACCCGGCGCCGCGCAACGCCGTGATGAGTATCATTCTGCCTCAGCGATCGTCGGTCAGTATCTTCTCCGCCGGCGCTGGAGCCGCCAGCGGTAGAGCGGTCCGGGAACGACGTTGGACTTACGACGGTTGTGGTAACGACACAGCAACTGACCGTTCCACAAAGCGGTTGGACCGCCACGACTCCACGGAACGATGTGGTCGGCCTCGGTTCCCTTCTCCGGGCACCGAGGCCAGAGCAGCGGCTTATGCTCGCAGCGTCCTCCAGCGCGCGTGATCATCACGCGCTTATCTGTCCAAGAAAAGAAGCGATGTGGGTCGAGACGGCGTCGCTTATGGCATACAAGGATCCCGAGCAGCACTAGCCAGGAAACAGCAAACCCTGAGATAAGGAGCATCGATAGGGAGTTAACGTTCATCCGATACCCGCCGTGGTATTGCAATGTCGAAGCGCGCATAGTTGCCGATACGCGCAGATTCTAGAATGCTGACGGCGGTTTTCAACCGGCGCGCGAACCGCGTGGCTTTGACCGGCGAGGCGCAGAGTTAGGCATCGACCGAAACCGATGGTTGTGCTGCGTTTGCGAAGTCCGCTCTACGGAAGGTCGTAAACTGTGGTTGAGATCCCTCGAATAGTGAGAGTTCGTTCGATCAGTGGAGCGATGTGCTCCCACGTTCCACCAGCGAGACCACACCCGATGCGGGGCAAGTGCACGGAGGCGCCGAGCTCGCCCGCGTGTTTGGCGACAGTGGACAGAGCCTTTTCCAGTGCGTCGTACCGTAACGGGACGGGGTTGCTGGCACTGCGGTAGCCGTGCTGAGCCACCATGTTAGCGATCCAGGTTTCGGATTCGACACGGACAAGGTCGACTGCGCCCAGGCAGAAGTCGGAACGCCGTGCCCAAGCGCGGTAGGCGTTTTCGAGCTCTGGCCAGCGGCGCGACAGTGCGACAACGAATCCTTTGCCCCACCCACCGCGATCGTTGCAAACATGCGCAATCACCCGGGCTCCGGTGGTTACAGGCTGGGTCGCGTCACCCGTGACGTACTGCAGAGTCATCGACCCGTCCTCTCATCTATTGCGTTGCGGCCAATGTGTGGGCACTTCAAAATGACCTGTTTGCTCAACTGTGGAGATGACGATGGCCTGCCGGGATCCCGGCAGGCCATCGTTGTGGTCAGTTGCGAGGAGAGGGAGGGCACTAGAGACCATTTACAGTGGGAGTAGAAGGAAGTCCCCTCATTGCCTCGCATGATCAGGATATCGGATTACTCAGGCCGGGATCAACTGGTTTAGCCGATCGAGCGTGATCACCTCCGTGCCCTCCGGCAGGTTCTCTGGAGCCTGGCTACCGAGGAAGGTCACTGGCCCGTTCAGCTCGGCGCCGAGATCCCAGATCGTCACCTCGGTACCCGCGGAACGCATCAGATCGACCAAGTAGCCGACGGTGAGGTAATCGCGCTGAAGCACCCCGCGGGCGAGTATGGCCGCGCTGACCCGGTTTCCCTCGACCTGGTTGAAGGTCGGGTTCCTTGCCAGGTACAGGTGAAGCCACGTCGCCGTCCAGCCACCGTCCGCTTCGCGAGCGAACACCGCCGGCAGGGCCACTCGTCCGGTGCCTCGCATCTCCGATCGTGTCCGCACGGTTCGGGCTTCGAACGGCGCCCCGGCGTGATCGCGCTCGCGGGTCATCCATCCGAACATCGATTCGGCGACTTCGTCGAAGGCTTCGCCGGAGTAGATGTTGACCTGCGGAACCACGTAGGCGGCGGCCACCGAGCCCAGCGGGAGGTCGATGAACTCGGTCGCACCGTCTGGTGCCGGTGCCTCGGTCAGGTCGCCCGAGTACACCGCGCCGCCGTCGTGGTAGTTCGTCCACGACACGTGCCCGGCGTAGCGGAACTCGGCGTCCAGCAGCAGCGCGGACAGGTCGAAGTCGGTGTGCTGGCTGGCCTGGCACCAATGGGTGAAGAACCGCAGGATCTCGCCCTCGATCCGGCTGTGCGAGCCGCGGGGCAGCACGGCGAACCCGTCCTCGCTTGCCTTGCCCGACAGCGGCAGCGCCACCGACAGTACGGCCGGGTCGACCACCAGGCGCTCCCGCCGCGGGAGCCGGGCGGTCAGCTCGGCGTCGATCAGCCCACAGGCGTGCGCGATGACCTCACCCGGCAGCGGAGGCCGGGTGTCGGCGGTGACCCATGCCCTGCGGGAGCGGGTGGTGAACACCCGCGCGACGTCCGGCGCGGCGCGGTTGGCCAGGTGCTCGCGCACCGAGCAGAGCACGCGCCCGGACACCTTCCCGAGAACCTGCATCATCGCCTCGAACACCGCGTCGCGCGCGGGCGCGTCGGCGTGGCGCAGCAGCCTGTCCAGCGATCGCATCAGCATTCCCGGCGCGGCGGTGAGGATGTCGGCGGCGCCGGCGTGATCGCCGCGCGCGAACGCCAGCTCCGCCCGCCCGGCTAGCGACGTGACCGCACGGCCGCGGGCGACCTCGAACGCCTCGGCCGCGTGCGGGAACTGGTCGAACTCGTGCGGGTGCAGGCCCTCGCCGAGGCGCTTGAACCGGTTCGCAAACCGGGCGACGTCGCCGAGCTTGCCCTCGCCGTCGGCCACGACGCGGTCCAGCGCCGCCATCAGCGCGCGGCGCTCGCGGCGGGTAAAGCTGCGGAACTTGGTCGGCTCGGCCAGCGTGACGTCGCCGCCGCTGGCCTGGCACGCGGCGCGCAGCACGTCAAGCACCGTGTCCACCGCCAGCAGCGGGCGGCCCGCGGCGAGGCGGGCGGCGTTGAGCACGGCACGGTTCTCCCGCACCGGCACGCCGTCCAGCTCGACCTCACCGCAGATCTCGGCGAGGTCGGCGAGCAGCTGCAGGTCGGCCTCGCCCAGCGGAGTGGTCGACTCGGCCAGCGCCCGGTACAGGGCGGTCGTCTCCTCGGCGAGAGTGCCGCCGAGCCGCACGAGCGTGATGCGGTCCTTGACCGAGGGGATCAGCTCGTCGTGCGCGGCGAGCAGCTCGGCGTAGGTGTGCTGGTAGCGGCCGTAGCGGGGCAGGTTCAGCAGCCCCACCAGGCGCTGGTCGAGTGCGGCCAGCAGCTCGGCGTCGGTCGGCGCCGCACGGGTGCCGCGGGCGTGCGGTGCGACGAGGGCGTCGCGCAGGCAGCGCACCCAGAATTCGACGGTGTCGGGCACGCCGTGCGGGAAGTCGCGGAAGTAGGCGTTGTGGGCGACGTGGTCGCCGACCAGCTCGCGGACCGCCGCGACGACGTCGACGGCCAGGTCCATCGCCGCCCCCGGCTCCAGCCCGGAGACGTGCTCCAGCAGGTCACCGGTGGCCTTGAACCCGGCTCCGGCCAGGACCGCGTCCATCTGCCGGGCCACGGCTGCGCCGTCGCCGGCGGCCGCGGGGCTGCGCGGGACGCGCAGCGTCCTGGTGATGATCATCCTCGCGTGCATACTCACGTCCTTCGCTCGTCAGGTGATCGGGCCCGCGCGGTGGCGGAGCCCGGATGTCGGTGCCGCCCGGTTCGGGCGGATGCGCGTGCCCGCGCTGGCCGGCGCCGCTGGGTGCGCGCAACCTGTTCCGCGAATCGGGGTTGCGGGGCGGGGCGGGCGGTCAGCGAGGCTGCGCGCGGCCGCCGTCGACCGGTGGAACGTCGGGATCTCCCACAGCGGAGCAGGACATCGGCGGAGACCCACCCGGGAGTCGAACCCGGTGATCAACCACGGCTTTGCAGGCCGCGCCACGACCGTCGTGAAGTGGGTCGGACAGCTCCGGCGTGAACTCCGGGCCTGGGGCCGCGCGCCGTGGTGTCGATTCACCTGGGCGGGGCTTATGGGGCCCCGCTAGTTGCGGAACCGCGCGCGCTGCCGCCAGGTGCTTCCCGCGGGGAAGTGGGGTGGCCGGCCGGACTCGCACCGGCTTCGCCCGGGGTCACAACCCGGGGCCTCGTCTCCTTCGGCGTCGGCCACAGTCGTCCCACCAGGAGTCGAACCCGGGACCGGCCCGGTGTGAACGGGCTGCTCTTCCGCTGAGCTACAGGACGTCGCCCCCGCGCCGAACGTCGCGGGGTCTTGCTACTGGTGGAAGACGTGGGTGTCGAACCCACCACGACGATCGTGCAAGGATCGTCTGCGCTCCGGCGCGTCCCCCGATCGCGCGTCGTCCCTGGCTCCACACGGGGACGCTGGGCGCGACGCAGCTCCCCCGCCAGGACTCGAACCTGGTGTCGCCCGATTAACAGTCGGGTGCGCAGCCTGTTGCGCCTCGAGGGAATAAACGTGGTTCCCCCAGCAGGAGTCGAACCTGCACTCTCCGCCGTCGGAAGGCGGCGCCGTATCCGTTGGGCCACAGGGGCGAAGTGGGCCGCCAGGGATTCGAACCCCGAACCCGCCGGGTAAAAGCCGGCTGCGCTGCGCGGTTGAGCTAGCGACCCAGGTCACCGCCATCTTCATGGGCGGTGTGGCGGAGGATGCAGGATTTGAACCTGCGCGGCGCTCGTCACGCCGACCACCGTTTTCGAGACGGCTGCCTTTCCGGGCTCGGCCAGCCCTCCAAGGTGCGTGCCCCCGGCAGGAGTCGAACCTGCATGCCCGCCACCGCGGGCGCGCGGGTTTGAGCCGCGTGCGTCAGCCGTTTCGCCACGGGGGCGTTGCTGCCCGTCGAGGATTCGAACCTCGGATCTCCGCGATCAGAGCGCGGTGTCGTGCCAGCTGGACCAACGGGCATCGGGGTGCGGCCGGCTCCCGGTCCAGGGCTCGAACCTGGGCTCACGGATCCAAAGTCCGGCGTGCTGCCAGCTACACCAACCGGGAATGTGCGTGCCCCCACCAGGATTTGAACCTGGACTGGCCGCGGCCTGAACGCGGTGCCTCTTCCAGTTGGGCTACAGGGGCGTCGCCGTCGTCCCAGACGAGCCGGGCGAGGCGGTGGAGCCGCACCTGGGAATCGAACCCAGTGCCTCCCGTTTACGAGACGGGTGCTCGGCCAGGTGAGCTTGTGCGGCAAGTCGGCTCGCGTGCGGCTCCGGGGACTCGAACCCCGACTGGACTGGACCTCGGCCAGCTGCCTCTGCCGGTTGGGCTAGAGCCGCGCGACGGCGCTCGCGCCGCGCGGAAGCCGTCGAGGTCATGCGTGGTGGCTCCCCAGGGACTCGAACCCTGAACCTCCGGGGCTTCACTCCGGTGCTCTGCCTGCTGAGCTAAAGAGCCGTGCGGGAACGTGTCGTTGGGGCTGGAGCACCGCGCCCGAAGGCGAAGCCCTCCACCCCGAGGGGGCCACCCTCGGGGTGGAGGCGAGCCGGGACCCCTCGCGTAGCGCGTACGGGACTCGAACCCGTGTCTCCCGGGCGAGAACCGGGGATCCGTGCCAACTGGACCAACGCGCCCTTCGGGATCGCAGCTGCGAGCCCTGGGGAAGGCCGGACGTCGAGCGGCGCGTGCCGCTCGAGAACTGGCCGTCGTCGGATACCTGGGAGTCGAACCCAGTGTCTCCTGATCCCAAATCAGGTGGGGTCGCCAGTGCCCCTCGCATCCGGTGCGATCGGCGCGGCCGCGCCGTTCTTGAGCGCTCACGACGGGACTCGAACCCGCGATCGCCGCATCGACAGTGCGGCGCCCTCGCCGCTGGGCCACGTGAGCACCGGCACGCCGGCGCGTCGCGCGCCGGCCAGCACCCCTACCAGGACTCGAACCTGGCACCTCCGCGTTCGTAGCGCGACGCTCTGTCCAGCTGAGCTACAGGGGCATGTCGTTGGTGCGTAGCCGATCCGGGTATCGATCCCGGTCCCCGCCTCGAAAGGGCGGTGACCTAGCCAGCAGTCCCATCGGCCTTGACCGGCATTCCGCAGCTGCGGGTGTGTTGCGAGCGGCCGGCGGGCATCGAACCCGCTGCTTCGGTTTGGAAGACCGACGTGTCCGCCGGGTTCACCACGGCCGCGCGATCGCGCCGAGTCGGCCGCGGCCGTCGACCCTGGTGCCCCCAGCAGGACTCGAACCTGCGACCGTCGGCTTAGGAGGCCGCTGCTCTGTCCGCTGAGCTACGGGGGCTTGAGGTGGTGAAGGAGGGAGTCGAACCCCCTGTGCCACGAGGACGCCCGGTTTACAGCCGGGTGGGGCTCCGACAGCCCCATCTTCACCGGTGGGTCCGGCCGCACGGTGGCGGCCGGACCCGGTGCTCGCCCAGGCCGCCGGTGCGGCGACGGGGACGAGCCTGGGAAATGTCTTGCTCCGCTGTGTAGATGTCAAAGAACCGCGCCAGACCCATCGCGAAATAGGCGACATAAAGCACCGGCGGATGGAGTCGAACCCCCGGCAAACGGTTTTGGAGACCGCCGCGCTACCGCTAGCTCGCCGATAGGAATTAATTGTTTTCAGGGTGCGCAACATAGAGAAAGCCGCCCGGATCGGTTTCCCGATGGGCGGCTCCCTCGACATGACGAGACCTACGTCATGGTGGGGAGCCCGCGCCGCCCAGAAGGCTCTCTTCCTGCCAGCAGAAAGGCTTCTGGTGGTCGTCGTTCGACGAGCACACGACAGCGAACGCGGCGGCCAGATACTGGCGTCGCGCCCCTCGCTCCCGCATGGTCGTCATGACTGCTCCTTCGTTCGCTGATGTGCATTCATCATCGCCCATAAGCCTGCGCGGGTCAATCGTATTTTGCAGAAACGTCGAACACATGGTTGCTCGCCGCGATCGGTCCCGCAATTCCTGGACGGCGAGGACGGTCAGGGCATCGGTCTGGGAGTGCTGTTGCGCCCGTGCCGGGCGGCGATGGTGGGCGTTGTCACCGCCCGGCAGGTGCTCGTCAGTACCCGGCGTCGGACACGTAGTTGGGGTCGTCCCCAGTTCCTACCGCGACAAGGCCCCAGAACGCCACACGCGTCAAGCGCGCACAGCACGGTATGCAGCACCGGGATCGTGCGGGACACAGTCCGAGCGCGGGGCGGTTCAAGGATAGAAAGGCTTGAGCGGTACAAATGCCGTTGAAGCCGGTTATGTGCCGCCGCGAGATTGGTGGCATCGCCATGTCAGCGCCTGTGGCTGACCGACTCAGTCGTCACGTGCTTCTGCGATGACAGCGCGCACAGTGGCCAGATCGTAGCTGCGATCGGCGACGTCATGGTCGCGGATGCCGCCGGCCGCGGTGTGGTCGTGGCGATGGATGTCCTCAAGCTCGGACGCGGGGATGTCGAACGCTGCGGCGTTCTTGTGTTCCGAAGCGAGATGACACCGAAGGTCCCGTTCGCTGCGTGCGCTCTGGACTGTCGCGTGCCATTCGTCGGAGGAAGGAAGGCCGCGGATCTCGACGTAGACATTATGGGCTGCGTCCGGGATGGTCCACGAGACACCAAGAGACTCGGTGAGGACCATGGTCGGGTGTCCGCTCATCGGACGGGTATACCTGAGCAGCGCGATATCACGAGGGACGGTGTCGCCAGGGAAGAACACTCGTCCCAGGGCGGCTCCGGTAGGTGACGCGAGGAGACCGCGGGCGTGGAGATCGTGAGCGGCGTCTGTTGCCAGGCTGTTGATGTGGTGGCCGAGGTAGCCCGCCAGATAGTTGGCTGTGCACCCCAGCTGGGCTCCGTCGTCCGTGGTGGCCGCCGCCGGTACGTCCACAGCACGGCCGGGCGGTCTCCCACATCCGGCGTGGTCGCGAACCGTCTCGAGATCAGCGAGAAGGGCGTAGCCGATGCCTATGGCGGCATTGGCGACCGCGACCGGTGCGAGAACATCCGAGTCGGGAAGACGCCGAGGTAGGGAGCCGATGAGGTCCTCGGCGCGTGAGAGCGCATCCCGGGCCCGGCTGTGATCGGAAGGATGGTTCATGGAAACTCCAGGTAGTGGCGCGACTACGTCAGTGAGATGCCGAGCTTGAGCAAGTGGTGATCGACGAGACGACACGGCTCACGACGCGCGTAATCTTGTGGACCGATCGCGCGGTTGCGCTGGCGCGAGTGGGCAATCCGCGCCGCCCGGGACTGTGCAAGTGTTGCCTCGGCTGTTCGACAACCCCAGCAGGAATACCGTGGCCTCCTCTGTCGTGTCGAACCCTGACCACCATTTCCGGTGTTTGGCCGGGAGACGGGTGTCCTCGGTGGCGTGCCAGTGCTCCTTCCAGGACTGAGGCGGGTTCTTCGCCCTCGGGCTCCGGTAAGCGATGTGCCCGATCAGGGTCTGCGACGCCGACGAATCCCCGGCCCACACCTCGTAGGTTGCGCCGTCCCACACCGCCACGGTGTGCCGCAACGACGTGACCGTCGTCCGGGTACGTCCTTGCCTGATTCTCATCGAGTCGGGTTCCTTTCCTCGTTTGTGGTGTCAGCGAATGTGGCCGGGCCGAGTTCCTCGTCGTGCGTTTCACCGACTTCCTATGAGTCATGCGCTGCGCATGGGCTACTGGCGGTTCTCTGCGATCCGGCGGGCGGCGACACTGAAGCAGCGGACTCGGTCGTGCTCCGGCAGTGCTGCGTTCGGCCAGCAGCGACGGCACATCCGGCAGGGAGCGATACCGGCTCCTCGCAGCAGCCGCACCACCCGCTCAGCGTCTGGCGAATCGGTCGCAGCGAGAACCTGGGTGATCAAATGGAGTCTGCCTTGGCTGGCTGTTCCGCAGTTGGTCATGCCGGGAACGCTGAGTCCACCTTGATGGATGCCAGCGTGATGCTGGAACGGCGCCGTGACGCCGATGATCGTGGCACCGGTGCCGAACCGTTCCGCGATCAGTTCTCGGACGTCGGAATCAGTGGCATGGCTGGGAAGCAGGAGTGGCTCAGGATGCGTGCTCAACGCCGGACCTCCGTACAGATTCGGAAGTGGTCGCGTCCGGTGCGCTGCGTGCAGCCCGGGCAAGGGGCGGCTGGGCCGGACGGCAGAATGGAGCCCGGCTTGTGCTCAGCGATCCTGCTGGTCGACATCATGTGAGCCGAGAATGGGCTTGTAGACGCCGTCGGTCGCATCGAGAACAGACTCGGTGAGGCTGATCCTGGCGGGCGCCAGCAACGCTTCCAGTAGCACCGCGAGACATTCCTCCTCGGGGAGCGCGGACTCCGTGGGGGCACCAGCGCCCGCGTGAAGGTGGCTAACGCGTTCGAGCAAGCTCTCGTGCCGGGCTGTCCTGCTGGTGAAGTGTTCTGCCGTCACGTGATTCGGGCGGTACTCGGTGACGACCGAGTAGAGCCTCGTGGGCGCCGTGGGTGTTCTGGTCTTCGTTCGGGTGTAGATCCGGACGTCCGACTGCCGGCACACATCGGCAATGTCGCAGACGATCGCATCAGGTGACGAGTCGGCCCGGGTCAACCTTGCGTCATGCATGCACCGGATTGCGGCCTCGCCGGATGGGCCGAGTATGCCGGAGACGAGGTGGGTGCCGGTGAGTATTCCGAGGCAGACGCTCAGCCGCGCCTCGCGGCACTCGTAGTGGTCGTGGAAGAGAATCTGGTCGTCGTGGCAGATTATCAGGTCGAAAGTCACTGCACGGCCGGATGCGTCGTCGGCGGACTCAGTGTTCGCTGGCCCGACCGTCATGATCTGCGTCCTCCCCTCGACGTGCAGGGGTTGCTCCGGACGTGGGTTGATGACTCAGGCGAGCGAGTTCCGCAGCGCAAGGCGCCTGTTCACGGGTCCCGCGATGGCCGGAGCCGATGCACCAGTGCAATCCCGCGAACGTGATGCCTCCCGGTTGGAATGCCAGGATCGCCAGCGCCCGGCTGACCGCCACGAACGCCTGCTGCGTGTGCTTGCCGTGGAACATCAGGTCGTCGGCATGGGCCGCGATCACCGACGCGGCCTGTGACGCTTGGTGCTGGCGTTGAGCTTCTGTCAGGTGCTCGATGTCGCCGAGAGCCACCAGGACGCCGAGAGGGAGTGCCGCCTCCAGCGCCGAGTGATCGTCCAGGGGGTTGTGGGAGGTTGACACGATCTTTACTTCCTCGCGAGGTCGACGACGTGCCGCAACGCTGGGACGGGGGTGTGCGGCACCTGGGAGAGGCAGCGCCGCCATGAGGGAGAATTGCCAGCGGCTCGGAGCCGTGACAGATCCCGCGGCGGATGGTTCAGATAATCGCCGGCAGCCGCCATGTCACCGGTCTAATGCGGCGGGCGCCGGACTTGGCGTACGAGGCGGCAAGGGTTCCGTGATAGGAGATGACGTCGTAGGCATTGATCCATACGGCGAACCACGGTTCTGCCGCTTTGCCCCGCCGGAGTTCGGTGTCTGCGGCCTCCAGCATGTTGGGGTCCAGCCGTGGCGACGACGTCCGGTAGCGGTCCAGTCGGCCACGGATCATGGGGCACGCCTCGCCGGTGTACTTGGCACACCAAGGATGCAGCGCGGGCTCGACGGTGCATTGATGAGGCAAGTCCGACAACCGCATCATGAGGACAGCTGGAGTTTGCAGCGGATTACCGCACACGCCGCACGATCGTTTCGCCACGGCGCGTTGCATGCGTTCGCGATCGATTCTGCCAAACAGAAACCGACCGTCCTCTGTCCGGGGCGTGATATACGGGACGACCAGTCCGCCTACAGTCGGGCAGTGCGACAGTGACTCCGGGATCGGTGGAGCGACGGGGTCCGTCATCGTTTGGCTCCTTGCTATCGCAGGTAGGCGGCGTTGGCGCGACTGCTCGTCTGGATCCCTTGGCGGGCACGGCATCCACACGTCGTCCGTCGCTGGGGCGTGGTCGCTGGCGAGCCGGTTGCTATGCGACGCTCACCTGGCGCGCTGGCGGCCGTTGATCACGGACGTCGGCCGCGCTGGAAGGGCTGGCTCTGGGCTCTGTAACTCTGCTATGGCCAGGTTTCAGCCCGCGGGGTGCTGGCCAGCGAGCCAGCTGACTACGGTGCGCCGACGGACGAGCACCGGTCGTTCGTCGCGGACGACGAATTCGGCGCCGAAGCCACCGTCATTCTCGTCGAGGATTTGTACGTCATAGGTGCGTGCACAGGCGGCGCACAGCACCAGGTGGGCGTCGTGCATCCAGTCGCCGTCCAGCCTGGCCATCCGGCCACAGCACGGTGCGATCACATCCAGCCTGCCACCGGGGATCGTCTCGGTGTACCGGCGGACAGTGACGCCAGGGATGAGCCGCTTGGGGTCGACGCTGTCGGTGGGACCGTAGAAACCTCGCGGGCCGCGATTGTGTTCGGGTACCGGCATGGCGGTGCTCCTTATGGATGGCTCTTGAGGTGTCCAGCCGGAGTCGCACAGAACGGGGCTATGCCAGCAGCCACCGGCGGAACGTGGGCGATTCTCGATAGGGATCGAGGTGCCGCGGGTCGTCGCCCTCGCGGGTACGACGCGCTACCACATGCCACCAGCGCAACAGCGCGCGTACGGCTCGGACTCGGCTGGGCACGTTCGGCAGGAAGTAGACGAGTCCCGCGTCCTCCAGCAGATGTGCGCGGTCGCGGTAAGCGGTGGGTGCCCATCTGCCGCTCATCCGGACGATCCCGCCGATCGTGGTGACGGGCTGAGGAATACCGAAGAACTCGGCCGCCTGCGCGTCGATGCTGACAATCAGTACGGTATGGCCGTCCGTCGCGTCGATGGCCGGTATCAGCTGGGCGGTGCCGCTGAAGGCATCGCGCTCATTGACCAGCAGTGTGGTGACCTTGCTGGGTCCACTCATCGTGGTACCTCCATGGCTGGACGACCTGGCTGACAGGCGACGCGGGGACATGTACGTGGTGGGCCCGTCGGCACGGATGCCACGACAGGGCCGGCCCCCACGAGGCTGGGCAGGCCCGACCACTTCCTGTTCGGTGGTGACGGGACTTGCGTGGTACATGCCGCCCACCGGCAACGTGACGGCATCACCGTCAGTGAAGGACCGCCGGTGCGGATGTATCACCATGACGGAGACGTATCCCGCACCGGCGGTCCAGTTCGCGCAGGTCAGACAACCTGCGCGAACTGCTCGGAATCACTCGTGGCACCCGGTCCGGTGCTCACGTCCTCGTCGTCCCGGTCATCCGGGGCGATGCCTTGAGCTCGCAGGGCGTTCTTCTTGTCGCGCTCCATCAGGGCAGCGACGATCCGTTCGTGGCTGCTCTCGATCGGAGGGTTCTTCACGGTTCCGTACGACAGCACATACTGGCTGTGCATCGCCCGCGTGAACGCGACGTAGAACATGCGCCTGGTGTCCTGACTCATCGTCGTGTCCTCTTTGTAGAGAACAACGACGTTGTCGAACTCGAGGCCCTTCGCTCCATGGATCGTCGAGACGACGAGATCGGCCTTGGCCTCGATGTTCTTCCGCTTGCGCTCCTGATTCTTCCTCTTGTTCACGTTGAGCTTCTGCTGGTTGCGCCGGATCTCGAAACTCAACAGATTCTCGCGGAGCCTGTCGAAGAACACCGCGTGGGGCAGGGTGCCCCGGTCGCACAGGTCGACCCAGCCGCTGATAACGGCGCTGTTTTCCACCCACCAATCGGATGTCGCATCGAGGATCGCCTTCGCGACACTGGGTTTGCTGGCGTTCTTCGCCAGCTTGACCATGTTGTCCGCGATTCCCTGGGTCACCACGAACGAGGCATGGCCAGGCTGAACCTGCAGGACGTCATTCCAGTAGCAGCTGATGTATTTGGAGAAGATATCCGTGGCGTACACCCTGTCGCTGACGAGGGACGCGATACGCCTGGCCGGATACCTCTTCTCCAGCTCCGCCTGGATCAGGGCCACCTCTTTCCGTGAGTAGGCCAGGAATGCGACCTGCTCACCCCGATCGAGGCAGGCGTCCACGTAGTCGGGGAACACTGTGTTGCGCATGATCGGCTGCAGGTCCTGAGTGATGAACGTCTGAAGCTTGGAAACCTCGTAGTAGGCCAAGGTGACCTTCTCCTGGAAGGAGCTGGCGGTCGGAACCTGAAGTGAGTTCGCCCGCAACTGAATGTTCGCGAACTGGTTGGTCTCCAGCCCGCCGAGGACGACGTTCGCGAAATCCAGGATTTCCTGATTGCTGCGATAGTTCGTCGTGAGCTTGAACGTCGCGAAGACCCCGGATCCTTCGAGCGTGTTCAAGGCTCTCGGGTTAGCCGAACGGAACTCGTACAGCGTCTGGGACGCGTCACCGACGATGAACAGGCTCTGTGCGTGTTTGGTGACGTATTTCAGCACATAGATGAATTCGAACACCGAGTTGTCTTGCACCTCGTCGATGATGAGGTATCTCGATCGCACGTGGCCAGGCTCGGACATCACATCGATCTTCTGATAGCAGATGATGATCTGCAGTTCCAGCGATGTCTGCTGGATGCGGTCGAGGAGCGCGATCACCTTGTCGAAGTGATTCTCGACGAAGGTGTTCAGGGCAGTGAACGCCCCGGTCTTGTTCTGGTCCACCCACAGTAGCCTCGCCCTGAAGTCCGCGGCGAACTGATCGTGGGGGTAGAAGATGTCGATGGAGTTGATGATGGTATCGATTGCGGAGATGTTGTGGGTCGGATGGTTCAGCGTATAGATGTCAATCAGCATCCGAGCGATCGTCATCGATCCGACGTCAGGGTTCTTCGCCGTGATGTTGTCCGCCGCGGCGTTGGTGAACGACAGGACAGTGATGTCGCTGGCGGGCACACCGCACGCCTCGAGGTACTTGATGCGCTCGAGGATGACTGTCGACTTTCCCGTACCCGCGCCAGCCTGGGTCATCACGAGCGGTTCGTGCGTGGTGAGCGCGTTCAATTGCTGTGTGGACAGATGCGGCAGCAGCGCCGGTGGCGTGGCTGGCTGTGCCGGGACGACCAACTGGTGCTTCATCCGGTCTAACTGGTCGAGCGTGTGGTTCATCAGCAGACTGAGGTTCTGCTTGGACAGCGTCGTCGCCTTCGTGCCGGAGAAGGTGCTCTCGAGTGTCCGATGGATCTGCCGGTAGGCCTCCAGCGGGACGTTGTAGTTCTCGAGATACCGCAGCTGGAGCGCGAGCATGTTCAGCTGCTCGTCGGTCGGCTGCGCAGGCATTTCGCTGATGTACTGGCACACCTCATCACCGATCGCCTCCGAGTCCCAGATCTGTGCCAGTCGCACGATCCGCTCGTGAATCGGGTAGTCCTGCAGCCAGGCATCGAGCTCGTCCGGGTTCGCACAGGAGAGGTTCCACCTGCCGAGCTCACGATCGATGAAGGCACGCGCGTTCTCGATCGGGCTGGTGTCCCACGACAGGTACACCGCGGTGTCGGGTCGGCGGTAGGCGGCCCTGAACTGCTCGATCGACGCACGTGCGGGTTCGACCACGCCCTTCTTGATGAAGTACAGCTCCATCCGGTAGAGGATGACCAGCTCACGCTTCGTCCTGTCCCCTGACTTGTCTTCGTAGAGGGTCAGGCCCTGCGGGGTCATGTCGAAACAGATATGCCAGTCGTGGGGCTGGTGCGACGGCGTGTCGACAGCGAATCGGTCGTCTACGGGCGGTGTTCCCACCGTGAAGGCACCGCCGGCCAGCAGGGCCCGTCGGATCATCGGTGCCAGCGGGACGGCGGTCGTGGTGATGTCATGCTGTGTCGAGCTCTGTTTCGTCTCGATATCCTGTGCGACGGCGTAGGCGGTGTTGGTGGCGGTGTTGATCGGCCGGAGGCTTTCGTTGAGCAGGCCAGTCTTGTGGCCGGACCCCGTCAGCTTGGCGGAGAAGAACTTCGCGTCAACGGATTTCACGGCCACGGTGGACGCCGAGAGGTCGAGGTCATCGAGCAAGATGGGCATGATGTCGTCTTTCGTCGAGCGGGCCGAGAGCCGCGGTGAGAGGTCTGAAAGCGCAGCGCGTGCCTGTTCCGTGCTATGAGATCCGGTGACTGCGAACCAGGCGATGAGTGCGATCGAGCACATGAGCGCGGGCAGGGCTCGCGTCTGACGACGAGCCCTGCCCGCGCTTCTCTCCACTCGCCCGTCAGGGGCCGTCAGGCCCCTGAAAGCCGGGACCGTGGTGCGTGCTGTGCTCAGCGGGTACCCGGTGCCGCCGACGACATGGCAGCTCCTGGCTACCGGGTCGCCCTTGGGGTGCGGGCAAGGCGGGACAGCCGGACGTCCTCGTCCAGTGGGTTCGCCGGGCTGATGGCGCCATGCTGGTCGGTGGTGAACAGGCCGAGCATGAGGCCGAGCTCGCGGAGCTCGTCGACGTCGCGGGCCTTGGCTGCGAGTGTCGTCCGGGCACCGTCGGCGACGACACCGGTACCCCAGGCGCGCTGCTGCGCGTCGGTAACGGTCATTCTGTCTCCTCGGGCGGCGGCATCGCTGCGGCGACGGTGACACCGGCCCGCTGGGCAAGCAGGCGATTCTCGATCCAGGTGCGTACGGCTTTCCCGGCTGGGCGAGCGCCCTGGGAGTCCACGTAGGTGCGATCGGCGAGGGCACGCAGCTCGTCGTCGGGGATCTCCGTGGGAAGGCACGACGCCAGCCGGGGCTTAACCGCCATGATGTGCTCACGCTGCCGGGCGTAGGCCGTTGCCATGATCAGGCGATAGGTGTCCGCGTCGATGGGGTTGAACCCCACGATCAGTGAGAAGCGGCCCAGCAATTCGGGATCGAAGAACCCGGTCAAGGCCCTGGCAAGGCTCGGGGGCGGCACCGGTGCCCGTACAGGACTGAAGCCGATCGGATTTCCGCTAAGCGAGTCTCGTGCGGCGTTGGTGGTGCAGATGATCAGCGCCTTCGAGAAGTCCAGAAGCTTACCGTGCGCGTTCCGGATGTAGCCTTCATCGAAGGCGGACAGGAACAGCCTCTGCACCGCCTTGTCGGCCTTCTCGAACTCATCGAGCAGGATGACCCGGTGAGGGTTGGATTCGAGGGTGTCGAACGGAAGCTCCTGGTTGGAGTCGGATCCGAGGTAGCCTGGCGGGGAGCCAATGATCTTGGACGTCGACCATGACCCGTGGTACTCGGTCATGTTCAGGATGATCGGATCGGAGCCGGTCCTCTGCCGAGCGATGATCTTGGCCGTGTCGGTCTTTCCCACTCCCGAGGCTCCGGCCAGCAGCCACGTCGTCGGGGTCGTCGCGGGGAACAATTCGAGATCTTCGCGCGCCAGGTGGTCGGTCAACTGGTCCAGCACGTCGTCCTGCCCCTGCAACCGGCTCCGGAGGGTCGTGCGTAACGTCTCCAGATCGAAGTCCGGTCGCTGGGCGTTGCCCGTCATCAGCCTCTTGGCCACGTCGAGCACGCGCGCCTTCGTCAGTTGCACCTGCCCCGCGTTCTGAAGGATCTGCGCAAGGGCCGTGTCGCCGTCGTTCTGGGCCTGGACCACGAGCTTCTTCTGCTCCAGGACACGGTCGGCCATCGCCCGGTCGAGCAGGGTAATGGCGTTGTCGGGACGGTGCTGTCCGGCCCGCGAGTTCGCTTCCGCGATTGTGACAGTGTCCGCCAGGACGTCGTCCGTAACGGCGATCTGATGGTGATAGTGGGCCACGAGGCCGGGCCGGACGGTGGCCAGCACCGTCCGGGTCTGTTCGACCGTCAGTTCGTCGACGATGAGCGGTGTGAAGCGGCGGGCGAAGGCCGGATCCTCGTCGACGGCGCGGACTTCGGTGGAGGTGGTGGCGCCGATGACCGACATGTCGCCGCGGGCCAGCGCAGGTTTGAGCATCTGCGAGATCTTCCGGCCGATCGGATCGCTGTGACTGCTGGTGCCGCCGGTGATCTGGTGGATCTCGTCGATGAACAGAATGACCTTGTTCTTGGGATCAACCGCGAAGTCCACGACCGCCTTGACCTTCGCCTCCAGCGACCCGACGAAACTCGAGCCGGCGATCAGGTTGGCGATCGGCAGTTCGTAGATCGTATGGGACGTGAGGTGATCGGGAATCAGGGCGTCCCCGAGTTCGATCCGGCGGGCGATGTCCTCGACGATCCTCGTCTTGCCGACGCCGGCCGAGCCTTTCAGGAGCACGTTCGGTTTGTTCTTGCTGATCAGGACCGAGAGGACTTGCTCGATCAGCGTTTCGCGGAACATCGTCGGGTCGGCCTTGGCGAACTTCTCGTTGTAGTTGACGAGCAGCTCGCCGAGGATGTCGACGTCCGTGTCGCCGGGCGGCGAGCCGGGTGTGGGCTGCCCTGGCGGGAGGCCGCCGGGGGGATTGCTGTCGTCGTCGGAGCCACCCGACGTGAAGTTGCTGAGAGCCATGCGCGTCTCCAGTGCTGGGTATGGCCAATCGGGGCGCGCCGCGCGGACGCGCTGGACGCTCGGACGGCGAGGGGTAGGTCGGGAGACCGGGCGATCAGCAGTGCCGACCGGCGCCAGGGGGCGGCACTGCTGATCCGGCTGGCCAGCTGGGATCAGACGACCATGCCGAGGAGCTTCTGACGGATGCTCGGATCGATGTGCTGCATCGCGTCGGCGTATTTGCTGGCGAGATCGACCATCGTGGGCCAGTCCATGGCAGAGCACGGGGCGTAGTACAGATTCGGCGGGTGCTCCTCGCGCGTGGCGGGAGGGGCCCAGTCAAAGTCTGTGATCATCAGGCTCAGCTGGCGCTTGCGCGTGGCCGAGGCGTTGATGTACTTCCATACTTGCTGGAAGTTCGTCCCACCGGTCACCTTGGGCACCTTGCTGAAGGTGTGCCAGATCTGCTTCTCCGACTTGTTCTCCACCCGGAGCAAAGACTCCTGGGACAGGATATGGCTGAACGAGTTGAAGTACAGGTTGACATTGAGCCTTTTGGCGATCCTGATCAACATCATGACCGCTTCCTGGTAGTTCGCCTCGCTGATCGATCCCGACGTGTCGACGTAGATGTGCAGATCCGGCAGGTAGCTGGTGGAGGTGATCCGGCCAGGCTTGTTGTAGTCGTCGGGTGTCCTGCGATTGGCCTTGAGAAAGGTCGTCCTCGAAGTGCGGAACACGTTCTGCGAACGGGCGACCGCCCGCATGCGCCGCAGCACGCGCTTGATGTCCTTGAACAGGTCGATCTTGCTCGGCGGCTGCTTGCGGAATGCCACCCGCGCCGAACGGCCGGTTGGCTGCCCGGCGTGCGGGAGCGCCGCGATGGCCGCGGCCCTCGCGGCAGCCCTCGGCAAAGAGGTGAGCTTGGAGAGGTTCCGGTGGGAGACGATCTTCAACGGCGATGCCAAGGACTGATTGATCATCCCCCACTCGGCCGTGATCTTGGCCGCGCTGGTTCGGGCGTGAGCTTCGACGTTGACCAGGACGACGGACTGGGGGCAGAAGAGCTCACCGACCGTGAACGGCAGGACGCCGACCTCGATGGCGGTACTGGTCGCCGCCGACTGAGCCCGGTGCTGATCGACATACTGCATCAACATGTGAAGGAGCACCCGGGGGAACGAATGTTCTTCGTTACCGTCACCGTCGTCCTTCCGCAGCAGGAGCGACTCCGTCAGATCGTTGAGCCTCAGCGCCGCGAAGTCGGTCAGCAGTCGCGACGTAGTGGACGGGACTACACGCGTCATCGCTGCGATTTGCACAGACAACCAGGTCTTGAACGTGTCGAAAGAGGCCGCGGACTGGAACCAGAATCCGAGGGTGTTGGGGTGGAAGGAGTAGGCGAGTGACGTGAAGAACAGGCTGTCATCGGCGGCACCGGCGAGCAGGCTTTTCGCGGCGGGTACGACGTCGTTCTGCGCCGTGTAGAGGACTCGTGCCGAGGGGGCCGGAAGCTTGTTGCGGTGACCTGCCTGGGTCGCGAAGAGTTCTCCCACGGGAAGCGGGGTCGCCGGGTCGAAGTTGACCATGGTCTGGCCGAGCAGTTCCTTGGCGCTCTGCTCGGCACCGGCGTTCATGATGTCGCCGAAGCAGCTCATGAGCATGCTCAGGACGTCATTGCTGATGTCACGCCCCGAGGCATCGGTGATCGTGACCGGGCTCCTCGGGTTCAAGGGCGTCAGCAACGGATCCGCGAGGGTCTGCTGGATCGCCGGGACCGGGTCGTAGTTGCCGGTGAGCGAGATCGTGTGCACCGGGTCGAGCACGGCCGGTTTCTGGTTGGTGACAGTTATCGTCATGGCAGCGTCTCTTTCAGCGTTCCGAGGTCAGGAAACCGGTCACTCGCGGCTGCGGGGCCGTTCTGGATGGGCGCCACGGACCCGTCTCTTATGGGCGGCCGATCAGAGGTAGACCTCCAGCGTCGGCTTGAGTTTGTTGGCGATCGGGGTATCCGAAGCCAGGAAGGCCTGGAGATTCGAACGATCGAATTGCTGTGTGGTCACCATCGCCATGAGGGTGCGCAGGTGCTCCTTCTCGAACTGGGTCGCGGCACGGGCCAGGTGTTCGATCAGGAGGGCGTTGTCGTCGTTCTCCTGGAGAGCGAACAGCACGGCGCCGGACAGTTCGTTCCCAGTCAGCAGCGCAATCTCCGTTTCGAGATCGTTCACCGTGCGCGCGGACTTCAGCTGCGCGTAGCAGTTGGGCTTCGGCACGTTGACGCTGTTCTGCTGGCCCGCGGGGTTGGATGCCAGGTCGTCGGCGATCACGTTGACCAGCTGAGCCGTGAAGGTGGTGTTGCCGGTGTATGCCTCGATGGCCTCGTTCAGGAGCGTGGTGTCACGCTCACCGATCTGGACCTGGGTCTGGATGTACTGCGCCAGCTCCCGGGGGTCGGCCGCGTTCAGCCACTTCGACAAGTTGTCGATGGTCCGGGGCGTGGTGAGCTGGTTCATCTCCTCGCCACCGTCGAACAGTTCGGCCATGGTGACCTTGTCCTCGTCGCCATCGCTCTGACCGTCGGCCACGAACGCGGTGGGAATGGACTTCTGGAAGATCATTCCCGGGAACTGCGTGAGCACCTTCTTCACCCAGGGGTTCATCCCGTTGCCCAGAATCGAGAGCAGAGTCGGGGTGTCCGGCTCGACGTGGAAAATGGCGAAGCGAGAGAGACTCGCCTCGTCCAGCGACGTGACGTTTCCCTTGTCGTTGCCCGCGACGACGATGCGGACATTATCCGGTAGTGCGACATGCCCCATGCGGCGCAGAGTCACCAGCGTGAGCGCACCGGATGTCACGTCCGAGGTCGTACGGTTGATCTCATCGAGAAACAGCACAGGCCATTCCCGCGGATTGCTCCGTGCATAGTCGATGCACTCCTGGATCACCTGGTGGGGGTAAAAAACCTGCTTGTAGCTCTGACTGCCGTCGTCGGTGGTGTAGGGAACCAAACGCGCGCCGGTGAGGTCAGCCTTGTCCGCGAGCTGGTTGCACGGCAGGGTGAATGCCTTCGTGCCCATCCCGTAGGCCAGCGCCTCGACGAACGAGGACTTGCCGATGCCTGGCTCGCCCATCAGTGCGGGTGTGGCACCGACTTCCAGGGCCTGCTTGATCAGCGTCGTGAGAGTGTCGTTGAACTTCATGATGAGGTCCTTCTGGTCGGGAGAGGGCAGGGCGTACGAGAACGTGCCTGTATCCGGTGTCGATTCCCGGGGACGTGTCCGCGGTTGGACCTGAGGTGACAGCACCGCCTGTCCGGGTGGCGGTGGAGCCCCGCTGCACACCGCCACCCGATCGCGCTCCGCGCGATCCAGTCCTTTCATCACCACCTGACGCCGGCGTCCCTATCCGTGTGCGTCAGCACGATGACGGGGTGTCGCGCTCCGCTTTCTGAGCCGCAGCTTCACGTTCTGCCACGAGCGCGGCGGCCCGCTCGAGAAGGAACGGTCTCTGGTTGCGCAATTGCGTGTGCTTCGGACGAGCGGGTAGTACCTCGAGCGCGGCTCGATAGAGCAGCCACGCCCGGTCCCCCGGCGTGTAGTGGTTGCCGAGCGTGCCGAGCGTCCGCAACGGCACCTGCATCCAGTGGTAGAGCGTGCCGAGAACTGAGAACTCCCAGCGGGACAGATCGTTGTGGAAGTCGTCCGGCCTGCGCAGACGGCTGCGAGCGCCGAGCACGGTCTGCTCGACGATCGTCTCCGCGTGGGGGATGACCGGCATCGAGCTGCCCGTGCTGACCGTGGCGGACGTGACGCTCGCGCTCTCCCTGGCGTGCACAGCCAGATCCGCGTAGACCTCCTCCACTGTCGCGCCGAGCCGGGGACGGATCGTGGCGGCGGCATCGTCCTCAACCGCGCCTGGTATCGGGGACCGTGTGAAGGTCACCCAATGGTCGAGAAGGAGCTCGTACCATCCCTGCTCGTGCCTCAGCGCACGCTTGTCCGCGGCCACAGGGAAGTCGTGCAGGTTCTCGGGCGCGGGAACGATCAGGTGAAACCCCGCTCCCGACATCGACAGTTCCGCATAGAGAATTCCGGGCATCCGGCACAGGTTCTCCGCGATCTCCGGCGGGCAACCTGGCTCGATATCGATCACCAGGAGGCCGTCCGTATGCACCTGGATGTAGAACGCGGCGTTGCTGGCGCCGGGAAGGGCCTCGGTGAGCTCGTCGAGATCGGTCAAGCACACCGGCCCGATGTTCCAGGCGCCGCGGACACGACCGTGGTCGATCAGTTCACGCAGGTCGATCGGGGCTTTACGTTCGTCGACGTCCTCACCGATCTGCCCTGAGACAGTCCATCGGCGGGCGGGTGCCAACGCACGTATCGCGGGATTCTCATAGAACTGGGGGAACATCGCCCGCGGGTCGGTAGGCAACATCGTGACACGCACGCTTTCGCTGGATGGGAAACCCTGGCGAGGGGTGTGTCAAAAAACGTGCCCTCGCGTTGCTCTGCTCGGAGGCAACGCGAGGGCACATTCGGCTACACCAGCGCTCAGCCCTGATAAGTGATGCCGGCCTGCTGGTCACCGGCGCTCGCCGGCGGGTCACCGGCTCCGCGGGTACCAGCCGTACCAGCCCCGACGCCGACCGGCGAGCCCACTGCCGATCCGGCATTCTTCAAGGCCGCGTTCTCACGTTCGAGGCGCTCGAGTTTCTGCTCGGGTGTTTCCTCGGCCTGCTCCGGTACGACAGTGGCGGTATCGGGAACACCAGCCTGGGGTCGTGTGGCCGCCGTGGGACGCGGCGCAGGCATAGGCCGTCCGTCCTTGATCTCCGTGCCAACGGTTTCGGAGACGCCGCTGGTGGACGCGTCGGCGGGCGGCTGGAGCGCACGGGGTGGGGTGTTGAACACGATGCCACGGGCGGCGAGCTCGCTGGTGGCCACGCCGCCGGCGTTGTAGTAGCGAGGCTTCTCGTGCACGATCACCTGACTGAGTGACAGGCCGCGGTTGGCGAATTTCTCGGGCTTGTAGACGCGCAGGACCAGCTCGACGTCCAGCCCCTGGGCGAGCTCCTGGCCACTGGTGTCCTGGTCGAAGGTGCCGTCTCCCGCCGCGGCCGGGATCGCGATGATAGGGAGATTGCTCCCCTTCGAGTCGATCGAGTAGTTGGCGCCGGTTCCCGGATTCTTGGTCGAGGTGTACCGGCGTTCGTCGACGTACCGTTCCTCGATCGTCGGGTTCGCCGGGTCGGCGAACTGAACCTCGGCCTCGGTGATCGTCACTGTGGTGTGCGGCCTTCCCACGGGGCTCATGCCGCTCTGGATCTTGCGCTGGTCGCTGCGGGCGAGCTCGTCGCCGTCGATCGGACGGGTGAGACGGCCAAAAGCGAGCTTTCCCCGGATGAAGACAGTGGTGTTCTCGGTCAGCTGGCTGGCCGAGATGGAGTGGTTGCTCATTCTGTTCCTTCTGTTCACTTTTGTTCAACGGCATATCGGAGCAGTGAGAGAATCGGTGGATTCTTCTTGTCGCCTGACGAGAGCGCTACGGTGCCGTCACCATGACCACTCGCTATAGCCGACTGTCGTGAGTGACAGCCGTACCAACGTAGAGAGGCACTCATGCGAGGCTCCCGGAATCTCCGAGCGTGTGACGTCGGAACTGCGTGAACGACAATTGCACCGCGCGCACAGGCCGGGATTGTGGAGCCGAATCAGGCCCCGCGATGCCGGACGGTGAGACGCATGAGCAAGGCCCGGTCCGTCGTGGCCGATGGACCGGGCCTTGCTCACCTGTCGTGGGCGCCTCGTCGTAGCACCGCGGGCGGGCCCGAGACAGGAGTGGGGTGCACCCCTCGTAGCACTCCGTTCGCCGCGTCTGTCTTGCAGGCCTCGGGAACGGACTCTCAGCGGCATCTTGCGTGGTTCCTCGGACTATCGGCCCCGCCCGGGCGGCCGTTGTCGCGTTTCTGGCCACAGATCTCGCGCCACCATGCCCGGGGCCGGCGTCAGCCGGGCCATGGCCGACGGCGTTTCCGGATGTATCGTCGGTGGCTTCACGCGCACGGACTGCTCACATCGCCGAAATAGACGCATCCGGCAGTGGAAGCCGTCCGGCGCTCAGTCAGTCGCTGTTGCCGCCGGTCCCTCGGCGTCTCGCGTTCCGTGCTCCCGTTCGGACAGGAAGCTGCGGACCTGACCACTGTTCATCATGTCACCCAGATGGGCAAGGAACACCGCACGTTGAGTACGCCGTCGATCGTGGCGAGGCCCGTAGACGCGCAGGGCCCGCATATCGATCACCCAGCCGTTCTCACGAGCGATGGCCTCGCCCAGCGCTGAGCCTTCGGGAACGTTCATCCCGGTGAAGTCGTGGTCGAACTCGGGCGCGATGTCGAGGCGCTGCTGCGGTTCCACGAGGTGGACGACATCGCCGCCGACTCTCGCGCCGTCGTGATCGAAGGCGGTGAGGACGGCACGATCCGGGTGAGCGGTGGTGTCGACGTGGACAGCCGCGACGGCACCATCGTCCATGAACGACGTGCTGGCCACGTGCTGATAGACACGGGCCCGCACCTCGTAACGCCACATGATCTCGCGCGCCTCCTCGAAACCATGGAATCCCTCCGCGTCCGCGCTGTGCTCGCCCGACTGCTCACTGGCCGGCGGATCCCGCTGCGCATCCGGGATGGGCGTATGGTGCCGCGGGTGCCTCGCCGAGACCCTGACGCTGTTACGTGACTTTCCGATCATGTGGGTGACCATCCCTCCTCGCCGGCGATGCCACTGCAGGACTGCGGCCGCGACGCTGTTGATATTCCTCACCGGAGCTCTATGCGTGCTGGCAGCACGGCAGCCGTGCATTGTCCCACGAGCACCGGCAGTACGCCCGGACAATCGCTTGCGCATGGCGAGGGTCCCGATGGGCACCGTCGTCGACGTCCACATGTCACACCTCTTTCCCCTCATAGGACCAGTACAAAATCAACTCTGCCATCACCGCCGGTGTTGCGCAGGAATTCGAAACAGATGCGCAGCGTGACCGCGGTGCCGGTGGTCGCCCTGGGGGTGGACTCTCCCGGCTACGTCCTGGTGGTGGCGGGGACGGTGCCCCAGAGAGGCTCTGTCGCCACCTTCACCAAGGTCAGCCCTGGTCGTTCGTCGTCCCGGCTGACTTTCCACCTCCGACGCAGAACGGCGGCTTTATTCCTCGCGAGGCGGCGTTCAGAAAACGGGCCGAACGCGCGGGCGTACGTCGTCGTCTTTCCGGTCTTCAGGTGGCGATGCTGAAGAATAGCCACCGTGATAAAGCCGTGAGCCTCCGCGCTCACCAAAGCGTCCCAGGATGGATAGATCGTGTCGGTGTTTGGGCTGTAGGCTTCCATGGCGGGTCCCTTTCGTCCGCGCCACCAGCGACGACGCGTGGTTCTCGGTATTCGGCCGGCTGGTGGTCTCCGTGACCGCCGACCGCGGAACGGCCGTGCGCACGTTCAGAGTTCACGACGCCGCCGTGCTTCCCGTCCTGGCACGATCCGGGGAACCTTCATCGCGGCTTACTTGAGCACGGTGCCGCTTCAGCACCCTGTAGACCGTCCGGTCGGTGACGCCGATCCGCGCGGCGATGGTCGGCGCCCGCATACCTCGGCCGGTCATGGTCACGATGGTCGCGTCACGTTCATGCTTGCGCGCCCGCGCCGGTGTCAGCTGAAGATCCGACCGACTATCGATGATGCGATTGCGTTCGCCGGCGGAGACGCCACCCCACACTCCTGTGCGCTCATCGGCTTCCAAGGCGTACATCAGGCACTGAGCCCGGACCTCACACCGGGCACAGATACGTTTCGCGTCCACGGCATCGTCATCGTCATCGGGGAAAAACAACTCTGGGTCAGTCTCCGCGCAAAGGGCATCATCATGCCAGCGTGGCTTCTGACGTTCAGCGCCGGATGACACCAGTAGTTCGGTCGAGGTGTTCGACACGTAATAGCGCATAAGTTCCGCCCATGTTCCGCAGTCCTCAAACACGACCTCGGAGTGCGTTTGATGACTGCTTGATACTCTCGTCGCCCAATTCAGATCTCGTAGCCCAGCCGCGATCGCGATCAGCCTCGGCGACTGCAGACGCCGTGGCTGCCGAGACCACGTCGGCGGGCTCACGCACAGATACAGCCACAACATCGATGGGGCATCGTCATCGACTATCCGCACCAGCGCGCTGTCGAGGCCGGCAGCGGGCCTCGACAGCGTGACTCGTCCCGCCCGGCAGCTGGGTGACCGTCAGTCGAGGTACTGACGAGGAGCGCTGTCAGCCGATGTGGCGGCCGTTTGGGATCCGAGGGCTTCTCCAGCCATGTTGGCCAACTGGTCCAGAAGCCCCGATAGCAGGATCCGGACCTCGGCATCATTGCCGTGATCACGGAGCCACTCCGCCACACCGTGCGACATGCCATCGTCACGTTCCCGCAGCGCGGCGGCAAGCTCACCGGCAATCGGACTGGCCGAATTCCCGGGATGCTCGGCTGTGATGTCGACGACCACCGCCACGACTTTCCGATCGCTGGTCGTGGCGGATGCCAGGAGTTTCCTCAGCGTCTCCCGTTCGGCTCGACCTTGCTCGTCGTGATAGACGAGTGTGATCTTGTCGGGACTGGTCAAGACGTCAGCGGTCGTTGCGGGCACCGCGCTGTCGACGACCTCGATCAGTGCACGAACCTGTCTCAAACGGGCCAGCAAGCAGTCTCGCTCCGCTTTCCGTTCCCGGAACCTGGCCATGTGTCTATCGCAGCACGTATCGAGTGGCCCAGGCGCGGCGTTGACGTCCTGATAGCCGGAGATGTAGTGCTGGGTCTCGGCGGCCTTGTCGAAGAGCGCGTTCCTGATGATGCGGCGCTGATCGTCCGTCGTCGTGAAGGTGAATTCCGATGGCGCTTCTGTCACTGCCTACTCCCCTATGATCGCGTGTGCGGTGTCGGTTCGCCGTCCGCGTCCGGACGCGGCCAGCACCACCGGATGGGCGCGGTGTGGGCTACCTCCCCGAAGGATGCGAGTTCTAGACCCGCTCAGAGAGCCAGAGGTCATTGAGGTCTTCCCGAATTTCGGCTTCCAGAGCGGCGGCGCAAATCGCATCGCCAGACACAGCGTCGAGGAGGTTGTCCTGGACCAACTGCTTCTCTGCCAGCAGACGAGGCATACGCTCGTCCTGGGTGCCCTTCGCGATGAGACGATGAATCACTACTGGCCGGGTCTGCCCCGGACGGGGAAGTCTGCCGTTGGTCTGCAGGTAGTGTTCCAGCGAGAACGGCAACGTGTACCAGATCAGCGACGAGCCGCCGTACTGCAGATTCAGACCGTGCCCGGCGCTGGCGGGGTGAAGCAGCATCACGGGAATCTGCTGGGCGTTCCACCGGTGGACCATGTGGCGAGAACCATCGAAGGCCTCCGCGCCGACGCCTGTCTTTACGAAGTGCGCGAGCAGGCGTTCACGATCCGAACGGAACTGGTAGGCGATGAGCATCGGCTGCCCGCCGTTGTTCCTCACCAGATACTCCGCCATTTCCAGCTTCTTGTCGTGGATGACGGTGTAGTCGCCCTTGGACGATGGCTGGTCCGGATCGGCGGTGTACAGCGTCCCGGAGGCGAACTGCATGAGCTTGCTCGTCAGCACCGCCTGGTTGTCGGCGACGATCGATTCAAGGCTGTGGGTGAGCGCACCGTCCGCATCGCGGTATGTCTTGACCACATCCATGACGAGGTCGCGCCTGAATTCCTTGTAAGTCTGAAGCAGGTCCGCAGGAAGCGTGACGTTGACGTCCTGGATGCTTACCGGTGGCAGCACCAAGGACGTGTTCTCCGCACTCATAACCAGGTGAGAGATCGCCTGGTGGATCTCTTCTTCGGCATCGTCTTTCGGAATCCACTTCGCCGGCGTGGTGGTGCCAGGCACCATCTTCGGGATGAACCAGCGGCGGCGGAAGTCCGTGATGGTTCTGCCGAGCGAGGCGCCCTCGTCGAGCAGGTAGACCTGGCTCCACAGGTCGTGTAGGCCGTTCGGGCTGGGTGTTCCCGTCAGCTCGATGAGCCGGTTGATCGCGGGTCGGACCTGCGCGAGTGCCGTGAATCGATCGCTCGCATGAGATTTGAAGCCCTGCGACTCGTCGATGATGACCGTGGGAAACGGCCAGGTAATGGTCCGTTGCCCGTTGAGCTCATGAACCGGCATCTGGTCGACCAGGCCGAAGCGACATTCGGAGCAGCCCTGACCCGAGCAGGTCGGGCAGGGACGCCGCTCTCTTGCCACGGTCTTGGCCGCGAGCAGTTCGCGGATCGCCGTTGTGATCGCCGCTTTGCTGGGGACGGGCCGGCCGGACCGAGCCGCTTCCTCGCGGCAGTTGACGACCACGTCGTCCTGGGGCGCCGGTCCCCTGGTTCGCAGGAAGTCCAGGACATCCAAGGCCTCCGGTGACAGCGTGCCCAGAACGTCCGGTGGAAGCACTGGGCCGGATGTGCGGTCGGGCACCGCTTTTAGCACGCTCGTTCGCTGGGATGGCTGAGTGAGAATCTCCTGGTTGACAAAGTACATCGTCGGCGGGTCGGTGAAGATCTCCCGAAACCGCTCGAGACGTTGCTGCCGGGAGATCTTCCGGTCAAGGTCGTCGACGATCAAGGATTTCGTCCTTATCGGAAATCCCCACTTCTCGATCTCGTCGAGCCATGTCGATCGAGCGATCGCGACAGGCGCGATGAGAAGAATGTGCCCGATCGGCCGTACAGTTTGCAGGACACGCAGTGTCGCGAGGGTTTTGCCGCCGCCTATGTTGACCCAGGCCCCAGCGAAGGGCCGGTCGACGATGAAATCGTGGATCTGTTGCTGGTGGGGCTGCAGGGCGGGGGCCTGGGGCACCGAGGTCCGAGTGCTGGTGTTGGCGGTGTTCACGACCTGTGCCGTCCTTTCTGGCTTGTCGTTCGGCGGTCGTGCTCAGACATCAAGGACCTCTCGAACGAGGTCCAGCCGGGCTTGAGCTTCATCGGCACGTCTCTTCTCGCGCGCCAGTTCGGCTCCGAGTGCTGTGACACGGGCGGTGAGCCAGGCGAGCTCCGCGTCATCCGGCAGTGCCCCGGCCACGATCGACGTGGGGGGTTCCGCTCCGGCAGGAAGTCCCTGGCCGGGGCCGATCACCGCGGAGGTGTCCGCATCGTGGCGGCCCGTCGCCGCAGGTTCGAATCGCGGGGCGCGAGTGTCGGCTCCCCCGTTCCCCTCACGAACGCTGAACCTCACCACGCCGTCCTCGTCGAACGTGACTTCCAGCTGCTGCGTCGCGGGCAGACTTTCGGGTTGCCGGTCAAACCATCGGCTGAATGCTGCTCCATGTACGACAAAAGCCTCGGCGACGGTCATCAACTCTGGGGTACGTGACGTTTGCCGCGTGATCGCAGGGCCGTCGTCGTGGCTATGATTGGACATCAGATGACGCAGGTCTCTACGTACGTTGTGAATTTTCCGGTTGGACGCTCCTTTGTTGCGCGACACGGAGACTGAACCTCCGGCATTATTGCGAATGATGCAGTTGCCATTCGCCGAGATATCCCCAAGACATCCATACTCGATGGCCTCAAGGATCAATTTCCGCGCCTGATCGTCGAAACCTCCGAGTTCCTGTCGGGTGAGACGCCGAAACTTGTCGGCGCCGCTGTTTCCGCTCCGCGATTGGCTTTTCGTCATCTGCTTCCTTCGGGTCCGCACGGACGCGCGCCAGCAACTGGCCCACGGGGTGAAGACCTGGACACGGCGCGGCGTCACTGGGGGTGTGGGTGGACATGCCCTACGGTTATGCCTCGACCGCAAGCCGCGAATGGCACTGGCCGCGGAGGTGTTCGACCAAGGTGTCGACTCCGGCCTCGTCGTCGACGACATGGACCGCAGCGCCGAAGTGCCGGAGTTTCGCGTGCATCCGGCTCTGCCGTGCCCCGAGTCGTCCGGCCGTGCGCTTGACCTCGACGAAGACCACACCGGTGATCGGCGACACCACGATCCGGTCCGGCACTCCCGCCCGGCCAGGGGAGACGAACTTCATGCACAGGAGCCCGTTCTCGCGGCACATCCGCAGGAGGTAGCGTTCGATGGCATTCTCACGCTGACCGACGGCCTTTCCCATCACGTTCTCCTGTTGTCCTCTCCGATCGCACGAACGTGCCCGTCGGGGCACGCCGTCCCGATCGCCGACGGTTCCGGTCACAGGTGACCGGCGATCCAGCCGTCGACATACGCCCGGAGCCGCTGGTGCCCGTCTTGCCCGGCGTCGCCGTCGGTGGTGCCGTAAGGGATGGACATGGTCAACGTCGCTCGCTCGAGCGCCGTTACGCTCACCGGGGTCGCCCCGCGGCCATCGGCGATTTCGATCATGAATGTGGGCATGCACTGGTTCTGACTGCCAGGGCTGCACTGAGACCAGTCGCGGCCGCAATCGGTGCCGGCGATGCTGTAGTCGCACGCGCCGGCGCAGACGCTCAGTGAGGATTCACCCACGCCGATCTTGAGCATTCCGTCGACCGACAGAACGCGTTCACTGTCGCCAGTCTCGAATACCGCCGCAAGAGGACCGCGGGTGACGCTGATGCCATTTCGGCGGCGAAGGTCGTCTGCGATTTGGTCGAGGTTGTCGAACGCAACAGTACCGGCGGCCTCGGCCTCTCGAATCAATGCAGCGATTTTCTCATCGTCTTCATAGGTCATAGGACGCTCCATGGGGATATTTTCCTGGGTTCAGGACGTCGATGAATAGCGACGAGTACCGATCAGTGGCGACAAGGACTCTCAGTGGTTCGACACAACTCCGCGCCAACGTTGCACGGACCGCGCCGGCGGATTGTCACACGGCTGTGTTCATCCAGTTCTTGGTGAAGGTATCCGCGAGCATCTGGTTGTATATATCGAGGTCGAGCGACGCGATCAGCGTCCCGACGGTCGCGGACGGCAAGGAGTACAAGTCGTCGTTGACGATGGCCATCGGCCACGTCGGGTCCAGGCCGTTGATCCGTCGGATGACCACGTCCTGGTCGTCGGGCAGCACCATCAGCCCCTTGGAGACGGACGCCTCAGCGCGGTTCCTGGCCCAGCCATGGTGCCGGAGGACCCTGAGAGCGAGTGGATCCCGCCGGACGCCCGAAGAGCCGCTGTCGCGCCTCTTCGTCTGGCTCGCGCTCGTTACTTTCCACGCACCCGCATTGTGCAGGCTGACGGCGCCGGGGGTGCCTGCCTGTACCACGAAGACCCGGTTGACCATCTGCAGGGCGCGCGGTTCGGCCAATGTGGCGTCGGTGTCCTGGTCGTCGCCGGGTGTGTGGCCGATCGGCTCGGCTGCGAACGGGTACGTGATGGAACCGCGGGAGGCGGCGATCACGTTCTGGAACAGAAGTAGGGTCCTGACTGGAGCATCCGGCCGCACCGCTTCCTGGATCATTTTCAGGCCCAGGGCATGGTCGAAAGGTTCGGCGAACGCTGCTTCCCCGCCGCTGGCGACCGTCTGCAGGTACCGGGCCAGAGCGAAGTCGACTACGGCCGGGTGTGCCAGCGATTTCGTTGGGGTCGGACCGCTGTGGCATGCCAGTGTGCCACCGGAGGCTGTGACGATCGCGCTCTCGGCGACTGTCTTGCCACGGGCGGGCGCGGCCAGCTCGAGGCGGTTGTTCGAGTCCTTGCTGATGAGGAACATCAGTTCGGGTTCGATGTCAACGCCGATAGCGTGCTGCTGTTCGGCGAGCACTCGGTTGTTCGCCACCTCGTCGAACCCTGTCGCGTGGTCGACAACGGAATAGAGGCCATCGGTGTTGGTGGAAATGATGCGGGCACCAGCAAGGGTCTGAGCCTGCCCGATGCGCCAGCTGAAGAGCTGGCCGATGATCCGCATCGAGATGATGCGGTTGTTCATCCGGATCGGCGTGCGGTGGCGAGCGTCACCTGCACCAGAGGCCGAGTTGAGGATGAGTTTAGTACCGTTCCGCAGAGTCTCGAGGCGTGTCCTCTCTTCAGGGGACAAACCCGGACGCTTCATCTCACGCCCATAGCGTTCCTTATCGAAGAAGATCTTCGCATAGCGATCCTCGCCGAGCTCGGAGTTGTAGAACGCCCGCATGTTGCGTAGCAGGTTCGGGTAGTAGCTGGTGAAGTCCTCGTGGACGGCGAGTCCTGCACTGGTACGGGCGAACTTCGGGTGGAGCTTGGTGGCCTCGTTGTCGCCCCCCGTGAACAGCGCCGGAGCTGTCTTGGCCGGGCCGGCCCGGTAGGCGGCACCGGATACGGACGTATTGGCCAGGACGACCTTCCCTTCCAGCACTGTGCCATCGGGCAGGAGGACATTCAGGGATTCGCTGGCGGACCGTTGAGTCGCCAGGAGCATGGCAGCGTCAGGAACCGCTGCCTGAGCTCGGGCCACCTGTGCTGCCTGGATCGGGTCGTCCTTCTTGGGTTTGCGGAACTTCACCTTCTCGGGGCTGGAGCCGAGGAGTACCAGGCGTTTGTCGACGGTGGATCCGTCGGGAAGAGTCAGCCTGTTGTGCTGATGCCTGGCCTCCGCGAGGAAATCCTTCGCATCGGGGAAGCACAGTTTGGCGCGACGGAGCATCACCTCGTGTTCGAGGTGCTCGATCCGCTCGGCTGTGTATACGGACAAGTCCGCCTCTGCGCCGTGAATGCCTCCAGTGGAGAACGTCACGAAGCACGACGACGGTGACCCGTCTGCCTGAAAGTACGGGATGTTGTTCGGGCCTTTGGGAATGTCACGCAGGCTCCGCGCGGGGAGTGTGAACATCTGCCGGTACTCGTCCGAATCGTTGAAGTTCTGCCCCTCGATCGACCGGTAGTAGTCGACAACTTGCATGAACTGACGATGCGCGCGAACCTGCGCCGGGCTAACGCCCGAGACAGCTCCGGGGTCAGGCGCGACATTCTGCTCGAAGAAGCGCACGCATTCGTCGAGCACGTTCACTGTCTGGACACCGCGCTCACGTGCGATCACAGGATCCGGATACATGAACGACACCGCCTCGATATCTGTCAGAGGGGTAAACGGCGCGAGGATCCGGCCGACGAACTTCGCCGACGATGAGTCGATGGTCAGACGATCGCGCCGGACCGTACCGTTCTGGTGGAGCACTGTCTCGGAGTACTGCGCGAGGAGGCCTGCTTTGAGATCGAAACTGCCCGCGTACGCTGGATGCCGGAACAACTGGGCTAACCCCAGGCAGTCCGACACGTTGTAGGCCAGCAGATCGTAAAGGTCGTCAGGGCTGGTGATTGCACCGTCCTGGCCGAGCCGATCGGACTCTTTGATCTGCCGGCCGAGTATCCCGAGCAGTCGTTTCAGGCTGACCTTGAACTGCACCTCGTTGAGACGTGCGACGTCGAGATGGCGGCCGGAGCCCAGCATGGAGCGCCGGATCCTGGCGGCCGGACTGTCCCACCCGAGGTAACCAGGCATGTACCCGATGTGCTGTTCCCCGAATAGTAGGTCGTTGTACTGCCGCATGCGGCTCGCCGCTGCAGGCTGAAACATGTTCGCACGGTGCGGGGCCGGAAAGACCTCCGTGAAATACAGTGCGAGCATGACCGAGTCGTAATTCAGCGAGTTGTAACCCGCGAGGAAAGGATGCCGGACCGGGTCATAGCCCGGATCGGTATCACACACCGGACGAAGCTCGCTCGGATAGTCGGACAGCTCGCCGCGGTCGCAGACGTTCTCGGCGTTCGAGAGACCGATCAGCGTGGCGAGCCGGTAATTGGCTGGTTCAGAGTTTAGATTCCAGAGCTTAACGTTCACGGCCGGTAGCCCAGGGTTCGCCGTCATGATCCTGTCGTACAGCGCTCGCGGTGCGACACTGGCGGCCAGCACCGGGTCATCCACGAGAAAGAAGACCTCCAGCGTGTCGACGGACTGCTCAGATTCCGGCGTGTAGGCGCAGAGTGTAAAAGCGTCCGACAGTGACTCGAGGTCGTAGAAGGTGAATCGCGCTGTCGCCGCCGTGACCGGTGTTCGTTCCATGGATATCTCTTTCGTCGTCCCAGCCCGGCCGGCCACGTGCTACCGCTGATGCCCGCGTCGTGGTCGCGGCTAGGCTGGGTCTGTAAACCTTCGGCCATCGGCGAATCTCAATGCTGGCCGGTTCGCGCCGGCCGCGGAGGGCTGGGCTCTACCTCGCCCCGCCCTAACTCGTCTCGGCAGGGCAGCATCCGCAGGCACTGACGGTTCTCAGGGATCAGTCGCCCTCCCCCGCGGGGTCGGTGCCGTCACCGAGCTGGGCTGACGAGCCCTGGCGCCGGATGAGGCCCCTGTAGTTGGCCCGCAGCCGAGGCAGCGAGATCCTCAAAGGGTCGGAGCCCTTGTAGTCCGGGTTTGTCCACTTGACCAGCTCGTACTCGGCTATGGTCGGCTCAGGGTCATCCATCATCTGGCCGGGTCTGATCTTCCGGTTCTTGTCAGGGCAATGCCACAGCGTGTCCGCCCGGACGATGGCCACCAGGTCGGCGATGAACTGCTTGTTGCTGACAGGTGAGCCACTGGGCGACATGTCGGCGAACCAGGCTTTGTACAGGTCATAGAGAAAGGTAAAGGGCAGGAGCGACCAGGTCAGCCGCTCTCGGAACTCAGTCCAGAAGGCACGTACAGGGTCGTTGGCTTCCTTGTACTCGGCCAGGACCTCTCTGGTGGCCACTGGCTCGGACAGCTGGTAGTAGTTTCCCGGGGCGGCCGCTCCCGCTTTGTTGAGTACGTACCAGAGCACGTACTCCAGAACCTCTGTCCGCTGCAGATAGTCGTCTTTGATGTACTTGCGTTCGATGCCGGTGAAACTCTTGACGAACGGGACGAATAGCTGCCTGCGATAGAAGGATTCCGACTTGTCTTTAACGCGGGGAAATTCGTTCAAGCACTGCACCATGAAGCCATAGAACTGATAGGCGATCGGCATGCGGTACTTGCGGTTGATCTGGATGACGTCGTTGGTGACGATGGCCTTCAGGTTGGCTGCTTTGTCGATGAAGGTGCCGACATCGTTCTCGTCGACGATGATCGCACTGGTACGCACCAACGGCTCCAGCGCGAACTCTTTGCCGAAGTCCGCCAGGGGGATCGACGTGTGGGATCGCGGGCCACACAGGTTCCGCATCAGCGCACAGAGACTACCCTTCCCGTTGTTACCCTGCTCGGAGTAGAACCATGCCGTTTTTCCCCACGACACGTGCGGACGGATAACGGCCCCGACGATCTCCCAGAGCAACTCAGGGATTCCCTCGTCATCGGAGAGTTCGCGAACCCATGACTCGATATCCCAGTCCGTCCCGTCGACCGGGTGGGTGATGACCGGGTTGCCGGGCGCATCGACGTAGTCGACATGGCATTTTGCCAGGAAGACCAGAGCGGGATCGAACGGCATCAGTGCTTTGGGCTCCAGGTGGAAGGTCGTGTCACCAACGATGATGTCCCGCGCCTCGACGCCATAGTGGAAGATGCCGTTGTTGACGGCGATCAGATCGCGATGTGTGCATTGATGAAGCCTTGGCGAGTCCTCACGCAGGACGGCGAGGACTTCGGCGAACTCCTTGAGCGTGAGCTGCGTGTTGTATTTGCGGGCCAGCGTACGGATGTCATCCTCGCTGGTCGTGTAGGTTCCACGAGCCCGTCCGGACGGTTGGTACATCGCGAGGAGGTCGTATTCCCGATCCGTGTCCTTCGCACTGGGCGCGATGCGGATGACATGATGCAGGCGCAGCAAAATCTGTGCGATCTGCCAGCACGTGAGGAAGCGGAGCAGAGGAAGCTTCTCCTGAGCAGTGGAGGCCTTGTGGTTCTCGGACTTGCACACTCCGTTGACGATCGCCAGGAGTTCCTTCTCGAGGGTGCCGGGCGCCGGGGCGTCGGCGGGGTCGATGACGTCGAGATAGACCGTCGTGGTTCGTGTGACAACCTCGTTCAGCGGGGCCACGGCGGCCTGCGACGGGAAGTGATCCATGACGCGCTGATAGACAGTGGCGACAGGGTCGACTTCCGTGCGGTCGTTGTGTTCGTCAGGAGATGACGTTGGAGCGTCAGAGGTGGTCATGCCGCTGTTCTTCTCCATCGCTTCAGAGACCAGCCGGCGATGTGGGAGGCCGAGTGGTCTCATAGTCGAGCAGGAACGTGTCGACGACTCTATGCCATTTCAACCCTCTTTCGCAACGAGTCGATACGTCAATGACTGGGCACTGACTGGTGTTGAAGTCGGCATCTGTCACCGCTCCCGTGTCCCCACCTCGCTCAGGCCTACTCACCTGGGGCGCCGCAGGAGGCGCTGGGTTCGCGGCGATTGCCGAACCTCCTTTCCTCGCTCAGGTTCGCTGTGCCCGAGTTCGGCGTGGCCCCCGCGGGCGGCGTGAGCCGCCCGACTGTGGTCAGGGTCCGAAGGAGTTCTGCTGCGACGTCTACGCCTTGAACGGTGCAGGCTCGTCCCGCTGCAGCCAGAGGATCATCCGGTCTGAGGTGTACCACGAATCGTGGTACACCTCCTTCCCCTGGTCGACATATCTTTTGTAGTCAGGTTGCCAGGCACGTGTACCACGTGCGGTTGCTTAAGTGGTACACGGATTTCCGCATGTCATCCCATTATTTTCCTGTTGTGTACCACCTGGACCACGGAAAATCGAGAAGTTGCAGTGTTCGAGAGCATGCGCAACGCACGGGCCCAGCACTGCGCACTCGTGCGTTCTGTAGACGCTGCCCTGTTGCTGGTACTCGTGGTACATCGCCGCGGTGCGTGCGCTGAGCAGGAATTGCGCTGTACCACTCGCGACCGACGACGTGGTACGAGCCTCGTGCCGCGGAGACAGCGAGCGCCGACCTCGCTGGTCAGCACGTGATCCGTCGCGTACCACGTCAGGTGGTACGCCCACATCGTCAGCCGATCACACCGTTCTCGAGCGACCTGCTGCGTCGGGTTACCTGCAGCGCGCGGACTAGCTGTACCTCTCGTCGATCACAGCGCTCTGACGAGCTCTGCGGGAGACGCGAGAGAACGAGTTCCCGACGCGTCCAAGGTGCGTGTTGTGGCCAAGACCATGGCACACTCTTCGCAAGGTCGCATTGCGGCGGAAATTTCCTGCTGCTATTCTCAATTTCGGTGGAATGCTGGCCGTCCTGGCCAGACTCTGTCGCAGCGGAACGTGCAAAAGTACGAAGCCGGAGAGCCTCCCTGTGGGAGGGGAACTCTCCGGCTTCGTACTTTTCTGCTGTAGACGAACGCGGGTTCCGATGCGGTGTGATTCACAGGCAGGTGTCACGCCCCTACGTCTCGCGTCGCCATCGAAGGGGCGGGGTTCTGCGACCCCGAGCCCATGCGGGTAGTTCGACGGCATAGAGGATCTCATGCGTGATAGTGATATTGCGATTGCACAGGGTTCTCCCCTGTGTCCTCCTCGTCGCGATACGACGGTAGCCCGTGATCTCGTCAGTGCGTGCGGCGAAGCGTTCCATGTGGGCTTGGGCTCGTTGCCGCGCCTGCTTGACCGTGATGCCGCTGGCCGTCACGACGAAGACGTGGACGTGGTCCCGATCGAAGGTGGGTGTCGCGCCGCCGATGAGATCGAGACTGATCCTCGCGCGGCACATCGCGGCCTGGCTCGGCCGGATGAGCTGATTCTTCCTGTCATACACGCAGGAACCAACAATGGCCACAGGGGATCACCTCCTGTCTCGGTAGCGGCTTCATGGACGTCATTCGTTCTTTCCCCGGTGATCTGAGTCCTGCTGTCACCACCCGAGTACCCGTCCTGGGAAACTCTGGTGTACGTGAACGTCATCTCAGGTTCATGCGCTTGTCCTCCGGCAGCGCAACGTTCTTTCTGTGAACAAGCAGCACGCAGGCTGTGAACGCCAGCGTCAGCAGCAGCGCGGGAACAGGATTCGCGAGGATCGCAAGCACTTGCGCAGGGATCAAGGTCGCCGCGAGGTTGAAGGTGATGTGAAGGACGACACACGGCCAGACGGCGCCTGTGTGTTCACGGACAAGTGCAGCCAATACCGACAGCGGCACCGTGAAGAGGAACTGAACGAGGTTGCCATGGACAAGCCCGAAGATCATAGCGGAGGCCGCGGCTGCTGCGGTGACACCGACCTTCATGCGGAGAAGCGGGTAGAGCAGACCGCGGAAGACCATCTCCTCGGCGATGGGCGCAACGACCAGTGTTAGTAGCGTTGCCGCCTCGCCGGCATTTCTCTTGAATTGGACGGACTCGTCGAAGGTCGCCGACCCGCCCAGTTCGTAGAGCCACAGTGCCATCGACTGCCCCGCGGCGAACGCGAACACCGCACCACACACTATGGCGCTACTGTTCCATAATGACCAGTGCCACGGCTGGATCGGGCGGCCTGCGGCAAACCAGCGTGGCCGGGCGACTCGTGCCACACCGATGACGGCGACGGCGATTCCGTCGCCCACCACGGTGCCGAGAATCGGACTGCCCACCACCATTGCCGCTCCAGCCGCGACTCCGACATAGGCGGTGACGACAGCCAGGGACATAAGCACACACCAGCAAGCCTCGAAGACCAGTCGGTTCTTCCATCCAGGGGCGATGACGGCCTCCCCACTGAGTCAGGCAGGCGACAGAACCTGCTGCACGATCACGGCTTGGACCCGGGTATCCCCGCGGTACGTATTGAGTTGCAGTGTCGCGATGAACCGCAATGTTCCGATCGCGGTGCGGCTGGCAGTGTCCACGAGCCGGCGCAACTCGTCGAACTTTTCCCCTGCGGCGTTCCACCACAGACATGACAGCCCGGCTTTCGTCACCAGGCGAAGATGCTGTTTGTCAGCCCCGATGCGGTCGATCCGCAGGCCGAGTGGTTCCACGGCGATTTGCACTATCGGTGCGGTGAAACCCTGCCCGAACGGCTTGAGCGCCTCTGTCCGGCGAACAAGCTCGACCAGCGGCTGCAGGTCGTCCAGGCCCGCATCGCAGTCGACATCGGGTCCGAGTACCAGGTCTGCGCGGCCAGCGTCCTGGTCTGCCGTCAACATCGCCGCACGGGTGGCGTCGGCCAGCACCGCCGCCAGGGCGTCGAGTCGCTCTGCCCGCGCGACTTTCACGCCACATGCTTGCTGATGGCCGATGGCCTCGAGACCTGCGTGCGGTTCCAGGCTGCTGATAATGTCGAACCATTCTGGCGCGCGGCCGGAACCGCTGACGTACTGTCCAGGCCCGGTAGGACGGTTCACGACGACGACGGGATGCCCGTTGTGCTCCATCAGCTGGTTGGCCAGCAGCCCATACATGCCGGCGGGGGCGTCGGAGAAGTAGACCCACGGCGCCAGGGGCTGGTCAGTCTCGGCCAGGGCGGCGAGGTGGTCAGCGGTCAGCTGCTTGCGTCGCTCGTTGACGCGGATGACCTGATGAGCGCTATCGAGCATCGTGTCGGGATCCGGGGCGGTGAATACCGTGAAGCATGGTTCGAGTGCGTCCTCTGTGCGACGAGGACTGTTCATGGATGGCGCCAGATAGAAGCCATAGAAGCCCTCGTCGACATCGTCGAGGTCACGGAGCTTGCCGGCCTGAGTGAACGCCTTGAGCAGGAGGGCGAATCCCTGGAACGCTCGCAGGTATACCGGGTGGTGGGGATCAACACGGAGAAGTCGCATCAAGGTTGACTTCTCGATGTCGATGAGCTCTGGCCGGGAGTCTCCGTAGGCACCGTGAGGCATCGGGGGTGCCACCCAGAGCAGCCTCGCGATCGAGACCGAATCGCGGACCAGCTGCCGATTCTCATAGAGGAGCGGCATCACGTCGGAGACGGTGCCGAGCCCCGCGAACAGGCGCAACAGACGTACTTCCCACAGCTTGCCGGGACGGTGGACGCGGGCATAGGCCTCGATCACCTGGTAGAGCACATGTGCCCCACAGATTGCCCGGTTGGCATAGGTTTCGTCGAGGCGGCAAGGATCGACGGTGACGTCGGCTGTGGAGCCGGGCGGTAGTTCCTCGTGGTGGTCCGTCACGAGGGTGGTCCATCCCAGTGCCCGGGCGGCGGCGATCCCGCGGTGGGAGTTCACTCCGCCGTCGCAGGTGAGCAGCACTCGTGTTGTTGGCCACCGGCGAGCGATCTCGGCGACGTCGTCGGGGGTGACGTCGTGGCCGCGACGGTAGTCGGGCACGTGCAGCTCGACATCGAAACCGAGCTCGGACAGCCCGGCATATCCGAGGACTCCCGAGGCGATCCCGTCCATGTCGAAGTCCGGCGCGATAGTGACCTTCCGGCCGGCGGCACGCGCGTCCTCGAGCGCATCGACCATCTCGGCCAGGCTCAGCAATTCATCGTGCCCGGCGGACTCGATCTCACGGAGGTACGCGTCCGACCAGCCACGCCGCCGGCGGATCAGTTCAAAGAGATCGACGTCGAGATAGGGCCTGGGGCGATCCTCGACGGGTTGAAGCGTGGTCACGGCGTGCCTCTCGATAGGGCGAAGGGTCGTACTACCTGAACCCCCCGACAGCGAAGCGTCACGTTCGCTGTGATTCTAGCAGCGCTACTGCAAACGCTATGCACTGATCGCAGCATGGCATGGAGTCGTCTCTATGTACGACAGATGTATCGATAGAATGATGCAGGAACGCAACTTGATAGGCGCTCGGATACGCTAGTCTCCGCGACATGGTCAAGCGGCAGGTTCAGGTGGTCGAGTCAGACATCAGCGGCGAGCCGGACGCTGCAACCGTCACGTTCGGCCTCGATGACGAGTGGTACGACATCGACTTGACAGAGGAGGAGACAGCCCGACTCAAAGAGGCATTCAAGCGAGCACTCAAGCCTTTTGTGACCAAGGGACGCAAGTCTGAGAGCCGGCCAGAGACGAAGCGTGTCGTCGCCGATACGACGGCCGAAGAACGTGACGCGATTCGTGCTTGGGCCGCGGCGAACGGCCACGAGGTCGCCCCTGTCGGCAGGATCCCCCGCGACGT
Source organism: Amycolatopsis sp. NPDC043885 (assembly GCF_056435685.1). NCBI lineage: Bacteria > Bacillati > Actinomycetota > Actinomycetes > Pseudonocardiales > Pseudonocardiaceae > Amycolatopsis > Amycolatopsis sp. NPDC043885. The sequence goes on from NZ_JBWKEA010000005.1 coordinate 241,897, forward strand.
CATCGCCGCCTACGACGCGGCGCACGGCATCGATCGGCCGTACATGCCTGCAAGAAGTCAGGCTTCGAAGAAGTCCGAAGGGCCGCGACTCGTGCCGGTCACGAGCCCGGAGGAGCGCCGGGAGATCCGCGAGTGGGCAGCGGCGGAAGGCTATCAATTCGCTACATCCGGCCAGATCCCCACTGATGTCATTGTTGCCTATGACAGACACCATGCTATTGAGGATCGACCGTATGTGCCTGCGGGTACCAAGACTCCTCCGAAGAAGTTCGAAGGGCCGCGACTCGTGCCGGTCACGAGCCCGGAGGAGCGCCGGGAGATCCGCGAGTGGGCAGTGGCGGAAGGCTATCAATTCGCCCAATCCGGACGGATCCCTCACGAGATCGTTACGGCCTACGACGAGAAACACGGGATCAACAGAACCTACCGTCCGGAAGGCGAGCCCGGAGCCGCAAAGGCTGAATCGCAGAGGCTCACACGACAGCGTGTTTCGCCTGCTGTAGATGCCGCCGAACGAGTCAAGATCCGCGCCTGGGCGATCAAGAAGCAACTCGAGGTCGCACCGTTTGGTCCGATTTCCCAGCACATTGTGAACGCCTATGACAAGGCCCATCGCATCACGCGAAGGTCATAGCGCACATCCTGGCCACCGTTGAGGCCGCAGGCGTCCAGGCGACGTGCGCGAAGATCCACCTGATACACAAGACTCCCTGAGTTCGCGAGCTCAGGGAGTCTTCTGTATCAGTCTGTCATCGAAGTTGGGAAGGCGTCCACGATGTCCAATCCGGTTGCCACGGCGCGCCTACGGCAATCGATGGTGCCATGCGAGAAATGCCCGGCACGTCCTGGAGTGAGCTGGTGTTGGTCGCGCTGCGGGCAGTCGGGTTTGCCGCACACATCCAGAAAAGCGACGCAGGCCACTCGGGAGCGTGCGCTGCGGAGCCCGTCGGCGACATCGACCATCTCCTGGTTACGCTGGAGCCCTGCCCCACGGCCGCCGACCCGCCAATCGGCGGGAAAAGGCATCGTCGCGAAGCCTGCCCCACGCCACAGCCTATGGGCCATGGAATCCGCCCCATCCGGACAGTCGCCGAAGATCAGCAGAGGCCGGATAACCCGGCCAGGTCCCCACCGCCTCCACATCTCGTTGAACGTCCGGCGCATCACGGTCTCGTCGTTCCAGCTACGTGAGCCGGTGATCAGGACCACATGGGAGTACACCGCGGCCCCCTGGTCCCATGCCTCCGCGTATCTCTTGAGGACGTCACCATGACACGGTTTCGGGGCGCAGTAGCATCCCAGCGTCTTCCCACAGAGTTCCGGCAGGCGAGCCATGAGGTCGGGACTAGCCAGAAGATGGCGTTCATATTGAGCGATGACCCGTGCTCGATCGGCGTCACAGTGACGCGGCGGCAACCTGAAGGGGTTACCCCATATTGAGCCCCTGCCGATGAATTCGTCGTAGTGTGACCTGTTCTTGTTGACCACCTGAATAGACGCCATAACGTCCTTCCGACATCGAAGTCACTGACCATCACCGAGGCCGTGGCCAGGACCCGGCCCCAGAAATCTCACGCTCGGAGGCAGACGCGTCTCAACGCGCCGGCAAGAGTGGGTCATCGAGGGGTACCGGACTCCGGAGTGCTCAGCGGTGCCACCTCACGCCTCACTCGACCCGCCCCTTCGCGCGTCGATCACGGCCGACAGCAGGTGTCGTCGGCCGGATACACGGCGCCATCCGGGTCGAACAAGGACTCCGCGTGCTGGCGTTCCTCGGGGGACAACTCGTCGGATTCGTAGGTCACCAGTTCGCACCAACGCGCATCCACGACCGACACCTGGTCGACGGAGCCGTCATCGTCGTAGTGAATCTCCAGATGATGGGCGTTTTCACGGGCGAGCAGTTCGTTCAACGGATCGCCGGGATGAGCCACCTTGATGGATCGCGAGGTCACTGACCTTGAGTCCTGTTCCTTGCCTGATTCGTACAGCCCCGCTCCACCCGGCTGAGTCATTTCGGGTCCTTGGCAGTGGCCCGCCATTGATCGATCGCCTGGCACGCGAGTTCGATCCGCCGTACACCGAAGTTCTCCACGGTCGACAGTTCGGATCCGCCCGGGTTGTCGCGGTGTCCGTCTACTAGATCCGCCAGCTGTTCCACAGTCTCCACACCGTGGCGGCGCAGTGGCACGAGCTGGTGGTGTGTCAGGCTGCCAACGCCCTTGAGGACGTCGAGTGGGGCACCGATCGGGTCACTCATGACAGCTGTTCCCTTCCCTCATTCGGATGTTGCGACTATGGCACGAGCACGGTTGCCGGTTACTGCCAACGCCACCGGACAGGCGAGAGCCACCCACCCCTGTTGAACGGATCTTGGCGCCTCCCGGGCCAGCTTCGCTGGCTATCGGCGGCCGCACCCGGCGACGTCAGACGGTGGAGCTCACCGACGTCGGGAGTGTGAGTTTTCCCGCGACATCGTCTGCCGGCCGTGCGACCTGACCACTCCGCGAGACTACCCCGGGGAGCAGGCGGGCAGGCGGCGGAATGAGCCTGGGGCCGAATGCAGCTGGCGACAGGATGTTGCCACATTTTCTTATGCCCTTTTCTCCTCGTTCTGCGTCGTCAATCACCTATGCACCGTGCAAGCACCTATTGAGCGTCGCGACCAGGTGAAACTTGCCGTACACCCGTGACCTGTACACTCCGGCCCGACCTGCCTTCCAGCGGTCCGCATCGCCTTGTCGTGCCTGGTGGTCGCCCATCGCACCCGTACAGCTGTGCGGTTGAGGCTGGTCACGCTGTACGCCACGGAAGTCCTCTCCACAGTCGTGCTGTCATACCCCTTGCCGGGCACCTTGGACACAGTCAGACCTCAATCGCGTCACGTCGCTGAGCATGTGAGGCGCAGGCCGCATCGTGGTCTGCAAGAGACCCCTGCGAGGTCGGACAGGCTCTCATCCTGGCCAGCACACGCTGCCTCCCCCTGTTCGCTGGCGGAGTCGTGGTCCCGCTGGAGACGTCTTCGGAACCACGCACGGTCCACGATCCGCCACGGACCCACGCACTGGTCGTATCGAGACGTCTATCAGTCATTGCATAGACCACAGACACGCCATAGGATAGGCGATAGAGGTCGTTCACTGTTCCAGAGCGAGGACTACGAGCCCAGAAAGAGAGATGACGCGTCATGCTCAAGGCAAATCCGGATCGATCCGTGGAGCGACGCGGACCGCGTGATGACGCCCGCTGATCTACGTCGGCTGCGGTGGAGTGTTCCCCTCGCGGATGTGTCGACCAACCGGTGGCTCGACGCGCAGGACAGCATCTCGCGCTCGTTGCAGGCGCTCATCCGCGACTCCATTCGGCGCGACGGATATATCGACTACGCCAATCGCCCCGTCGATCAACTTCCCCCCTCGGATCCACCTCCCATCGCCGGACACACATCTCGCGAAGATGCCAGCCAGGCGGCCCCGGGAGAGTCGGCGTCTCCATCCCCCGCCAGCACCCATGCCGTCGCGAAAGAAGCTGCCCGTGGTGATGGGGCCCAGCCATCCCGGGTCGCCGCAACCGATGCGTCGACTCCGGCAGCGCGGACAGCGCACAAGCCACAGACCGCAGCAGAAGTGTCACGAACGCAACCTGGCCCAGACCACGGCCCCTTGGACATGGAGTCCATTTTCGGCACACGCCGGTGACCGCTGACACCACGAACGAGAGAAGCCACCTATGAGCACGAGCACCATCAACCTGACCGGCGGCGTCGACGTCGGCAACGGCTACGTCAAGGGTGTCATTCGCAACGAGGGCAACGAGGTCGTCGACGAGGTCGACCTGCCTAGCGCGGTGATCGCGACGCCGCGGCAGAGCCCGAAGGTCCCGCTGAAGGACGAAACGGCCAGCCAGGTCATGGAAGACGGTGACCTGGACTTTTACAACCGTCTGGACTGCGCGCTGACCACGCCGCTGATCGCTGACAGCGATCGGCGCATCTACGGCCGCTCGGCTCTGCATGTCCGCGGATCCAAGTTCACCGAGTTCGAGGTTCACGACGGCCATGGCAGCAAGGTCGACCAGAACCTCAGCAGGATTCTGGTACTCGGCGTCTTCGCGGCCAAGGCGCTGCGCGACCACGTCCGTGAGCACGGCACGCTGCCCGATCACGAGTTGCGGGTTCGGATCCGCGCCGGTCTGGCTCTGCCGATCAGCGAGTACGTGGCTCGCCGCCACACTTACGCGGCGGAGTTCATCGGGGGCCGGGGAGTGTCAGACCCGGCTGTCCACCTGGTGACGATCAAGAATTTCTCGACCCCTGTCTCGGTCCGGCTGGAGTTCGTCGACGTTCAAGTCATCGCCGAGGGGGCCAGCGCGCAGTACGCCATCGCGGACAAGGGGGAACCCCTGGCGCGGGCTTTGCTCGCCGATCTCCGCTCGCGCGAGCCTGGTCTTCTTCCGGATATCACCGCAGCGGACCTGGTGGCCGTGAAGAACACCATCGGCATCGATGTCGGCGAGGGAACGGTGAACCTCCCAGTTTTCACCGACGGCCGCTTCAACGCTGAGGCCGCCACGACGCTCGACATGGGCTATGGCACCGTGCTGGCCAACGCCCTGGACCGGCTCGATGAAGTGGATCTGCGGTTCACCAGCCGCAAGCAGCTGGCGGACTTCCTGCAGAGTACGCCGTCGGCCTTCCAGCGTGGCCGTCATCAGCGCGCGGAGGCGCTCGTAGCCCCAGACGTCAAGTACCTGGTGGAGGCGATCGGCTCGATCTTCGATGAGGTCCTCGCGGCGTCCGGCGAGTCCACGGAGGCGGTGTACGTGTACGGCGGCGGGTCGGGCCCGATCAAGGACCTGCTGTATCCGGCGTTGCTTGGCATCGCCGGCGACGTGCCCGTGCTCTATCTGGACGCGAGCTACTCCCGTCATTTGAACCGTGAGGGCCTCTATATCGCCGCACGCGCGGTGGCCCAGGCGGCCGTCAAGTCCGGCGCGAACATGCCGGTGTGATGCCCGATCGGTTCACGCCGGCGATCACATAGGGCCGCGGTTTGCCGGGCCACGACACCTCTGCAGGCCTGGTCACGCGACTCGCACGCGTGAAAGGAAGCGGATCTCCCCGGCGCGGGCCCGCGCCGGGGAGATCCCGGGACGTGACGATGGCGGCCACTTGCCCCAGCCCGGATCAGCTGTGCTGGTCGTCCTCATGTTCTGGTCGCGACGGAGTGCCATCGGAAGGCAAGGAACTCATTCGTGGCGAAGAGCCCTGCGACGCGCATTCACTCTCGTCCAGTTGCCGACGGGCACGAATGGCTGCGGCGCGGAGGGCGTTGTTGAGCACGCGGGTGTCGCGACGTTCGGGCCATTCTGGGTCCTCGCAGCTGTTGTTCCAGGGGCCGCCCGCGGCCTCCAGCGCTGTGTTCAGCGCGGCTTCACAGGACATCGGACCTGTAATCTCACCTGTGTAAGGGTTCCACGCGCATCCATCGGGTAGCAGTGCCGCAAACTCTGCTTGTTCAGCGTCCAGGGCCTTCTGAACCAGCGTGTCGATCTGCTCGGTGGTGTGACCTTCGTGGCCGATCGTGTGGTACCAGTGCCCGGCCCGGTCAGCGCGTTCCAGCACGGGTGCCCAAATCAGCACCTCTGTGGCAGGGGCTTCGTCGCAGTCCGCGGCTGTAGCCCCTGGCGCTATCCGCGGTTCCCCACTTGCGGGGGCGGCTGTCGTGGTGAGCTGCCGCAGCCCCTTCTCGAGGTGGCCGATCTTCTCGTGCAGCCTGGCCACTCCGTCGGCAAGACTCGATCTCACCGCGACGATCTCGGCTTCGAGGCGCGCGAGCGTTTCACGGTCCATCTCGGGCTCAGTTCCCCGCCACGCCCGCCACAGGTCTGGATGTGCGATAGCGACGTGGCCCAGCCGTGCGTCGGCCAGCTGGTGCAGGAACACACCCGCGGCGTCCACCGGGGCCTGCGCGAACCACTCGCAGCGCGGGCAGGTCGACCGTGCGTCGCCGTTCTCGTTGGCCAACGCAGCGAGGTGCGCTGGAATCGGCACTGAGGTGGCGCTGCCATGGGCGTGAGCCCGGAGGAAAAGGCCGACCGCTTCTTCTGATCGAACGCGTCCGCTGTCCAGCCGGGGTTGGTGCTCAAAGCACCACAGTGTGAACTCGCCGGGAGCGCCTTCAAACGTCATGACATGGTCAGGCACAGCCTGACCGAGCAGAGTGCGGGATGCCTGACCCCTCGGAAGCGATGAGCCGGTCGACGTCGCGTCGGGTTCATCGGGATGCTCGAGGTAGCACCCGACGTCGGCACAGCCGGCGTCCGGGTGGGCGATTAGGTGCCCCACCGAACAGCACGCCTCACAATGCCCGGGTTTCCCCGTGCTCTCACGTTCGGCGTCGCTACCGCAGTACCGGTGGGGATCCTGCCGGTAGGGGAAGTCGCTGGTCACCGGAAGCTCGCCATCAGGGCGCGCGGTGGCCACGTCCGGACGTGACAGTCCGTACCTGCGGATCACGGCCATGGCTGCTTCGATCGCGCAGTGTTTGGTCTCTGGATGCTGTAGCGCGCGAGGTGTTCGACGGTCTACTTCGGTGATGATGGCGTCATACAGCGTGTCATCGCCGGCGGGTGACCCTCCGAGCCGACTCGCGGCGGGCTTCGCAGAGGCTGCAGCGGCGTCCCCGTCGAGTCCGGACATCACGCGAACTCAGGGGCGTCAGGGGCCTGGCGAACGTCGCATGCGAATCCGGCGACGTCACCGAGCCGGACGGAGTCTTCGGGCCGGTCTGAGTCGCTGTCCGAGCCTGTATCGAGACGGAACCGAAGCGACTCGCAGCTGTCACGGGATACCCACCAAGCAGGTTCGGCATGACGCTTCAGCAGGTCGTGGGTCGGACTCCACCAGAGATCGGGCGGACAGGTCTTCTTGTTGGTGCTCGGGCTCATTCCGTAGCTCCGATCTGCTCGGCGATGTTGGTGATCCAGCGGCGTTGGTGGACGGTGAGTCGGAGAAAATGCGCCAAGGCCGGCTCAGTCAGTGCCGCGGCGAGCGCTTGGGCGATGGCGGTGTCAGGCCTTCCGGCCGACTCGTCGCCGACAACGTGTCTGGCTGTCCGGAGCAGCTGCGCTGACACCGTGGCAATACCTCCCGTGGTCTCCGGGTGAATGCCCGAACGTGACGTGGACGCCGGCCGGACGATGGTGATGGGTCTTGATGGGTCGAGGAACACGCGGCGTCCCTCTTCTCCGTGTACTTCCGGCCACCCTGTGAGGCCGAGGTCATCGCCGAACGCGCCGCTGAACACTCCGTCGAACGTCTCCTGGTCCCGCTGTGCGCGGTAGGTCGGGTGTCCGCGGAGTAGGTCCCCGACGCGGAAGTCGGCTCCTGCCCCAGCTGCGGCATTGTCCGTGTCGTCTTCGGTTGTGCACATGCGGTACTCCGGGTTCTCAGTGTCGGTGGGTTGTCGCAGGGGCGAGCCACCGCCTAGATGAGCTCCGTGCGCGCATCACTCCTCGTAAACGGTGATCAGCTGTGCGCCTGGCGTGTCCTCGGTGGCGGGGTCGCATCCGGACTCGCCCGTCTGCCAGGTGATCGTTTCGGTGCCGTCGGCATGGCGCTCGACGAGGCCCATGAGCGGATGCCGCCGGTGGCCTGGCGGGCGGTGGTCTCGCCGTCGTGCCACGCGGGGTAGCTAGCGGCTTGTACCGCGTGCAATCAGGTTCACCTCTTGAGTAAGTTTGTGTGGTCTAGCTGCGCGCCCGGGACACCGAACCTGCGTCCGCGTGAATCGGCGACGAAGTCCCGATTGGCCGTGAACTTCCCGGCTGTTAGCCCTCGTAGGTTTCGCCTGTCTCGTTGTGTTCCCCGTACAGGGAGTCGGTCGTGTCCGCGTCCACGTGAGCCTTCATGGTTGTGTAGTCCACATCAGACAGGACCGGCTCAGCGCCGTCGCCCCAAACGAACCAAGGGCCATCGGGTGTTGCGCCTTCCATTCTTCACCTCTGGCTGTCGACGGAGCGTCGTGTCTAAAGAGTCTGCCTTGATCGCGCGTCCTGCAACGCGTTATCGATAGCGGAAAGTGCGGTGTGATGACAGGTTTCCCACCCGCCGGTCAGCAACTCGTGAAGCTCGGGGTCGTCGCCAGCTTGGATCGCAGGCGGTGCGAGCTCACGCACGGCGGCGATGGCGGCCTGCAGGGGGGCGATCGCTGTGGTCACGACGTCGAAGGTCGCACGAGAGCCGAGCACTCCCCCTCGGTCGAGGTCCGCGTCCGCGAAGGCCTGGAACGTCGTAAACCCGTAGCGCTGGGCGACAGCGTCGAGCGCTACGGTGCGAAACTGATCTTCCAGCGGACTGTCGGCGATCACGGTAAAGACTCCCATTCGAGGTATAGGTTCTTCATCAGACTTGCGAATTGCCAAGGCATATAGCGAAAAATGTCATCGGTTCGGAGCACCCGTTTCAGGTCCATCGACCTCATCACCGCTATGGTCTGGAGCCCTAAGGGCCAGGACGTGGTCGCTCCACCATTCCATGCAGCGCCGCTGACTGGTCGGTGTCAGGCCATCCGCGCGGGTGCCGCACTCACATGACATGGCGATCGAGGTATCGCCTGGTTTCCACTCGAAATGCCGAGGGCGGTGGCCGGTGTCGTGGTGCGTCGGGCACAGCAGTGTCCGGATTGAACGGATCAGTATCCACGGCTCGCCGTCGACCTTCGGGTTCGGGCCAGTGCGCACGTCGTAGGCACGGAGACATCCGGGCCAGTCGCAGTGACGGAAGTAGTTCGGATCGGTCGCGATCGCCGCGGGCGTCTGTGTGGCCGCGGCGAGACGTTCCGATAGTTGCCGACGTGCTTCGGCGTGCCCTTGCCACCGGTAGTAGTCCCCATTGCGCTCGAGGCAGTTCTTCAGCGCGATGGTGAAGTCGTGGCGCTCGGCGACGAAGTCGCGGACCACGTCCGGTCGCCTCGCGGTGTCGGCTAATGCTTGCAGATCGCGGGCGAACAGCGGCGGCTGCCGATCGTCGAGATATATCCGCCCGTCGCCGTGCCAGGCCAAGAACTCCTTCACCCGATCCGCTGCTAGAGCTGGATTCGGCAGGTCTCGCGAATCGTCTTCGATCCCGTCCGGTTGCTCAGCGTTGTCGATGTGCCCCGTCATGTGTTTCCTTCCTATGGATTTCTGTGGCGCCGACAGGGACCAGAGGCAGTCCGCTGGTGTTGCCCCAGGTGGACGGAGACCGCCACGGCAGCCGCCCGCGAACCGGACTTTGTTGTATGGCGAACCGTCGCGACATCGGGGTTCACAGGTGCTTGTTCGTGTACGTCTCGATTTCGGCCAGCCCAGTCGGAGTAGACCAATACGCGGGCGTGTGCCGGGAGCACTCGCCCTCGCGCCACTCCCCATCGCGGAAGTCGATCTCGCCGGCGTAAATCCGGTCGCCGTACTCGGCGTACATGTTGTAACCGGGGCAATGAGTAGTGGTGGCTCCTTCGAACGAACCACAGACCGGGCAGGAGAAGAGTCCGCCGGCGCAGAACATGCATGACCAGCCGCCGTCGTCATGCCGGCCGGGACAGACGTAGTCAATGTGCTTCATCGTGCGATTCGCTTTCGCTCGGATCTCCGTCATCAGGAAGGCGACGCGTCCGTGGCTGCTGTGCGGTGCTGTGGTCGTGGGCTTTGAATGGAGACTTTCGTGCCACGGGCGATCTCGTCGGCACCAACGACGATCCGGTGCCCACCGACGGGGTAACGTGGATGGTCGGAGGCGACCACAGCGCATCCCCAGGAACCGGGGTTCAGCTTGCGTGGCAACGGTTCCTCGTCGAGGTCCACAGGAACGGGGTCGGGCTGGAAGGTCAAGGGCACCACGACGACCGTATAGCTCCTCGGCGTACGTGGTGGGTCCCAGGGCAGCTGCACAATCAGGTCTTGCGGCCATTCGGTGATCGTGATCGGCAAGGTGGATAGGTAGTGACTGGTCGAGCCCACGGGAGCCTGCGCGAGCCGCGCCTGTTCCTGCTTTTCGGTCTCGACGAATCCGGTTCGAGTCATGATAGACATGCCCATCGGTCCTCCTTCATGGCAGTGATCTGGGCCGGCAACTTCCGGTCACCGCGGCGCCCGGATCAGCTGTGCTGATCCCCATCCAGGAGCCAAGGCCCGAGGCAAAAAAACGAAACCCCGGCAGAGAGTTCGTCTCTCTGCCGGGGTTGTGCGCTGCTCGTGTTCACGAGCGCGGCATCAGCTGAGCTGATGCGGGTCAGTATCGTCGTCGAGTTCCGCGTTGCGGTCGCGGACATGTTCCCGTGCCCGTTGCTCCGCATCACCGCCGCGGAGTATTTCCTCGGCCGCTCCATGTGGCGTGGCAACTGCCCAGAACTCGTGACCGATGCGGGCAACATGGTATCGGGGTTTCGACATGAAGTGCTCCTCGGTCCTAGGGCACAGACATGGGACCTGGCGTCCAACGCACAGGTTCGCTCAGATCGAGACCTTCGTACCGCGCGCGAGCTCCGCGGCCGGGATACTGAGGCGGTGTCCGCCCACGGGGTAGCTCGGGTGGTCCGACGAGACCACAGCGCACTCCCAGGCGCCCGAATGACGCTTGCGCGGCAGAGGCTCCTCCTCCTCTCCATGAGGTCGGGAGTCGGGCGAGAACCTGATGGGTACGACGACAACGCGGTACGCACAGCGTTCGGTGGTCGCCCACGGCAATTCGATGATGAGGTCTTGCGGCCACTCCTTGATCGTGACCGGCAGCGTGGACAGGCTGTGGTAGGTCGAGCCCTCTGGCGCCTGCGCGAGCCGGGCTCGTTCCTGTTCCTCGGTTTCGAAGAAGCTCCGGAAAGCCATGGTTATCACTGCTCCTTGAACGCCTGAGGTCCAGCCAGGCACACGCGTGGCCAGTGGGCATCCTCTTCACAGTCCGATCCGGATCAGCTGCGCTGATCCACGGCCGAGCACTCACCGGGCTTCGCTTTCCGCCAGGACATGTCCCACCGTGTAGCCGTTCACCGTGATGTGCGGCGCTGACTCGATTGCGAGGGTCAACGCGGTAGCGAGGCCGAACTCGTGCGTCGCCAGCCAGTCATCACTACGCTCCGAGGGGATGGGCTCCCGTTGCCAGGAGCCGTCTTTGCCGAGGGATCGCGATCCGCGTTTCAGGACGGCCCACCGGTCTCGACCTCGCCATTCCACAGTTAATGCGAAGTGGTAGGCGTCCTCGTGATCAGGTGGCAGGCACGACACCTCATAACGGGTGGGCCTCACGGTAGGGCGGGGGGTCTGGTCGGTCACCAGGCACCACCCCGAAGCTGGTTCGCGCGGTCGCGCAGCATCACGCCACAGCAGAGCTTGATGGCAAGTTCGTCGAGCTCACCGATAACGGCCTGCGCGGTGGAACACGGCCAGTCCTCCTCGCATTCCTTGCACGAGAGAACATCCGGGTGCCCGCCGTAGCAGCCGTCGCCGCACGACGGACAATCCACGCTGTACCAGCGCGGCTTGTGCTCCCCGACGCCAGCAACCCGATCAAGGTGTTCGTTCTGGGGAGATCTGGTGGTCACCTCGGTGTCGGTCAGTGGTGTTCCTAATGCGAGGCGGGCGTCTCGGCTCGCGAGTGCATCATCAAGTCGCGCAAGCTCAGCGACGATCAACCGAGCGATCAGCACGACGCCGTCGACATCACTCCCGTCAATGGGGCGTCCATACGAGCCGAACTGGACGCGGAGCTCCTTGTGTGAGGCCCGCGGGCCCACCTCGGAGTCAGGTCGATCGAAGTAGGTAATCCGGGCGCCGGACAAGCCGTAGATGACTGTCGTCCTGGTGGTGGTGTGGCGAAGCTCGCGCAGACCGGCCGCATCGGTGCGCGGGTAGCTGACAAACCCGAAGTCGACGAACCGGTCAACGACTGAGTCAAGATACGCGTCCCTGCATGAAACGGTGCAGTCATCATCCGTTGGCAGACACGGTCGATGATGTGTCATCGCTTCTCCGTCTCTGAGGTGTTGATCGTGATCGTGGACACCAGTCGACGCCCCAGGAGCTGTGCATCGGTCAAAAAGCGACGGCAACATGCATTACTCTCGGGTTCGCCGGTTTCCAGGAAGCTCCAGAGACTCATGATGATTCAGCACTCCTGATCAGCTGAGGATTGTTATGGCGGAGACCAGGCGGGTGAGCATGCTGCCCGCTGGCACGTGGTTAGAACGGTGGCCTCCACGGGTCATCTGCGGTCGAGCGGCGTCGGCGGAATCGGTCGCGAAGGCTCGAACGCCACCGATCGAACCGGGTCGGCCAGCAGTCGGGGCACCGGCGGCGGTGACCTCGGCGCCACGCGAGTCGCGTGTCGTGGCATGTGAAGCAATTCGGCTCGCGAGCCTGGCCGTCGCGGTCGTCGTCCCAGACACCGGGGTCGTCGTCGATTTCAGTCACACTCAGCCTCCGGGCGGCAGTTGAGTCAGGATCAGCACGGCGTGGCCTGCTTGGCGGCCTGCCGACCTTGTGACGGTTTGATGTGTCAGCGCTGTATCCTTGTCTCGGTCGGTCGTAGCGGATCTGACGCGCCGATCGGTGTGTCTCCAGCGCCATTCCCGGTGCTCCCGTGTGCAGTCGGTGGCGGACGTAAGCTCAAGGCGACGCGGCGGGAGAACCGAGCGCGGTCCAAGGTTTCCTTGGCCTACACCTCCCAGGTGCGCGGCTCGTTGCCCTTCAGGAAATCGACGGTGTGACGCAATTCGCGGTGCGCCGGATGCAACGAGTAAAGCCACAACACCAACTCCACCAAAGTTGCGACACCGACAGTGACGACCGCGAAGGTCAGGGAGATCTCTGCCAGAGCAGGTACGCACAGGGCGTTCATCGGAAGTGACGCGATCTTCAGCAGTACCTTGGAGAATCGGCTTGGTGTCTTCGGCCGGCGCCGGTGGTTGATGACGATTCGGATCACTCGCGCAGCCACGATGGCGAACAGCACGGCCAGGGCTAACCACTGATACGGCGTCGGCAACGCTAGTGCGCCGATGACCGCGACTACAGTCACGACGAACTCGAGGGTCAGCAGCAAGAAGGCAAGCAGGCAGAACGTCAACGACCGCCGAGCAAGGTAGCCGACCATGGTGTCGGTGACCGCGTCTTCCAAGCCTTCGAGTTCTTCTTCACTGGTCATGGGGTCCAATCAGGTTGCGTGATGGTCAAGACGAGAACCCGTACGAGCGCTGGTTGGCGGTGATCACCCTGTTCGCAAGTCAGGAGAGCCGGTTCACCGCTGTCTCAGCGGGGAGGCATAAGCACCGACGATCCGGCCTCGTCCCTCTCAGCCTCACGGCGGACGAGATTGGCCAGGGCTCGGGCATACACGCGCAGGGCTTCCTCGACGGCGGTTTGCTCGTTCATGCTGTGGAGATTCTCGCCGGCCGCGATCCTGTCGTCCGTGGCGTCCATTGCGATGATCGCCGCGGCCAGGTCGATTCGGGCCGTTGCTTCGGCGCGGCGCAGCTCCGGGTGTGTCTGTCGTGCAAAGGCCAACGCCGCGCCAGCGCTCACGCGGGCCGCCTCGAGACGAGTCGCGTCCGTGCTGACCCGTGCGGCGCTGACCGTGACGTCTGAGTCGGTCGTCATGCGGTTGCTCCTTTCGCGGGGCGTGATCAGCAGGTGTAGATCAGCTCGGCGAGTGCGCGGGATCCGATGTCCACGAGGGGGTGCCAGGTGTGCTCGTGGTCTTGCCAGGCGACGACCCTGCTGGATCCCATGGGTCCGCCACGTTCGGCGATCTGGATCAGCCGCGTCCAGTGGGCTGTCGTGATGTCGCGTTGTCGCCAGACCTTGTGGGTGGTGCTGCCGAAGGCGCTGATCTTGATGATGAACGCCTGAAGGAGGGCTTTGTCCAGTTCGCTCCAGGTATCCGCGCTGATCATGGCTGGCCCTCTCGTGAAGTCCTGTATCTGCCATTCCGCCACTCGGATCAGCTGCGCTGATCGACCGCTCCCGGACCAAGCCGGGAGAAGAGGATCCAGGTCGGCCACCGGGATCCACGGTGGTCACAGTCAGAGAACCCAGTCCTCGATGTCGTTGTCGAAGTAGGCGACCTCGGCGTGCCACGGTGGGGCCTTGTGCACCGTGGCGAGCGCGCTTTCCACAGGTAGTCGGTCGAGGCCGATCGCGGAGTAGATCCAGTCGCCACCGATACTCGCCCGGCTCATGAGCACGTCGACCGACACGGCCGTACCGCCGTCGCGATGTCCGGGGTGACCCTCGACGTTGTAGAAGTGATTCAGCGCCGAGAACCGGTAGCTCACCCCCATCGGGACGGCGATTCGGTGCCTAGAGTGCGCTGCCTCGGTTTGCAAGCCGCGGCGCAGCGAGCGTTCCGCCGTCCATCCCCGTTGCCAGGATCCGATCATGAGCTCCGCATCTTTTTGGAATGCCGCCCGCTCGGCGTCAGTGGCTGTGTCAATTCCTGAGCGGGGGTGCTGGATCCACTCGGCGACGTTCCCGGTGTCCCAGTACGGTTCACCCAGACCGCGGAAGGCCTCCACGGTGGCGCCGATCCGGGCTGTCACTCGCAAGCGATTCGGCACGTTCGTGTGCGCCTCCGTACCGGCGAGCCCCTGTGTCTCGAGCACGGCGAGGTGGATGTCGTCGAGTCGGGTCAAACACAGCATCCAGCCGATCGGTGCGGGAAATTCCGCGCCTAGACCCTCAAACCCCAGGTGGACTTCATCGAGTCCGGTCACCAGTGCGAGCCGGGCCAGATCCAGAATTTCCGGCGGAGCAGCACGGTCGGGGATTGTCATGCTTGCCTCATTTCTCTGACGATCCCGATCTACCCGATCACCATGGTGAGTGGATCTCGTCGGCATCTGCACATCGATGGGGACGCGGACTATCCGGGTACGTCTGCTGGAGTCTCGCGGCCGAACTGGATCGCGATGGATTCCCGGCCGGTGAACTTCTCGCGGTAGCCATCGCCGATCTGGACGGCGCCTTCGGCTTCGATGCCAGCTTCGTTGAGTGCACGGGCCCGCACATCGGCCCACTGTTCGCTGGTTTCCCGTACTAGTACGGCAGCCGCACTTGCGGGTTGGTCATGTTTGCTGGTCACGGCGTAGTCGGGTGCGGTGGTGGTACCAGCGGGCGCGGGCTTGGTGGCGTCGGCGCCACCAGGTCCAGTGCAGGTGGTGGGTTTCGGGCAGGAGTCGGCGGGTGACCAGGATGAATAGCCGTTTGATCTCGGCGACGGTGAGCGAGATCAGGCCGGGATCGTCAGGTGGCGGGTCGTCGGGTGTGGTGGGCAGGATCGGTGCTGGTGTACGGGTTTTGGCTTGGGCGGCGGTGACCGCGCAGACCGCGAGCGCGGCCAGGGCCAGCACGATGTGCCGCATCAGCGCGGTGTAGAGGCGGACCTGGGAATGGTCGAGTCCGAAGTGGTCCTTGCCGAACTCGAAACCTTCCTCGACCGGCCAGCGTAAGCATGCGACACGCACGAGGGTCATCAGCGTGACCGGCCGTCCGGCGGGAACGTGACAGTAGTGGTAGGCCAGCTCGCCGGTGTGCAAGTGCTTGCGTATCAACAGAAAGTGGCGTGGGCTCGTGGTCGCGATCCAGGCCCAGGCATAGGCGCGTTCACCTTTCGAGCCGGTCACCGAGCAGATCTGCCACCGCCGCTCGTGCTTGCGCCTGGCCAGATGCGTGTTCACGGCGGCGTCGGCACGCATCCGCTGGCCGGGCCTGATCTCGACGGTGAAGGCGCACCCGACGCGCATCACGTACCCGATCTCGTTGTCCTCCAAGAACGTGCGGAGTTTCGGGGAGCGGCCGTAGACCTCGTCACCGGCGATCCACGGCGGGATCGTCGCATCGGCGATCATGTCGGCGAGAATGTCCTGCGCCAGCTGCGGCTTGGTCGTGAACTCCACGCCGTCGGGAATGCCCAACGCCTCGCGGCGGTCGGCGTCGGCGAGTTGATCTTCCGGCACATAGATGCGGGCACCGACCAGCGCGTGCCCACCCGCAGTCGCGTACGAGCAGTAGACCGTGTTCACTCCATTGGCGACCCGTCCGGCGCAGCCCATGTACTGCCGTTTGGCGCCAGCGGTGTGCTCGCCCTGCTTCTCCTGACCGGACTCATCCAGCGCCCCCACCCGCAACGGCTGGTCCCCCAGCGCCTCGACCACGAACCGCCGCACCACCCCCTGAGCCTGATCGTGATCCCACACCGCATGATTGAGCAGCCTCTGCATCCGATCCGGCGTGCGGTCACCCGCGTGCTCGGCGATGGTCCACGCGTTCTTCCGCGGCAGATCGCTCATCAACCCGGTCATGTACTTGCGGGCCTGCCCGAACGGCTGCACCCGCGCGAAGCACGGCCGCAACCTGTCGTGCAGCACGCCCAGGTTCGCCACCGCACGTCCACCCTCTACCATGGCAGCCGCAGCCGCCTCACGGATTCCTTGCGTCACAACAAGATGATCTTGAGGCGGCTGCCCTCATGAACACCAGGGTCAATCAAACCCCTGACCAGCCAAGATCACCCAAGTGCGGCTGCCGTACTAGGACCATGAAAAGACGTTCTGGAATCGCAGCCGCGTCCCTGACACAGTGGCATGTGTCCGTGTCGGAGCCGTGCGGGCCGGTCGGGTCGATCTGCACCAGGCCCTCACCACGGCACTCGGGGCAGCCCGTGCGCGCGTAGAACTGGCCGTCGAAGTCATACAGCCGGGTCCACTCGGGACGAACCAGGATGGACTGGCTGTGGCTCACCGGAATCTGGGTTGTCTGCCAGCCGAGCTCGGGTTGAGTGTCGGCGTACACCGACACCGAGCCGAGGCCGACCGCGGCGCAAGTATGCCATGAGGTGCCTTGATCCAGGGAAAAGACGTCGCCGTCGACAAGGTCCCCGACCATCCCGGATACCACAAAGTTTCCCGTCGCCTCGGTGGTCTCAGCGCCGTCGTGCGTGGGTCCGGCGGTCGCCTTGTCCAGGGCGGTGATGATCGACTGAGCGGCGGGCCTCCCGAGTCGGGCGGTCAGCACACGGGTGAGCAGGTCGGCATCAACGACCGTGTTCATGCTGCACGCACCTTTCGATGGACAGGCTCGGATTTGTTGGTGCGATGCCTGATTGGATAGCTGCCGATGGCGTGCCGTCGGGGCACGTCGTCCGCTGTCCTGCGTCGTGCTGAAGGGAAACGGGCGCCACGGTCTGGCCCGTTCCGGGAGCCACTGTCTGGCGCTTGTCGCATCCCGTCAGCACAGCGACGCAGCTCAGCACGGCCACCACGGTCGCGATCACACGGTGTGAAGCATGGTGTTTCACGGCAGTGCTCCTTCTCACTAATCGACGGCCGCGGCCCGGCCACTTGTACTGAACCGGCTCTCACTGCTTGTCAGGGCTCGCGGCGGCTTCGTTCGGCGGGGTGAACGTCGGCATCCCGCCCAGCGTGGTGACGATCTCCGTCACGGCGGCGGGTACATCCATCACCGCGAACACGGCGTAGCCGTCGAGTTCGGCGTTGGCCGCGGATCCGACCCGGCCGGAGAAGTTCGCGTCACATCGGCCGCGGTCCCACTCGTCGAAGGAGACGCCGGCATCGGTGAGTAGCCGCCACGCGATCGGGCAGTACAGACGCATCGCCGTTGGCCACGCGTGTTCGGGAACGTCGGAAGACGCGCAATGCAGCGCTGCGACGACGGCCGTCACCGAGGCTTGTCCACTGAGGACATATTCCCAGTCGGGGGCAAACTGCTCGATCGGTCGGTGCGACTTCAGACGTCCGGTCAGTGCGGGAAGGATCTCGCCCGCTGCGGGCTCGGCACGGTGGTACAGGTCGGGTGGAATGTCCAGGAACCGGGTCACGCCATACTCCTCTGGCACGAAGGAAGTGGTAGTTATTGGATTACTACGTGGGCGGGATAGGGATTTGGTGTTCCCTGGCCCGAGGTGACGCGCGGCGATGTGGCGCACGCGGGAGTCGAACCCGCCGCCTCTCGTACGTCGTCCAGTGACGGACCTGTCGCCTGACTCTGCCCCGCCGAAGTACGCCTTCGCCCGCATACAGCGCGGGCGAACACGACGCGGAGTCGAACCGCAGGGTGGTCAGAACGTCGAGTGCTCTGCCGCTGAGCTAGTGCGCCGGGACGTATGGCGTTGCCGTCCTGGTGGTTGGGCTTCGATTCTTTGCAGCATCATGGGAAGCGTGCCTGCGAGGTCGCGGGCCGATACCGTCAGCGATGCTCGCAGTACCCGCACACGGTGCATCGGTAGGTGAGGCTTTTCCTGGAGTAGACGCCATAAGCGTCGGACTCCATCGGTTCCCCGTCGTTGGGGCAGACGATGGTGGACATGCGCAACCTCCAGAGAGTGACGAGGTGAGGTGACGCCTATTGCCGACCCGCCGTGACAGGCCGCATACCCCGACTCAGGGGCAGGCGGCGCTGCACCCCGCCGCAACGCTGCCGGGGCAGTACGGGGCGAGGTGCCGCGGGGACGCCGGGCCACGAAGATCGCCAGGGACACGTCGCGAGGATCAGTCGTGACGCTCAGGAATTGAACCTGTTCCGTGGTCGGTCCGTACAGCGTGCCGAGGACGCGCACCGGGATCAGCCGGCGCGCTTCGGGGTCGAACCGCTCTGCACGGAAGCCTCAGGATCGAGCAGTCAGTGGGTTGGAGCGGTGTCTTGTGCGAGAAGGCAGTGATCGCACCGGAATAGTGACACCCCGGCCGAGGCGCGTGTGGGCTTCTCGGCCGGGGTGTCAGGGCGGTGTGCTATTCAGTTGTCGCTATTCAGTTGTGTTACACGGCCTGGGCTGTTTGCCGTGGGGCGCTTCCATCCCTGCGGCCCGCGCCGCTCGTGGTGGGCCACCCCTGCGGATATCAGCCGACCGTGGTCGGGGTGCCGCCGAACGGCAGCTGCTCGTCGGCGACCGGGCTGGCCTGCATCGCCGGAACCTGGGCCTGCGCCGGAACCTGGGCCTGCAGGGACCGGTTCTGTGCCTCCGCGGCCTGCACGCGCTCGTGCAGACGTGCCTGGGTGGTCGACCGGGACTCGAGGAAGCCGACGTCCTGGGACTCCACCTTCAGGGTGAAGACGTCCTTGCCGTCCTTCTGGTACTTGTCCATACGCAGCGTGTAGCCGACGGACACCAGGTCACCCTTGTGGATGTGGCTGTAGATACCCAGACCCTGGACCTGCGCACGGATGAAGGCTTCCATGGGGATCCCGTCGGAACCGCGCTCGTTCTGACCGTTGGTGTAGTTGCGATCGGCGTAGACGGTGAACAGGACCTTCCTGGATCCGTCCGGATTGGTGAAGACCTTCGGGTCGGCTCCGAGTCGGCCGATGATGGTTCCGTGGTTACGGGGGTTCGACATGGTGTTGTCTCCTCTGCGCGGATGACGCGCGAACACACTGGTCCGCACGCGAATGTGTGGTGAACACGTGATGAGTGGCTGCTGGCCGACGTACGGACCGTCCTCGAACGGCCAACGTCCGTCGTTCCGGCTCCCGAATCAGCTCCGCTGATCGAGTGCCTGTCAGAGTGCCGTCCGGATCAACTTCGTTGATCCATGTTCTTCTGGCATGTCCATACCTGGATCAGCTGTGCTGATCAGGCTCTGCACCCACCTCAGCCGGGCCGGCCTGACGAAGACGTCGCCGGAGATGCCGGCAGGTTGAGTCGTGGCGTCGGAAGCCGCCTCGTTCCCACCGAGGAGGCCGCCTGTCGACGGTGCACGTGGCCCTGGTTTCTGTGCGGTCGAACACGCCATTCGTCATGACGCGTCATGGACTTCCAGGTTATACGCCTGTTCGAAGAGGGCCCCCGCGCCAGTGAGCGGCGTCGACGCTGCGAGGTCGATGATCGCCCGGTGGACAGCGCCGCTCCAGGTGGCCGGATCGGCGGGTGTGAGCTCGCCGTTGCGATGAGCGCCGATGACGGAAATGATCCATGCCCACCACCTGTTCGCGGATCGACCTTGCGGGTGCTGCGCGAGCAGCACAGCGAGATCGAGGATGCGGAGGTGCGTGACTCGGCGCGGCTCGCTGGCCCGTCGCTTGCAATCGTCGCAACCGTCCACCGCTCGCGTGGTGGGCCTCCAGGTGGTCTGCTGGCTCACGTCATCGTGTGACAAGCAGCCAGGATATTCATCGTCGACGCCCGGAGTGTGGACGGTGCCGTCCGCCCCCTCGAGATTTCGTCGCACGCGATTCACGGTCACTGAGGTCTGGTCCTTTCTCACATGTGCCGATCGCGGGCAGTCATGCAGTGGTGGTGTCGTTGGGGCACGGGCGGGCCGGTCGCAGCGACTGGGTATTACGCAGCGTTTGCTGTCAGAGTGTCACCTTGGCCTCGTAGGCTGTCGAGCGGAACTGCCCGACCCTCAGCGTGAGCACGCGCGTCACCAGGCCTTGGGCTTCGAGGCTCGCGGTCAAACCTGCGTGTTCTGACCAGTCCTTGATGAACACGTTTCCCGGCTCGGGCACGAGACCGTACTGCTCCAGACTCATCGAGATGCGCTCATCGCCGTCCTGTGTCTCAAGAACCAGGTATCTGCGATCGTCGTCGTGCCTGAGTTCTCCGGTGCGTTCCAGCGTGCCGAACCTGACGGTGACCCCGCTCTTGGCGGTTCCGGGCTGAGTCATGACTTTCTCGCTCTCGTGTGAGGCCAGAAGGGCCTGGATGGGGCCGCCGGCCCGCCGTGGCATTGTGCGGACTGCGACATCACACGCACGAAGGACGTGCGTCTGATGCGCTCCGGCTGCATCGCGCGGCGGGCCGGGGCTGTCTGAAGCGCGCCTCTGGTCCCTGAGGTGTCTTCTCTTGGTCGCTCCAGGGACAGGGGCAAGTACCGTGTCACGGCTGTGGTCCCGTTGCGACGTCTCTCCATGGGCCGTGCCGGGCGCCGTAGGTGTGTTCGTGCCTCGGTCCGTCAGCGAATCACGTGCCCGCACGCGAGCCAGACGACGAGGCGAGGCCAGTGTGGTTCGTGCGCTCCCCGCGGATCGCGTTCTTCAGGAGTACGACCGAGGACGTCTCGGGGCATGCCGATTTCGCCTGTGTCGTCGGAGAGGCAGTTCTCGCACCAATCCTGTTCCGGCAGGTGACGAACGATGGCGTCGAGCTCATCGGGTGCGGGAAGCTCGGCCAGCACCGGCCCACTTCTCATGACGTCCGGGGCGTGATCGAGAATGGTCATGACGGAGACCCCTCTGGTTGGGTGGGCACCGCCGCCGACGCGACCAGTCGTGGTCGACTGGCCGCCGCCAGACTGTCGCGCACGCGACAGTGATCCTGTCGTGATTTCCTCCGGATCAACTCCGTTGATCCACCCGCCAGCCCACGGACATCCCCAGCCCGTGCGCCCACCGAGCACGGCGCCCCGCAGCGGTTTCCGCCCAGGACTGCGCAGAGGCCGTGCTGTCGTCATCTACGGCACCATCAGAGGTTGCTGAGATGAACGCCCTGTCCCTTGTGGATAGTCGTGCTACACGCAAGGCCCGGTGTGATGACACCGGGCCTTCTTGGTTCTGGCTCGCGTAACGTCGCGCGGGCGGGTGGCCCCGGCGAGGGGGTAGGGCCGGGGCCACCGTCGCACTGGCCGTGAGACCACGCACCACAAACCCTACACGTTCATTGCCTGCAATCGCAATGCTATCAAGTCGCTGTGATAGATAGATACAGCGACGACACGATAGCGATAGACTGTGCTTAGTTGCCACGCGATGACGCTTCGGAGGTGCGTAGTGACAGCGACGCAGATACCGCCGAACTCTGCTGGACGGTCCGCGAGCCGCGCACCCGCCGTGCCGGACACATCCGCCCAGGGAGGCCGGGACCGCCGTGTTCGGGTTGTCGCCCGGCTACCGCCGGAGGTCAAACGGCGGGCGGAGTACTGGGCATCTAAACGCGGCTTCTCCTCGGTCAACGAGTATGTTGCCGAGGCGGTGTCGGAGCAGATCCGGCGCGAGAACTTTGACTACGATCTGCCGACCCTGGAGATCGCGCGACTCAACGAGTTGACCGATCACATCACAGCTCTTTCTACCAACTGCGCGAACCTCGAGCGCGTGGTGTTGTCCGGGTTCGACACTCTCATCCAGCTCACACGCGGTGACAACTATCTGCTCGATGACGAGAGCGGGGAGTCGTGACCCGCGACTCGAGCGGCCCCCTGGGGCGTACGCCGTCGACCGACGAACTTCTGGACGTGGACACGTCGTTCCTCGACGCGTATCGGCGCGGCGGCACCGAGGAGCTCGAGCGGATGCGCGCCCAACCTCAGAGGCCTGGCACTCTCATGGTTGTCGGCACGGGCTCAGACGGCAGTAGCCGAGACCTGGGCACCGGCGGCGGCTCGGATCGCGCGGCAGGGCTAGGAGCGTCCGACCTGCTCCACAAGTCACAACGCCATGGTGATGGCGGCAACGCTGACGTTGTAGGCACGGGGACACTTGGTAGCACGGATAAGGGCACGGCGCCGGACTTCACCGCGTTCGGCGCTTCGCTCTCGCTTCGTCCGGATGACACAGCTCTCGCTCCCCCTCCGCGTTCCGACGAGGCCTTGCCGCCGCCCGAACCTCGTCGGGTACCGGATTCGACCAAGGCGGCGTCTCTCCAGTACACCGACCACCAAGATGCCGTGCAGAACGGTACGACGTCGACGAAGGGAGGCACAACAGGTTCGGATGAGAACGCGACGCTCCCTCAGTCCGGTTTCAGACTGTCCGGGGTCAAGAGCCAGCCGTCTGTCCGGGCTTTGCCCAGCGTCGTCGTGAGCACACTCCGGGAGCACTTGCGATCAGCCGCGGTCCGGGAGCTCGGGGCCACCGACCGAGTGGCCCGCGCCTTCACCGAGCGGCTCAGTCAAGCGAGCCTGGTGACGGCGTTTCTGCTGGCTCAGCTGGATCTCCGGCTTGACGTGGACGCCGCCACTCGGGCAGCGGCGGAGCTGTTCCGCTCGCACGATCCACTGTTGGGTGCGGTCGCGGCCCGCCTCGGCACGCTTGAAGAGCTCGAAGTCGAGCGGGCCACACGGTGGGGCGACATACGGGCCGAACTCGGCGAGCTACGCCAGATCATCTCGGTGGTGGAGCAGACATCGGCGTACCTGATCGCTGATCGCACGGAGAACTTCCTGCGAGGATCCCACGACCTCCGCGACGCACCGATAACCCACGGTTCCGCGATCTTCGTTCGCGACAAAGCACGCGAGGCAGTGAAGGAGCAGACCCGTCTCGAGCGAGAGCGGAAAGGACGACCGATCCGTTGAATTCGAGCTTCGCAACGAGCAATCACGGTCCCCTCCTATGTGTCCACAAGGACGCAGGCATCTCCACTACTTGCGGAACGTTCCCTCTGCGTCACGCAGCTAAATAGGTCGCTATCGCTCACCGCACGAGACCGTGAGCGCGCTCCCGACACGATTCCGGCTGTTCCCGCGGTCGTTCTCGTGGACGAGCCTGCGGTAACCAATCCGTCCGCTGCTCAGGGCATCGTGCTGTGGCGTCCGGCAGTGTACGACCGCGTCCAAGTCATGCTCGCTCATCCGCTGGATCTACCTACGACCGGACCCGAGTTCAATGGTGCTTCACCGTTACTCCGTCTCAGAGCGCCACACATAACCATCGGAAGCCGCGCCGGCAGACTGTGGCCCAATATCGAAATCTGATTCCTCGGTCCATCGCATCCTTGGACAGCCAGCGATGGCGCCCCGTGCGGAATCGCGCCTCGGGGTGAGACGAGCTCCATCTCGCAGGCGCCGTGTCAAGGCAGTGTCCGGTACACAAGTACGCTGGTCTCCCGTCGTACTCGATCGACGAGGGTCGGCAGGGCGTTGCTCCGGGAGGTGCTTGCGCGGATGTCCTCCGCAGCTGACGACGTTCCTGTTGTTGCCGCACGCAAGGGTGAGCTCGGGCCGCCTGCAGCGGCGCCGTGCCGGACGTGCCCGTATCGGCGTGATGTGCCCTCCGGGGTCTGGGACATCACCGAGTACGAGAAACTGCCCCGCTACGACCAGGACACCGGACTTCAGCCGA
The DNA here is from genome assembly GCF_056435685.1 of Amycolatopsis sp. NPDC043885. NCBI lineage: Bacteria > Bacillati > Actinomycetota > Actinomycetes > Pseudonocardiales > Pseudonocardiaceae > Amycolatopsis > Amycolatopsis sp. NPDC043885. Next base: position 265,942 of record NZ_JBWKEA010000005.1, read on the forward strand.
CCGCCGTGTTCCAATGTCACCTCACCGACGAGGACAAACACCCGACGAGGCGTCGTCGCGCCGGCGGGACGGAGGGCGGGATCGCCCGGATCTGTGCCGGCTGGGCCGGCTGTCACGACGGCGACACCCTGCTCAGCCTCCGCGTAGCAGTACAGAGTGGCGTCATCAGCCTCGAGACCGCCGAACGCACGCGCGCCTACGACTCGCCCGTCCCGTTGTGGGAATCCGGGGCCGCGGCGGCCGCGCATGGTGTCGGCGCGATCCTGGACCCGCCCGAAGACGCCCGCCGCGCCATCGACAAACTCGTCCGCGTGTACGGCAAGACCAGCCCTCAGGACACCGCGGCCGACGCCGCCGCACCCACACCGGACCGCCAGCCCCCGTTGTAGCGCTGAAACGCGACAAGCCCTGGTGCACCAACGCATCCAGCGGGGCAGGGCTGGGTCTCCTAGTAGGCCGTCGCCCTCGCATGCCCGGTTCTTGGGGCACGGCGATCGGGAGCAGCTCCGGCAGAAACGCCGGTCTCCCGACGAACTCCAGCCGTTGCCGCTGCACCGCCAGGATTGCGGCGTCGGTGGCCGATTACGGCAGCGTGGTCGGGTCCAGGCGGAGTCCTCGCAGGCCTCGGACTACTGCGTGTCCGGGCGCTTTGATCGCGAGCCGCCACCGGTTTTCGTGCGCGGGTCCGGCGTTGATGCTCGTCGCTCCGGCCGGGGTATCGATGAGGCAGCTCTCTCCGGTGTCGGCGACGCGATAGCCGCGGTGGCGGTACCACCGCAGGACCGGCATGTCCCCCGCGTCGACCTTCGCGACGAAGACCCGCACACCCTGATCCCCGAGGTATCGCTGGGCATGATCCAGCAACGCGGTTCCCGCTCCGCTGCCACGGAAGCCCGCGTCGACAGCCAAGATCTCGATCTCGGCAACGGACCTGGCAAGCCATGCCCTCTGTTCGCTGTGGTGCGACAGGACGAAATCCACCGGCGTGCACGCATACAACACGCCCACCAGGCGATCGTCCGCCAGCGCGCCGAAACACCAGCCCCCGCACCCAGGCAGTCCGGGGAACTCGATCCGCCCGCCAGTCTGGTCGAGAGCCGCTTGCAGCGCCCCGCCTTCCGCGGGCGCGGGCACTGCCGTCCCGGCCGCGATCGCCAGCGCGGCTGCTCCCTCACCGGCGCGAAGCAACCGCACTCGCACGTCCGGCCTCTGTGCGCGGACGTCGAGCGACGAACGCTGGTGAGGATCACGGTGAGGGATGGGGGACATAGCGGGCTCCGATCGTTCCTGGCGAGGCTAACGTGTCCCCCGTCGAACCGGATCGACGTCTCCCTCCGCAACTCGCCTTGCGTGCGACGTGCACGAACGCAGCCCATCCGGGCGTGGCCGCCGCGGCGCGAAGTCTGGTCCGCCCGTCGCAGTACCCTTGCCCGCATGGTGGCAGCTGACCAGCCGGACGATCCCGCAGGCGAACTGAAACACCTGCTGGCGGTCCGAACGGAACGTTTCGCGACAGAACAGGCGGTCGAACGCCTGCGCCAGGGGATCAAACTCGGGCACAGCGACCAGATCGCCGCCGGCGTGAACGCCGCGATCGAGTCGGTGCATCACCTCGCCGCCTTGGCCGCCCCGCGCGACGACACGACGTCCGCGCGACTGCGCGCCCAGCTGCGCGAGTGCCAGAACTCCTTCCAACGCGCACACCTGCAGGGCGACACCGACGGCGTCATCGGTCGGGGCGAGCAGGTCGGCGACGCGATCATGACCTACGCGATCCACCTGACCAACCTCTAACCGCGGAACCCGCGCACGCACACACACCGCGCCAAACACCACAGCCGGACTCGACACACGCATCGACACCCCCGGAAGCCGGTTCGCCACAACGATGCGCGGCCCGTGCCCCTGGCACTCGCCAATCCAGCAGGAGGCCACCGATGCCTGACCCACAGCTTCAGCCCCACCACTGCGCGGAACCGTCGAACGAACCGCCCGACGACCTCGGCATCCCCGTCATTCTCGAGGTCGTCGCCCTGGCCACGCACCTGATCGACCGCGGCGTCACGCTGACCACGGAGCAACTCGCAGTGGCGCTGTACCGGGTGCCCGGCGATGACATGCCGGTCCTGCTCGACGCCCTGCACCGGCACCAGCTCGTCCTCGACCACGCGCTGAGTGGCTTCGTCGGGCTCGCCTGGTCGCACGCCGAGCGCCCCGACCAGGCACTCCCCCGCGACCGCTGGCGGGCGCTGTTCACCGTCGCCGGCTATACAGAGGACGGGCACCGGGTCCCGCGCCCAACCCTGCCGTTGCGGTTGTACCGGGGATCGGTCGCCGACCGCCGCGATGGCTGGTCCTGGACCGAATCCCGCCACGTGGCCCGCACCTACGCCGCCGGGGGCTTCGGCGGCCGCCTCCCCGGCGCCATCTGGACACCCCTCGTCGACCCCGAACGCCTGCAGGCCTGCAACACTGACCGCGACGAAGCCGAGTACGTCATTGACACAGCGGAGCTCGCCATCAGCCCGCTCTCCGGCGGCACCGTCCTCCTGGGCTCCACCGCCTGAGAACCCGCACGTCCCGCCCCTTGAAATGACGCGTGCCGAGCCGGCGCGAACAGCAGTGCTCAACCGGCACCTCGGGCACGGGTCGGAGAGCACGTCGAGGCCGTGGTGGCGAATCGTCTGGCAGCGAGGTGCCCATGGGGTTGCCGCGACCATACGAGAAGATGGCGGCGTGCCCATCGCAGAACCCAAAAAGGAACTGCTGACCTGGCTGCGCCGTGTCAGCGACCTCCTGCCCCCGCCGGACCATTTCAAGTATCCGAACACCGAAGCCCTGCTGATGTCACTCGGTCGGTGGTTCACCCCAGCACCACTTCCCGCCGGGCGTACCCGGGGCCCGCTGCGTGCGTGTTTCACCAACGCCACCGACCACAGCAAACGCCACGACCTGGCGTATGTGGAAGGGTTCGCGCTCGCCGACACGGGACTCGTGACACCCCACGCCTGGTGCGCACACCCCGACGGCACCGTCGAGGACCCGACCTGGAACGACGCTGGACGCGCCTACCTCGGCATCGCGTTCACACCGGACTACCTCGCCGAATTCGAAGCCCGCCGCGGGACCGTCACCGTGCTCTTCGACCAGCACCTCGACGACATGCGGCTTCTGCGCGAAGGCCTGCCGGAGATCGCGTTCGCCAACACCGGCGTCCCACAGCGCACGTGAGAGCGGTGCTGGGCTGGCCCCGGCCACCGTCGCGTAGTCCAGCAACGGCGGACAGACGAGACGAACCTGGGAGGGACGCAACGTCACGGGCGTCGCCAGCGCGGCGGGAATCGGTGGTGATCGACACGATCACGCAGCATGAACTCACGCCGGCGCCAAGGCCAACGCCGTAGGACATGGCTAAGGAGCTCCTGAATTGAGCCCCGCGCAACGAACCCAGCAAGGGAAAACATCCTCGAAACCGGGCCGCGGAACCGATTGTCGTGTAGCACGCCCGCAGAATCACCCGATCGAGCGTTGGTTTGCGCTCCTGCGCGGCATCTGGATGGTCAGCCGACGCCAGCGTCACCGTCCTGACAACCAGAGCCACGCATGGAAGCTGGATCTGCACACGGGTCGAACGCCACCGCCAACCAGCCCGGCTGTTCGCGCGGTGCGCCACCCGTTTTCATGGTCTGCACCAGTCCCCCAGCATGGTGCCGGTCATCGGCACCATGCTCGACCAGGACCATCGTGTGCTGACTGGTCTCGGCAGGCGCACCGACGCGCCCTCCGGATGATGTACGGGTAGTTGTGGACCTCCATCCTTGACCCGGCAACGGTGCCCAGCGGGTATGTCTCGCGCTGTCCAGGCAGGAGAGGGAGCGTATCCGCTAGTCAGCGACGGCCCGGTAGTGCGCATAGCGATCATTGACGATCTGGGCGGAGCGGATCAGGGTTCCTTCTTCGCGGTGAAGGGTGGTACTACCGCGGTGGGACAGCCAGTCGAAGCTGGTGTTGATCCAGGTGTCGTCGAAGATCAGCACGTGGTGCTGGGGCTCGGCGAGCTGGGTGAGGGTCAGGTTGCCGAACCTGCCGGCCAGCCGGGTGAGGCGGTCTTTCGCGGTGGTGTCGGTCTTGCCTGGTCCGTAGGCGATGGTCGCGGCGAGGCCTCTGCGGCGCAGCATGTTCTCGACATTGGCGATGAGGTCGTCGGTGACGACGGCGTCGTGCAGGCGTGGTGCGACGAGCAGAAAACGTCGCCGGGCTTGATCAAGCGCATGATCGAGCAGTTCGGGGTGTTCGAACGAGGGCACCGCTCGGACCGTGAGTGCGGCCAGTTCCGCGCGTGCAGTCACACTGTCGTCGTTCGCCGTCGTGTCGGCCTCGCCGTTGATGAGCGGTATGTCGGCGCGGCGTTGCATGCCTCGGACGGTGTCGTAGGGGACGCGTTGGGCAAGCAGGTCCGGCGGGAGCTCCGGTTCTCCGATCGAGAGAACGATGGTGAGGCGGAGCGCGCCTGTCCCGCCGGCTTTCAGCAGGGCCTGGGAATGTGGCGTGCTGTTGAGGTCGTCGACAACGACAGTGAGGCGGGTGTCGTCGAAGTCGGTGGCACGGAACACCAGCAGCACCACCGGGAGCCAGCGGCGCGGCTGGCGGGTGATGGTCTCGACCGAGAGGACTTCCAGTACATCCGGGCCGGCGCCGCGGCGGCGATCGCCGCCGGCGTCGCCCATCAGCCGGTTGAGCGCCCGGGGCGTCACGTCGAAGGTCGCGACATCCGAGGTACGGCTGGAGGGCAGCAGCACCATGCCCCGAGTTTTCGCTTCGTTCAGGCTCACCAGATCGGAATTCGGGTGTGTACTGGGAGCCCAGGCGAGTCGGTCGAAGCCCCACCCGAGGTCGGCCCGGGTCGGGGCTGTGGTCTCCAAGGTGGTCACGGTGCGGACACCGTCTTGAGTCAGTGCGATCATCTGCTCGGGCAGATGACCGGGTCGCTGGATCGGCCGGTAGTCGATGTTCTCCTGCGACAGCTGCCCGGCGACCGAGACTTGAACCACTTCCTCGTCGACTCCGAGGACGGCGGCGATCTCGCGAATGGTGTTCACTTTCTGCTGGCACAGGCGCAGCACGAACTCGTCCACCACCGGCAAGGTCCGACGTTCCTGGACCAGCAGGTCCAGACCGAGCCAAGAGAACGGGATCGCCGCGTCGACAGCGTCGACGAGGTCGTAGCCGGGGTGCATTTCGCTGTAGCGGCGAGCGGCGATAATCGTGGGGTCGGTCATGCTCGGGCCGTTTCGATCCGGCAAACACCGCGGTGTTTGCGCATATGCGTGAGAACTTTCTGCAGTGGGCCGGTCGTTTTCTCGCAGAACGGGGCGTCACCGACGATCACCAGCCCGAACCGGGACCGCGACAGTGCCACGTTGATCCGCCGCCAGTACGGGCCGCCGAGGAACCCGAGCGCTCCGGAGTCGTTGCTGCGCACCACGGAGTAGAAGGTGGTGTCGGCTTCCCGCCCCTGCACGGCGTCGACGGTGTTGACCTCGATCTCCATCCGCGTCGACCCGTGCCCGGCCAGCGCGGTGGTGAGCTCGTCCATCTGCTTGCGGTACCCGGTCAGCACGAGCACCCGCAGGGGCCCGCCGCCCGCCGGTCGGATCGTTCCGTCGTCCAGGGCGCGGCCCAGCTCGGTGAGAGCGCGGGAGATCACCCGGACCTCGTACTGGTTCGACACTGTCGTCCCGGTCCGTCGTTCCCGGCGGCCCGGACCCGCTCGCCCGGTGTCGAGCCAGGTGACCGGCGCGTACAGGCGGTCCCAGCCCTCCAGTTTCGGGGACACGGCCGAGGTGAGGGTGCCGCCGTAGAAACACGCGGACACCAGGTCACCGATCGCGGGGTGCATCCGGTATTGCTGGGTCAGCTGGAGGCGGGTGGTGGCCGGTGCCTGGTCGAGCAGGTCCTGGAAGAGGCTGCGTTCCACATCGGAGCGCTCCAGGTCGAACCGCGTCATCAGTTCGGGGCGGTCGAGGACCTCTTCCTGCATCGGTGGTAGCTGGTTCGGGTCACCCACGAGTACCCACCGCTTCGACCTCGACAGCGGGACCAAGGTTTCGGTGGCGGTCGCCTTCGACGCCTCGTCCACAATGCACAGATCGAACTCAAGGTCCCGCACCGCCGGATGGGACAGGAACCCGAGACAGGTGCCGGCCACGACACGGGCCTTGCGCAGTAGGACCGCCTCCAGGTCCTTACTGGACTCGATGCGCTGGAACCACTCTGCCTGCAAGGTCAGGATGCCTACCAGCTTCCGCAGATTTGCGTCAGCGCCACTGACAGAATCGACCACAGAACGCACGGCCACCGCAGTCAGATCCTCGTACCCGGCGGGTAGAGCGTCGAGTACGTCACCGAGCTGGTCGCGCGCGCGCTCGCGCAGCTCGGTGATCCGCGTCGCCAGCCACCGCATGCGGTCGTTCAGCGCCGCCGTCCTCGAGGTCCCGTCCGCGTCCAGCTCCCCCGTGCCCGAGCCACCCGCCAGGCCTTGCGCTGCCGCGTGCGCGGCGGCGCGGTCGTCCAAGGCCGCTGCCAGCTCCATCAGGGCGACCACACCGTGGCAGCGGGCGAGGTCCACGCCCTCCGCCTTGGCGCGGTGCGCGAGGTGCGCTTCGCCGCGTTCACGGATTTCTCGCACCCAGGTCGGCATGCGGTGATCGAGCAGGTGCGGGCGGGCCTGCTCGGCGATGCGCTCGTCGTCGATCTTTCCCAGCCGCACCAGGTCGCCGACACTGGCGTCGGCGAGGCGGACGAGGGCGTTGTCCACCGCGACGTGAGTCTGGCTGACCAGCAGTATCCGGGCCTCGGGGTCGCGGTGCAGCAGCTGGCGCACGAGCTCGGTGATGAAGCCGGTCTTCCCCGTCCCGGGCGGGCCTTCGAGCAGGAAGAAGTCGGGGCTGCCCAGCGCCCGTGTCACGGCGGTGCGCTTGTCGCCGTCCAGCTGCTTGTTGAACCACTCCATCGCCGGTATCGGCGCTGGAATGCCGATCTGGGTCGGGTCGACCAGCAGCTGCCGCAACCCGGGACGCACGGCGAGCTCGGCGCGGACGTTGACCACCGCGTCGCGCTGCCGGTCCAGGGCCGCCTTGCTCGCCCCGATGTCCAGGACCAGTTCGCCGGTGTGCGGAAGGTTGCCCGGCTGGTGCCGATAGGTGAGGGTCACGGTCCGGCCTTGCTGCGCGACCACCATTCCCGCGCCGCCGAACACTTCGCGCCGCCCGGAACCACCCGGCGAGTCCAGTCGGCACACCCGCTCCTCCCCCACGACGTCGGTGTCGGGTTCGTCGGTGAGGGTGAACCGCACCCGGCGATTCCGGACCTCCGCCGAGCGGTAATGCAGGATGCCGGACCGGGTACGTTCCAGGGTTTCCTTCGCCCGGATCAGGTCCGCCCACTTGTCGAACAGCCGATTCTCGTGTTGGATCTGCTGCTCCGCGGCTTGCCGAAGGTAATGCTCGTCCAGCGCGGCCAGGATCATTTCCTGGGTCTTCGCCGCCGGCCTTACCGGCTGCGGCAGTGTGGTCCACCGGACCTGCTCGACGACCTCCCACCCGCCGCGCCGGATTCCCTCCAGCACACCACCAGCCTGCGCGAAGATGCCCGTGACGACGAACGCGGGCCGCCCCGGGAGCACGACCAGCCGAAACCGGCGCCGCTGCCCGACCAGATCCAGCGTGTCGGGCATCTGCTCCCCGGAACCGGGATCGACCACCCGCGCCAGATGCGCGCCGCGTGACAGGTCCTCGACCAGGGCTCGTTCGACGACTTCGGCGTCACGGTCCAACGGCGCGGTGACCAGACCACGGGCCGCGGTGCCCCGCAGTTCCAGCTGCGCGGCGCGCGCGGTCACCCACTTGCGGCGCCGCTGCTGCTGGATTTCCGCGAGGTCCCGCCGCAACGCGATGGCGTTGACCGGGCGCAGTGCACGGTCCGCCGCGGTGCAGCGCCGCAGCACCTTCATCACCTCGGGGTGCACGTCGATCTCGCCGAACGCGTTCTCGATGTGCTCCCATTCGGTGAACGGCCCGCCGTAGAGGCACTTCAACGCCGTCGCGGCGAAACCCCACGCGTCGCGGCTGGCCCTGCCCATCCCGTCCGCTTCCGGTGGCGCGTAAGGCTTCGACACGAACTCCGCCACCGTCGCCTCGGCCCGGATCTGGCTGCGGATCTTGCTGATCCCGAAATCAGCCAGCAGCGGCGCACCGTCCTCGCCGACCAGGATGTTGCCCGGCTTCACATCCCGGTGCACCACGTCGCGCTCATGCGCGTACGCCAGGGCGTCCAGCAACGGAAGACCCCACTGATCCGCGAAATCGTCCCACCCAAGCTCATCCGCGGGCGGAAGCACACCCTGAAGGTCTCGCTCCACCCACGGGAACACCAGGAAGAACGCGTCCTCGCCCTGGTCCTCCCCGTGATCGAGCAACGACACGATGTTCGGATGCTCCAGCCGACCGAGCGCGTCGACCTCACGACGGAAGAACACCCGATGCGTGTCGTCGGCATCGCCCCGCGCCAGCAGCTTCAACGCCACCTGGCGGCCATCGGCTGCCACGTCCGTGGCCTTCACAACCCGCGCCGCACCACCCGAACGTTCTTCCTGCGGAAGAAAAACGTACCGGCCAGCCACCGTTCGCATCACGCGGTCCTCCCCGTAACTCCGGTCCGCGAGCCTACCCGCGACCCCCGACGGCAACGGGCATCCGCACAGGCCACGGCGAGCCGCGCCGGGAATCCCACGACCACCGGAAGTACTCCAACCCTGCCCACCGGCCCGGGTGCTGGATTACCCGGCGGGTGCAGGGCGGAGCCGACGCCGGGCTGGAGACTGGCGGCGCTCACAACGAGCCCTATTAGCTGTGGCTCGTCGCCGGTTTCCCGATCACCAGCGTGGCGGTCTTGCCCGGCCAGCCACCCGGCCACTCCTCCTCCGAGCGCGGGCGCCAGAGCTCCCACCAGCGCATGCGGAGCTTCCTCGCGAAGCCGAGATCGCGCCGCGCGGCCAGGACGAAGTCCTTCTGGGCTTCGCCGAGCCTGAGCATCCACCGGCTCGTGTAGGCGATCTGCGTGTCACGCTCGGCGGCCTTCCTCGCGGTAGGCAGCGCATCGAACAGTTCCCCCAGGACCGCGGTGATCTCCTCTGCCGCGGCACGCGGCTCCGGGTTGCCGACCAGCCGGACCTCCGACAGCGCCGCCAGGTACGCCGACATCGCCGCGCGCGCGTCCGCGACCTGGTGGATCGCCGTCGTGGTGTGCCGCCACGGGAACGGCTCCCAGCGCTGCATCGTCATGGCGATCACGCCGAGATGGGAGTGCCACGTGATCAGGTCGCCGGTCGCGACCATCAGGCCCAGGTAGGCGTCACGTCGCTTGTCCTTGCTCTTCACCCCTTTGCCCTGCCCGGGCGGCATGATGGAGAAAATGGCCCGCGCGGTCTTCAACCCGGTGGCGATCCCGCCGCCGACCTTCGAAACCTCGTCCAGGGGCAAGCCGAACACGTTCATCGGCATATCCAAGCTCACTGCGACGGTTGAGATCGCTAGGGGCGCGTCGTGTGGCGCCCCGTGCAGCTCGCCGCTACCCGGCCATCCGGCTTGTCCGGCGAAGAACGAACGCGATCAGCGACACGAGCCGGACGAAAAGATAGTCCCTTAAGTGGTCGTCAGGTAGTTGCTGGACGTCACTCTCGTGGTGTCGAATGGCGAATTGATTACCTACCTGCGTCAGCGCAAGGAACTCCGCCTCCACCACGGCACGAAGTTGCGGCGATGACGGCACCGCCTCGTCGAGCAGCCTCGTGACCGACTGCTTCTTCGTGCCCTGCCCCGCCAGTTCGAGCGTTTTGAGCCGCTCGAACGCATCCCACAGCTTCTCCAGGGCGTCCTGCCGGTCGGCCGGACGCCGAGAGAGGAACCGTGACACTGCGTCGATCAGCTTGTCGTTGAGAACCGCGTCACCGGTATCCGGCTGAAACTCGGCCACCAAGGGCCGCGCCTCGACCGGCGCCAGCCGGGTGACGACCTGGTCGTCTCCGATCGTGAACGCGATCCCGTTCCGGGCGAAGAGAAGATCCACATCCGTGGCGAACTGTTCCTGACCGAGGTTTAGTGCGGGGCTGCCCGCGTCGAAACCCACGGGCTCGTCAAAGAAATAGTGCGAGTGGCGGAAGAATTCATGTGACGTTCGGCGGGTCGGTTGATCGATGTGGCGCATCACGAAGTCGACGATGTCCAGCGCCATAGTCGTGTCGACCGCGGTCACCGTGTCGAGAGGCTGTTCCGGCAAGTCCGGTATGTGCGCGTCCAGCGAGTCGAAGAACGCCACCTCGTCAGTGCCCGTGATCGAATCGCCGTCCGGGCAGTCGCGCACAGGGAAGTCCCGCGCAAGCGAACCATCCCCCAGCCGCCGACGGACCAGCACAATCAGCCCCTTCCACGCCTTCGGGGAGATGTCCTCGAGCACACGCGGAACCGCCGGTCCAGCGCGGTCGGAGTAGAAAGGGCTGTGAGTCACCGCAGCAGTCTCGCACTCGGCAGGTTGATGCGGCACTGGACTTTGCCGACCGGGGTGACTCCGTGGAGCGGTGTCCCCGCTCGGCTACCGTGCTGCGCCGACCACGCCCGGCTGCTCCGAAACAGGCCACGAGACCCGCACACCTGGGAACGGCCGCCACCTCATTCCAGATCCTGGCCACGCTGTTCACGTCCGCACATGGCGGACGTGAACAGCGTCGACATCGCGGACCGAGCCGGTAGACCAGTGCGAACTCTCTACGCGGCCGGGCGTCCCTCGATGCTCCTGTGCAAGGCGCTCGGCACGTGTACCAACCGCAGTACGGCGGTCCCGTAATGCAGTTCGGTGTGGTCGACGGACCGCTTCACCTGGCATCCGGCGATCCCGTGTACCGGATCTGTCAGAGCCTGGATCAGGTCTTCTTCGTAGGGGTAGGCGTTCCATTCCAGTGTCCAGTGATCGTGGGATCCCCAGAGTTTGCGGTTCATGTCACCGGGCCTTCCGAGCCGTGGTGTCCGGCCGAGCGGGTCGTGCCACCACGATCCGACCGCCCACGTGCCTGCGGGGTCCCGGGCCTCCAGCCGCACGAGCAGGCCGGCGAGCAACTTCGTCATGTCCGGTGTGCGCGGAGGGAGGCTCGCCAGGGCGACCAACTCGTCCTGCTGGAGCGGAGCTGTGGTGGCGGGCCAGTGATCAGTGCGCCAGCCGTGGTCGTGCCGCGGCGCAGCGCATGGAGGCGTCTCGAAGTCGCTGGTGATGGTCATTCGTCCGCCCGTCGGCGCATGAATCAGGTGGAAGGCGCTCCCGGTGGGCCGGCATTCCAGCCGCAACCCAGGGAGCCCGACGTCTTCGCTGGTGCGGAGGAGCCAGTTGGTGAGGTTGTCGGACGCGTTCGTGTGGATCACGAGTTCGTCGGCGCGGGGTGACACGGTCATGGAGTAGGCGGTGACGGTGTGCACGTCGCGCCATCCGGGCGGCGCGGCGTGGGGGCCCTTGTTGAAGATGTGGAGCGCCAGCAGCGCCCTGAGTTCCCGTTGCGGACCGGTACACCCGTCGATGCCGGGGTCCTTGGGTGTGATGCCGCGCTCGGCGACGTCGACGTCCTCACCGAGGTAGGCGGCCCGGTCCGCGGCCCTGCGCTGGTGGTCCCGCTTGCCGGCGGCTGCGGCGCTCCGTGCGAACACGACCCTGTTCGCGCCAACCAACTGCTGCGGGATCGTTTCCACACCGGAAATCCGGCACGCGGGGTGCGTGAGCACCGTGGCGACGTCCGCGCTGCTGGGGCCGCCGCTCCACCGAACCTGGAGGTCGTCCGTGCTCGTCCGGACGTCGCTCCAGTCCGCGTCCTTCCACAGGGCATACCGCCGCAGGATCGCGCTCATCACGCCAGCGCGCTGGTCCGGCCTCGCTCGGAGCGCCTCGATCTCGGCCGGGTGCCCTCGGCGACGGACATCGCGCCAGATCCGCACCTCCGGGTCCTGGTGGTCACTCAGGTACTCCTGAACCTCGTTCCAGCGCTTGCGCGTGACGCCCCGCAAGCGAGCGGACGCCACCGGCCACGTCCCCAGCACACGGAGATCGAGGTGATTCCCGCCGGGCTCGGGCCTCAGGCCGGGCACGCCGGACAGGTCTTGGAGCCACAGATTCGGCAGCGCGGCGGAGAGGAACCCTTCCAGGGCACCGTCGGCGATCCTCAGAACGATCCGGTCCGGGAAGGGGCGCACCATCTCGATCACGACAGCGGGATCGTCCGCGTGGTCCCGAAAGAAAGGGAACCAATTCTCGGCTTCTCCGATCGCGAGCAGCAGGCTTGCTTCCAGCCTCGTTTGCTGTGGTGTGGCCGCGGCGGGGAAGCGTCCCCAACCCCGGCGGAAATCGCTGCTGATTTCACGAAGCCATTCACCAGTACAGCGACGGCGTTCGTGCATCCATTCCGGATACGACGGCACGTTCTGCGGCATGGGACATCCTCCGTCGACGTTTCCCGGTCAACGTCGATGTGAGGGGCTACCCAACGACACCGAACTCTGGATCTCATGAAACCGCGGTGACACCCTGTGCGGTGACTCGGGGAGGCACGCACTCCACACCGGGACCGGGAGGCACCTCGCTGGCTGCCGCGACAGCCACGCGCACAGTAGCAAGCACCTTCGTGATACCGAAAATTACCCTCCTCAGCCGATCGGAGGGGAGCATCCGCCGCCCAAGGGCGTCAGGCACGATGACGGCATGACCTCAACGACGCTGGACCGGGTGATCGGCTCGGCGCCCTGGTTGACCAGATGGCGCCGCTGGGTGAGCCGGCAGACGCCGTCGTCGTAGCGGAGGGTCGCATCGTCGTGGTCGACTACCAAACTGCCTCCCCTGACCGCGGGTCCGGAAGCTGCGGGGCCGGCGGCCAGGTTTGGCCGTCCGGTTGGCGTCGTAGTCGCGCCAGGCCGCGATCAGCGCGCCGCCGGAGCACAGCGCCTTCTCCGCGTGCACGGCGAACTGCTCGGAGGGGTTCTCCGAACCGGAGAGCACCTTCGACACGTATGAGCGGTCGTAGCCCATATTCTTGGTCAGCGCGGCGCGGGAGAAGCCGCGGACGTCGCGTCAGCGTTCGGGCTCGAGGGCGAACCCGACCGGCCCAGTGCCGCGCTTCCATGACCGATCACCGCTGTGCGCCACGCGGTGGAGACGACAGCGGAGCCCGACAAGGCCGTTACGGGCTGGAGGCCTGCAGCGCAGCACGTTGATCTATCGGTCACCGACCGGTTTCCTGAGATCGTCGTCAAACTTCCGGTACTCCGCGTTGGTGAAGTCACGGTGCTTCTCGCCAACCTCCGCTACGCGGTAATCGCGGAATTTCTCCGCGCAGCTGGATCCTCGCCGTAGGTTCAGGCGCGCCGGAGGGCCGCAGAGTTCGAGACTGATCGACAGAAGAGCATCGACTTCGCGCAAGGCTTTGCGCAGTGAGGACCAATCGGGATCGCCGACAAGATCTTCGACCGGGCGCTTGAGCGCGTAGTGCGCACCTGTGACCGAACTGTTCAGTGCCCGGCCAGCAGAACTTCGGTACTCCAGGGCGAACAGTTCTTCAGCACAGTGCTCGGCCGTGGCCAGCTTGTTGCAGAGCTCCTCGAGACGCGCCTTCACTCGGTCGGCCTCCCGATCGGCCGGATCCTGGTCATGTTCGAGCAGGCGGAAACTCGCATCGTTCAGCATCATGAAGATCTGCACCTCTAGCCCGCGCCGGGACTTCGCGGTACTGACGATCCGATCCTTCCGCGCTTCCAACCGGGGCTTCGCCGCGTACTCGATCACGAGAGTCACACACGCCGCAGTTGCCGCGCTGATCAAAGCTGTCTGAAGGCCCAGTGGTAACGACATCCGCCTTCCCTACCACTCGTCAGGCGAACAAGCATGGCTCCCCCATCTATCGTGAGTGCCACGAGGCCACCCCACACGAGACGGCCTGCGGCGAGACGGAACAAGGGACTCGTCAGCGTGCACGGGCAGCGTCGCAGATCGACCAGCTCTCATCCGGCCAGCCGTATTTGTCGGTCGGTGGCCGATGTCATGATCGACCCACCCCGAGACGTCCTCGGGGTGGGTGGGTACCCCAACTGGGCGGCGTCACCGATGTCGACGTCGCCCAGTCCCCTACTGCATGCCGTAGCCGAGGACACCCCCGCCGAAGCGGACCCGCAGATACACACCTCCACGACCGGCCGCGGTCAATCGGCGTCTGATCGGCAAGATCGCAACGTGACGAGAAAGCCGCCTGTGTCGGGCTGGCACAGGCGGTACCACACCTGCTCTTGGTGGCACCAAGCCGCAGCGAGGGCCTCGTTCCGCCGGCACGCTGGCCGCCGGTGCGAACCCGCCGCCGTGACCGCGTTCCTGATGGGGACGGCTGCCCGCGGTCGACGCCGCGACGAGTCGAGGTGAAACACGACCGCTGCATCCACCTGCTCTTCTGACATCACCGTCACAGCCAGTATCGGGTGTCCGCCGCGGTGCGGCAGGCATGCCGACGAAGACGCCAGGGGCGCCGACCGTGGCGACACAGGTGCGGACGTGAGCGGGAGATATGGCCGGATCGGCGATACTGGCACAGGACACAATCACGACCATGCCCGACGATCACCCCGCCACCCCGCTCGCCACGCACCGGCTGACCACCGTTCCCGCCTACCGGCTGGTCACCCTCAGCGATCAAGACGCCGACGCGGATCCCGGATCCGTCAGCCTTCTCGAGGAGGCCGCCCGGAACATCGTCGCCTCCGACGGCTCCACCCTCACCATCAGCATCGTCCAAGACCTACTTCCCGTCGGCCTCACCGTCACCGTCGTGAACGCCGCCCCGCACGCGGCAGCCGCGAGCGTTACCCCGCTACGCCTGGAATGCCCCAGCGGGCAACTCACGCTCGGCTCCCCCACCGGCAGCGTCATCGGCATCGACGTCGAACCAGGAACCTACTCCGTCACCGTCGAACACCAAGGCCGCGACGCCGCCGCCGCGCGCCATCAGGAAATCCTGCACCAGACCACATCAGTCGACGACATCGAAGCAGCGGTCGACAGCACTCCCCTGACCGAGCAATACACGATCACGATGTGGCGCACAGGCGACATCGACGACCGCCGCCGCGCCGAACGCTCCTAAAGTCATGTCGCGGTGTCGCCGGACAATGTCCGGGTTCTTCAACCGACGCACCAGGCACTGACTAGGCCCGCCTCCTCCTGCGCGCTATGGTCCGATGGTGGGAACGGGTCGCAGCTCCGAAGGCACGGCCGGTACCACGACGTGGTTGGTCGGTGTGCAGGGCTCTGCAGCGGCTCGCGAGCCGCTCAGGTTGATGCGGCACGCGGCTCGGCCTGGCCTGCCCGCTCTTCCCTACGCGCATATCGCCGCTGACGAACAACAGGCATCGTTGCGCGAGGTCGAAGGCGCGACGATTCTCTACGTTCCAGGTGGTGTCGTGTCCTGGAATCGCGGGCCGCGACTGCCGTTGTGTGAGCGGGTCCCTCTGCTCTTCCGGCACCGCCCCGATATCTCCATCATCGCCGCCGCCCTCGATGACCGGCGGTGCTGGGCACAGCTGCGCGGCACCGCCCCGGTGGTGTTCGCGCTCCCGCCGGACTCGACCGTCGACCCGCTGCTTCTGGCGTCGATCCTGTACTTCCACAGCATCTCGTCAGGTCGGACATGGATGCCACACCGGCTTCTCGGGACCACTCTAGATGTCCTGGTGGACGGAGGAACCGTCCCCGTCACGGTGGAAAGCCCGGCCCCCGCAGATGAACAACCACCTGATCTGCTCGCACCACGCCCGACCGTTCCCCAGCGCCGACGGGACACACCCCGACCATCGTGGTCCGACGCCGTCGACCAGGCAGCCGCCCAGACACGCGGCCATCCGCTGGCCAAGCCCGTCAAGGTCGGCTCTTTCCCGCTGTGGCCCCTGGCCGTGTACGCGACCGGGATCGAAATCGGTCAGTACGCCAGCACGGTCACTCTCGAACAACTTCGCTACCGTCTCGGCGAAGCCTGGCATGCCGAGGACTGGCTCCTGGCGGTGTCCCGGTGTCTGCGCTGGCTCGTCGTGCAACTCCGCCACGCCGGCCACAGCGCCGTCCTACCGTCCCCGGAGAGCAGGCCCCTGGGCGGTCCCCTCGACGCCCTGAAGATCGCCGCGGACATAGCGTTGAACCGTCTCCACCGAGTCACCTCACCGCAGCACGATGACCCTGTCCTGGCCGCATGGACCGAACTGACCCGCCCCGTCGTCGATATCAACCCCGCTGACGAGGGCAGCGACGGCCTTGTCTGGCCCACGACCTACCGGTGGAGCGACCACGCGCACACCGCCTGGACCGCCATGGTCGAACGGGTCGATTCCTTGCTGATCGCGCACCACGGCGGGCTTCTCCCTGGAACACGAGTGCGAATACGGGCCCCGCACGAACCCACCACGAGTGGCACCGGTGCGGACACGGCGATGGGCGCGTCCGCCCTAGCGGTGATTCGTGCACCGCTGTGGACCTTCGACCACGACGACCGTCGTGTTGTCGCAGGCCGTCCGCAGCGCTACTTCCTCACACACGCCTCGCGGTTCGAGAAGTCGGCCCCCGTCGACGTTAGTCGCCTGGTTGTTGCCTCCTCTGGCACTGCCTGACGCAGCGAACACCCGTCGCACGATGTTGGAGTTGTCTCTGGTGGCCACCACGATGCCGGACTACGTCGGCTCCGACCTCACCCGTGCCCTTGGCCGTAGGTACTCCCGAGTTCGGCCTCGATCTGTCACAGTGATCGGCATGATCGCATCGGCACCCGACCTGTCCGATGCCGAGCTGAAAACCCTGGCCGACAGGCTCGGCAAGGCCGTCAGCTGCGGCGAGCTCGCCCGCGAGACCGCGATCGGTGAGTTGCTCGACCAGGCCGATGGCGGGCTAACCCCTGTCGGCGCGGCCGAGATGATCGACCACTGGAATCTCGACCTGCCCGACTATCGAGAGGCGTTCGAGGACCTCGTTGGTCCAGTCGATGCTTTCGTGGCGTTGTCTCCCGACGAGCGGTTCGAACATGCACGGCGGCTACTGCTGATCAG
Organism: Amycolatopsis sp. NPDC043885; assembly: GCF_056435685.1. Classification (NCBI taxonomy): domain Bacteria; kingdom Bacillati; phylum Actinomycetota; class Actinomycetes; order Pseudonocardiales; family Pseudonocardiaceae; genus Amycolatopsis; species Amycolatopsis sp. NPDC043885. The sequence continues at coordinate 283,101 of NZ_JBWKEA010000005.1, forward strand.
CCTGATCTCCGGTGACATCGAGGACCTGGGCCAGGATGTGGCCGCCGGACGTCGAACCCGAGACGACGCGATCATCGTCCTGCTGAACAACGGGGACACCGCGCTCGGTGCCGAGGACGCTGGACAGCTTGTCGACGACTGGGCCGCTGTCGGGATCCGCCACTCCCGGGCGCTGCGGTTCCTGGTCCGCCTCCTGCCCGCCTCCGCCTCTGGCACCGGTCCAGCCGCCTAGCCCGCCCTAGACTCGGCTCATGACCACCAGCACTGTGCCGTCGTGGGCTGACGCCGTGGCCGCCGCCGACGCGATGACGGCCTGGCACCGGCGCGACACCAGGAAACGGGAGGTCGACGTGCCCGTCGAGACTGGCGTGCTGCTCGCCCTCGCGTTATGGCGTGTCGCCGCCGATACCGGTGTGGCCATCGCTGACACGGTGCTGGGCAGGCCGGTCGTGAGTTACCTCCGGGACCCGCAGGCGCTGTTGGCTGGGTCTTTCCCGCCGGACGCGCCCGCACTTGGGGAGCTCGACCCCACCGATCCCGCGCTGGAGACCGCGGAGTGGGTCATGACTTGCAATTTCAGGGAGCACGACCCCGGCCAGGGGCTCGGAGTCACCGATGACGGTCTCCCGGACGTCGGCCTCACAGTCGGGGAACGGCTCGCCGAAATCGACCAGGACCCTGACGGCCAGCCGCCGCTGCCCGCCACCACGAAATTGGACGACCAGGCCCAGGCGGTCCTGGCGGAGCTCGCCCATCAGCGATGGATCCCCACCGACACCGAACGCCGGATCGCGGACACCGCGGTGCTCGCGCTGAAGACAGGCCCCGCGGAACCGACCGCCTTCGACCGGTCGTGGCTGGCCCGCCTACGGCGGCTGGCGCAGGGCCGCGACCTGGTGCGCGACCTGGCCGAGCGGTATCGATCAAAGGTCTCGCCGCAGCTGAGCGACCTGCTGGCCGCGACCGCCGACCTGCTCGACGTCGTCACCGACCCCCTGCCGGAACTGGACTCCGCGTGGTCCGCCCGGCCCGCGCGGCAACGCCTTCCTTCCTGGGAACGGCTCCATGTGTCGCTGGAGACACGGGCCCGGATCACCGAGGCCGAGCGCACCGCCGGTTTCACCGGCGTCACGCTAGTGGCCGTCTGCACCGGCGAGATCGGCCAATGGTGATGTCCCGGGACGTCAGGAATCAGGCGGGCTTCCTCCAGTAGAAGTTGTGGCGAACCAAACCTCGGTCGACGACCGCGTTGGCACTCACCAGCTCCCAGCCCGCGGCAGCCAGCTCGTTCATGTGCTGGTCGATGTCGGTAGCGCTTGATTTGCTGTGGTGGTAGATCCAGCGTTGGGTCACGACTCCCTTATAGCGGATGACGTCTAGCCGTCCAGGTCCTCAACGGTGAGGTCGGTTCGCACCCGGTGCACCGTCGGCCGCAGACGGCTGCTGAACGACTCGACGGAGGCCTCGGCTTCGATCTCGACCACCAGCTCGGGTCGCACCGGCCGGAACTCGGTCTGGCCACGGCCGAACACGCCCGACGACACCTTCTGCGGTGGCTCCCCGGTCAGCGTGATGTGCTCACCGACCTGTGCCGCCACCGCGGGGGTGATCGGCAGGGACAACCCGATCTTGCGTAGCCGACCGGTCTCGTCGGGACGGGCCAGGACGAGTTCGTCGGGCCCGCCCGCCGTACCGGTCACGCCCACCACGACGGCGTCGACGACGGTCATCGTGCGAACCTTCACCCAGGCGCCGGTCCGCCCCGGACGGTAGGGCGACCTGGCCAGCTTCCCAACAACCCCTTCGATGCCGACCCGGCTGGCCTCCGGGTTCATCCACCTCAGCGCGGCATCCCGGTCGGCTGTGCTCGGGGTCAGCTGCAGCGGCGGCATGATGCCGGCGAAGAGCCGCTCCAAACGGTCCCACCGCTCGGCATACGGGGCCGCCCGGTAGTCGGTGCGCTGATCGGCGAGCAGGTCGAAGGCCACGTAGTACACCGTGATGCCGGCGGCCGCGCGTGTGCGCGCAGTGGAGGTCAGTGCGCCGAAGTCCAGGCGACCCTCGCGCAGGGCGACGAGCTCACCGTCCAGAACGACATCGCCCAGCTGTGTCGCCGCGTCGACGATTTCCGGGAAGCGGCTGGCCAGGTCGTTGTCCTGGCGAGATTGCAGCACGCCGTCGGCGGCGAAGAGCAGGGCACGCCAGCCGTCCCATTTTGGCTGGTAGACCCACGTGCGCTGACGACAAGAGACCGGTACCACCCGCGTCGACTGTGCCTGCGGCAGTGGCACCGGCGGCCGGAGCACGGCCATCACCTGACTGTCCCTCGAGCGCGCATCCTTGATGCCTCCCACGAGCCGATCTGCTGCCCGTTCCACGGGCCCCCGCTCGTCCAGCCAACGTAACCCGGACAGCCCAATCACGCCGGATTTCGTAGCCCAGCCGGGGCAGTCACTGCAGGTTCCGCACAGGACGCCTGGAGGCGGCTTGTTACATGCGCGGGCCGAAATACGACATCACCGGGACGACAAGCACAGGAGGTGTGGCTGGATGGGGCCTGACCGAAGAGTTCAGCTGCGCTGGGCGAACGCGACGCTGACAATCGACGGCGTCGACGGACGGCCGGAGACGCTCTCCTATTCCGGCATCGCGCTCGTCCGCCACCACGGTGACCGCGTTGTTGGGGAGACGTGGCTGCCCGTGCGGAACGGTGAGCCGACCTTCGCCGACGACGAAGCATTGATCGCCGCGCTGCGCACGGCCTGGTCGTGGAGCGTCGCGGCGGCGTGAGCCCGGCGATCCGGTGAGGGTCGTCCCTCACACGAGACCGTGGAACCGTCGCCGGAGTCCGAGGTCGTGGAGCCGGATCGTGGTCGCGGCAAGGCTTTCCTCTGCCTGTTCGCCGGATCGCTCGATCGTGTCCTGAGTAGACAGTGTTGCCCAAGCGGCGGACGCTGGTGTGCGTGGACAAGGCCACCTGGTCCGCGGTCCCGGCCGCGCGCGGTATCGACCTCGGCGACGAGGTCTGGCTCAGCCCGTCTCAGCTCCGGCACGACGGCGAGACGGCCACCTTCCATGCCCACTGGATCTACCGCGGCGGGGTCGAGATCGGCACGATCGACTACCAGGTCTGCCACGCCTGCCGGACCGCCCTGGTCGGCGAGCTCGAACTCGTCGACGACGCGCAGCGGCACGGGATCGGCAGCCGCGTCCTGGACCGGCTCCGCCGCGACCTGCCCGGCTACCGCTGGGCGATCACACCGGAGAAAGCCACCGCCCGACCGTTCTGGGACGCGATCCGCGCGGCCAATCCCGGCGAGTACGACCTCGGCGTCCGCCCGCTGGGCTGCACCCACCTGCTCTTCTGAGCATCGCCATCACCCGCAGGCGTCGAGGTCCGCCGCGTTGTGGACGGTCTTCCGACGACGATGCTGCGGACGCCGCCCCGCCCGCCGAGCACAACCACCCTCGGCACGGGCAGTCGCTGTTCGGAGGCGAAAGGCTACGTGCGCGGACGACTGCCGCGTTCATCAGCGAACAACTCACCGGCCACGCGTCATGGTGGCGGCGGCCCGGCGACGCTGTCCTCCTGGCCGCCGGGCACACCTGCCTCCGTTCAGCAGCGGTACTTCACCTGCCACTCCGAGCCAAGCGGCACGTTGCTGACCTTCACCCACCGTGGCCCCTTGTATTCGTACCACCCCTGCTCGGCGATGCAGCCTCGGGCTACCCAGTACCCGTCGGCGTCCCTGACGTGGGAATCACGTGAGCTCTTGCCGGGCGCCAACGTTGTCCAGCTGCTGGAGTCGTGCCGATCACCCCACGCCTTGGTGATCCGCAGTCCACGATTGGAGCTCGGCAAATTGCGGATCACGCCGCAAAGCCAGGGATACGGATTGCATTCCTTCCTGATCCCCACGTCCGGTTGGCGTGGCGCCGGGTCCGCCGCCGCGGCATTCGCGGACGTCGGCACGGCGAACAGGGCGGCCGAAGCCACCAGCCCGACCGCGAGTTTTCGCGTCACCCTCATGGTGGTCTCCCCTCGATCTCACTGTGTGCCCGAACAGGCCCATCCCCAGTCTGTGCATCGACTTCCGCGAGCGAAAGCGGCTGGGGAAACGTTGAGACGGCGGGACATAAACCTGCGCATTACCTGCGGAAATATCTGTCCGGTGGGACATCCCATGCGGAATAGCACACCGCGAACGGCACCCCAGGGACGATCAACGCCGGGAACGTGCCATCCCCCGTGCAGCGCTGGAACGGGCGCCCCCAGTTCGGGGACCTCCGCCCATCACCACGACCGCGCGCCCTTGTCTCTTCAGTCCGACCGAGAGCCAATCGGGTGATCTCTCCTCGCAGTGCGCCGGCACAGCAGGCGTAGGAAGGCGTGCTCGCTAACGTGAGAATCGTGAGCGCTGACCGTCACGAGACAGATACCGACCCGGCCCCGCACCGGGCGGGGGCGGCCTGGTCGCCTCACGACACCGCGATCCTGCTCGACGGGCTCCGCAACGGCGTCCCGCTCGACGACCTGGCTCAGACGCTGCAGCGCCGGACCAGCGCGCTCCAGGCTCGTTGCAAGAAGATGCTCCCGCCCGAACTGCAGCGCACGGTGTTGCGGGCCGAGGCGGATCTCGTTCTTCGCAACCTACTCGCCGACGATCCGGAGTACGACGCCGCGGCCAACCTCGATGCCAACCTCCGCCGTAAGTGGACAATCGATCGAGACGAGATCCTGGCCCAGGGATGGACGAACCGGCGCCCCATGGCCGAACTGGTCATCGCCGTGGACGCGACAGAGATCGACATAGCTGGGCGCTGCATCCGGCTGGGTCTGGCGACTGACAGCCTCGCGGTCGCCGAGCGACTCGGCTGTATCCCCGACGGCGCGCTGGATCTGCGGTGCCGCATGATGCGCGACCGGGCCGCCGCCAGCGTCTGGGTCCTCGTCGTCGACGGCCTGCCCGACGGACGTCACGTCTCCCTGCACGCCACCAGCGACGACGCGCGCGTCCACCTCGCCAAAATCACGCCAGCAAGCGCACCCGCCGGCACCATCACCGCCACCGTCGCGCAACGGACGCTCGGCTCGCCCAGCGGCCCCGTCGACACATGGACCGTGTGAACGAGCCACCGCGAGTGACAGGTCAGGTGAGCACCTCCAGCGTCCACACGGCGTACGGCGCAGCACTCGGGGCTTTCGTCGCGCCGCAGGCGTCCGATCACACACCTCCTCCGCGCGGTGTGCTGATCCGGACCTGCCGAAACCTCGGCCGGTAGATCGATCTGTCCGCCATCACCGCCGCAAAGGTCGAGTTCACGTTATATACCAGCAAGAAGCTGTCACCTGCGAGCGGCACCAACGTCGGGTTGTAGGCGTAGCTGGCTCCGGTGTTCTCCGCTGGCTCGAGGATCACCTGCGGTCCGGACCAGGGACCACCGGGATCGTCCGCCCAGTACGCCACGATCGGCCACGACCCGAGCTCCTTGCGGGTGTCGGAGGTGACCAGCAGCCACCCGGCGCCGGGCTCAGGCAACGGGACCACACTGATCTCGTTGCTGACACCGGTGAGCAGGCGGGTGGCATCGTCCGGCTGCACGGACCAGCCGTCGGTGCTCCGATAGCGCCACTGCCCACCAGGCTGCGACGTGGAGGTCGAGGCCAGCAGCAAGTCCTTGCGCTCACCTTCATCGGCGACGCCGTAGACCAGCACCTGGTCGCCGTCGCGATGAACCGCGGCACCCCACTGCACGCCGGTGCCGTCGTCCATCGGGGTCCGGCTGAGTACCCGAAGGTCAGGCAACGACAACTCGACGAGGATGGTCCGCACCCACGCGAAGTCCCACTCCCCTTTCACTCCGTCCGGGGCCGTAGCGCGGTATTCCTGGAAGAACACCCATCCTTTGTGCTGAGCGGCAGGAAGGTCGGGGTTGTCGATCGCGATGCCGTGGCCGGCCCACAACCACCGCGACAGCCCATCCGGACCAACCGAGGTCAGTGGGGGCACCAGGGCGTCCGGTTCGGACGGCGTCCCGCCGAGGACAGTCCGCAGCTCCCCGCACGTCGGGTCTTCCACGACGGCGGAGTTGTGCACCCACCTTCCGCCAGCGAGCATCGTGTCCGAGAACAGCCAGAGACGTCGATGCCCCGCCAGCGCGACCGCGATGGCTGAATCGCCACCCGTCCACCCGGTTCCGGCTGCCGCGAGCGCCGCAAACCGGCGCTCGAGTGGGTGAGGCGTGGGGTCAACATCGATGGTGAATGCGCCGGCGTCACCTGACTCGGGGGAATTCACAGCTCATCATGGCAGTCGTGCGCTGATCGCCGACAGCAGCAGCGACCACCTCCGTCGCCTCGTCGGCAGAGACCGTGGATCACCCGGGAATCACGAGTGAGCCCCCAGAAACCGTCGGTCCGAGTCGGTAGCGTGACCGTTCATGACGGTACGCGCCGCGACTATCCCAGCTTGCTTGATCGTCTGTTCTGGCATCCCATGGACTGGCCGTCAGCTCCGTTCACGGCTGCTGACCGGACAGGTCGCCACCAGCTACGCCGTCGACGGAATCGCAGAGCCCGGCGGCCCCGGCCGATGACCAGCGGGTACTGGAATCGCTACGCCTCGCTCACGGCCAATACCGGGGTCGATCTGGCATCGGCTGAAGCGTTCGGATGGACACAGTATCCGTCCCACGGCCCGGGACCGGAGTTGCTCGGCCAGCCGCGTACGGCTCTCGAACTCGGGTGCGGCCACGGTGACGCGGTCGCGGCACTGGCCATGCGCGGCATCGACGCGACCGGGGTCGACCTGTCCGGCGTGCAGTACGAGCAGGCGTGCCGACGGTGGGGTCACATCGCGGGCGCCCGTTTCGTACACGCTGACGTGCTGGAGTTCCTGTCCGGGTCGAACCAGACGTGGGACGCGGTCTACTCGATCTGGGGAGCGATCTGGTTTCTCGACCCCGCCATAGCGTTGCCTCTCGTACGGGAACGCCTGGCGCCCGGCGGGAAACTGGTGTTCTCCCACGCGCCCCCGGTGCCTGGAGCGTACGGAACCCAGGGAACGTACGGTGCACCGTTCAGGGCCGAGCCGCAGTGGCTGTACCGGTGGTCCTACGAGCCCGAGACGTGGACGGAGATGTTGCACGGCAACGGCTTCAGGAGTATTCACGCACGCGTCGAGTCCGCGCCGGATACCGGGAAACTGGGAACCCTGATAGTCGAAGCACAACGGCCGACCGTGGGCTGGAGCGTACGGGATGCGTGACGGTGGCGAGGGCGATGCACTGGAGATTCTGCGTCGGGAACTGCTGCACCGGGCCGAGACCGACCAGGCGGCACGCAAGGAGCTCGACTCCAGCCATCCGACGCGGCTGCAGTGGCAGCGGGTGCGTGAGGTCGATGTGCGCAACACGGCGTTCCTGGCCTCGGTGATCGAGCGTGTCGGCTGGCCTGGCGCGGGGTTGGTGGGCTCCGCGGCCGCGCACGCGGCGTGGCTGATCGCCCAGCACGCGCCCGCGGAGCAGCGGGCGCGCTGGCTCCCGCTGCTCGCCGCGGCCGTCGACCCGGACGATGATGTCGCGGTACGCGACCATGCCTACCTCGCCGACCGAGTCGCCACGGACACACGGCGACCGCAGCGCTGGGGCACCCAGTCCCTGTGCTTCCCTGGCAGAGGATGTCGCCTGTACCCGCTCGAGGACCCGGCCAGGTTGAACACACGGCGCCAGCTGATCGGGCTTGCGCGCCTCACCGAAGCCGACATCGCCGCGGCGTATCCCAGCTACGCCAGCATCGACGCGGCGCGAGGTGTAGCAAGCGCGTCGTCACCGGCTCCCACGTCGCGCGAGGGCCGCACCGACGATCCTGCTGGGTAGGGGCAGGTAGGCCAGACGGGTCAGTGTGTGCGTGCCACGCCGGCCAGGCCGCGCGACCGGGCGGCGTCCTTGCCAGTGCTCCTGACGTCGGGATGCCATTGCGGCAGCCACACCAGACCGGGCTCGACCAGCTCCAAGTCTCCGAAGAACTCCGCGATCTGCTCACGCGACCTCATGATCGCCGTGTGGTTGGTCCGGCGCCCATACTCCTGCGCCACCTTCTTGCCCGCGTTCTGCGTCTCGACATCCTCCGGCGCGACATGAATATGCGACACCGCCAGAAAACTGCCCGGCGGCAGCATCGCGCGGTGGAATCCGAGCGCGGCGTGCGGATTCTGCTCGTCGGGCATGAAATGCAGCAGGGCGACCAGCAGCAGCCCGATCGGCTGCGTCCGGTCGATCAGCCCCGTGTCGAGCACGCGATCCCACAGCAGGCGCCGGTCGAAGAAATCGGCATCCAGCGCGGCATGCCGGTTCGGGTCCGCCGTCTGCTCCAGCAGGATCTGCGCGTGCGCCTGCGCGATCGGTTCGTTGTCGATGTAGACCACCCGGCACTCACCCGGTGCCACCTCATCGGCGACCTCATGCACGTTCCCTTGGGTCGGCAGTCCGGAGCCGATGTCCACGAACTGCCGAACGCCTTGCCCGACCATGAACCGCACAGCCCGGCCCAGGAAGGCCCGGTTCGCGCGGGCGAAGTCCCGGATCTCCGGCAGCACCGCGAGCTGCTGCTCCGCGAAGGCCTGATCGACGGCATAGTTGTGCGTCCCGCCGAGCAGATAGTCATACACCCGCCCCACCGAGACCTTGTCCACCGACGCGGCCACACGGGCGGCATCATCCATGCTCATCTCGTACCCCAAGAATCTTCAGGTGGCTCAGCGAGTACCGGAACACTACCGGGACCGGGATGAGGTTCGACGCCCGAACCGTCACCACAAGTCTGTGCGGCCGGGTGGCACGCACCGTTACACATCGTAGGGATCCTGGATGTTGCCGATGCAGATCTTGCGATTTCCGAGCGTGCGTCGACCTTCGACGATTGGCGGGCGTGTGGCCATCTCACCGGCCACTCTGCGGTGAGTTCACCTGGTCGAGCGTTCGCCACTCGACATACGCGCGGCAGCAGACGTCCTGCCCGGTCAGGGAACCGTCCAACCCCGGACGGCGACATCGTCACCGGCAGCGTCGGAGGGGCACCTATGAATGCCCTCCGACGCTCCACTTCTAGTTCTTCTTGTTGTACGCCTCGACGACCTCGGATGGGATCCGTCCACGATCGGACACGTCGAACCCGTTCTTGCGAGCCCAGGCGCGAATGGCCTGGTTCTGCTCGCGGTCGGCCGCCGTTGGCGCCTTGGATACCACAGACAACACAGCCGCGGCCGGGGCCGTTACGGCCTTGCGTTTGCGGCCCCCAGCCCGGCGACCGTGTTCGACGTACTGTTCGAACGTGTCACGAAGTTCTTCCGCGTTCTCCGCAGACAGATCAATGTGGTACGTCACGCCATCGAGACCGAACTCCACAGTCTCGTCCGCGTCCGTACCATCAAGGTCATCGACAAGACTTACCGAAACCTGCTGAGCCACGCCACGTCCCTCCAGAAAGAGATATCGAACCACAGAATAGTACCCATGTACCAGGTCCGGCTATCCCACAGCTCCAATCGACGCGGCGACAGAAACAAACTCGTCAAACGCGAGCCCGCAGTCCACGCCGCTGAGAAGCTGGCTCCTAGGCGGTCCGCCCCGAGCGTGATCCACTCAGGACCGTTCATTCCGGTCGTCGTCTATTGCGAAACCATGCTTTCGTAGAGCTCAGTCCGTGATCTGCTCCGCCTGGCGCTGCAGGATCGCGAGGATCTCCATACCCTGGATCCGCGAGCCTTCCGAAACGCCATCTGCGTGCGCGAACTCCTCCGCGTTGAACGAGTGCATTGCAGACTTAGCATCGTCGGAAATATTTGACGTCCAGGTCGGCAACGTCCACGTGATCACGCTGGATATGGGTTCACAGTTGCGACCCTCGGGTCCGGCTGCGACCTCGGCGATCCACCACGAGGCAGCGATCGCGCGATGTGGAAACCGGGACGGCAAGAAGCAGCGGCGGGAGCCCGCACCGCATTTCTGCCTCTTCGAGCACCTCGCGTGCTGCCGTCTCGGCGATCGTCTCCCCCGGTTCCTGATGACCACCGCCGAGTCAGCGTCCCCAGCGTTCGCACCGCCGGTCCACAACAGACCTATCCGGCCGCGCCGAGCCGGGTGAACCAGGCCGCGATCGAGCGCTTGTAGCCGTCGGGCATGACCAGTTCCGGGACCTCATCGGCGGTAAATTCGCCGTGGCGCTTGTGTTCATGGCTCAGGACAGGCGCAGCATCGGTGGTGGCGCGGCAGCCGTAGGTCACGATGAAAACGTTCTTCTTCACCACCGTGATGTGGTACATCCACGAATCGAGGATCTCCACGACATCGACACTGATCCGCGTCTCCTCGTAGATCTCGCGGGCAACGCATTGTTCCGGGGTCTCGCCCAGTTCGAGGCGACCGCCGGGAAGTTCCCATTCGCCGCGTTCGTTGTGCAGGAGCAGCACGCGGCCCGCGCGCACGACGACGCCTTTGACGGAGACCGGGTAGTCAGGCACTGTCTCCAGAGCTCCCTGCACAGGGTGGATGAGGTAAGCCGCACCGTAGCAGCCGCCAGGGATCGAAGGCCGACGACCTGTCGGCGGACACCTCGCCAGGTTCGTGCGGTGTCCATAATGGACGCCCAGCGCAAGACCACACGGCCTATGGAGCTGGCACCGACACGAGTTCCTGCCTCTGGAACAATCAGTGTCGAAAAGCTAGCTCCGAAGGCCGGGTCACAGTCGAGTCCTCCCCGACAGGTAGAGAACAGCGGGTTTTCACGATGAACAAGCATGCCGCGGCTCACACGGACGCCCAGCACCCCACGATGTCAGGCCAACGGCCGTTTCGGTTGATGGTCACGGGCGGCGGGACGGGCGGGCATACGTATCCCGCGCTGACCGCCATTCGTGCGCTGCAGGCGCGGCTGGCCGGTCAGGGCAGGACCATCGAGGTCCTCTGGGTCGGTACCGCGGCCGGTTTGGAAGCTCGCGTCACCACAGCGGAAGAGATTCCGTTCCAGGCGGTCGCCACGGGCAAGATCCGGCGTGCCCGCAACCCGCTGAAGATGCTGTCGCGGGCCAATCTGGCTGACATGGCCCGTGTTCCGCTCGGCGTGATCCAGGCGCGGGCGGTAGTCGCGCGGTTCCAGCCTGATGTGGTGCTGGCGACCGGTGGGTACGTCGCCGTGCCGGTGGGGGTGGCCGCTCGGGCATGTGGCCGTCCGTTGGTCATCCACGAGCAGACACTGCGGCTGGGCCTGGCGAACCGGGTGCTTGCCCGGTTCGCGACCAGGGTGGCGGTGTCGTCGAACTCAACGCTGGCGCTGCTGCCCCGGTCGACACGCAGGCGCGCAGTTGCCACGGGAAATCCGGTACGGTCCGCGGTCCTGGAAGGCCAGGCCGACCGCGCGGTGGACGCACTTGGCGTGGAGGGTTTCGATCGTGCTCTGCCGACGGTGTATGTCACCGGCGGTGCTCAGGGGGCCACCCAGATCAACGAGCTGGTCACCGCGATACTGCCGTGGCTGCTCGAGCATGCCAACGTTGTGCACCAGTGCGGACCTGCCTCCGTGGAGACGCAGCAGAAACGCGCGGCTTCGCTACCCCCCGAACTCTCAGCACGCTACCTTCCTCTCGGATTCGTCGGTCCTGAATTGCCTGATGTGTTCGCGCTAGCCGATGTGGTGATTTCCCGCAGCGGAGCGGGAACGATCGCCGAGTTGACCGCGCTGGGGACCGCGTCCGTGCTGATTCCCCTGGCATCCTCCGCCGGTGGCGAGCAGGCCCACAACGCACTGCACCTCGCCGACCAGGGAGCCGCGGCCGCACTGCTCGCCACTGGGGTCACCGCGGCGGACTTGCAGGACGCGGTGACGCCGCTGCTGGCGGATCCGCTGCTGCGTTACGGCATGGCTGATAGTGCACGCGAGCTGGGGCACCCGGACGCCGCCAACAGGCTCGTGGACGTCGTCCTGGACGCGGTTGACGCGCGCCGGTCATCTCACGCAAACCGAGTGTGACCCGGGTTGGGGGGCTCAGCGGTGAACCGCGAGGGCGCCTTCGCCGCTGATTGTGGAGTTCTCCGTACACTTCGGCGGAAACCGTTGACCTCGAAGGGGACTGATGATTGCGCTCTATGTGCGGTTCGTGCTCAAGGACGAGGCATCTGCGGTGGGATTCGACGAGCTGGTCGCGAGGACCACGCCGCTGATCGAGGCTCGTGAGCCCGGGACGCTTCAGTATGTCGCGCACCTGATCGCGGATGCTCCGTTGTCTCGCGCATTTTATGAGGTTTACGCTGATCAGGCGGCGTTCTCATCGCACGAACAGCAGCCGCACGTCAAGCAGTTCATGTTCGAGCGTCAGCAGTATCTGGCGAGCTATCAGGTCGATTTTCTTGCTCCGGCCGGTGGTAAGGGCCTGCCCGAGATAGCCGATGGTGCGCCAAGGCCATCGCAATGACGCCCTGATTGGGGCGAGCGAAACGACCGGTGTGATCCAGTCCTGATTTTGCTGCGCCGAAGGTTTCAGAGCTCTCCTGGGAGCCGCTGCGGCGACCGTCCATCGCTGTCGCTCAGAGGTGTTCTCAGATCTGCTCAGGCCGCGGTTGGACACTGCCGCTGCGGGTGACTTATCGGGCTCCGTGGAGCAGTGTGAGTAACGCGTGTTGGTAGACCGCCTGCACGGTGGGGATCGTGTCGATGCGGCAGCGCTCGTCGGTGGCGTGCAGGCCGACGTAGTCGACCCCGAACCCGGCGGTCGCGGGTATCCGGAGCCCGGCGAGGTAATTCCCGATGTTGGAGGGGCCCGCGATCTTCGGCTGCACGTCGAGCCCAGCCAACCGTGCGGCCCCGAGGAGTGCCGACCGCAGCGGCGAGGTTTCCTCAAGCGCGTAGGGCGGCCACTGGGTGTCCAGCTCGACTCGTGTCGGCCGGGTGTCTGGCCAGGAGCGATCGACCTCCGCGACGATGCGCCGGATCAGGTCTTCGGCCGCGGCGCTGTCGAAGCCGGGGGTGGTGCGGACGTCGACATTGACGATGCAGAGGTCTGGCGTGACGGAGAAACCCTCGCCCCCGTCGATCGCGGTGGTCGTGATCTTTCCGTGGAGCGGGAAGTCCGGGCTTGCGCCGTGGGGAAGCTGCGTAGCGGACAGTGCTGTGATGAGTTGTGCGGCCTTGACGATGGCGTTCGCTGTCGCGGCTCGGCCCCCGGAGTGGGAGGCCACGCCGTGCACGTGGAGCTTGACCCGGTGCACGCCTCGCCCGCCCATGACGACGTGCCCGATCCCGGGGTAGCCGATCAGAACGCCGGCGACGTCGGCCGGCGCGCGGAGGCCTTCGAAATACTGTTTGGCACCGCCGAAGCCGCCGGTGTGTTCGTCGACGTCGAACAACAGCACCAGCCGGCCGTGCAGCTGCTCGGTGACCATGGCCAGGCGTGCCGCGATGTGGCAGAAGATCGCCGCCGCGACCTTGGAGTCCGCTGATCCTCGGCCCCAGAGCCATCCGTCGACGACGGCGGCGGAGATGGGCGGGTAGGTCCAGGCGGTCTCGTCACCGAAGACCGCAGTGTCCGCGCAGGCGTCGAGCACCCACCGCGGTCCGGGATGCTTGCCAACGACTTCGCAGGTGAGACCCACGATCGCACCTGCCGGGTCGCGGAGCGTGGTGGTGATGAGGTTGTGGTCCGCCAGCCAGGTGCGCAGTGCGTCCAGGATCGGGTCGTAGCTGTCGATACCGCCTCGGCTGGGGATGCGGATCAGGGTGCGGGTGAGTTCCACGACGGAGTCCTGGTCCTCCTTGGCCGCGGTCAGCACGTCGTCGAGGTCCGGCTGGTGGGAAGCGGTCATGACCATCACCTCCGTCTTCTGGCTCAGTTCGCCGCCGATTGTGTGTCGGGTTCCCAGCTTCGCACGGTCGGGAGGGCCGCAACCTCGTGCCGGGTTTCGACGCGCCGGGATCCGGCGTACACCTGGCGGGCGTGGTCGATGTACCGGCCGGCGATAAACGATCCGAACACGACGCCGGAGTCGAACGCCTCGGCCGAGCTCAGTGAGGGAATCGGGACAACAGCGGTGGTCTCGGAGGCGCAGAAGAACCGTTCCGGGGTGCCGGGATCGTCGTCGACGATCCCGATGTGGAGAGTTTTCAACCCGAGACTGCGGTCGTGCGGGTCACGCAGTTGCAGTAACCGCATCAGGTGGTCTTTGAGCACCTGATGCCGTGGCGGGCCGAACAGCACACGGATGTGGACCAGCTCAGGGCGCTGCGCGAGAGCGTCTTCGATCGCGGTCAGGTATTCGGCGTGGCGCGAGCGTGAGCCAAGAACGACCAGGTGACGATGAGCGTTGCGGACAACGTCGATCATGGCGGCGGACATGTCGCGATGGTCGACCAGTACCTGCAGCACGTCGGCAGGGGTGGTGGCGCGGCGGTCCTGGTCCGCGAACAGATCTTTGACCGGCTTTTTGTAGTAGGCGGCCAGCAGTCGCCGGTATTTCGGGCTGGTGTCGTGAACGCCGCGTTCCCAGTTCGACAGCATGCTGGGTGTCACACCCGATCGGCCGTCCTGCGCCCGCTGATCCAGTTCCGCGCACACGGTCTCGAGTGTGGCGGCACGGTCCACGCGGGCCTGTTTCAGCGGCGAGACCGGGTCCTGATCGCGCGCCACACTGCGTTTGCGTTCGGCCACGTCGCCCCCTCACCGCCGGTAGCACCCAGAATACGGACCACATTCTGGTGGACAACCCATCCCCCGCCCTGCGGCAGCCGGGTCCACGCGAAATTCCGGATCACCCGATCGCGCCAACGGCGCCGAACGCCACTGCGGCAACCTGCGATTTTGCAACTCGCCCTGAAAAACGGATGCACAACAGATCGCAAGTTGTGCGCACGCGATGGCATGGCCTGATTCGGGCGCTCCCATGACCCTGGCACCTGTCCCCCGGCCGGCCTTCGCCCCAACGGTGATCGGCAGGCCCAGTCATTCAGGTCCGGGCTCCTCCCGGTGCAGCGACGGAGGTGAAGCACATGCCGCCATCCACCGCGATTCTGGAACACGCCGGTGTTGTTCTCACGGAGTCCTTCGACTTCTCTGCAAGCCATGAGTTGCGGAAGCTTCCCGAAGGCCACCAGTGTCGGCGAAACCACGGCCATAACTACACCGTCACGATTACCGCGGTTGCCCACGACGCGTGCGGCTACACCGGAGTGGCGGCCTTCAGCCGCCACGTGAACGCCATATTCGACCATGGCCTGATCAACGAGAAAGTCGATTTCCACCCCACGAGCGAGCTTCTCGCGCTGCATCTCGCGGACTTGTTCCGACAACACGTCGAGGAGCGGCACAGGATGGACCTGATCAGCCTGGAACTGTCCGAGACCGCGAGGTCGACGGTACGGTTCACCGCCGCGTCCGGGGCGCTGACGATCAGAAAAACGTTCCGCGGCACCGGATTCGGCGACATCGCGGTGGTCCTCGGAGCGGACGAACTGGACGACTTCGGCTTCGTGACCGACTTCGGTGATCTCGCGCCGTTCGCCACGCACCTGCGTGCCGCGACGACGGTTGCTCGGGCCGGGTGCCGACCGACGCTGGTGCAGCACCTGGCTTCCTGGTTCCTAGAGCGTCTCGAACCAACTATCCATGGACGCCTGTTGTCGGTTCAGGCCACGGACGGCCCCACGACCGCCACCTGGAAACGGACACTCTCGTGCTGAAAGCCACGAACACGAGAGCGATCCTCGCGGAGACCTTCACCTCGTTCCAGGGCGAAGGCCCCTGGGCGGGACAGCGCTGCGCGTTCGTCCGCTTCTCCCGCTGCAACCTGCGCTGCACCTGGTGCGACACCAAGGAAACCTGGGATTGGTCGCAGTTCAACCCGGCCGAAGTGAGCACCAAAGTGCCGGTCCCGGACGTGGTGGCCTGGGTCGGCGAGCAGCAGGTCGATCTGGTCGTCATCACCGGCGGCGAACCGATGCTCCAGCAGCCGGCGATGACCGAACTCGCCACCGGCCTGCCCAGGGTGCGGGTGCAGGTGGAAACCAACGGCACCCAAGCACCCTGCGAGGAACTCGCGGAACGCGTCGACTTGTGGGTGGTGAGCCCGAAACTGGCCAACTCCGGCATGCCCTACGGCACCAGGATCGTCCCGGAGGCGCTGACCGCGTTACGGGACACAGGCCGTGCGGTGTTCAAGTTCGTGGTGACCGACCCTGGCCATGATCTCGAGGAGATCAGCGATCTGGTGTCCGCGCACGATCTCCGGCCGGTGTGGGTCATGCCGCAAGGCCACACCCGGGACGACGTGCTCGCCGGGATGGACGCGCTGCACCGACCTGCCGCCGACCGCGGCTGGAATGTCACCACCCGGCTGCATCTTCTCCACGGGGCCAGGTGAGAACGATGACCAGTACACCCACCACCGTTCTGAATCTGTCCTGGAGGGACCTCGCGCACACCGCGGAGGCCATGGCCACGCGAATCCGATCAGGCGGGATCCCGGACGTCGTCATCGGCGTTCTGCGCGGCGGGGCGATCCCAGCCGTCATGCTCGCTCATCACCTGCGGACCCGCGACGTGCGGATGGTGACCATCACCCGCACTCTCGGCGAAGGCCCCGCCGCGGCGAAAACAGGGCAGCCGGTGATCACGCTCCCGGCCACGCTCGGCGACCTCGCCGGACGTGACGTGCTGATCGTCGAGGACGTCATCGGCAGCGGCGACACCCTCGACGCAGCCTCGGGCCTGGTGACCGCACTGCGACCGTCGCGGGTCCGCACCGCCGCACTCGTCGCCAACACCACCAACTGGGCCGCCGCCCACCCCGACGGCACCGGCCCAGCCTCACACCACGACGTGATCGGTCACCTCAGCGAAGGCTGGGTGCAATTTCCCTGGGAGGTTTCATGAGCACCATCGCGTTCTGCCTGCTGACCTACCGGCCAGACCATCCCTCCGGCATCGAGCGCAGCATCGCCGCGATCGTCGACGGCGTCCGCGCGCTCGGTCACACCGCCCTCATGATCGCCGCCGGACCCGACTGCGCCGAGGACAGCGCCGAACCCGGTCTCGTGCGCCTGGGCTCCGTGCAACTGCCACGGCCCCTGACCAACGACGACGTCCTCGCCGCCCTCACCGACCCCGGCCCCGTCGTGGTGGAGGTGGACAAGATCCTGCGGGAGCACGAGGTCGACCTCGTGTGCTGGTGCGACACCCTGTGGGGCCTGGGGTACCTCTCCCCCGCCCCGGACGGGGTGACCACCGCGCTCATGGCCCACAAGATCCGCCCCAGCGGGGAACGCCGATGGCAGGACGCCTTGGAAGCGGCCGATCTCGTGTTCCCCGCCAGCGACTACATCCTGGAGGACGGCCGCGCCAGCGGCCTGGACGTAAACCGCTGGACCACGGTCCCGAACTGCCTGCTCGTCCACGCCACACCACCGGACCCAGCCGCCCGGGAGCAGCAGCGGCGTACCGCACCGATCCGGATCGTCAGTCGGGTCGAACCCGCCAAAGGCCTGGTGGAACTCCTCGAAGCGCTGCCCCCGTGGTGGACCCGGCCCGTCGAGCTCGTTTTGGCCAGCGCGGACTTCGAGTTCTGGGCCGGCATGCAGGCCGACGTCCTCGACGGATGCGCCGAGCAGGCCGCCCGCCGCGCGGACGTGGTCACCATCCTGCCGCAGATGCCGTGGCGCGACGTCCCGCCCTACCTGGCCGGGGCGGCGGCGACGATCATCAGCTCGACCGAGCCCGAGACCTTCTGCCACACCGCCGCCGAAGCACTCTCCGGCGGAACACCGGTCGCCACCTTCGACCTCGGGAACGTGCCCCGGCTCATCGATCGCGACGTCGCCGGACGGACCGTGCCACTGGAGAACGGGGCCGGGACGCTGTGGCAGGCCGTCGCCGACCTGCTCGACGACCGGACGGCCTACCACCAGGCGAGCCAGGCCGCACCCGGCCGTGTCGCCGCCCTGACCCCGCTCCACGCCGCAGAACGCCTGCTCGGCGCCGCCGGACTTCACTGACCAATCTCTCGCGGCCGCCGGCATCGGTGAGCCGTCCCGTTCCGTCGTGCGGACGTTCCCCAGCACGGCCCCGTTTCGCCCTGTCACGGCCAAGGAGGGCTCACTCATGCTCGGCCTCACGCCCGGCGACCACGCATTGGTCGTCGCACCACACCCCGATGACGAAACACTCGGCCCCGGCGGCACCATCGCCGCGCTCACCGGCGCCGGGATCATCGTCGACGTCCTCGCCATCACCTGCCTCACCATGCCCCAATACGGCGGCACGTCCGATCCCGGCACACGCGCCGCCGAGTTCGACGCCGCCTGCACGGTGCTGGGTGTCCGACACCGCGCCATCGCCTGGACCGACACGCCCGCCGCCCGCCAGCCCCAGACCCATATGGCGGATCTGGTCGCATTGATCGAGCGCGGCGACGGCCCGAGCCTGGCCACGACGCGTCCGGCGCTGCTGCTGGTGCCCGGCGCCCGGTCGCACCACCAGGATCACGACACCGTGCACCATGCGGCGCTCGCCGCGGTCCGCCCTGGACATCGCCACGAACGACCTCAGCCGCGGATCGTGGCCGGATACGCCGGCCCCGAGGACCAAACATGGCGGGCCGCGGGTGTCGACCGGCCGCTGATCATCGACACGACCGCCTACGCCGATCTCAAAGCCAAAGCCGTCCACTGCTACGGCTCGCAGCTGCGCCCGGCACCGCACCCGCGTAACGCCGACGCGATCGCCGCCCTGGACGCCGCAACCGGCATCGCCGCCGGGACCGGCAGCGCCGAGCGGTTCGAGCTATACCGGATGGTGGCCTGATGCCGCACACCGGCGACGTCCTCGTCGCACACCAACCC
This sequence comes from Amycolatopsis sp. NPDC043885, assembly GCF_056435685.1. Taxonomy (NCBI): domain Bacteria; kingdom Bacillati; phylum Actinomycetota; class Actinomycetes; order Pseudonocardiales; family Pseudonocardiaceae; genus Amycolatopsis; species Amycolatopsis sp. NPDC043885. The sequence continues at coordinate 301,981 of NZ_JBWKEA010000005.1, forward strand.
GCATATCTGCCCTGGCCCGGCTTCTTCACCCGGCTGCACGGCGCCGACCGGCTCGTGCTGCTCGACCACGTCCAGTTCAGCGAACGCGGCTGGCAGAACCGCAACACCGTCGCCGACCGCCGCGGCACCCCGACCCGGCTCACCGTCCCGGTCCACCGCCGCCACGGCCAGCGCATCGCCGACACACGGATCTGCGACCCCGCGTGGGCGGCACGGCATTGGCGCACCCTGACCCAGAACTACGGCAAAGCCCCGCACTGGCCTGCGTGGCGGGACCGGCTCGCCGACATCTATCACCAGCCGTGGGACCTGCTCACCGACCTGGCCGAGGCGCTGATCCGGCTGCTGCTCGACGGGCTCGGCACCGAGGTCGACATCGTGCGCTCCAGCCAGATGACGCTCACCGGAGCGAAAACGGACATGCTGATCGACCTGTGTTCGGTCACCGGCTGCTGGGTCCTGCGGGTCGGGACCGGCGCGATCGGCTACCTCGACCACACTGCCCTCGCCGACGCGGGGATCAGCGTGCAGGTCAGCACCTACACCCCGACAGGGCCGCTCGTCGGTCGCGGCACCGCCAGCCTGCTGGACACCCTGCTGCGCCACGGCCCCGACACCGCAACCCTCATCCAGGCCGGCGCGCGCACCACGACCTGGCACCCGGAAGGAGCCCACCTGTGACCGCTCTCAGCGAACCAGCCACCACCGTCGGCCCGGTCGACGTCGCCCGGCTCGAGGATCTCTATCGCCAGGTGCTCACCGCCCTCGGCGAGGATCCCGGACGCGAGGGGCTCCGGGACACGCCACGACGCGCGGCCGCGGCCTGGGCGGAATTCCTCGCCCCGGACCCGGCACGCCGCGATACCGCCTTCACCCTGGACGCTCCCGCCGGCGACGGCTTCGTGATGGTCCGCGACATCACCGCGACATCGGTCTGCGAGCACCACCTGCTGCCCTTCCAGTTACGTCTGGCCGTGGCCTACCTGCCCGGCACCACCGTGCTGGGACTGTCCAAAGTGGTCCGGATCGTCACCAGCCACGCGCAGCGCCTGCAGCTGCAGGAACGGATCTGCGACGGCATCGCCACCGAAATCGCCGCCCACACCAGCACCGGTGATGTCGCGGTGTGGGCGACCGGCGATCACCTGTGCATGCGGATGCGCGGCGTCCGCGCCGAAACCGCCGCCACCGTCACCGAGCGGCGCCTCGGGCGCCTCTCGACCGACGACGCCCTGGCAACCCGGCTGATGCTGGCCGCTGGAATCGGCCAGGTGACCCGATGACGCGTCCGACGTGGATCACGATCGAAGGCCGCAACGGGGTCGGCAAAACCCGCTACGCCGCCGCGGCCGCGGCCCAGCTCGGGACCCGCTGCCGACGCATCCCCGAGCTAACCGACCTACCCGGCGAAAGCCTGCCCGGTCAGGTCCTGTGCGCGCTGACCGCCCACGGAGACGCTTTCCTCCGCACCGGAGCGCCCCACACCGAAACCCAGCTGCTCCTGGCCCTGCACACCCATCGCTACGAAACCCAGCAGACGGCGGACGAGCACGACATCGTGCTCGAAGACCGCGGTCCGCTGTCGGTCGCGATCTACCAAGCCGCCGTGCTGTATCCCGGCGACCCGGCCGCCGCCCGCGAGACCGCCCGCCGCATCCTCGCCACCAGCGTGCAGTGGCGCCCTCCGGCGGCCGCGACGATCCTGCTGCGCGACGACCCCGCCCAATGCGAACACCGCTACACCCGGCGGCTCGGCCGCGCCCTCACCGGCGACGAACGAGCCGTGATGCTGCTCGCCGGAACGCTCTATGACGACCTCGCCGACGAGATCCCCGGCGTGCGCGTCGTCGACCGCGGCACCGTCCCCGACACAGACCTGGCCGGGACCATCGCGGCGATCTGCCGCGATGCCGCCGACCGTGTCCCCACGGGGAGGCGGGCATGACAGTTCCCCGGACACGAACCCTGCTGTGGGCGTTGCGGTCGCCGTGCCGGCTGCGGTGCAAGTACTGCTACTTCGGCACCATCGAACAGAATCTGCTCGCGCCGCCGACCGAACCCGGCGAGCTCTCGCACCTGGCGCTGAACGACATCTCCGGTGCCGAAGCGGAACGGTTCGCGGGCACGCTCGGTGCGTCGGCGGTGAAGCGGGTGTTCCTCGCCGGTGGTGAGCCCTTGGACTGGCCGCCCGCGCTTGCGGTCGCGTCCGTGATCGCCGCGGCCGGGATCGAGGTGGTGGTGTGCACCAACGGGATTCCGCTCAACCGGCCCGACATCGTCACCGCGCTGCTCGACGCGGGCGTCACCGCGGTGTCTGTCTCGCTGGATTCCGCCGACCCGGTCTACAACGACACCTGGCGTCCCTCCGGCAACGGCCGGGACGGGCACTCCCAGGTCCTCACCGGCATCCGCGCGCTGATCGAGGCACGCGGAACCGCACCGGGGCCACGGGTCGGGATCTACAGCGTCATCACCCGGGCGAACCTGCCCGATGTCGCCGCCGTCCCGCGGCTGGCCGCCCAGCTGGGATGCGACTACGCCGTACCTCAGCCGATCAGCCTCCCCACCGGGCACGAGCTGGAGCACGAGCTCGGGCTCACCCCGGACCACGTCGCCGCGTTGGCCCGTGCCTACGGCGACCTCTACGACACACCGCCGCCGGGCCTTCGGCTGCCGCGCCCGCCCTACCCGCGGCAGGTCGCCGCGGCGGTCACCACGCCGACGTCGATGGTGCGCGGATGTTTCGGCGGGCACACGCTCAACTTCGTCGAGCCCGACGGCTCGGTCTGGGACTGCCCGTCGGCGCTGCGGATCGCCGCCACCCCGGCCGACGACCATCGCACGATCATCGGCGCGGACGCGGCGGCTCTGTTCCCGGCGCCGACCGGCCGGGCGGGCGACTGCGGTCACTTCAGCGTCGACTGCGTCAACATGTGGCCGTTGATGCGGGACTTCGACCCGGCGCCGGACATGGAGGAGGCGAGGTGACGGCCGCCGCGCTGCGGGCGCTCGCGCCTGTGCTGGCAGGCATGCCCGATCCGTCCGGCACTGCCGCCAGCGACGCGCTGGAACACGCGCTCGCGCGACGGTTCGGCACTCGCCACGCGGTCACCGTGTCATCCGGGACCGCTGCCCTGCAGACCGCGCTCGCTGCCGCCGGCATCGGCTACGGCGACGAGGTGCTCGTGCCCGCCGCGACCGTCCCGATGACCGTCGCCGCGGTGGTCGCCGTCGGTGCCCGGCCGGTGTTCGTCGACACCCCACCCGGACGGTTCGGCATGGACCCGGGCGACCTCCGTGCCAAGGCAGGCCCGAGGACCCGGGCGATCCTGCCGGTCCACCTGTTCGGCCGCACCGACGGACTCGACGATCTGCTGGAGCTGGCCGAACAGCGCGGCGTGCTCGTCATCGAGGACGCCTGTCAGGCCCAAGGCAGCCGAACCCACGGCCGCCACGCCGGAACCGCTGGTGCGATCGGCTGTTTCTCCCTCAAGGACGGCAAGATCCTGTCCTGCGGCGAAGGTGGCTACCTGCTCACGGACGACGCGGAACTCGCCGCGCGCGCCGCCGCGTACCGGGCTCACTATCTCGCCCCGGCACCGGGAGTCGCGCCCAGGAGCCGTCTGGGCCACAACTTCCGGCTGGCCCAGCCGCTGGCCGCACTCGCCCATCACAACCTGGCCAGCTTCGCCGCCGCGCTCGACCGGCGACGGCAGCACCATGACCGGTTGCTCGCCCGGCTCGCCGCGACACCGGGCCTCGCCGCGATCCCACCGCCGACGGGAACCAATGGCTATAGTCCGTTATGGCGCGTGACGCTGCGTAATCCACGGGGGTTCGCCGAACACCTGGCACGCCAGGGGGTGCACAACAGTGTCGGCACTTTCAGTCTGGCAGCGGCACCGGAGCAGCCATGGAGCGCCGGGCTCGCACCACACCGTTGCCCGAACGCGGCCGCCCTGCTCGACCGGCTGCTCGCCGTGGTCCTGTCCGCGACGCACAGCGACGACGACCTCGACCTCATCGCGAACACCATCGACCGGGAGGCCCGCGCATGGCACTGACAACCCTCGCCGCCGAGTCCAGGATGCTGCGCACCCGCCTGGTGGTGATCGACTTCGAGTCGCTCACCCCGGCCGGCCGGTCCCCCGTGCCGGTCGAAGTCGCCGCCGTCACCGTCAAGCTGCGCCCCGACGGGACGCTCGCCGAACTGGACCGGTTCGAATCCCTGATGGCGCCACCGCCCGACGTTCCGATCACGCCCTTCGACGAGGCGTCCGGAATCACCCGGGCGCTGCTGTCCGGAGCACCCGCGACGGCGCAGGTCATGTCCGAACTCGACCGGCGCGTCCACGCCGCGGCGACGGAGGCAGGGCACTCGGTCCGGCTCGTCGCGCACAACGCGGCCACCGAACGGACCTTGCTGCACGGCCAGCGGGAACACTGCCCGTCCCTGGCCGAAACAGACCTGCTGGACACCGTGCGGCTCGCGCGCGCCGCCGTCCCGGAACTGACCGCCCACGGCCTCAGCGAGCTGGCCCTCTACTTCCAGCTTCCGATCCCACCCGATCGCCACCGCGCACTGGCCGACGTGCGGCTGACCGTCGCGGTGCTCGAGCAGGTGCTGGCCCGTGGCGACTGGAGCGCGCTGATGGACCTCGAACGGATCGCGCTGCTGCCGGCCCGCAAACCCGACACGGCCGCCGCCGAGCAAACCGGCCTCTTCTGACCGGTACGCCGATGCCCACGACGAGACACCTCAGGCCGGTGCGAGTTCCCGCTCCCGCTGCAGGATCGCGAGTATCTCCAGGCCCTGGATCCGCGAGTCCTCCGACACCCCGTCCGCGACCGCGAGCTCATCCCGGCTGAACCACCGCACCTCGCACTCCGCCTCGCTCACCACGTCACTCACAGGTTCGGCGACGAACACGTGATCGCGATGAACATGCCGTACCGGAGTGTGGTTGTCCGGCCCCGCCGGGATATCGGAGATCCACCACGGACCCGCCACCGGCTCGTGCGGGAACCGCTCCGGCAGCGGCAACGGCATCAACCGGCACGTGGCACCAGCCTCCTCGAGCGCTTCCCGGACCGCGGTCTCGGCCAACGTCTCACCCGACTCCTGATGTCCACCCGTGGGCAGGAAGATCTCCAGCCGGTTGTGCCAGGCAAGTCCGATCAGCCACCGCGATCCGTTACGCCGCACCAAAAAAGTCGAGGCCGTCTGCTCGATGATCTCCACGGACCACGTCTCCCCTCTACCGGATTCGTCGCAGCAGCCTGCCACACACACCACCCCCGCACACGGCCGCATCGCCGACAGCACCACACGCGTTCACCTGACCGAGCACTCTCGACGCAGAAAGGGCACACGCCATGGAACCGGTGTGGCACAACATGCTCACCGTCGACTACGAGGACACCCGACCACAGGCCAGCTTCCTGGAATGGGACCTCTACACCCGGTCGCTGCCCGCGTGGCCCGCGATCCTGATGGACGATCCGCGTCCCTACGGACGGGTCCGCCGCCCCGGCATCGTCGACATCGACCTTCCGGACCACACCGACCTGGTCGGACGGTGGCACCAGTTGCTAACCCAGCCCGGCTACGTGCACGACCTCATCACGCGAACCACCCGCTGGCACGGTGACACCGCCCGACACCTCGACGACGCCGATGCCGCCCTCGACCGCGCCGACACTGCCGCAGGCCGGCACCACCTCGCGGCCGCCACCCGCGCGTTCCTCAAGGTCATGTCGACACACATCGTGAACTGGCTACTCCCCGAAGACACCTGGACCGCCCTGCTGCACCGGCTCCTCGGCAAGGCCGCCGACGCCTGCTGGCTGGCGTTGATGACCCCGCCCAGCACCGGGCACCTCCTCGGCGGGCACCTGGACACCCTCAACCACGACACCACCACAGGCACCGACCGCACCGCGATCCTGACCACCCGCGCCGCGGCGAGCACCACACACCAGACCTGGATCACCGCCGCGCTCCTGGCCGCCGCCGGCGACGCCGACGCGGTCGACCAGGTCACGCTGGTCACCGACATGCTCACCTGGGCCGCCGAAAGCGAAGAGAACCGCGCCATCCTGCGAGCCCGCTACCTCGCCGCGGGGACGCGCTGGAGCGACCTCACGCGACCTAGCGCCCCAGTGACCACGGCCGACTTCGTCCCGGAAGGAACCGCCCTGTGAACCCCTCCACGCCGGTGACCATCGCCTTGGCCGACACCACCAGCCAAGTCCAGACCGGCGGCAAGGCCGCGACGCTCGCCCGGCTGGACGCGGCCGGAATTCCCGTGCCCCCGTCACGTGTTCTCCCCGCCACCACACCCGAGGACCACCTGGCAGCCGCCGCCGAGCAGCTGTGCCGATGGGCGGCTGAACTCGGTGAGCACACCCTGATCGTCAGGTCCTCGGCACTCGGTGAGGACGGCCCGACCGCGTCGTTCGCCGGAATCTACACCTCACGATTCACACCAGCGGTCCCGCCCGCCGTGCTCGCCGCCCTCGCCGACGTCCGCGCCAGCGCCCGGACCAGCCATGCCACCACCTACGCGACGGCCCGTACAGGCACGACCGCACCGCCTGCCATGGCCGTGCTCACGCAGCCGGCGATCCGGCCCGTCGCGGCCGGTGTCGTCGCCGCGGAACTGCGCGACGGGCGCCTGCTGGACTGGCGCATCGAAGTGGTGCGCGGACTGGCTGAACCCTTGGTGTCCGGTCGGGTCACCGGCGAAATTCACGCTGGACACGGCACCGCCGGTGCACCACGACGCGTCCCCGTCGAACAGCGCATCGTCGCGCTGCCCGCCACCACCCACGAGCTCACCGTCCCACCCGGAGACTGGCTCCATCTGCCCACTTTGACCCGCTCAATCCGGGCCAAAGTGGACACCTCCGGCCACGGCATGGTGTATCTGCGCACTCCCGCGGACTGGATCACCACACCCATCCTCGAGCCCACCAACCGAGGCCGTCTGCTGGCGCTGACCCGCCGCGTCGCCGCGGCCCTCGCGCTCGATCGCATCGACATCGAATGGGCCCAACGCCCCGACGGTACCTTCGTCGTGCTGCAGGCACGCCCGTTGACCACGGCGATGCCACCCGTGGCGCCGACCGGCGGAGACCGCGCGGGAATCCCGGCCTCCGCCGGCAGCGCAGCGGGACCGATCCGTCACCTGAGCACGCACCTCGATCCCTGCGCGGTCACCGGAAGTGTGCTCGTCTGCGGCGCGCTGGACGTCGACGCCGTCGAACTCCTGCTCCACCGCCCCGCCGCCCTGATCTCCACCACGGGCGGGCCCTTATCGCACACCGCGATCATCGCCCGCGAACTCTCGATCCCCTGCGTCACCAACGTCCACGACGCCGCCACCACATACGCGGCCGGACTGGACGTCCACGTCGACGGATCGACCGGCGTCATCACCACGGACTCCCGCGCCAACACACCGACATCGGCGTCCGCGCAGTCACCGGCCGACAGCACCGGCACGGCCGTGCTCGTGCATCCCGACGTGCTCACTGCCGGTGGCTCCACCTACCCCCGCGGTCAACTGGTCCTGGTACTCCACACGCCATCGAGCCCGCTCGACGCCGCCGACGACGTGGGCTACTTCCATATCTCGCCGACGCAGAGCTGGGGAACACACCGTCCGGCCGGGACACGTGACCTGACCATTCCCGGACTCGGACGACTCCTCCTGCCCGCCGGGACAGCCATTCCGGAGCGCATCGTCGCACCGTCCCTGGACGGCACGCCCGCGCACCAGCGCATGCTCAGGTCACGACCGGTCCCCCGCCACATCGTGTGGGACTGGAACGGAACCCTCCTTGCCGACAACGACGCGACCCTGGCCGGGCTCCGCGCCCTGTGCGCGGACTACGGCCGCGCGCCCGTCACCCTCGAGGACTGGCGCGACATGTTCCGCCTGCCCATCAAGGCCGCCTACGAACAACTCCTCGGCCGGACACTGACCGACGGCGACTGGACCGCCGCACGTGAGCAATTCCGCGTCCACGCGGCCGCCGTGCGACAACGATGTTCCCTCGCCGAGGACGGACACGCCGTCCTCGCGGCCTGGGTGTCGACCGGCCGGACCCAATCCGTTGTCTCCCTCACCACCCACGACGACCTGACCGCCGAACTCGCGGCCCTCGACGTCCAGCGCTACTTCACCGCCGCCTCCGGACGCCCGGACGGCAGCGACCACGCCAAGGCCGCCCTGCTGCAGCGCCACCTGGACGCGCAGGGCCTCGACCCTGCTCTCGTGGTCGTGATCGGCGACAGCGAGGACGACGTGACCGCAGCGCACGCCGTGGGAGCCGACGCGGTCCTCGTCTCGACCGGCACCACCAGCCGGGCCCGGCTGGACAGCACCGGCGCCCCGGTCTGCGACACCCTCAGCGATGCGGTGTCCCTGCTCGGCCCCGCGGCACGCGACGGCAGCCACGACGACTGGCCGCGATGAACGACCATCTGTCCACACAGGAACTCGACCACTACCTCCAGCGACACCTGAACACACAGCACGAACAGGCCGCGCGGACACACCTGGCATCCTGCGACCACTGCTGGACGCGCTGGAACAGGCACCGCTGGGACCGCGCCCGTGGCCATCCCCTGCACGACGCACTACGCCGGTACCTCGGCGACGACTTCCGCCCCTACCTCGATTCGTCCCGGCTCCTCGCCGCCGAATGGGACAAGCTCAATCCCACCACACCGGAGGAGGTCGCCCAGTTCTTCGAGACCTCCACCAGCTACCTCTACAACCTCGTCATCTGGGAAGCGAGCGGGCACAGGCCACGCTACGTCGAGGACGCCCTGCCCATCCTGCGCCGACACAACATCCGCACCGTCCTGGACTTCGGATGCGGGATCGGCAACGACACCGTCCCGCTACGCGACCACGGATTCGACGTGACCGGGTGCGACTATCCCTCACCCTCCACAACGTTCCTGACATGGCGGACACACGACGCCGTGCCCATCGCCGATCCGCGCACCGTCAACAGCTGTCCCCAACCCGACGCACTGTGGATCATCGACACCCTCGACCACCTTCCCGACATCGAGACAGCGATCGGTCCCCTGCTCGACAACGTCGACATCGTTATCACTGAAACCCCCAGGAATCACCAAGGTCTCAGCCACAGCAAGAAACGCTTCCATATCAGGCGCCCACCTGAAGAAATCGAGGCTATCTTCCACTCACATGGCCTCGAACTCGCAGCAAAACATCCACCGGCGACATCGGTAGAGTCCTGGACGCGCTCGACCCTCCAGAACACCCAGACCGACGGTCGCGACCCCAGCCCCATCCCGTAGGACACCACCGACCCCCGACCCCTGTTCCGCCGGCCTTGCCGCTCTCACACCGGAGCCCGAATGCTGACCGCATCGGCGAACCGCCGCCGCGACGTCGTTCCCACCGAACTTCTTGCCCACCTGCGCACGGCACGTGCGGCCGGACACGCCGCCCTGGACGCCGCGCTCGACGACCACGGACTGCAGGTTCTCGACGGGGGCCGCAACAACGACGTCTTCGCCTGGACCGCAGCGACCACGCCGATCTGCATCAAGCTCTACACGAAGACCGGCCGGCACCGCGTCGAACGCGAGTGGCACGGCCTCACCCACGCAGCCAGCCTGGGCAGCGCACCGACACCGCTATGGCTCGACGAGGACCCCGATCAGCCAGCAATGGGCATGACGCTGCTGCCCAGCGCCCCCATCCTCGACGTCCTCGACCCGACATCAGCCATCCAGGCGCTCGCAGACTCGACCCGCGCCCTGCAGAGCCTTCCGCTGCACGAGCCGCTGGCGAGCCTGGAACGCGTCGACTCCATCAGCCACTACATCGCCCGGCTCACCGACGTCTGGCCCGGCCAGCTCGCTGACGCCACCGACGACCCTTGGACCCCGGCCATGCTCAAGCTCCTGGCCAACTGGGAGACCAGCGGTGACGCCGAACTGCTCGCGCAGCCCGCCACCCGCGTCTACTCACGAGGCGACGCGAACCTGCTTAACTGGCTCCACGACGGCCACACCACCTACGTCGTGGACTTCGAGTTCAGCGGTTACTCCGACGTCGCGGTCGACGCCGCGGATCAGGTCGAGCACATCAGCGCCCGCGCCATTCCCGACGACGTATGGGTGAGTGCCGAAGCCGACCTCGGAGTCACACCGGACAACCGCGCCCGGTTCGCCGCCGCACGACGTACCATCGCGCTGCGGTGGCTCGCCGTGCTGTGGAAGCAGCGCGCCAAGCGAGTCGAGGAGTTCACCGCACAATACGAGCGCGTCCGGGCGCTCCACGAGTGACTGACTACAAATGTGGCACTGTGCTGCGATTCTGACCAGAGCGTTGGGCCGCCTCGACTCGTGTCCGGTTCGCACATGGCGGAGGCACAACGGCATCGGCGCTCCGATCGCGTGGGTCCGCAACGGACGGTCCGCCACGGTGGGTCTGTTCAGCTCGACGGTTCGGCCTCCATGCAGGTCGAGCACGTAGCATTTGCTGAATCCGAAGGTCTGGTGGCTCGGCGAACAGGTGGACGAGGATGACAGGGCGTGTGGCGTGGTCGACGTACGGCGGCGACGACATCGAGGCCGTTGTAGCGATCATGTTGCTGCGCCAGCATCCTCACGGCCGGAGGATCCGTCCTTCGCAGGGCGATGGCGGCCTCGACGTCGTCGTTCCTCACAGCGCACGGAAGTGGGAGGTCTACCAGGTCAAAAGCTTCGCGACAGCGCTGAGCGCGTCCCACAAGAGGCAGATCAGAAAGTCATGGGAACGGATGCTCGCGTACACCGAGAAGCAGCGCGTAGAGGTGACGAAGTGGCATGTGGTCAGGCCGATCGACCCCACCCGGGAAGACATCGCCTGGCTCAACGAGCTGACCACCGGCTCTGGCATCCCATCGGCCTGGACCGGACTCGCCACACTGGATGGGTGGGCGGCCCAGTTTCAAGACGTCATCGACTACTACCTGATGGATGGGAAGCAGCGTGTCCTGGACACCGTCCGAGACTTCGTCCGGGCCGCCGGGCTCGATCGGGCAGCCGAGACCGGCCAGATCATCTCGACGGAGACCGCGCTCGAGGGCCTGATGGCGCTTGCGAAAGCCCTCAATGCGATCGACCCGCACTACCGCTACCGCCTGACCGCCGATACGGCTCCAGCTGACGGCACGTTCCAAATGCCACCAGACCTTCAGGACCTGGTTTACTCGAGTGCCATCGTTCGGGACGGGATCCTCGCCCAAGTTGACGTCTTCCAACGCTACAACGAGGTTCCGCTTGACCGACCACTACCCGACAAGCTCTCCGTTACCTTCAAACCGACATCGCCGACGGAGCATGAAGCGGTGACGCAGTTTCTCGCCTATGGCGTCCCCCTGCATGGCGTTCCAGCTGAGGTTGCCGTCACTGGTTCGCCTGACAGTTTCGAGCTGCCGGACCTAAGCACAGGAACGCTCAGCATTCTCCCGGGAGGCGATACCCAACCACGGCCGTTCGACCTCGTGGTCGCCGTCGAGAACGACCAGGAGCGTGTCGAGCACCGAGCCAGCCTACTCATGAACCCGCCAACCACAGGCGTCAACGACCAGACCCGTCAGGCTTGGACCGGCGAAGACCCCAGCGGTGTCCTGGGAGTGACCATCCTGGTCTCACACCAGGACCGTCAAGCCAGCCTGTCGCTCAGCATGCGAGACATCTCCGGCGTAGATCCCCAGACGGCGTTGGAGACTCTCGCCGCTGTTTCCGCCATGCGCGACGGTGCGTCGGTGAGTCTCAACATCCCAGGCGGCCCAGCCGTGCTGTCACTCGGCACCCTTCCCGACACGTTGTTCGCAGAGCCCGAAGTCCTCGATCACCGCACGGCGGTATGCGCGGCCCTCACGCTGCTGCAGACCAAAATCCCGATCAAGCTATCAGCGCCGGACATGGCCGCCACCGACGCAGGTCAGCTGCTCGCGTGGTTCAATGCGGCGGTGCTTCTTGACGGCGGCGAGGTGAGGCGTGCCTGGACGGCGCTCCCCTTGACTCTCCAAGACGCCGACACCGACCTCCGCCTACCGAGACTCTTCCGTGTTACTCACGAACTTACGGTGACTATCGAGGATCGGGACTGGAAAGTCGGTTACATCGACCAGTTCGCCGAAGCAGCCGCCTGGACACCGACGAGCGACGATGGCCGGAAAGGCGTCCTGACTCCGGGCGAGAACACCATTGTCCGGGTTGCCTTAGCCACCGATCCCGAAGCCGCAGAACGCGCTGTCAGCGGGCGCGTCGAACTGGCGCTCCCGGACGCCCCATCCGAGAACCCCTGACTAGCTTCCCAAGCTGCAGGGGCCACGGACTGTCTGGCCGAAGGTGCGTGGTGGCACCGACTTCCACGTGCCAGCACACCGACGTCGTGGTCTAACCGCAGTCGTGGGCTGGAACCTGCAGGCTATACCGGCTCGTAGATGACGGTAAGTGCATAGTCGTTCTCGTCAGTGCGTGCATAGAAGTCGTAGGTCACTGCACGGATGATCACGTTCTCGTGCTCGGCGAGCCATTCGGCTGCCCCAGCGAACAATGCTTGGTCGGTAGGCCCGATGAACTCGATCGCTTTGAAGTCGCTGTCGTATAGGTCGGTGGTCACTGCCACCTCGGATGTCGTCACCGGAAAAGCATTTCAGGCCAGGCGCGGCCACGATCGAGCGACGGCCAGCGCTGGCAGCGTGATTTTCGAGCGAGCTGGTTCTCAGTCAATACGGGTCGTGGCGAGAAACAGGCGCTGTGTCCGCTCTAATAGCACCGGACGCACAAGAAATGCCCCTTTCCGGGGCGCGCGGGTCTACCCGATCGAGTGGTTCTGGGCAGTGCGCGATACGGTGCCGTGATCTGTGCAGCTTCCGGGGCGCGCCAGATCACGGCCGTGGCTCGAACTCGCCGAGTACCCGATTGGCGCTGGTCGACAGCGCAGTTCGTCCCCGGCATGCTGCGTCGCATGTTCGTTGGACCTGGGCAGCAGGACTGTGTCTATGTCGCGCACGTGTTCCGCCGGGACCTGGTCGCTGGCGAGGACGAAGCCGCTCTCGTCTACAACACCTTCACCGCGTGCGCTGATGGACTGCCTGAACGGCTTGAGCCTCCGGGACGGCCTCGTGGGTCACCGCGGAAATGGCGAACAGGCTCCCCGGCAACGCGGAGCGCTACTCGTTCGGGCTCTCCCGCACGTGACTGATCGCGACCTCGAACATCGGTGTGTCGCCCCCGGCGCCGCAGCCAAAGCAGTGGAACGTGTCGAACGCGGGGCGGACTCTGAACGCCCGTGACCCACAAAACGGGCAGGTTCCCAGCAGCTGGGCGGGCCCGAAGGGGCTCAACTCCACGTGCGGCGAGACGGCCTTGACGATGCCGTTCGGGCAGGGTGGCTCCTTCGCGGAGATCGCGGTGACGACCATGGCCGTGCACTGTAGCGTCGGGCACCGCCACCGACCTGAGGTCGGTACCGCACACTGCAGGGACCGTCACCCGATCGAGTGGATTCCAGAGCCAAGTCCCCAGCACCAAATCTTGGCGTGGGTACAAGGGATGCCAGACAATCCTTCGATCACGCCGAGCGGCACACACGAGGCAATCCAGAACCACATGAGCTGGCGAAAACACTGCGGCCGCTACATCAGGGTAGTTGAGCTGGAAGTCGATCGCGGCTCGACACCGGCGATGATCAAACATTCCGGCGAGCCGGGCCGAGGCGGGCCAAATCCTGGTGAGGCTGTCTGTGTGCGGCGGTTCGCTGGCATCGGAACCTACGAGGTGACGTCGGCTGTCAACGGATCGAATCCGTTCTCCAGGTAGAACGACGTACCGGTATCCACGGCCTCGATGCAATGCAGAATACGGCGGGCGAGCTGCGGACGAAGCAGTTCCGTGGCTTCATCAGGGGTACAGAATCTCCAGCTCTTCACCTCGCGGTCGGCGGGCCGCAGAGTGGCGATCTGCTCGTCGGTGAGGACGCCGCCGTCGAAAACGTGGTTCGCCAGAGCCGGGCGGCCGTCCGGCAGGGAGGGCACCCAGTCTTCGACGAGCAACCGGCCAACCCGGACTGTGATGCCAAGTTCTTCTTCGGCTTCGCGGCCGGCACAGGCTCTGGGCGATTCGCCATGGTTGAGAGCCCCACCGGGGATTTCGTAGATGTCGTCGGTCCGGTAGTTGGTTTCCACGAGCAGAACGCGGCCGTGGGCGTCACGGCAGAGGACGCCGCCGCTGCCGATCAGTGTCGGGAGTGTGGCGTAATACTCGGCTGATGGTAGCCATCCCTGGGTCACGCGCACTGACGCTACCGAGCGCGCCCGTGCCCGCCGTCGTCTAGCGTCGACTGGCGGACACTGCCGGGCGGCCGACCGCGCCCTTGCATGCAGGGCAGGAACTGTGGAGCGCCATGCTCGGTTGTTGCCGGATTCTGCGTACGCTGGTGCCTGGCCGCACTCGGAAACACCGGCATCGCAGGCGATGAAGACACGGACCGACGATTGCGCAGGATCACGGGCTGCGGAACAGCGAGAAAAGTACACATCGCAGACCGCGGACGACAGGGTCAATCAGCGTCCCTAGTTGCCGAGGTCCCCGCACAGGGCATCCGTGACCTTTCGCGAGTAGGTGGCGACTAGGTCCGTGAGTTGATCAGCCTGCTCGTACAGGGTCTCGATCTCGGCCATCACGTCCGGGCCGTCCTCGGAGTCGTCGTCCTCCAGTTCGAGAGCCCGCAGGTGGGCCATGGTGGCGACGGCAACCTCGCGGGCTGCCCCGAGTATCTCCGTGCTCGCAGGTTCTGCGATCTTGCATTGGGCGAGCCAGTCGGTCAGCTGCTCGGGTTCTGGCAGGAGTGGCGCGCGGGCCTCAGTCCACGGTGTGCCCCAGAGGCGGCGTCGTCGTGCCTCGGCGTTTCCGTCCTCGGACAGCGTGGGTTCTCCGTTGCCGTAGCGGATCTGCAAACCGAGCCGTCCCGCACGTTCGATCGCCACGGTCGCCATGTCCCGCCCGTGCTCACCCGGGGGCGCAGGGGTCATCGCCAGTCTGGCTGCCAGGAGTGTGAGGTCCCGGTCGGTGGCGGAGATGTCGGGCAGGACGCGAAGGTCTTCGTCGCCCAGCAGGATGGTGGGGTCTGCTGCCACTACTCGGGCTGACGGCACGGTCTGGCGGGTTCCCGCCGCGGCGAGGGCGAGCGAGGCCACGTCCGACCACCACGCGACGAATTCCCGTGCCGCCTTACGGCGTTCCCGGGCCACGTTGTTCGCGATGTTGCTCCGCATCGACAACTGCGCCCCCACCGGATCGGGCTGGTCGTGGGTCATGCGGTTCGCGATTCGGTGTGCGAGCCGGGTCTCGCAGGCTTCGGACAGGCTCATCATCGTCGCGTCGGCTTCGTTCGCGTCGGCGATCATGTCCTCGCACACCAGGGCCAGCTCGCCGAGAACACCGCGTAGGGCCGCCGCGTCGAACGCAGGAGCGCAGGTCTGTGTCGGGCCGGGGTTGTCGGTCGGGTTGATGCCACCGCTCATGTGATGTTCCTGTCTGGGCTTCATGGACGGGTATTCAGGTCGGGTGTCTGGTTCTCATGCGCAGTCGCCGCCCGAGGATCCGCGTGCCATCGGCCCGGGATGTCCGAGCCGAGTCCCCAGGGCGTCTCAGGCGGTCGAGGTCCGCTGGATGTTCAGCAGGGGCGGGTCTGTGTCCTCGAGGTGATCGAGCAGCGCGTCGACGCCGGCACTGGTGGATCGAGCGACTTCGCCGCTGGTGAGCGGAATCAACGTCATCAGCTCGACCAGCACCTTCCGGTCGGCACCGAAGATCACGTCGAAGTCGTCGAGGTAGGGGTGCCCGCCGACGAGGACGCCGGTGATCTCCGTGTCGACGAGCAGCGGCTGGTCGTTGCGGATCACCTGGTTGTTCACGACGCCGCGCCGATTCTCCTGAACGATCTTGAGCGTGGCTTGCACGAGGAAGAGCGCGGCGCCGTCCTGGCCGTGCTCGACGGAGCACACGAGTTCCTGCGGGTACACCGCGGTGATGGGCTGGCTGGACAGGCCGTGGGTGGCGAAGGTGACGTACTCGGGGCGTTCATGCCGCCAGATCTCGACACCGTCGACCTCGGTCTCCCGCCTGCCGGGGCCGAGGTAGCGGGTGAGGTGGTCGTCGAGGGCCTGCTCGGTCATGGTTGCAGCAGCTCCGTGAGGTCGGCGGGGAATCCGTACTGGCCCTTGGTGATCTCGGCCGGGGTGTGGCCGTTGGTCTCGGTCGCGGTCTTGTCCGCGCCTCGGGCGAGCAGGAGCTTGATCATGGCGCCGTCGGGCGCTTTGCGCCATCGGATGACCGCGAGGTGCAGCGGTGTCGCACCCGGGGTATAGACGGCCTGGACGTCCGCTCCGGCGTCGAGCAACGCGCGGGCGGCGTCGACCTTGCCCTCTTGTACCGCGAAATGCAGCGGCGTGTACTGGCTACGTTTCTCGGTGATGTTCACGTCGACACCGTCGGCCAAGCGACGCTGAATCGCGGCGACGTCGCCTTTCTGTGCCGCGTAATGAAGTTCGTCGCGTCCCTCGCGGTCCGAGTTGGTCATCACACCTCGTTTCCGTTGCTCCACATGCTACCTGGCCGTTTCACGCGGTTTACGGTGGTAGTTCGTATTTGTGGCCGTGGTTGGCCTCGGGTGTTTCCAGCCGGTAGCGGCCGGGATCGTTCTGGTCTTCGATGACCTTCTCACGTGGGTAGCCGCCCGCTTCGGCTTCCTCTTTGTACCGCCACCATTCCGAGCCGGGTTGGTGCCCGAATTCGTATTTCCCCGGCTCCGGGACTGTCATGCCTGCGGGGTCCGGTTTGCCGGTGTCCGGGTCGATCTTGACGAGGCTGCCGTCGGGATTGTGCGCGGCGGGGATCCGTTCCCGGGACGCCTGGCACACGAAGTCGCCGGAGCCGTCCGGCTGCCGCTCGGCGTCCCGGTAGATGGCTCGTTTGGTTCCCTGCCGGAGTTTCACCCGGTTCCGGGTCGGTTCGTACACCGGACGCGGCCCCGGCGCCGCCGGGCCGTCGTGACCTGGCGGATGGGGGTTGTCGCTGTCGTGGTGGCGGCCGAGACCGTCCTTGATGAGTTTCCCGGCGCCGAAGGTGGCGGCGGCGATGACCATGTCGCCGGTGATCTTCCCCAGCGCCCGGTCGCCGCGGCCGGCGGCCCAGTCGTCCCAGGCGATCATCGACTTGAGGGTGTCGACGGGGTGGGTGAGGTTGTGGGCCATCGCGGCGACCGTGCCGCCCGGGTCGCTGACCGCGCCCCACAGTCCTTCGAGAACGCCTAGGGCGCTGTCGACCATGCCGCCGTAGAAGTTCGCGTCGGCCTGTTTCCGGGAGTCCTGGGGCGCTAACGCGGCTTCGGCCTTCAGCGCCTCGGCGCACCGGCCCCCTTCACTGGCCAGCTGCTGGCGGGCCCGGTTCAGGATGTCGCGGGCAGCTTGGCGTTTCGCCGCACCGGGATCGGTGAAGGGCGGTGGCTGCACGACGGTCGGGTCGCCCCGCTCGATGTTCGCCCGGTTCTGCGCCTCGGCCTGGGCGCAGGCCTGGCCGTGGGCATCGACCGCGCGCTGGGTGTCGGCCTCGCCTTGCTCCCACTGGGCGATCGCCTCCGTGGCCTGGCCTTGGGCCCAGGCCAGGCAGTTGGCGAGGTCGGTCAGCGCGAGCGCGGCGTTGTCCAGCGAGTCACCGGCCGTGCCCCAGCGCGGCACCTCGGTCTGGTGATCATCGTGGAACTGATTCGACGCCGGCCCCTGCCACGCTCCGGTGTCGATGCGCTTGAGCGCCTCCCCCGCATCGAGTGCGTCCCGAGCCCGTTCGTGCAGCACCCGCGCGTTCTCGAACACCGCGTCGGGATTGCCCGGTACCAGCGCTTTCGGGTCGTCGGTCTGTCCCAGCTCCGCGGCCTTCACCGGCCGCTCCCGACGCGGGGCGGTGCGCTGACCGAGCCGAGCCCGGGATCGGTCTTCAGCGCGGCGAGGTTGGTGTGCTCGACCTCGCGGTAGGCCTTCGCCGCCGCACCCAGCAGACCCCCGAGATCGCGAGCGCGATCCGCCAGCGCGTCCAGCCCGACACTCCACCGCCCGCAGAACTCCGCCAACGCGGCATGAACCCCGTCATGCCCGTACAACGCGGGTTCGCCACACAAGCCGCGCAGCTCGAACCCCTCCTGGTCGTGCACGATCTCACCCATGCTTTTCGACGCGCTTTCCAGCACCTCGAGCTCCACATGAAAACCCGGGCCGTCCACCCCTCGTGATCCCTCCCCCGTCGTCCACCGGCCCGCACAAGCCGGACGCTCACTTAGTCCCGTGATTTCCCAGCCCGCACCCGGGCTACGAAATCCGCAGGAGCCACCTGCGATAGCACCGGAAAACGATGGTCGTCATCGGGGTCGACCATCACCGCGACCCCTTCCGGAACTAATTCCATAAAATCCGCGCCCGTCGCGGACAAGTAGTCACATTCGCCGGCGTGCAGGGCGAGCCGGTCCAGCGAGGAAAACACCACAGTCCATCGTCCCCGCTCTCCTAATTCGGTCACCAGCAACGCAGTCCGTCGTGGCCGTCGGGCGTACACCGTCGCGGTCGCGAACACGTCCATGAAGTCGGATAGGCCTCGCAGACCGGTCTTGACTTGACGGGCGACGGTCACGAGACGCGGCTCACCACTCCCCCGCTCACCATGCACGCACGAGACCGTACTAGGAGTGACCCTCCTTGATCAATCCACCCCCGCGACAGCAAACGTGCCCGGGCAGACCAGAAACCGGCTCCGAGCTTCACCTGAGAGCCGTGCCGTTCCGGAACGAGGATGCCTGACGCCCATTGGGTTAGCGCAGCCGAATGGATGAAGTCAACCGACCCGAGAAGTCCACGGAAACAAAGTGCAGTATGGGCGAATGTGGCATCGCCACAGACGTCGGGAAATCTTCCCGTGAGCCTTGACGTGAGAACGGCACTCCAGCCAGCTCCGACCAGCAACCCTGGCGAGACTTGCGGACCTCCGCAGGGCCACAACGCGGAACCGATCGGCTGCGGCTGTTAACCCGTGGCCACACCGCAGTATGGGGGTGCTGACTCCGAAGTACGATGTAGTACGCCGCACACTGGTGAACAGGCTGGGCGCGCGTGCATGGCGCCGCTCCGCTGCGGGCGACCCGCAAATTGCGGGCACGCAAACCGAAAGGGTTCTCTCATGATCAAGTCCGGTTAACGTTTACGTCGCAGGCGCGTTGGGGTTGGGCTCCCTCGCAGCCATAGTGCGACTAACTACGATGGCCCTAGCGATTTGGTTCCTCCGCTGGTTGATCAAGACTGGCGCCGAGAACGAGCGGGTTCTGACGCTCGCTGTCCCGATCCTCAAGGCGCTGCCCGGCCTGCTCCGTGAAGACCGACGCTGGGCCGCCTCCTTCCGAGCACTACTTCCCCATCCTCCGAAGGCCAGCGGGAAGAATGGCGCGGACGGGGGTGATGTACCCCGTTGAGCTTCGCCTGGTGCAGCGTCGCATCGAGCGCTGCACCAGGCAACACAACCCGTCCCGATTTCTGTTTTGGGAATCGCGCTGCGCAGATGATTCACTCCGCACTCGTAGACGTTCGCGCTCCGCTCGAGGGATCGAACTTGCTCCCCAAGTAGGCGGTTCGCCTGGGGTCGACGGCGCAGGTTGCAGTCTGCCCCGTCGCCCTTCTCCGAGTTCGCGTTGTCTGACGGGCCGGGTCTAATCCGCGTGCCTGCTAGCGTTGCCCCGCTGGGTAAACTGTATCTCCGTACGACACTTAACTCCTGCGCACTCCCGTGCCTGACCGAAGAACCCGAGGAACCGTGCCATGCCCACCAAGCAACCACGAGTCGGCGCCCGGGTCCTGCTGCTTGACGCTCACGACCGTCTTCTACTCATTCACGCGTGCGATCCCGATGATCCCGGGCACCGGTGGTGGGAGCTCCCCGGTGGCGGCGTCGAGGCCGGTGAAACGCTCCCGGATGCCGCCCGCCGCGAGATCAGGGAGGAGTCCGGCATCGCGCTGTCCACAGTGGATCGCGAGTTGTGGACCCGCGAGAGCCGCTTCACTTACCGCGGCTGCGACCATCACCGTCTCGATCACGTCTTCCTCGCCAGGATCGGCGACGTCCAGCCCACGGCGGCCCTTACGCCGACCGTGAACGAACGAGAGAGCGTCCTCGAACGCCGTTGGTGGACGGTGGCTGAACTCGAGGTCACAGCCGACAAGCTGCTTCCCGCAAGTCTTGCCGCTCTCGTGGCGTGCTTGCTGGCAGGCCGCTTCCCGGAAGAGCCGGTACAGGTAGCCGACTGACTGCCCGCACTGTCGTCACGACCGTGCAAGCCTTCGTCGCAGTTCACCCACACACATCCTTGCGCGCCGTCCTGGTCGCGACCGTTTCGGCGTTGTCGCTGTTGTCGGTAGCGGAGCCCAGCCACGCGGCGGTACCGCAGGTCGGTGCGGCCGCGGACTCGCAGTCCACCATCGGGGTGCAGGATCGCATCGCTCGCCGAGCCGGCCCGTGGCGGTACCGCAACTCGTACACCGACCGTTGTCTGGCAGTGCACGGCCGGAGCGACATCAACGGCGGACCGGCCTACCAGTACGACTGCAACAACAACTACGTGGACCAGTTGTGGAATGTGGTGCACTACTCGGGTGAAGGCCCGGAAGCCCGCTACTGGCTCCGCAACGCGAACACGGGTCGTTGTCTCGTCGTGCAGGGCACCAACAACGTCAACGGCGCGGCCGCCTACCAATACGACTGCACCGTTTACGAAAACCAGGCCTGGATCATTGAAGACAGGGGCCGCGACGCCGAAGGTCACTTTCTGGAACGCTTCCGCAATTCCTACACGGACCGGTGCCTCGCGGTGTCCGGGGCGAACAACGTCAACGGCGCGCGTGCGTTCCAGTACGACTGCCTCGACCAGGCCGAAGACCAGCTCTGGTTCCTCGACTAGCGTTGAACACGGCCTTCACGGTGTCGCGAGTGATCGGCTCCTGCGTGGTGACCGAGGCCTCGGTTCCAGCTGGCAAAACCCAAGGCGGCGCAGCGTTGCCGATGGCTCAGTAACGTTACTTCGTAACGTTACTGAGCCATGCGGTACTCTCTGGCCGGTGTCACCTCTAGGGGTGACACCGCGTCGCCCAGGGCGGCGCGACCTGACAGGGTCGAGCGGCCATTGAGTGGCCACCCGACCCTGCGCCTAGGACCTCACACCTTCAGGAGCACGAGGGTCAGGGCCGCCAGCTGGTTTGCCAGCTGGAGCAGGATGAAGAAACGGTTCCAGCCAGGGCCGCTCCAACGGCCCTGGCCAGGGTTTCCCGCAGGCGGATTACCGCCTGCGGGAACCGTGCTCTTCATTCTTCTGGAGGTGAACAAAACTTCTCCTGTCGTGATGACTGGACCTGCGCTCACGCGCGGGTTCACCGGTGTCTCCGGCTACCCCGACTGGAGACACCGCGGAGAAGTCTGGAACCTCGTGTGCTGTAAACGGTGACCCCGTTCACAGCACGGCTAAGGCTAGCCGATCTAAGGCGAACCTCCGTTGGGGTATCCGGTTGCGGGACTGGAAGCGCCTTCTGCGCCGCGATTACTCCCTCGTGAACCCTGTGTGAGCCGGACCTCCGGGGACGGATCTACGCCCCGTGGCGAGATCACCCACTCCCGCTGAGTGGCTCCCCGCCAGGACAAGGATGTCCAGTCTGTAACGATGCCGTGCTACCACCTATTGGTGCTGGACAGGGCTCGCTAGCTATCGCAGCCGGATACGCACTGCTGTAAGGGTTTTGTCGTCGTGGCGTTTCGCGCGCGGTATTGTCCGCGCGTCGGGATCGGCGTCGTGTTCCCAGGTGTGGCAGCGGGTCAGGATGTCGTGCAGATCGGCCGTAGTTATCGCGCTGATGGCGGGCCAGTCGGTGATTCCCAGGTGTTCCATGGGTGTGTAGGCGCCGTCGGTCGCCACGATCGCCCATGGGATCTGGTTGACGGGGATGGTGGCGCGGATGGCGTGCTAGGCCGCGGCGGGGTCGGTTTCGGCGATCCAGTAGCCGCCGGGCCGGTTGCGGCTTGCCGCTTGCCGGCGTTGAAGTGTGACCAGCAGTCCGCGGTGGGTGTCGTCGAATCCCGTGCCGGCGGCCAGGCGCTGCTTGTACTGGCGGCGTTCTGGGATGTCGAGGTGGCCGAGCCGGGGATCGGTGATGGTACGGCCGGGCGCGACGAGGAGGTTGTCGCCGAGCATGAGCACGTCGACGTGCTCGTCGCGGCGGCGCAGGATGGTCACCGTGCTGGACGGGGATCTACCGGCGGTCAGGCCCAGCTGGATCGTGGTGGCGGTGATCGCGTCGGCGAGGGCGTCGGCCAGGTCGATGTCGGAATCGTCATCGAGTCGGTCGCGGAGGTGCCTGCCGAGAGTGTCGGCGTAGGTGGACGGATTGACCGGGACAGGCGCGTGGGCGCTGGCGCCATCGAGCACGATGACGGCGTCGCGGGTGGTGAAGACCTTGTCATCGCTGTCGTGGAATGGCGGGTTTTGGGCGACGCTGACGTGGATGGCGTTCATCGTTGCTGGCGGGTCATGCGGCGCGCCAGGAAGAGTTGTCTCGTCGACGCAGGGACGCGACCCGGATGTCGAGTTCCTTCACAGCGGTGGCGTCGCCGTGTTGGGCGCGGCGGATGAAGGAGCCGAGGGTGTGCAGATCCCGGAGACCGGTGAGCGTGGCCATGCCGGGCCAGTCGCGAGGGTCGTAGCCGTAGGCGGTGGTGAAGGCGTCGAGTTCAGCGGTGCTGCGTCCGAAGCGGATGCCGCCTTGCAGGGTGGGTGCGAGGTCGAGTTCGCGGGGGCCGAAGGCGGGTTCGTCCCAGTCGCCGAGCAGGGCGGTGTTTCCGTCCCAGAGGGTGTTGCCGGGGTAGGCGTCGCCGTGCAGCATGCCGGTGCCGAGGGGGAAGTCGAGGTCGGCGTACTCGGCGAGCAGGCGGCCGCGTTCGGCGACCAGCCACGCTTTGTCGTCGCTGGACAAGGCGGCCGAGGAGGTCACGAGGTCCGCGAAGTGCCGCAGCGGCGCGGCCGTGGGCAGGTCGATGGGCGGCCCGGGCAGAGCATGCAGCGTGCGGAGTAGCGCTCCGAGGTGCGCAGCGCCGGGCAGGTCCCGCTGCTGGGTTTGGTCGTAGTGCTTCCAGAAGGTGACGACGAAGTCGCCGGGGTCGATCGGCTGGCTGACGTCGGCTGGTTCGGTGCATGGGAAGTCGTGGGCGCGGAGCCAGCGGGTGAGGTGGATGGCGCGCTCCGCGCTGGCCCAGGCGGTGTGCGGGGCGATCTTGGCGATCAGGCCCTGGCCGGGGCCGGGGATGCGGTAGACGGTGGTGGCGTGCCGCCGCAGGAGGACCGCGCCACGGGGGTCGAGGCCCGCTTCGTGGCACGCGTGGACTAGGGCGGCGGTGTCCGGGTGATCAGGCACGAGCTGATGGTAGTGCTCGGGGAGTCTGCGGGGCCGCGGCCAGGTAGCCGGTGAGGCGGTCGGTGAGCTCGGCGGCGTCACCGTGACGACGCGCGGCGAGGGCGTGTGCGTCCGCGCGCAGGCCTCCGATGGCGGTGTCGATCTGCCGGATCCGGAGCTGGGTGTCGAGGGTGAGGACGGGTTCGGCGGCGGCGAGTGCGCCGGTGACGTTGCCCTGACCGAGGCGGGCGCGGGTCACGTCCAGCCGGGCGAGTGCCTCGTCGCCGTAGGAGCGCTCCTCCACGGGGCCGGTTTCGTAGCCGTTGATCGCGGTCACCGAGTGGTGTTCGGCCCGCTCGTAGTCGCCGAGCAGGGTCATGGCCCCTCCTTGGTAGTAGGTCAGCTTCGTTGCCGGGAAGCTGAGCAGCCCGCCGAAGTCGACGACGTCGTCCCGGGTGGCGGGTGCAGGGTCGAGGTCGCCGAGCCGGGCGAGCGCGTCGCGTGCGACCGGGACGTCCCCGGCTCGGGCGGCTGACCTGGCGGCGATCGCCAGCAGTCGCTGGTGCGATTGCGCGCTGACCGGGTACTGGAGGCCTTCGCGCGCTCGTGCGGCGGCTTCGCCGGGGCGCGAGGACCACTCGAGCATGAGTGCCGCGGAGCCCAGTGTCCAGGCCCGCAGCGCGTCACTGTCCGCGACGTTCGCGAAGGTGCTCGCCGACCGCAGCTGCTGCAGGGCCGCTTTCTGGTCGCCCGCGTTCTGGCTGGCGTGCGCGAGCAGCAGGCACAGCACTCCGGACAGGACGGTCGCTTCGTGTGCGCTGTGTGGGCGGTGCGCGGTCTGGGTGATGGCCGCCAGGGTTTTCTGCGCGTCGCGGAGGTCGTCGACCACGATGGACAGTGGCGTGTGGACGTAGGCGACGGCGATCCTGCAGAGCTCGTCGCGTAGGTAGCTCAGCTGTTCGTCGCTGGAGGCCAGCTGGGCTGCCTCGTCGGCCATCGTCATCGACAGTTTCGCGCCGTCCCGGATCTGCCCGCCAAGATCGAGCCGCTCAGGGGCACCGGCCGGGTCGCCGGTTTCGGTGGCCACGGTGGCCCAGAACCGGTTCTTCGCCTCGCCGGTGGCCTGGTTCAGGGCCACGGTCAGCAACTCTTGTGCTTCCCTGCCCGGTGTGACCGACGATCCTGGTGCGCTCCAGTGGTTGACGGTGCTGGGGCTCAGCCCGAGATGCTCGGCAAATGTAGCCAGGTTCAGGTTCAGCGCCGCTTTGAGAGCCATCGCCGATTGCGCCGTCCACCGGAAATTCATTGTCCACGCCCTCCCTATTCTGCTCCACTGTGCCGCCCGGCATCGTGAACTGCAATAGGGCTGCAACGCGCATTGCAGTGTGCTGCAAGTGGCTGCAACGCCACGGGGTTCCGCGGCAGGCGCATGCGAGGCACGCTCAGAACACTGCCGAGACACCAGGAACGCACTGGTTATCCGGCCGGCACCAACGGATTCCGGTCAATTTTCGGCGCTGGATCCGGGAAGAGACGACAACGCGAGGAACAGCGTGACCTCCGACAGCGCAAACACCTGCCTCCTGGTGGCCATTATTCACCAGGACGACGTCCTGCAATGCACCCTGACACCGCCATTCCAGGAACCGGAATGGCAATTGCCCTCGGTCGCCCACGTACCGGAGGGTTCGCTCGAGCACGCCGCCACGTGGCTTCTGTCGGATTGGGGTTTCTCCCGAACCCCGGTACGCCGGCTCGGGGCCACCAGTCAGACAGCGCACGGCGTGGCACAGGCCGGAACACTGGTGATGGCCAGGGTCGCCCACCGCACGGATCTGCGCATGCGGGCCCCGGAAGTCCGAGGAGTGCGGTGGCGTCATCTGCGCGACAGTTCCCCCGGCTCGCGAAGCGCCGTCGACCGCGTCCTGGAAACCCTCCCCCTCACATCCGAGGAAGCACCGGCCGCACCAGCCGCCGCGCACCCCTCCCTCTGCGCCTCGCCAGAGAGCACCGGGTGAGGGCCGGCTCGCCCGCGGCAGGCCAGCGACCCTCTCGAACTCGAATGTCACCACGACCAGGTGCTCCGCGCCGTGCGCGCCGTGACCAGCTCGCTGCCCGGGCGACCCCCGACGCCCGCAGCGCAGGCGGCCGCCACTGTCCGGCGCCTTCCCGCTCCGGCGCGGAGCACCAACCCCCATGCCACGTTCACGGCCCTTCGAGGAGCTGATCCCCGTGACACACCCAACCGCAGTCCCACCCACCACCGCCGTGCTCGTCGTCGATCGTGGTGTGTCCTTCGCCGTCGGAGGCCACTGCTGCGACACCTGGGCCTGGAACCAGGCCGGCTACCAATGCGACCACGGGTTCGTCATGTGGCAGTCACAGGTCGCCGAGGCCCGCCGCGCCGCATCCGACCAGGACGATCCCCGATGATCACGACACGACCGTCCCGGGGGGCGCGGCTCACGCAACTGGCCGCGGACCGTCTGGCTCACCGCGACGTCCTCACCCTGGACGTTTCGCGCCTTCTCCTGCCCGGCCGCTAGGCCAAAGCGCCGTGCACCCGGATCCCGTCCGCTGCGGCGCCTGCGTCCGCGACCACCACACCTGGGGACTGGCGGACACCGAGCCGGAGTGCGACGTCACGGCCTGGACCGTGCGCCTGACCCGACGACAGTGCGTCTGCCGCTGTCGCTGCGGGAAAAGCGAAACCACCGTCGCCGCCCGCGCCCGCCGCGCTGACCCGCCGACCGTCTACCTGCCGTTGGCCGGATCTCTGGATCTCGGTCGAGAGCGCGCGGTGATGCTGGCCCCCACGGTGCCCCGGCACAGGCTGCCCGCCGTCGCCGTGCTCGCCGCCGATCTGCTCCCTTACCGCCCGCAGCCCTTGCGGCTGGCACGGCCCGTGGTCCCGTTCGCCGCCGCACCACCGGTGCACCGGCCACTGCCGAGCCCTGACCTCGCCGTGATGGAACGCGTGCTCGCGAAGCTTCGCCAGCTGCCCACGAAAGGCCCCAAACACGTGCCCCCGACCAATCCAGAACTCGGACCGCCCTCGTGAGCCCGCTCGGAGCGGTTCCGGCACTGCCGTGGATCGGCACGCTCGTCACGGCCGTCATCGACGGGCACACCATCACCGGCAAAGTCATGCCCTACCAACACTCCCGGCTCTCCCAGACGACCTTTCCCGTCGCCTTCGGGGCACGGTGGCGCACCATGACCGCTGCCTCGGTCACCGAGCTTCCCCACCAGCCACCAGGCCGGCGGGAACCTGACCGGATCGGAGAATGCGCCCCCACCGCCGCGACGAGATTCGGCCCTCTGGTCCTCATAGCAGCCGACCCGGACACCTGCGAGCCGGTCATTCCCGCGCAACGCTCCACCACCGCGGATACGCAACCGGTGATGCCGTTGCGTTCGCGGTCAGCGACGACATCGTCTTTCACATAAGGAGAAGCCGTGACATACGTCCTCGCGCAGACGTTCACCGACGAGGTGATGACGCGTCTCGACAGCTACGACCATGCCGCGCACCGCGCCGATACCGCGTCCCCGCAACAACTGGCGCAGGCAGTGCTGCTGCTGACCGGCGCGCTGCGGGCCTTGCTGGATCAGCACCAGATCGACACCAACGGCGACTGCGAAGCATGTCCTCGCCCGCGATGGCGCCACCGGACCCGGTGTCAGCTCCCGCTCAAGCTCAATGTCCTGCTCACCGACCTGAGCAACATCGCTGAAGCCACCGGCCGACACGCACTGCGCCCCACCAGCTGAGCCGGACACAACCGGACAGGCGGAGCACCTCGACGGCCATTAAGCACGCCTCGGTTTCCTCTTTGCCTGTGTCCAATGGCGCACAGTCGGGCAAGGGCCTGAACGAGCGCACGGTGGCCGTTGACGTTCTGCTCTTAATGCGGTGGTCGGCGTTACCCTCGACGGTGAGAGACCTACCTCGCCGAAGGAAGTCCGCCTACGGGATAGGTGAACGGGCCGATCGGGGTGTGATGTGGGGGCGGGCGAATGACCAGGTTCTCGGCAGAGGTCGAACACGTGCTTCGGTCTTCTGGCTGGGAACCAGGGAGGCGTGTTGATACCACTGCCTGGCGGCGCACGCTGGAAGCTGACGGACTGGTGCACATGCATGAGGCCGCTGAACGATTCCTTACCGAGTTCGGCGGCTTGCGGGTGAACCTTGGCGGCGGCGTCTCGCGAGCCCGAGAGCCCTTCGAGCTCAACCCTGGTGACGTCGAGTCGGAGACGGACAGGTTCGCCGACTGGGGCACCCATCTCGGCATGAACCTCTTCCCGATCGGCGAACTCGATCGCGGTCGCTACTTCCTGGGAATCTCGGAGCACGCTGAGATCGTCCTCGTGGAAACCTGGGTAGCGAGCTTCGGTACCGGTGATGCCGCCCTGGAGAACCTGATTCTCGGTGTCGCACCTGAGGTGATTCCAGAACCTTCATGAGCGTGCCGGGCTATCGCGTGCTGGAGGCGGTGGGTGGATACGCACTCCTGCGCGGGTTTTGTCCGGGAGGAGACCTCTGGCCAGCCCGAGCCCGGTACGCGCTCGTCACTGCTGTGAGCGACCACGTCACCGAGACCGTCTCATGCCGCCGGTACCTACGGCGCCGGTCGAATTGTCACCATCCGATGGGGCCAAGGCGGCCAGTTCCTCACGTCGTCGGATCGCGTCGCGGATCCGCTCCCGGCTGCCGTTGCGGTCGAGACTGGCGTCGCTCAGCTCGGCGAACCGCCGCGTGTAGTAGCCGACTCCGCGGACATCAGGTATCTCGTCGCGGACGATCTGGATCCGGCTGGGAGTAGGCGCGTCCGCGAACACCGTCTCCCGGCCGTCGGCGTCGGTCACGATTGTGAACGCGGGTCCCGGCGTGCCCCCTAGGACTGGCCCGAATGCGGGGTCCGGCGTCAGCGCCAGCCGCGCTCCGAAGTGCAGGACCCGCACGGTGCAGGCCCGCTCGTCGATGCGGTCTGCCAGCCAGCGCAGTTGAGCGGTCGCGACACGAGGATCGCCTCGCCCGTACTCCAGCACCGTCAGCGCGCTCTCGTTGACCACAAAGAACGCCTCGGCCGGAGGATCACGGCGCAGCACGGCCATCCGCCGCGGTTGCAGCAGCGCACCCGCGATCGCGGGCAACGGCTGGAACGCTGTCCGCATCGACCACATCTGCTCGGCGTAGGCGCCGTCCATCAACAGATCGGGGAACTCCAGCCCGCCGTAGGAGCGGATCGACACCGCGGTCTCTTCAGCCCGGCATAACGCGACCGCGTCAGCACGAATGCGGTCGAGCGTGTCCATCGTGGTCACGTCGTCTCCGTTCTCGGGCGGATTCTGGCGCTCACCGGTTCGTCTCGCCGGTGGGCGCACACGAGGAGGTGGGGTCACGGCACCCGCATAGTGTGTCGAGCGTCGGCGGCGAGGACCAGCACGGTCCAGGCCGATCGTTCGATCCCGGTCATCGCCTGCCACCGGATGCCGAACTCCCGCGGATCGTCGGGCCAGGACGCCGCACGAACCAGCGCACGGACCCGGCGGCGGACCAGGACGTCACCGGGCTCGATGCAGCGGAAGTCGCCGCTGAGGTCCGCGACCGCAGCACCGGCGATCAGCGATCCGAGCCGCGGCACCGCCGCGAGCACCGTGGCGAGCTGATCCGACGGCACGGTCCGCCACCGGCACTCCAGCTCGCGGGCGACCCACGCCGCGGTGCGCAGGCGATCGCGGACATGGCTGAGCCCGTACACCTCGAACACGTCCGCCGACAACTGGAGAACCAGTTGGGGTGAGGGAAAAAGACTCGCCCGGCCCACTGGTGTGTCATAGCTCGTCCCGAATCCCGTCGCCGTGTCCCGGTACACCGCGCGGGCGCGTTCGGCCGGTGTGGTGTACCGCAGGATCGCGCCGACCAGCGCGTCCCACAGGTCACCGGACCGGACCCGAGCCACCGGTCCCGCCTCGAGCAACACCGCGCGCAGATCTGTCTCGGTGTCGGCGAGCGCGGCCGGGTCCACGATGTCGACCGGTGGGTCGGTGCCTGGCCGCCCGTCGACACGTTCGAGGTCGATCCGATGGCCACCGTCCCGGGACGGGGTGGCGATGACCAGCCACACCGCGTCCGACGACCGCAGCAGCCGCCGCAGGCGCCCCTGGTCATCCAGCCACCACCCGGGATTGTCAGCCATCACCGACGGCCGCCGCCCAGGCTGGTCCCGCCACGCGGCTTCTGGCGGCATCGGCGCCGTCACCGTCCGACCTGCTTCCTCAACGTCGCGACGACCAGATCGGCGGCCTGCCCGGTCGCCGCGCACACATCGCGGGTGTCGCCGACACGGCCGATCAGCGCGACCCCGACCGCGGCATCGTCGGCCAGGCCGACCATGACCGTGCAGTACCACTCCGGATCCTCAGCTGTGGCCACCGCCGGGAACCCGCCCACCATCAACTTCCGCCACACCCGGCCCTCGTCTGGGCTCGGGGCCGGATAGATCGCGCTGAGGCCCTGCCGATGGGTCGTCGCGTAGCCCACTCTGACCATCCGCGCGGTCACCGGGTTCTCCCACAGGCAGGTCGGCCCAGCAGGTTCGTTCCGGTCGGGCTTGCCGGTGGCCTCGATCCCCAGGATCTGCTTGACCTGGGCCGGGGTGAGGGCGGTCGCGCACGGATGACCGGACAGCACGGTGAACGGGAGCGGGTCACGCACCGCGGGCGCCCCCGCGTAGGGCGGGACCTGGGTCGTCAGCCCGATCGTCCGGGTTGTCGTCGGTGCCGGCGGCACCGGGCTCACCTGGGCGGGGCTACATCCGGCCACGACCGTCGCGATCAGCAGCACCGTGCTCGGCCCAGCCGCCGACCTAGCCAGCCTGGTCATGCCGCCGCCTCGACGATGACATCCGCGCTGACCATCAGGTGATCGTTCGGTGTCGCGCCTTTGCCGAGGAGCGGATGCTTGTGGACGGCGTAGGTGTCGGGGTCGAAACGGGCCGGTGACCGCTTCGACAGCACGATGCGATCGATCCGCAGCGCGGTCTCCGGGTCGGTCGTGGTCGGGGTGAAGTCACCGGCGACCTGGCCCGCGTCCCACCACCCATGCTCCAGGAACCGGTCCATCCCGGTGTGCGTGCCCCACGTCCCGTCCGGACGCCGGATGCCTTTCTGGCTGCGCATCCACGGACGGCCCACCCGGTCGCAGAGCGCACCCCAGTTCTCATAGACCGTCTCGCCTTGAGCGGAGCTGGTTGTGTTGAAGTCGCCGGCGTACAGCGCGTTCTCCGATGCGACCTGACCGTCCTGATCCGCCTGCTCGGTCAGGCCGCTCGGGCCGCGGGATCCGTTCCAGTGCACGCACTTCAATCGGAACGGGTGGCCGTTGATGGTGGCGGTGAGGGTGTTGGCCAGCTGGGTCCGCCTGCCGGCGAGCCGATAAGGGGTGCCTGGTTGGACGGTGCGGGGGTCGACGAACAGGCCGGGGACGTTCACCGATCCCGGCACCGTGGAAATCCAGGCACGGTAGGGGACTTCGCCGAACTTCCGGCCATCCGGCCCCAGGGTCGTCCACAGCGAGCTGAGCAGCTTGAGGACCTCCTCGAGCGGATCCGGATCGTGGGGCGTGTCGGTGTAATGAGTACACTCGGAAAGGAAGAGCGCGTGCGGCGCTTCCTTCAGCGAACACAAGGTCGCCGCCAGCTTGTCGTGATCGTGAAACCTCGTCCGGCGGTTGTATCCCGCGCGTTTCACGTTCGCTGTCGCGGTCCGTAGCCGTAGCTCGGTGCCCGTCATGTCGTCTCTCCCCTCGTCGACCGCGGTTCTCATCGCGGCCGTCTCCCGTTCTTTCCGTGCCTCACGCACGTTCCGGGTCAACCACGACCGCACGCGGGCCTCCGGCACACCGACCAGGACCGCGATATCGACCACCGGCAACCCGTGCGCCTGCCACTCCA
Organism: Amycolatopsis sp. NPDC043885; assembly: GCF_056435685.1. Taxonomy (NCBI): domain Bacteria; kingdom Bacillati; phylum Actinomycetota; class Actinomycetes; order Pseudonocardiales; family Pseudonocardiaceae; genus Amycolatopsis; species Amycolatopsis sp. NPDC043885. The sequence continues at coordinate 333,456 of NZ_JBWKEA010000005.1, forward strand.
AGACCGTCCACAAGCGATCCGACGACCGCTCATAACGCGGAATCCACCGCACAAATACGCGGCCGCCATCCCCCGGCCCGAACCAATCGGCGTCCGGGACGTCGTCCCCGTGCGCCTCGATGACGACATCGCCGATCGTCGGCCACCACACCGACCGGGCACTTAAACTGCTGCGCCGCAACGACATCCGCGCCGCGACCACACCGAGGCTCGGCATCACGCCACTCCCCCGACACCATGTCCGTCCACGCGACCCCTACCCACCGGCAGATGCGGTGATCGCCGCCGGCGCATACCGCGCGACGACCGGCAGATGATCCGACGCCTGCTTCGCCAACGTACTCGCGATCACCTCGCACGACACCAACCCGGGCACGACATGAGGAGTGACGATCACGCTGTCAAACCGACGCAGCCCACACGCCTGGTCCCCCTGCCAATGCCCCACGGTCGCTGCCCACGGGACCTCGAGCGCTGCGGCCGCGTCGACCAGGCCGCCATCACACAGCACCCGTCCCGCCGTCCGGTCCGCCTCCCAACCCCGCGTCCCGTCGGCGTTGATCCACGTCCGGCACTGGTCCACGAACTCGCGATGCCAATCAACCGTGCGGCACGGTTTGCCGTGCCGCACGCGGTACGGGTCGTGGTCGTACTCCGGCCACGGCGCCTCACCTGAGGCCTGTGGAGGCCAGCCCGGCAGATCAGCCGCGACTCCGTTCCGATCCAGCCCGACGAGCGTCGCCCGCGAGTGAGGCGGCCGGTACACCCGCTTCACCACCACCTCGCTCTCGTCAGCACGCTGACGCAGCCCATGCGGCCTCGCATGAAACGACCCGTGCGCCACCGGCTCCCGTACCCCGACATCGAGGTCCAGCTGCAGATACGCATGCCACAACGCCTGACCTGCCACCTCAGCGAAACCACCAGCCGGGCTCAGCTCGTCCGACCACAACAAACCAAGGTGATAACGCAGATTGCCCACCCCGACGGCCGGCCGGTTCCGCTGATACTCACACCGCAAACCGGTCGCCTCAGCCAGCGCCCGCAGCCGCCATCCCGCGCGCCCCGCCTTACTCCGCGAACCCGGCCCTGGCCACCAGCGACGGCACCACCGCCACCGCAATCCACCTACCGCCGGGTCTTCGGCGATCAGCTCCTGCACAGCGACCACCAACGCATCACCCGCCTCGGCCGCCTCCGCGCGCTGCTGCCGGATCACCTTGTGGGCAAGCTCAGCCCGCTCAAGGTCGTCGCCATAGTTGAACAGGTTGTAACTCAGGAACCGGACCGGACCTGACCGCACAACACCTCCGCACACACCGAATCCCCTCTACAGGCGCCAATTCCTGCCATCACACGGCGGACAAGCACCGTGACGTCCTTCCCGGAACCGGGCTCGATCAGATTTCCGCTGTGCGACAGCACATCGCCCCTTGCGCTGATCACCTCAGTAACCGGCGCCCGCGCCATCAAGTCCGCCAAGTGTTTGGCCGCGGTCCGGTGGGAAAGGGCAAGCTCGTAGCTCTCTGGATCCCGTAGCCAGTCCAGCAGCGGACGATCGCCTCGCACCGAAGACCACCAGATCCGGGAATCCGGAGACGTTGAGTCTGCCGTTGGGATGACCGGTAACCAGGTTGTGCTGGTACGGCTTGCTTCGCTCAGGCATGCCTGACAGTCCACAGCGGACGAGGTCGGGTGAAAGAATGGCCTAGATATTCTGCCTCGGTAAACGTAGTCGGCACGAGCGGAAGCGCCCATGCACAGCGGAAGAAGGAGCCGATGATCTACGTAGCCCGCTGAGTCCATGAGGTGCACAGCTGCCGATGCCGGTGAGCTCAAGCCCGTGCTTGACCGGTGCGTCTCGGCGAGCTCCTCATTCTCCGTCGGCGGTGCTCGCGTCAAAAGATTGCCGATCTCGATCAGTTCCCCCCGGACCGTTGCCGCTCGCGGTCGCCAAGCACATCAATTCACCGCTTTGCACAGGACATACGAGCAATGATCTGCCATTCTCATGGGTCGGCGATCACGGTGGATCGATTGCCGCCAGTCACAGCTCGCTCGAAGGTGATCTTCGCGTGGACGTCCGCAACACACCAGGAAATCTAACCGGTAATCTGGTGGAAATGACTGGAAATCGACGGCGGCGACCAGCGGGCAGCGGCCTACAGAGCGGCGAGAAACGAGGAGCCTGATGGCCGGTCGACGGGACGGTCTGGCTGTTGTACGCGAAGCGGCCGGGCATACCCAGGAGAGCCTTGCGCGACTGCTGGAGGTTACGGAGAAGACGGTCAGCAACTGGGAGCGTGGCTGCTCCAGGCCTACTCGCGCAAACCAACGTCAGCTAGTCCGCGTACTCGGACTGACCCAAGCTCAAGTCGCTGAACTCGTTGACGGGACGGCAGGGGCCGCCATTATCGGAACGAGCCCCGTCGAGGGATCCCGAACAGCGGAACAGGTGGTGGACGTGGACCGCAAGCAGTTCCTGCGCGGCGTCGGTATCGGCGTCGGCGCGCTGACACTGGCTCCAGTCGCAGCCCGGCTGAATGGCAGCGAGCCAACCCCTGTCCCTTCGCGTGTGGGTACTGCCGAAATCGGCCAGATCACCGCCGCAGCGAAGGTGTTCGCCGGATGGGACCACACCTACGGCGGAGGGCTCGCCCGCGAGGCCGTCCAGGCACAGCTGAACTGGTCAGCCCGGCTGCTCCACGCAACCTGCGACCAGCATCTGCGAGGCCCGTTACGCAGCGCGATCGCCTATCTGGCCCATACCTGCGGTTTTATGGCCTTCGATGCCTACGCCCACGACGACGCCACCCGCGCGTTCGAGTTCGGTCTCACCTGCGCCGTCCAAGCAGAAGACTGGCACCTACACGCGAAAATCCTGTCTTCGATGGCCCGGCAGGCGATCTGGATCGGCGAACCGGATCAGGGCCTGACATGGATCGAACAGGCCTTGGTGCGCGCCGACCGGCTCACAGCGACCGAGCGAGCGATGGTGCACACCGCGCATGCTCGTGCCCTCGCCAAAATGGGCCGCACCCGCGACGCGCTCGCCGCTGTCGGCCGTGCAGACGATGAATTCGCCCAGGCAACGCCAGCGAACGACCCACCGTGGATGGCCTACTACGACCACGCTCAGCACGCCGGCGACACCGGCCACGCCCTGTTCGACCTCGCCATCCACGGACACCGGTATACAGAGGCCGCCGCGCGGCTGTCGGCTGCAGTCGCCGGGCACCAGGACACCTACGCGCGCTCCCGCGCGATCTCCCAGATCAAGCTTGCCACTCTCACCATGGTCACCGGTGACCCTGCCGAAGCCGCTGCTCAAGGACAAGCCGCGCTGAATGCCGCGGGTACCGTCCGCTCCCGCCGAGCCGCCGATGACCTGCGTGAGCTGTTCCACTACGCCCACCGCTACGACCGGCTCCCCGAGGTCGGCGCGCTGCGCACACGCATCCATACTGTAGTCGCCGCGTCGTGACCCCTACCGAAAACCGTCGAATCGAAGAGTTGCTGCGCGAAGGATGCCGCAAGGCCGGCCTGAACGCCGACGACGCCGAGCCAATCCGGCTCGGCGAGAATGGCATCTTCCGGCTTCCCCGCGGCATCGTCGCCCGCGTGGGACGACCTGGGCAGCAAGTCGCCGCGCGCCGGGAAGTCCGCATCTCCCGGTGGCTCGGCGAGCATGAGATCCCCGTAGTCCGCGCACTCGACGACTTCGAACAGCCCATCGAGATCGACGGCCGCGCGATCACCTTCTGGCACGAGCTACCCGCCCATCACAACGGCACCCCCGCCCAGGTCGCGCAGCTCCTGCGCCGCCTACACGACCTGCCCCTCACCGAAGTGCATCCATTCGCCGATCTCGACCCATTCGTCCGGCTCGCGGAACGCATCAACGGAGCCACCAGCCTCGCCTCCGACGACCGCACCTGGTTACACCAGCAGCTCGCAACGCTGCGTGAGAGCTACTCCCACTTGCCCGCCGGTCTACCTCGCACCGTCCTGCACGGCGACGCCTGGGTCGGCAACGTCGTAGCCACCGACAACGGGGAAGTCGTGTTCCTGGACCTTGAACGCGCCTCGATCGGCCCACCGGAATGGGACCTGGTATCAACCGCCATCAAACACACCAGCTTCGCCTGGATCAGTGCAGACGACTACGCCGACTTCTGCCTCCGCTACGGCCACGACGTCACCACCTGGGACGGCTTTACACTTCTGCGCGACATCCGCGAACTCCGTATGACCTGCTACATCGCCCAGCACGCCGCCGACAATCCCGCCGCCCGCGACGAAGCCGCCCTCCGCGTCGCCTGCCTGCAAAACCGGCACGGACCCCGCCCCTGGCCCTGGACACCCGCCCAGTGAGCACCCTTCGACTGGATCGAGAGACATCGAACGGCCTTAACGGCTGCGGGAGCCCCTTGGCGCAGCCAAGCGGACCACTACTCTGCGAATCCTCGAAGCTGATCCCCGAACGCAATTGGGCGAGTAGCAGGGGCGACCAGTTAGAGTTTGAACAAGACAGTCTTGACCTGCGACAATCCGATCACTACGGACGCCTTGGAGGGTTGCTGTGACTCGACGTGACGGGCTGGCCGAGGCCCGCGACGCGCTCGGTCACAGCCAGGAGAGCCTCGCGGAGGAGCTTGGGGTTACGGGGAAGACGGTCAGCAACTGGGAACGTGGCATATCCAGGCCAACCCGCCGTAATGAACTGCACCTCGCTCGGATCCTCAATCTGTCCCACCGACAGATCGTCGGGCTCCTGGATGCGACGATGGCCGACGTGGTGGAGCATGACTTCGACCTGCTCGCCATGTTCCCGACCTTGGATGCTCCGCCGGCCGAGTTCCTGGCCCGCACAGAGGTGAACACGCCGATTCCCAAGCAGGTCGGGGCGAGCGACGTCGAGCGGGTTCGTGCGATCACCTGGGCTGTCGCTATGTCGGAGAACAAATTCGGCGGCGGGCCGACGTGCGAGGCGGCGGCCGCCCAGCTGCGTTGGGCGCAGCGGCTGCTGATCGCCAGCGGAACCACCGAGGTCAAACACAACCTGCACGAAGCGGTAGCCAATCTGAGCGCTGTGGTCGCTCATACGGCCTTCGACACCGCCAACCATGCCGCGGCTGACCGCTTCTTCCGGTTCGGTTTGTGGGCGGCCCACGAGGGCAAGGCGTGGCCGCTGCGGGCGAACATCATGGCCGAAGTGGCCCGCAAACAGATCTACCTGGGCGAGTACGATGCCGCGCTGACCTCGATCGAACATGCGCAAGTTCGATCAGACCGTCTCTCGAACACAGGTCGCGCAATGCTATGGGCGGTACGCGCGAGGTTGCTCGCACTCGTGGGACGGGGCGAGGAAACCGCCGACGACGTGGCCCGTGCCGACGAATGCTTCGCCGCACGCGTTCCCGCGGAGGATCCGCCCTGGCTCTGCTACTACGACGAAGCCGAACATCTCGGATCCACCGGCAAGGCGTTGCTGGTTCAGGCGCTCCAGACCAACCGTCCAGACGTCGCGGCGCCACGGCTGGAAGCGGCTATCCACCTGCACGGTGACGCCTATCCGAGGTCGCGGACGTTTTCCCGTATCCGGCTGGCGAGCCTTTTGATGGCGACAGGAGAGCCTGCCGAAGCCGCCGCCATCGGCGCTGTCGCTGTGGCAGACGCACGTAACCTCAGTTCGAAACGCATCCTTGAAGAGCTGGCGCACCTCGACCAAGCCGCGGCCGAGCACGTCCGTTTGCCCGAGGTCGCCGGCTTACGTGCCGACATTTCCTCGCTGTCGTCCACACTTGCCTGAGACCATGGCGACGTGACCGCCAATCATGACCGGGTTCGCCGAACCCTGCTCCGAGCCGCCGAGATCGCCCACGTGAACGCGGACGACGCTGAACTGCTCCGTGACGGCAACAACGTCATGTACTCCCTTCGTGGCGGGATCGTCGCCCGCATCGGCGCCCCGGGCAGCCGGGACACCGCCCTCCGCGAAGTGGCGGTGTCGCGCTGGCTTGAGACAGCAGGCATACACACCACCCAGGCGATCGCGGATCTGCCGCAGAACGTACTGGTTGATGATCGGCCGATCACATGGTGGAGACTCCTGCCCCCGCATCGCCCCGCCACACCGAAAGACCTCGGCCGCACCCTGCGCCAGCTGCATCGACTCGACGCGCCACAAGATCTCCGCCTTCCCGAACACGACCCTTTCGCCGGTATTCGCGATCGGATCCAGCGCGCGACCTGGCTCGCGTCCGACGACCGAGCCTGGCTTATCGAGCACCAGAACACCCTCATTGACGCCTACGAATCATCGTCCATACCGATCGATCGAGGGGTCATTCACGGTGACGCCTGGCAGGGCAACCTCGCCCTTCTCGACGACGGCAGCACCGTGCTGCTCGACCTCGAAGCCGTCAGCCACGGCTGTCGAGCATGGGACCTCGTCCAGATCGCCGTCGACGTCACCGACTTCCAACGCCTCTCACGAAAGACCTATCAGGAGTTCGTCGATTCCTACGGCGGCTACGACCTCACCACCAGCCGGGACTTCCGCACGTTCGCCGACATCCAGGTGCTTCGCTGGCTGGCCTTCTCGCTGAGCAAGGCCAGTGACAATTCTGCCGCCATGCGCGAATGCCGTCATCGCATGTCGTGCGTGCGCGGCGACATTCCACGCCCCTGGACCTGGACCGCGTTGTAAAACAGGTGACGTCCACTCGTATCGACGCTCACCGCCTCGATCAGAGCACCGAAAACCGACGACGCCATGTCACCCGTTTGCACCATCATTGTCGTTACGGAACGTTATTTCCGCAGTTCACGCCATAAGATTTCTAGGGATTTCCAGCAGATTTCGAGCTAGATTTCCTGGTGCGGAACCGAGGTAGTCACCAAGATCACCCCATCACGTTTCGAGGGGTTGATGCACGTGGCATCCGATGTCGCCACATCCAAGTTGATGCCGTCAGAGCAGCTGGCGGGTCAGCAGCGGCGTAGTCGTGTGCGGGTGATCGACGCACTGGTTGGCGGCAAGGACAACTACGTCGAGGACCGGAAAGTCGCCGAGAAGATCGCTCAGGTGCTACCGGGTGGTTTCGAGGGTGCGAAGCGTCTGTTCACCGAGGATTTCTGGTTCCGGGTTCGGGTGTGCCGCATGCTGATCAGCCGCACTGCGGTGTCTCACTTTGTGCTGCTCGGCGTTGATCAGTGTGAGACAAGTGCGGCGCCGCTGCACGCGCTCATTCACCGTGATGCCCCTGATGCGGTCGTCGTGTATGTGGAGCCGGAACTGGACAGCGCAACGCTTGCACTCGAGTTCGACACGAGGACCAACGAGCGTGGGCCTGTCGTTCGAGTGATCCACGACGACATCTACGACCCGGCCCTGCTCACCCGGCTGTTCGAAAGCTCGAGTGTTCCACTGGACGCCTCCGAACCAGTCGCGTTGCTGCACTGCGCCACACTGCCGTTTCTCCCGTCCGGCAGCGGCGTCACCCCGGCGGAGGTCACTGCGGGCCAGATCGACACGCTTCCCAAGGGATCGTTCATCGCTGTGAGCCACCTGTGCATCCCCGACGCCGCGGCCGACAGCGCGGCGGCCGTCAGGGCGGCACATGCCCTCGAAGAGAAATTCGATACGCGGCTTTGCCGCCCGGAAGCGGAGATCGCCACGTTCTTCGGGGGCCTCCCGCTTGTCGTTCCCAGCCCGCTGACAACTGCGCCGGCGCTGGTTCCGTGCTCGAAGTGGTACCCGCCCGGCCCGATTCTGGAGCCCTTCGCCGTCGATCAGTACAACGTGGGAGCCCTGGCGCACAAGGGAAAACCCTGGCCGTACTGCTAGGCGCCCGCATTTCTGAGAAGGCCGCCCCGACCGGCCGTCTCGTCCCCAGGGGAGGACACATTGCTTGAACCACCACATTCCACGACACGTGTGGACGACGAGAGACCGACGTTCCTTCCGGCGCTGGTGCTGTCCGCGACCGAGGAAGACCACCGCGATCACGTGGTCCCGCGTCAGTCCCATCGAGACAGATCAGCGGTAGCGCGCGGCCTTGTCGCCGAGTTCGTCCTGGCCGGCGCTGTCAGCGTCTGTGGCGGACGCGTCAAGATTATCGACCGTACGGCAGTCGAGTGGCTCGGCGCGCCGTGTGGCCGCGCGATCCTCGCGACCCTGTCACGAAATCTCGATCTCGAGGACATGCTCGCTGAAATCGAAGGGCCCGCGTACACGGTCGCGTGGACGGCGGTGCAGCGGGGGCGTGCCGCACGCAAGGGGCTGTTCCGTGGCTGGGTCCTGACGGATCCAAATTTCACCTTCTTGTGGCATCGCGTTCTCACCCTCGCTCACCAGAACCGTGTCCCGGAGGACGGCCGGGCCGCGGCGCTCTGGACGATCCTGGCCGACGCGGGTCTGCACCGCGACCAGCTGGACAAGCCAGAAATGCAACCGGGCAGCGCCTGCCCGGACTCCCTGGCCGGCCTGCTCCTGAGCGGCAACGCGCCCCACCGCCGGACGTCGTCCCGACGACGCGCGCGCCGCTGACACGGCCCCTCAGTCGCCCTCCCCTGTTCCCGCCTGGTCGTGTCCGGCCTGGCGCTCCTTCGTCGCCCCTGGAGAACTCCCGATGAGATCCTCTCTCTCGCGCCACAGGCTCGTCCGCACCGGCATTCACGTGGCAGCCGGTGCCGCTCTTCTCGCCGTCACGGCCGGTTGCGGGCTCCTAGGCGGTGATCAGCCCGCTCCCGGCCCGGGTATTCCGGTCAAGGTCGCCGCGATGACGCTGGCGGACGTGGCGCCGCTGCACATCGCGATCGACCACGGGCTTTTCGTCCAGCGGGGCATCGCGGTCACGCTGGTCCCGGCCTCGAGCGGCCAGGACGCGCTCACGAAACTCCAGAGCGGCGACGCTGATATCGCCTACGCGGGCGACATCGCCTACGTCAACGCAGTCAACGGCGGTCTCCCGCTGAAGATCGTCGCCGAGGCCGCCGTCGCCGGCGAGAAGACCATGAGAGTCCTCGCCCGCCCGGAGGGACCGGTGCAGACAGTCCCGGACCTGGCTGGGAAGAAGCTCGGCCGCAACGCCGAAGGCGGCGTGAGTGACACCCTGACCAAGTCGCTGATGGCCGACCACGGCGCCGACCCAAATTCGGTGACCTGGGCAAACCTAGAATTCGGGCGCATGGCAGCCGCGGTGATGGCTGGCGATATCGAGGCGGCGTTGTTCCCCGAGCCATTCGCAATAGCTACGGAGAAACAACATGGTCTACGCCCGATCGCGGATCCGGCGACCGGTTCGGCGAAAAACTTCCCGATTGGGCTGTACGGCGCCTTAGACAAGTTCGCCGCCGCCAATCCGGGGGCGATCGCCGGTTTCCAGCGAGCTATGCGCGACGCGGCGGCAGCGGCGATGGCGAGCCGGAAGCTGGTTGAGGAGACCGTGGTCAAGCGCCTGAAAGGGATCGACGCCGACACCGCCGCCCTGATGGCCCTGCCGGTGTACCGGAGCGACCCGATCATGACCGAGCTGCAACGTGTCCCGGGCCTGATGAGCCGCTACGGCGCAAAATTCCACCGGCCCATCCAGATGTCCGAACTGATCATCCCTCCCCCACCACCCGGCACGTAGCCACGCCCTTCCACGCCAAGCCATCCAGCGCGTACGTACGTACGTACGTACGTACGTCACCAACGCCGGAATCCTGCGAGACGAAAGCCCCTGCACCGATGCCTGACCACTCCAGCCACGCCGACACCCCGGCGGCGCCCGTCCTCGGCCGCCCCACGCTGATCGTGTCGTTGGCCGAGGCACGGGTGGCACTAGCCGGGGTCCGTGGGCACGCCGAGTCCGACGCCGTGGCGTCCATTCTCTGCAACTGCCGACCCGGGTTGGCGGCGACGATCGCGGCCGAGTACCGCGTCCGGAACCAGGTGATCGTCAGCGCCCTCCGTGCGGGCATTCGCCAGTTCGTCGCCCTCAGCCCCGATCTCCCGCCGCTGCGGTTGGCTCACGAGCTTCTGCAGGCAGGCACGGGGTGCCGCGTGCTCTACCTGCTCGACGACAACGAACCCGCCGTCCGGACCCGGCTCGTCACGGCCCACAGCCTCACCCGCGACGTCACGTGGCTGTCCTCCACACCCGGGATCGAGCAGTGCCTGCGCATGGGCCACGGCATCGGTGCGATCAACCTGAACAGGCCACTCTGCGTGCTGAGTTCGACGGCCCTGCAGCACAGCCGCGACCCGATCGCACTGCTCGCCAGCTTGTGGAACATCCTGCCTTCCGGTAGCTGGGTCGCGGTCAACCAGGTACTTCCGCTCGCCTCGGACACGCCGACAGAAACGGGTCATCCGTCGGCCTGCGCTGTATTCCTGCGTCACACGCGGACACCGCTGATCCTGCGCACCGCACCCGAACTCGACGCCCTGTTCATGTCCCCCTATCCGTGGGACCTCACCGCAGCTGTGCCCACTCAGATCCGCGACACCCAGGACCGCGGATCGTCACTGTCCACACTGGACTCCTCCTCGGCGTTGATCACGCGGGTAGCGGTCCGTCCGCCTCGCACCCGGCCTCACGGACTCGTTCCGGCATACAGGAGCACACCGACCTCATGACCACATCGCCTGACCCGTATTTCCTGACACCACGCGGAACCGTGCCCGACCAGGCAGCCGAACTCAATCAGGCGACCGTCGGCCGCCTCAACGGTGTCCTCCTCAGCACGGCCCTCAAGGCGGACACGACGATGGGGATTTACCCCGTCGACCGGACACTGGCCGCGAGGGTCGAGGACAACGTGCCCGGCTATGGCGCGAGCCTGGCCGCACAGCGCATGTTCCTCGACAAGGCCCTCGAGTTCATGGCCAACGACAGAGGTATCGACCAGTTCGTCATCCTGCGCGCGGGGTTGCCGCTCGGCCCGAGGAAGACAGAGAAAGAAGAGGAAGACGAAGAGGAAACAGAACACAGCCTGGTCCAGGCCCACCTCCCGGCCGCCACCACGCTGCTGGTGGCCCGAGAAACTGTCCCCTGCGCACATCAGACCCTTGTGCTGGAGCGCCAGGAGCAGGCACGGGCCGCGACAGTGCTGGCCCCGGTCCACGACGTCCACGGCCCGCTGCACGCCCTGCACGGTCCCGAGAACTGGTCCCTGGACCTCGGGAAACCGGTGGGCCTGACGATGGTCGGCGATCCGGCGTATTGGCCTGGTGATGTCACCGCCCTGATGCGCGCTTACCACGAGGAGCTCCCTCCCGGCAGCGTGATCGGGTTGAACACCCTCGGCACCGCTCCCCCGGGGAGCGCGGCCGCCGCCGCGCTCGATGACCTGGCCAGGTACCTGGCCTTCACGCCCGAGCCACAGCTGACCCCGCGATCCCAGGCCGAGGTCGAAAGCTGGTTCGACGGCACCGGCTGGACGCTCGAACCCCCCGGGGTCGCGCCGGGGTCGCAGTGGGCCGGACCGCAACCCGCCGACATCCCGGGCCCGGAACTTCCGACGTGGGGCGCGATCGCAACGAGGGACGCGTCGTGACGACATCGACCGTGACCGTTCATGACACCGCTCACCCCGACCTCGCGCACGCCGCGTGGATCGCGGATCTCGTCGATCACGCGGCGATCGACGTGGCCACGCGCGGGCTGATCAAGGTCACCGACGCCGGCCCGCTGGATCGCGAGGACGCCGGCGAGTGGCTGTCCGGCCTGCTCGGCCGCTGGATCGAGCACCGCCACTCTGCGTCGGAGCATCTGTTCGTCGACGTGACCTCCCACCGCGCGGTCCGGCTCGTCCTGTTCCGGTGTGATAGCGGCGTGCCGATGTTCTACATGGCGCAATCCCCCGGCACCGGCTGCGAGACGGACTTCTACCGGCAGCTCGTCGACGCCGCCCGATCCGCCCCAGACCCCGGCGACAGCTGAGTTCACCGCACGGCACGACCGGCCGCCCCGTGCAGAGCGTCGCGTCGTCCGGACAGGACTGTCCACCGTGGCCGCGCCACGTGCTGCGAGCACCGCGCCCGGTGCCCCCCGTTACCTTCTTCGTAGCTCCTGATCAAGGAGTTCGTGGTCGCCAGGCCCGGCATGACTTATGCCCCCAGTCGTACCCATGATCCGGGGGGTGGTGTCACCGGGTTTGGTGGCATCGAGGGACCGCTGATAGGGACACGGCCGCCTGCTGGGTAGGTCTCGTCGTAACGTGGCTGCCGGCCTTTGATGCTCGACTGGTGACCGTGCACGACGGACGGAAGATACCTTCGATGACCAGCGAATACGCGGTGTTCCTCGGGTTGGATGTCGGTAAGGGTGAGCATCACGCGGTCGGTCTGGACCCGGCCGGGAAGCGGCTGCATGACGCGCCGCTGCCCAACAGTGAGCCCAAACTGCGGGCGATGTTCGACAAACTCGCCGTTAACGGCCCGGTTTTGGTCGTGGTGGATCAGCCCGCCACGATCGGCGCGCTACCGGTCGCGGTCGCCCGCGCCTGCGGCCACGAGGTGGCCTACCTGCCCGGACTGGCGATGCGCCGCATCGCCGACCTCTACCCCGGCAACGCCAAAACCGACGCCCGCGACGCCTATGTCATCGCCGACGCCGCCCGCACCCTGCCCCACACCCTGCGCCAGCTCAACGTCGACGATGAAGCCCTGGCCGAGCTGGACGTGCTCGTCGGGTTCGACGACGACCTCGCCGCCGAAGCCACCCGGATCAGCAACCGCATCCGCGGCCTGCTCACCGGCATCCACCCCGCCCTCGAACGCGTCCTCGGCCCCAAAATCAGTCACCTCGCGGTGCTGGAAATCCTGTCCCGCTGCGGCGGACCCATCGGAATCCGCAAGGCCGGGCGCCGCAAACTCGCGTCGATCGCGACCAAGCACGCCCCGCGCATGGGCACGAAACTGGTCGAGGACATCCTCGCCGCGCTGGACGAACAGACCGTCACCGTCGCGGGCACCGGCGCCGCGGACAAGATCCTGCCCAGACTCGCCGACAGCCTGAAAACCGTTCTCCAGCAACGGAAAACCGTCGCAGGCGAGGTTGAGGAGATCCTTGATGCGCACCCTCTTGCCCAGGTCCTGACATCGATGCCCGGCATCGGCGTCAGGACCGCCGCCCGCATCCTCCTCGAAATCGGTGACGCCTCCGGATTCAAGACCTCCGGCCACCTCGCCGCCTACGCCGGGATCGCACCGGTCACCCGACGTTCCGGCAGCAGCATCCACGGCGAACACCCAGCCAGAACCGGCAACCGCAAACTCAAACGCGCGTTCTTCCTCGCCGCCTTCGCAGCCCTGTCCGACCCCACCAGCCGGACCTACTACGACCGGAAGAGAGCCGAGGGCAAGAAGCACAACGCCGCGCTGATCTGCCTCGCCCGACGACGCTGCGACGTGCTGTTCGCCATGCTCAAACACGGAACCCACTACCAGCACCCCACCGCCCAAGCGGCTTGACAACTTCCATAGGGACACCCCCCCCCCGTCGCCGCACACCGCCACCGCGGACATCCGGTGGCCCACAGTCGCGCTCCCACATGCCTGTGGAGAGCGTCAGGAAGCACTATCAGAGAAGGGAAACAGTGAAAGTAAGCACGAGAGCCCGCCGCCGTGGCGGGTTGCGCGTCGCCGTGGCCGCCCTGGCGGCGTTGTTCGCCACCGGCCTCGGCGCCGCGCCGGTCGCTGCCGCCGACGGCGGGAACCACGGTGCGGCCACGGCCGTACCCGCCAGCACCACCAGCCCGGCCGCCACCGGCACCGGCACCGGCACCGGCACCGGCACCGGCACCGGCACCGGAGGCGACGATGTGTCGCCGATGATCGTCGGCGGCGAACTGGCCCCGCAGGCCTACGCAGGTGCCGGGTCGATCCAGCTGCTGAAGAACGGCGTGAAGGACTGGCACACCTGCAACGGTGCGCTGATCCACCCGTCGTTCGTGCTGACGGCATCGCATTGCCTGTCCATCATGGATCCGGCGCCGCAACGCGCGGACCGGGCTGGCGAACTGGCGTGGCGTGCATTCAAGCAGGCACCGCCCCCGCGGCAGGCCGGAATGGGTACGCAGGCGGAACCGCAGGACCCGTCCCAGTACACGTTGCGGATCGGGTCGACCAACCGGCACTCCGGCGGAGCCGTCCGCCGGGTCACGTCGATCTCGCTCCCGAAGCACTGGGAGTGGGGCGTGCCGGATGGCGACGGCTTCATCTGGGACCTGGCACTGATCCAGCTGGACCACCCGGTCCCGGGATGGCAGGTCAAGCCCGCGAAACTCGCCTATCCCCAGGCGGGCAGGCAAACCCGGATCATCGGGTGGGGCGTGACCGACCCGGATCCGGCTCACTGGGGTGCGCCGGCACCGACGTGGCTGAGGCAGCTCGACGTGCCGATCGCCCCGAAGGACGACTGCGCCCCAGCGGGAATCGGGCGCGGCGAGATCTGCCTCGGGACCGCCCCGGGCGGAGGCACCGCCTGCGCCGGGGACTCCGGCGGCGGAGCGTTGCAGCGGCACGGGCGGACCTGGGTCCTCACCGGACTCGGATCACGGTCGCACACGCAGGCCTGCGTCTCCTCCACGATCTACACGCAGGTCGCGGAACCGCGATTCCTGCTGTGGATCATCCGCACCATGCACGAGCGTGATGCGCAGACACAGGTCACGCAGGCAGATCTGACGCTCGCGGGCTGACAGAGGGGCGGGTCGGTGACTGTCCGGTTCGGACGGTCACCGACCCGCTTCCCACGCCCATCCACCACGAACCGCCCACGGCGATGCGCGACGCACCGTCATTCCCTCTCATTCTTGAAACCACGATTCACCATTCCACGTATCAAAGGATCAGTGTTGTACTCGCTTTTCCGGAAGCCGGCAGCTGACAGTGCCGCCGCCCGCCTCAGCCTGGTGCCGATGTCGGCGTCCGCACAGATGATCTCGGGGCTCGTGGGCGAGGCAGCGTGACCGCCGAGACCGTCCCGTTCATCGAGGGCCGCGGGCCCTACTGGCCGGACGCTTGCGCCGCCTCCGGCCGGGACTGCCCGGCGCCCTTCTCCGGCGAGGACCTGGTCCGCATGCAACGCCGATGGGCGGATACCCCGGTCGTGTGCCGGTGCCATCCGCACCCTGCCCGTGTCGGCGCCGTGCTCCGCGACCCGGACACGTACCTGGCGACCGAATGCGACCGGCGGCTCGCGGACGAACTCGCCCGGATCGCTCCCCGCTCCCGGCAAGCCCTGGACGACAGCGACACGTTCACCACCCGCGTCATCCGGCACGCGCTGGCCGACGGCATCACCCAGTTCCTGGACCTGGGATCCGGGCACATCGCCACCAGCGCGGCACCCGCCGCCGTCGTCGAGCATCCCGAGGCGACGATCGTGCACGTCGATCACGATCCGCACGTCGACAGCCACAATCTGTGCGAGCTCACCGCCGACCCGGTTCTGATGACCCGGCCGCGGACCCTCATCCACGCCAACGCGTTCGCCATCGGCCACATGCTCACGTCCCTGCACCGCAGCGGCGCACTGGACCGGTCCCGGCGGCTCTGCGTGCTGCTGGTCGACCTCCTGTACTACCTCGAACCCGCGCATGACCCGCGCTCGGTGATCCGCCGCCTGGTGAAACGCCTCCCGCCCGGCAGCTGGGTCGCGGTCAACCACCTCACCAACCAGGCACCGTCCACACTGGACAATCCCAGTGTCCGGGCCGCCTTCCGCCGCGACACAGACCGCTGGTGCAAAGCCATGACACGGTGCGTCCCGCCACACCCACACGCCAGCAGACGCAACGAATTCGCCCGCCGGATCGCCGACCTGGACCTCCTCGCACCCGGCATCACCACCACCGGCCGCTGGCCCGCCACGGACACCACCCGCCTCCCCCAGGCCCCCTACACCCTCGCCGCCGTCGGCCGTGTTCCTGATCGCAGCGAGCGCGAACCGCGTGTGACCACGGGACACCGGTCATGATCCCGGCCATCCCGCAGAGGCGAGACGAACAGGTGCCCCACTGGGGCGGCCCCTGCCCTCGGCCGGTCACATGCTGCAAAGGGCTCCACACGCCTGTTCAGCGCGCCAACAACCAGAAGCAGTGGGGTTCTCTGCCCGCCCCGTGCGGGCAACGACCGCACCCCGCCCGGGTCGACGACGCGCTCCGCGGCGGCACGCTCGCCTCCCCGCGAGACCGGCTGCTGGCCGCTGAGCTGCTGCGGATCTCCCCGGCCGCGGCCGTGGCGGTCAAGGAACGCGACAGCTTCACCGCGCGTGTCGTCGAGGACGCGCTCGCCGAGGGCATCACGCAGTTCCTGGACCTGGGATGCGGATTCGCCGACGGCAGCGCCACCTACCGGGCGCTCGCCGCCACGCGGTCCGCAAGCAGCACGCCGAGGCTGGTGCTCGTCGACCACGACACCGACGTCCACGACCACAACCACACTTGGCTCGGCCGATCCCCCCGCCGCGGACACCTGTCAGCGCACGCGGTGCGCGGGAACTGCTTCGCGGTCGACACGATGCTCAACGACCTCAGCAAGGCCCAGATCCTCGACCTCGACCGGCCGGTCTGTGTCCTGCTGGTCGACCTCCTGCACTACCTCGAACATCGCCGCTCCCCGCGGCCGATCATCCACCGGCTCACGACACGGCTATCGCCTGGCAGCTGGATCGCGATCACCCACCTCACCAACCAGCCGCTGCAGCCCGCACACCCACCCTCCGCACGCGCCGAGCTGCACGAGGACACCCACCGCTGGTGCCGCGCGTATCAACGCTGCGTTCCCCCGCACCCCCGCGCGTGCAGCCCGGCCACGTTCGCCGACTGGCTGACCGACTTGGAACTCGTCCCGCACGACGAGATCACTAGCCAGGCCTGCTGGCCCGGCCCGGACACCACCCGGCATCCGTGCCCGCCCTTCACCCTCGCCGCGGCCGGACGGGTCCCCTCCACGACCACCCCACCATCCGGCACACCACGCAGTGCGCGTGCGTCCGTTCGCGACATGCTGGCCGGCGTCCTCGCCGACAGCGGCGAGACCCGCGAGAGCTTCGCGGAATCGATCGGCTACCCCAGCTCGCAACTTGACCAGGTCCTGAACGGCCGAGCACGCGTCACCCCGGAACTCGCCCACGCCGTCGCACGACGCTACGACTGCGACGCGCTCGCCCTGCTGACCTTGCAGGACCACGCCGAGCTGGCCGCCGCCACAGCCCGGCGGGAACAGACCGCGAGCCCCGCCGGATCCGCACCGGCGGCACACCGGCGTCCGCTCCGCGTCGACATCGACGAATCGGCCTCGGCGGTCGAGGTGCTCCGCGCCGTCCACACCGCCACCGGACTCAACCGCGGCGCGTTCGCCGACACACTCGGCTACAACCGCACCACGATCGCCAAGATCCTCGCCGGCCACCGAGTCCTCACCGCTGCCGTGGCCGACAGCATCGCCTGGCACTACGGCCTCGACGCCGCCGATCTCCTCGCCCGCCAGGCCCGTGCCCAGCTCGCCGCTCTCGAGGACCGCGACCGGCGCACCCGCGCCGCCGACACCCCACCCGCATGACCACAGCACCCGCGTTTCCGCCACAGAGAAGGAGAAAAACCATGCAGCCCCCAGATCCAGACCCGCACGCCAGTCCTGCCGTCACCACGCACACGGATACGCGGGCGCACCGAACACTCCGGCGTCAGTGATGGGCACACACCCCGAAGGAGCTACGGAATGAACGAATCCGATCAGCTCGGCACCGCGCCACCCGGAGTCCGGCGACACCGCGGGACCCGGCTTCGGCCGCTCACGGCAGGTCGCGTCCGTACCCGGGCTGCTCGCCAGGTACGTCGCTCCAGCCGCGCCGTCCGCCGCCGGCGGACAGTCGTGCCCCGCACCGATCCCCTCGTGCACCGAGGCTTCTGCAACCACCAGCCCGGCCCGAGCCTTCTCGTGGACACGGCGTGGTGGGGCGGCGCGATCGCCCTCGGCGCCGGCCTCGCGATCTGGAGCGGCGCGCTCTACCAGCGGATGCCGCTGTGGTTCGGTTCGGTCGCGGTCGCGGGAGTCGCCGGGGCTGTCCTGGGCCGCATGGTGGGGTCGACGTTCCGCCGCCAGCCCTGGATCCGTGGAGGCGCAGCCGTGATCCCGTTCTTGGTGGCGGTCGTGCTGATCGATCTCGGCGCACCCGCGGACACCGGTTTCGTCCCGGACAACTGGGCCGGGATCCGCGACTACCGCGGCGGATGTCTGTCCGAAACCGAGTACACCGGCCCTGACGCCGCCCTCGCCATCACCTCCGACACCGTGACCATCACCGGGTCCCAGGGCAGGCAGTTGCGGTTCACCAGAACAGGCCAGCACTGGCCGTCCCTGGCCCGTGCGGAGATCTGGGGGCTCGGCGTCGTCCCGCGCGACCGTGCGACGCGTGAAGCCCTGGCAGACGTCGGCTGTGACTAGCCGCCACGCCGATTCGACCGGGCCCGGCGTGCCCGGTCCGAGCCGATCACCACCCGACACGCTCGCCGAGCCGGATTCGGCCAGATCCCCTCCCGATATGGCCTTGGCAGCCAAAAACTACAACCGCGACCTGTATCACCCACCGCCACAGACCCACGTTTCCAACCAAGATGGAGGAACTCATAGCGTGACCAGTACAGCCCAGCACCCGAAGATGGGTGCAGGAAGCGTCATTCCGCGCGCCGAGCTGTTCGGCAACCCTGAACACACCACGCCGTCGATCTCGCCAGATGGGCGGTGGCTGGCATGGGTCGCCCCACACGAGGGCGTGCTCAACCTGTGGGTGAGGCCAGTAGACACCAACGAAGACGCCCGGCCAGTCACGGCCGACCGCGACCGGGGCATCCGCGAGTACGCGTGGGCACCGGACAGCGAGCACATCCTCTACCTGCGGGATCAAGGCGGCGACGAAAACTCGCACCTCTACGCCGTGTCGGTGCGCAGCGGCGACGTCCGGGACCTGACACCGTTCGACGGCGTCAAAGCAGTACTGCTTGCCTGGGACCTCCAGATCACCGACCGAGTGCTGGTCGGACTGAACAAGACCAATCCCCGCCTGCACGATGTCTACGACCTGCACGTGGCAACCGGCGAACTGGTCAAAGTCCTCGACAACCCGGGCTTGCTCGGCTTCGTGGCCGACAGCCAGCTGGACGTGCGGGCCGGCATCCGGTCCAATCAGGATGGCGGCCGGACGATCATGGTGCGCGAGGCCGACAGCGAGTGGCGCCCCTTGCTGACGGTCGACCCGATCGACGCTCTGAACACCATGCCGCTCGGGTTCGACCGAGACGGTCGCCTGCTGCTCGCGAAGACGTCAGCGGACGCCAACGCCACGCGGTTGGTCTGGATCGACGTCGACTCCGGCGAGCACGAGGTCGTCGCCGAAGACCCCACCTACGACGTGGAATCGGTCCTCACCGACGCCGCGACGAAACTGCCGGTCATGGTGTCCGTCCAGCGTGAACGCTTGCACACGCAGGCCCTGGTCCCCGAAATCCAGCGCGACCTGGACACGCTGGCCGATGTCGATGACGGAGACCTTCGCGTCGTCTCCACCGACCGCGCGAACGCCACCTGGGTCGTGTCCTACGTCCATGCCGACGGACCGACCGCCAGCTACGTGTACGACCGGGCCACCAGCCGAGCACGGTTTCTGTTCCATGACCGCTCCCGTCTCGCCACCAGGCTGAAGAACGTCAAGCCGTTCTCCTTCACTGCTCGCGATGGCCTGGAGATCCACGGGTACCTGACTTTCCCGGCCGGGAACGCCGAGAAGTTGCCGGCCGTGCTCCTGGTGCACGGTGGGCCGTGGTCGCGGGACACATGGCGGCTGAACCTGGAAGCCCAGTGGCTGGCCGACCGGGGCTACCTCTGCATTCAGGCGAACTTCCGCGGCTCGACCGGCTACGGCAAGGCGTTCACCGCCGCCGGGGACCGCCAATGGGGCGCCAAGATGCACGACGACCTTTTGGACGCCATCACCTTCGTCGTTGAAGCCGGGTATGCGGACCCGAACAAGATCGGGATCTACGGCGCCTCCTACGGCGGTTACGCGGCCCTGGCCGGCGCGGCGTTCACCCCCGACGTGTTTCGGTGCGCCATCTCCCTGTGCGGGCCGAGCAACCTCGAGACGCTCCTGCGTGCGTTACCCGCGTACTTGACCCCGATGATCCCCGAGATTTACAGGCAGGTGGGCAACCCGGACACCGAGCCCGACTTCCTGAGGAAGCGATCGCCTCACTCGTATGCCTCCCGCATGACGATCCCGATGTTGATCGTGCAGGGAGCCAACGACCCCCGGGTCCCGCAATCCGAGAGCGACCAGATCGTCGCCGCGCTGCGAGACAACGGCGTACCTCCCGAGTACCTGCTGTTCGACGACGAAGGCCACGGACTGCAGAAACCCGAGAACAGGCTGAAGTTCTACGCCACGGCGGAGCGGTTCCTGGCCCAGCACCTCGACGGCCGGTACGAACCCGAACCCGCTTAGCCCCAGCAGAAACTCGAGCATTGAGGGCGGTCCCACGAACTGTCTGCGGCACCACGGCAGGTCCGGACCTGCCGTGGTGCCGCGTGGTCATCGAGACCAGCGGACTGACAGCTGCGGCTGACGTCGCGGAGTCCGCGCCACAGCCTGGAAATCTGTCCGGCCAGCACCGAACCACAGCCGGCTCCCCACTCCATCACGAAGGCCACACCCATGTTCCACACTATGCACACCCGGATCCGGGCCATCGTCGACACCGGCCTCAACACCCGCCGCCGGCAGCCGCCCCCTGACGTCGGAACCGTCGACCCGCTGGTCGCCTACCTCGGCCGACGCGGCTGGCGGATCATCGACCGAGATTCCTGCACCACCGCGATTCTCGACTATCCCGCAAGCTTCCACAGTGGACTCGACTGCGACGATCGTCGCGTCCCGGCGCTGGACAACGACCTGCAGGAACTCGAAGTGGAACTCGTCCGCCGCGACGGGTACTGGTTCGCCTACTTCACCTCCTGCGGGACGGTGATCGGCTGCGACCGCCACCGCAGCGTCCCACTCCACATCGGCGTGCACGCTCCGATCTTCACCACGGTGCTGCGCGACCTGGAAGACCAGGCCCGCTTGGTCTCCCCGCACGAGGTCTCCCACTGCCTGCTCTTCGGCGCGTGCGGCCACGAGAACACACCGAACCAGCCCTGCCGGCTTGCCCCGCTGGTCCCGGACGAACCGGCCAGTCTGCACGTGGTCCCCCGTCTCAGTGAGGGAGCGGAATAGATGCCCCACCCGTATCTACCGCGTGTAACGGCGGTGATCGCGGGCTGTTTGCTGCCTACCGCGGCGGCACTCGTCACGGCCTGCTCCTCACCGCACGTCGTCCCCGGGACTACGCGGGACACAGCCACTGTCGAGGAACAGGAACTGGCGATCCCGCGCCAGCGCCCGAACATCGGCAGCGCCGTCGCCCGCTACGAACACGTCCTCAACGCCCTGCGGGACGCGCTCCGCACGGCTGCACTGGAGCCGTGCGACGGCGGCGCCGGGATGCGTGAGAACTCCCCGCCCACAAGCTGTGCCCGGAATTCACCGCCATCGGCGGCGAGCACGTGACCTCTGCCGCCGTGGTATACCGCGTCAGACAACCTCACGCATCAACAATGGACCGTCGTGGGCGACCTGGTCCCAGCGATGGCCTCCGCGCAGGGTTTCCACCGCGGTGGTGTGACGTCGGACCAGCCGGTGCAACTACCTGATCACCCTGGTCGACGACGACGGCGGCGCGATCCTGAGGTTCGACGCCTTCCGCAACGCGGTGCTCACCATGACCACCGGCTGCCATCACAGGCCGCAGCACACGAGCCGCTCACCCTGACCGTTCACGCCGCGGTGACCGCATCCCCCTACCTGACAAGGGAAAAACCGAACCATGCTGATGCTGGATCTCACGTACGTCAACTTCGACCTCGGCGGCGCGGAGCATGATCAATCCGCGGTCTACGTCATGGACGCCCTGGTGGAACTGCTGGGCGCCGATGGCCGCACACCCGACGCGGGAATCATCGGTGAGGCGAACTTCTGGCGTTTCTTCGGCGGTAAGGGAACCGGCCAGGCCGAGATGGCGCTGAACACCACCTTCCGTGACCGCAGCTACGTGATCCGCCCCGGCAGCCTCCCGAACGACTGGGGTGAGATCCCGCCCGCGCTGCTGTACGACGCGGCGAAAGTCCACAAGCACGAATGGCACAGCGGGCGGGAACCCGGCTTCCTCGCACGCAACCGCAACCGGGCCCTGCTGTCCCCGCGCGACAGTCCTGACCAGATGTTCAACCTTTTCGGCTTCCACGGGCACCCCGACGGCGATCAGCGCCGGCACGACGTGACACCGTTCCGTCCCTACGGCGCCCAGGCGGCGACACCGACCGTCGTCCTCGGTGATTGGTTCGGCCACCCGTCCGGACCACGATTCGAACCTGACACCTACCCCGAGCATTTCGACGAGCTCTGCCACTATGCGCCGCGCATGCTGTTCCCCGACGGCATTCCGGTGCCCGGCGACCATCCTTTTGACACGCGCGCGCTGGACTACCTCTGCGGCCGCTGGCGACCGGGTCGCCGCGACTGGCGGTACGCGTGGCGACGGAGAAAGCCCGGCCGCCGTGTCGGCGGCGTCGGGTTCAGCCACGTCGGCGAACTCGCGAACGACTACACGCCCACCAACTTTCCCGCCCCGAACGGGCGGCCGCCCACCCAGATCGACGCCGCCGTGCTCAATCCGCGCGCTGCAGCGATGCTCGTGCCGGACAGTGTGCTCATCCACGAGCCCGAGGAACCCATCAACAGCCACAAACGCTTCTCATTCAGGCTTCAGTTCCCTGAGTTGTCCTTTGTGGATAGTGATCAGGCAGGCGTCGCCGCATGAACGACGAGGAGCCCCAGGTACGCGGCGACGCGATCGCGGAGACGGTGCGCGCAGGACGACCGGGTGATCACACCGGGTCTGTTTGTGCTGCCGCCGTCGGCCCGGAATCTCGTTCGGGAAGGCATCGTGCCCGGCCTCACACCTGGTCGGCCCACATCGCCTCCGCGTTCGTCATCGGTGAGGGCCAGGACGGATGACTCTGCTCGATTTGGTGTTCACGATCGTCGTCGTGCTAGTGGCCGTCTGCGTCGTCCTGGTCGTGATCGCCGGCGGGATTCTGACCTGGTACATCGTCGACGCCGAGCGCCGTTCACGGACCAAGTTCGAGCGTATCTATCCACCGGTGCCGGAGCCGGAGCAACAGGGCGACACCGACCGGCCTGGTCGATCGTTCAACACCGACCCCGACCAGGCCGGTCGGCCGTTCGGACCGCTCTACCGCAACACGCCCACCACGACACCAGGCACCGAGACCCGCCCAGGAAAGGACTGATCATGCTCTCCCCGCTTCGCGGGATCGCGCTCGGCGTGCGCGTCGTGCTCGTCACCGCCCGCACGCGACTCTCGTGGCCGGTCGACAAGGTGGTCTGGGTCAACCTCAGACCCACACGCCTCTTCGAAGGACCGCTCCTACCAGGACACACCACCCTCGACAGTGAGCAGCACCCATGAGACCACCCAGCCGGATCGTCACGTCGACGCCGGGCGCGTCGAGCCGGACACCTCGCGGCGGCCTACCTCGATGAAGCCAGACCTCGTCACCGGCACCACATCGCCGGACACGGTTCGGCTGATTGGGCGCTGCACGAACACGAACCCGACGGAGGCACGACCCGATGACCGACACCGAGCTGCTCGAGTTCCTGCAGCGCTGCAGAGCCGACGGCACCGATCTGCCGACCGAGCCGAACGTGAACGTTCCGCCGCGCTACCAGTCCGCGGACGACCGCCCCGAAGACTGCCGTGCCGCCTCCGTGGGGAGCCCGCCCGGACCGCGCACTCCATCGACACCGCGGCCCGGGAACGGTGGCTCAACCTTTGCCCGACACATTCGGCCGCCGTCTCCCGTATCAGCCGGCGCCGAACCGTCCCACCTGCGGAAAGTTACCACCCGCCACCGACCGGAGAGTCAACCCGCGTTGACACGCCCGGTGGCGTCTGCACCGTCTGCGCGCAGCCGATGAACCGGCCCGTCGCAGCCTTCACCGCCGACTGGCCCACCGGCCGTGACGAGCAACGACCCTGCTCGCCATCGCGCCACAACCCTGTTCGCACGGTGGGAACGCCACATCGACGACGCCGGACCACAGCGAGAGTGCCTGCCCGCCACGCCACCTGCACGCGACTACCGGTAGAGCCAACCGGCGCACCGCCGTCATGGAGCCCGGTTCGCCCAGGGACTGCGCCCAACGCCCGGCTCCCAGGCACCGCACGCGACGACTTCACCTCACTCCGGCGACACCAACGAAGCGCACCCACGTGCGCATCACCACGCCGCCCGGCATCGGCGACCGCCGGGTTCGGCACACCCCGAAGGAGAACCATGCACGACACCGCACCAGGCACGGTCATCGCGGTCGACGGTCCGGCCGCCGCCGGCAAGACCACCACCAGTCGCGCCCTGGCACGCGCGTTCGGCCTCGACTATCTCGAGAGCGGCAGCGCCTTCCGCGTCATCGCCTTCGAGGCGTTGCACCGGGACGTGCCCGTCGACGACCCGGGCGCGATCGAGAACCTATGCGACGAACTATGCACGGCCGGTGGCACCGGCTCAGTCCTGGCCTCGCCCCGATACACCACCCGGGCGCTCCGCTCCCCGGGCGTCACAACGCTCGTCCCCGTGGTGGCCCGGATACCGGGCGTACGGCGGCACGTCGCCGCGCTCATCCACCACTGGGCCGCCCGGCATCCCCGCTGCATCATCGAAGGACGCGACATCGGCACAGCACTGTTCCCGGCGGCCCGCGTCAAGGTCTACCTGACCGCCATACCCGCCGTCCGCGCTCACCGGCGCGTCCGGCAAGAACCCGGCCAAACCTACGAGAAGGTCCTGCAGGACATCCAGCGCCGGGACCACGCCGACATGACCCGCACGGTCGCGCCGCTCACCCCAGCCAGGGACGCGGTCGTGATCGACACCAGCGACCTCACCGCCCAGCAGGTCATCGACCGCGTGACGATGTTCTGCCGCAGCCAGGGGGTCGAGCAGGCCACAACGGCCACCCATCCTCCGATCCAGACCCCGACCATCCACACTGGACACAAGACAGGTGAATCGGCGACATGACACGACGTTCAGACCGGACGATCCGAGCAAGCCTCAGCGGCACATCGCGTCCGGACATCTCGGGTGAGGAAGCCGAGGCGACGCAGCCGGAGTCGGTGAAGGACAGTCCGGCCGCCGGCTGCCTCTTCTGCCAGTTCCATGATTCCTCGATCAACGAACTCCTGATAGAAGGGCAGGAGGCCTACGTGCGCCTGGACAACTACCCCTCTGCCCGAGGACATGTCGAAATCGTCCCGAAGAGACACGTCGAGTCCTACTTCGCTCTTACCGCAAGCGAACACGTGGAAATGTATGACCTGATCAGGCAAGCACGGCAGATGATCGACCACCAGTACCACCCAGACGGCTACACCATCGGCGTGAACGAGGGGAAGGCGGCGGGCAGGACGATCGACCACCTGCACATCCATCTCATCCCCCGCCATGAAGGAGATGTAGCCGATCCTCGTGGCGGCATCCGACATGTCCTGCCAGGAACGAATCCCGACGCATGGCTCGGTGCCTTGCGCGAAGATGGGGACGCGACGTGACGTCCTCTGCGAGCTCGGCACGCATCTGCTCGCTGGTGCGGAGACAACGGCGACAAAGCCCGGCCGTACGCCCGAACCCCGGCCGAACTGGCCATGGTTGAGTCGGCGGGACACGCCGCACGGCTCGTCCGCGTCGCCGACGATGCGGAACCGCAACCCGCCAGTGCCCTCATTCCCACGGCCCGGCTGCGCGAGCGCGAAAGCGCCTCCCCTCGCAGGCAGGGTCTGCCGCCCGTGGGTAGGGGTGCTCCATTGGAGGGCCCCCCACGACGGCGCGACGAGTCGCCGGGAAGACTGAGACGGCCAGGCGGGGCGAACCTAGGTGCGGCGATCGCGGTCATGGCGTCGCGCCCCACCTCCTTCGAGGAGAAGGGGCGAAGCGCGGACGGGCTCAGGTTGTCCGACCACGACCTTCCCCCGCCTGGCGCCCGCCGCGAACACGGGCAGCTCGCGGTTGACAGCTACGTCGCGGCCGCGTCGACGACAGGAGCTTCCCGATCGGCGACGTACCGGACAACGTCAGCCGGGAGACACCATGCACGACATCGTGGAGACGCTTCCCGAGAACGTCACCTCGCTGGGCGCCGCCATCCCGACGACCGTCGACGCCGCGCGAAGCATCTCGAACCGGAAGGACGTCGACAACGACGGGTAACGTCAGCCGCCGAAGACCCACGACTTCGTGCCGTCACCGGCAAGGGCTATGCCATATCGGCCAGGAGCAGCGCCAGGCTTCCCAGCGGGATCGCGCTTCCGTCGCGCCGGGTGATGGTCTGGGCCAGCTGCCTGATCTCCGCGGCCCTGCCCGCGCCGACGTCCTGCCCGGGCTGGGCGGCGGCGTCGAGGCGGGCGAGCCGGACCGCACGGCGAAGTCGCGCGATCTGCGCACGGTCGCCCGTACGTGCCACGATCACCACCGCGTCGTAGACACCGGGGTCGAGCAGCAGCGCGGTGTCTGCGGTGATGGCCGGATCGTTCTCATACCGTTCGCGTTCGCCACGCTCCCACAACGCGCCCAGCGCGCGCTGCCGTCGCCGCACTGCCTCCCGCCGCCGCTCCAGCGGAGTCGCCTGCCCACCGCGGCCGTGCCGCCGATCCGGCCCGGAACCGACTGCCGCAGGTGCGACGGGTGACCGGCGTTCCGCGTCCCCGTAGACGAGGTGCATCCGCTCGGCCCACGATCGGAACGTGGTTCCCGCGACGGGCGGATCAGGCAGATCAGCGGGGAGGCGGGTGATGTCGCGTGTGTCGTCCTGCTCGCCGGGATCGGCCGGGATCCAGGCGTGCAGCCGCCGGGCGAGGTAGATCTTCAGTGGTCCGATCGTCGGTGTGTCGCGATCGACCAGCCACGGCGGCTGCCGGGTTCCGTCCGGGTCGGTGTCCAGCATCCGCACGATCGCCTCGTTACACCAGCCCGCCCGATACAGCGGCGTGAACAACGCGGTCAGCTCCCGGGCCTGGTCCCGCGGCCAGCGAGCGTTCCCGATCAGCGTCAGGATCGCCGCGGTGATCTGCTGGTCGTTGCCCGGGACGACCTTGCCCGGCCACGAGCGGATCTGACCCGACCATCCCCCACCACGGCCCCGCGCAGTGCTCTGCAACTCGGCGGCGATGATGCCCGGTACCGGGCTGGGTTCGGCAACTGGCTGACTCATCGGACTGACGTGACTTCCTGTGCGCGGGACCCGTAGCGTCCCTGATCGTGCCATCGCCGTCCGTTAGGAGCGGGTAGCGCCAGCGACGTGTCGCACACGGCTTCACCAGCCGCTGCGACGGTCGACCGCCGCACACAGCTACGGCACAAGGAGGGCCGATCACGCCTGCACCGGCGTGAGGTTCCACATCTTTGTTGCGTTTCGTGACAGTTCAGCGATACCTCCAGTATGACCAGGCCAGCAGCACCGGAGCCCGCACCCGATGTGGTGCAGCCGCTGCTGCATGCCTGGGCAGCGGAGATCGTCAGTGCGGCGTACTCCGACGCTGTGTCCCTTGAGACGCTCGTCGAGGTGTGGCAGCACCGCCGACGCGCGCTGGACGCGGCGATCGCGGACGAGGACACCACCGTCAGCGCGCCCACTACACCGGCGTGGCTGCCGGACGAGATCTGGCCTCAGCCCTATCAGCGGCACATCCAGTGTCATCAGCACGATCTCGCCGAGTTCTCCACCTCGCCCCCGCCTAACGCCGCTTGAGTCCCGCGTGCGCGGATCCGTCTGCCCGCGGAGCTCGCCGTTGGCGCTCCGCTTCCACAGCCCTCGAATGGCGGCACTGGCCAGGTCTCGCCCTGTACCGCACGTACTCGTCCACGTGGGTCCAGCGCCCGCGCCGGTCTCTGCGGCCGACGTCGCGACGACGGCGGATGTCCGCGCGGCGGCCAAACCCGACTGGGGAGACCGTCCCAACACTTCGGGGTCCCGGAACCTACCAGGCGGTAACAACTGGCCTTTCTGTGACATTTGCGCAGGCTAGAACAGGAAAAAGGCCGATCAGTATGGACATTTACCAGTGCCGCTTATCTATCGGAAGAATGGTCCGCTCGTCGAGTTTTGCGGTATTCTTCCCGCAGGCACTCTCTGCTTGACCATCTCTGCCGACCCGCTCCGGGCGACTCCCGTGCGCGGCGCCGGTGCGGGGTGACCAGCTCCGCAGCCGGCGGGGCGGCCCTGTCCGGTCGGGAACCGGGAGTGATGGATGGGTAGTCGAGGTGCCGACGACGAGGACCGTCGGGTCCAGAAGCGGTATGCGCGGAGTTGTGAGGCTCTGGCGACGTTTTTGGAGGCAGGAGCCACGTCGGTGGAGCTCCTGCACGACGGCGCGAGCCTGACAGCCAAGGCTGCCAGGCTCGCGGCAATCGGACTCCGGGTAGTCGCCAGGTGGGCGCGCAGGTAGACGGTAGCCCTCGTCGGTGCGACTGGGCGGCCGTACGAGTGTCTGTAGCACTCGGCGGCCGTTCAGTTGCGCAGACGCAATCATACCGAATTTGCCATCTTGATGAAAGCGCGTTGCGTCCGCGCAATTCAATGCATCCGCATGCAATTGCCGCTTCCAGCAGACTGTCCCATTCCGCAGTATCACCGTTTGCGTGTCCCGACGATCCGCCGCAGCGTTTCCGAATCGGGTATCCGAGGTGTCCGATTCTGCGCTAACGCGCTTCGGCGGATTCCGCGAGTGACTCGACTCACGTCACCGCCGGTCAGGCCGGCACACGGACCGGAGCGCAGGTTCGGGGTCCGCCACCGGGAGGCCTCAATGGATATGGCTCCGACACAGGGACGCAACCGCCGGTTTTGCGAATGCGTTCGCGATCCGCGAGGCGGGCCCCGCGCGACCACGTGGTCTACCCCGTCGACGGTGCTGCCGCTACGTGCGACCACGGTCATGCAGGTGAATGCGATCCGGGAAACCCGGTTGGCGATGCTCGCGTGCGGTCGCTCTCTGCGCCGGGTCCGTGACGAAACTGCGAGCGCGTGCCCGGCGCTCAGCTCGGCAGGGCGGTCGGCGTGGTCGCCGGGGTGTCGTGCTGGCCGAGCGCAGCCCGAAGGGCCTGCGGGGTCCAGGTACCGTGCGCGCCGGAGAGCTCGGTGAGGTATTCGACTGCCCTGGCCAGGGTCCAGCCGTGGGCGTCGCACAGTCCGGTGGCGAGCATCCGCAGGTATGCCGCGGACGGCGCGACAGGGGCGACCTCGGCGGCGGACCACGGGGCGGTGAAGGTCAGAACGGGATACCCGTCGAGGCTGCCGGCGCGTAGCAGGGTCTCGTAGCGGCCGGGGCCGAGGGCGGCCACACCGTTCGCCAGGACCGAGGAGAGATCGAGGTCGTCACCGGGCTCGCGGTACATCTCCTGAGCCACGACGTCGGCGAACTGCCCCGAGGTGATCAGGTAGGCGCGTGCGAACGCCGCGCCGGGCAGCCTGGGATCGTAGAACGCGCGGCCGCCGCCCCACACCGGCGACATGGTCGCGAAGTAGATCCCGCCGGGCAGTTCACAGCCGCGTGTGTCCACCGGCGGCCGCGTATCGCGGCACCCCGGATAGAGCCGGGTGCCGCCGTCCGGAATTCCGCCGGCGAGATAGCAGCCGAACCGGGCGGCGTTCATGTTCGAGCCATAGCTGGCATACCAGACCAAGTCGGATGACTTCGCGCCCAATCCGCCCGGAGTTCCCACGATGACATCTCCTCTCCCTGTCATCTGCTCGTCACACACCTTCATGCCCGCGGCGGCCCCGACTCGTGCATCGCTGAGCGGAAGGCCCAGCCGGAGGACGAGGCCCGGTCAGTCATCCTCGCTGCGGTGCGGCCGCGCGTCGAGGAGTACCACGAGGTCGACGTCAGTGCCTGGCCCGAACCGCTCGGCCTCCTCGACCGATACCGGTGTCGCGCCGTGCCGCACTCGCGGGCAGACCGGGCAGGAGCCTTCCAGCCCGGCCTGCCACGGGCGCCCACACGAGTGGCACAGGCCCAAACCGAGCAGCGCCACCTGTGTTCCGGGGGTGATGGTGGGGATGCGGTGCTGCCAGCGGATACGGGCGGCTTCGATCGCGTAGCGCTGCCCGGCCATGCGCGCGGCGTTCTTCCAGGTCGGATCGTCGGTATGCCTGGCCAGCTCGTCATACAAGCGGGAGGCGAGGGCATAAGCCTCGGCCCGGCGGTAAGGGTCGGTCGAGCGGAAGTCCTTCTCAGCCATGCCCAGGCCACGCTCGAGGTCTTTCCGCGCCAGGCCCGTCCGGAACCCGCCGACGTGCCCGGCGCTGTCCGCATCGTTCTCGCGCCACGGGCCGCGGCGCTGATTGCGGACGTGACTGTAGGAATCGTCGCCTCCACGGGCCTTCACGCGATGGCGGCGCTTGCTGCCGGCGTTCTTGGTCATGATCGCCTCTCCACGGCCGGAGCCCACGCCATCCGACCGGCACGATCGACCGCTGTCCGGAGGATGTCGAGCTGCACGTGAGTCCCCAACCTCGCCCCTGGGCGGGTATCGACCCTTGTCCTCGTCGACGTCCGCGCCCTTGCGTGGGAAGGGGACATCTCGGAAGCCGGCAGCGACGTGCGGCAGCCTTGCCGACCGTACCGCACCCTCGTGACCGGACCCAGACGTTCATGCCGAGTCGCGTGTACGGGCCGGTGTGTGAAGCTCTCGTAGCCCCGTGTCGCGGCCGAGACAACGCCAATCCCGATACCGACGAACGACGCCGGCAGCACGGCGCCGTCCTCCGGAGACTCGGTCGGAAGCAGCGTCGCCGGCGGCAGTGCGGCGCGAACTCATCGACCAGCACCGAGCCCGGTCGTCCACGAGCTGACTGTCACCAGAGCGAACGCAATTACTGATTGGAGACGTCGGCCGCCCGGCTTGCACCCGTCGGCCAGGAACGCCGCGATGTTCGTGTTCCCCCGAATGTCGGACCGGCGTGATAAACGGTGGGCATGAACGTTGTTTCGGGCATGGCACACGTGGAGGGCTGTCGTAACGTCCGCAGCGGGCGGACTGGCCGCGGCGCGCTCCGTGCCGTGGCCGTCGCGTCCGTGCCGTGCCCTGCGACCCGACGTGCGGTGGTCACGTCGTGTCCCTGACCAGTGAACTCGCCAGCCCCCGAAGCCCGCTCGCCGCGTGGTGCGTGCGAACGTTCGCCGGGACGGCGTCGGTGGTCGAGCAGATCGCGACCGCGGTGCGGGAGATCCGCCCTATCCGGCCATCCGCGCAGGTTCCGGCTCGGTGGTGGGCGGAAGTCGGCGGAGCGTTCGGGCAACGTGTCGCGGACCTCGTGCAGCCCGCACCGCCGTACTATGCGCTGCTCGGGCTGATCCAGGCCAAGTGGGCGTCCCCGGCGTGGGCGCACGATCAGGCAGCGCGCTATCCCAGCCACCGCGGCCTCACCGGCGACCACCGCGCCCGAGCGCTGCACCTGCGCCCCGCCGCCGCGTCCTGGCTGGACCTCGGCGGGCCTGTCGAACCGCGCCTGCCTGGCAACCCGGCCGCCGAGGCGGCATGGGCGGACTTCCTCGAACGCGGCCGCACCTACCTGGCACGCCACGCCCCGACCGGGACACTCGGCTCCCCCGGCGCCGAAGCCGGACTGGCCCGCCTGTGCTGGCTGCTGACCGTCTGCGAAGACGTCTACCGCAGCGGGTTCATCGACGACCGGCTGGCCAGGCTTTTCGACGCCGGGCGCCCGACCGTCGACCAACTGCGCGGTCTGGTCGAGCAGCGCCAGGTCGACGAACTCGTCGCCCTCGCGCGGCTGCTGCATGACCGCGGAACCCTGTGGGAGCTCCGGAAGCTCGCCGGCAACCCCGCACCCGGCACACCGCTCGGGATCGCCGGCCCGACCATCGTGCCGCACTGGGCCGACGCCGACCTCCTCCTCGGCGCGATCGACCCCGTCCACGGCATCGACGCCCGCGGCGGGACACTGCTCGACGTCAAGACCGTCGTCAGCGTCCGCGACACCAGCAAAGTCGGACGCTGGCTCTGGCAAGTACTGCTGTACGCGTGGCTGGACACCGCCGACCTGTACCGGATCCGGCGGGTCGGTTTACTGCTCGGCCGACACGGCCAGCTGGTCACCTGGCCGGTCGACGAACTCGCCGAACGCCTCCTCGGCCGCCGCGTCACCGGCGACCACGCCCGCGACGCCTTCCACGACCTTGCCGGACAGATCATCACCGGCCACGGCCTCCCCTGGCCGGTCGCCTGACCGCCCTCCGGCTAGAACCTGACGTCCGTCGATCGTCGGCCAGAGCTATCCGCGATGGGCGCCCTCACCTTGGGCCGAATCCTGCCAGCTGCGGCGCAGCGTAATCGTAAGGTCGCGACGTCCAGCTGTCCCGATCTGTGGCCCCTAGGTCGCCGTCGTGGCCGGTTGTCCCGCTGGAAGGACTTCCCGATTCGGCCCTGCTGGTCAGGGCTACCTCAACTCACCTCGCCGATCCGACCGACTGTCGCCTGCCAGTGGTCCTGGCACAGCCGGTCCTTCTAACGTCTTTGACGAGCGCCACCGATCGCGAACCGGGGCGGCCTCTCTGGCACGAGAGGCCGCCCCTTACAGGTTCCGTCGAGGGTGTCTTGCCTCCGCAGCAGGAACACGAGAACGGAACACACATGACGATAGGTGGTGCGCGAGACGAGTTGCCATCGCGCAACGACAGAACGTCGCCTGTGCGCGACGACGAACAGGGGGCGGAATCATCCGCGCCGAACGCCACGACCGTTGACCGCAGCGACGAACGGCGATCCCTGGTCCGGCTCGCCGGACGGATCCTCGGCTCCTGGGGAGCTACGGTCCGGCTGGTGATCATCCTGACCGTCATCATCGGCGGGATGTGGCTGCTCAACGCTGCTGTCGACCTCGGCCCGATCCGCCTCGGAAAACCCTAAACAGCAACCGGAGACGCCCGGCGCCACACGACGCCGGGCCCCCTCCCACCACGTTCGGCATGGACGGAGATCAGCGACACCCGTCCCGCAACGACAGCCCACCACCCATGCCACCTCGCCCGGATATGACAGAGCCTGGGCGTGAGCCACCTGGCACTGATCCGAGTGGCAGCCCGGCCAGTTACCGAACCCGAGGACGATGAAGCGATGAGCCAGCCACCACACCTCTACCTCGGACCAGCCATCCAACGATGGCGGCCGAGCACCCCCGCCGATATCCAGCACGCCATCGACAACGGCGCGCTGGAGGAACGGCACTGGCTCGACATCAAGCGCCAGCTCAACCACGACAAACACGACAAGATCGAACTCGCCCGGGACGCGGCCTCGTTCGCCAACGACGGCGGAGTGCTCCTGATCGGCGTGGACGAAGACAGGCCGACCGGGAAGCTCACCCTGGCGCCGACACGACTGTCAGGGCTGGCGGAAACCGTCGAGCAGATCCTGCACCAGCGCTGTGACCCGCCCCTGTTCGTGCAATGCCATCCGATCCCCGTGTCTCCGGAAGACATGGAGAACGGCTATTTGGTGATCGAGATACCGCCGAGTCCGCTGGCACCGCACATGGTCGACGGCCAGTATCACGGCCGAGGCGACAAGACCAAGCACCGGCTGAACGATGCAGCCGTGGAGCGCCTGTTCGCGATCCGGGCTGCCCGCCAGGTCACCGCCGAGCAGCTGATCGCCGCCGAGATCGCCCGCGACCCCATCGAGGACGACCGCGACCAGGACGTCCGCCTGTACGCGGTCGCCCACCCCATCGCCAGCCCTCCGGAACTACTCACCCCGCACCTGATGAGCAAGGAACTTCAAAGCCTCGTCACCCGCGCCGCGATGACCCCCCATACAGAAAGTTGGCTGCAACCCCTTCACCAGTACAACCAACCACGGGCGGCCGGGCGCGGTTGGCACACATACGACCTGCACTCCCGCATCCTCTCCCCGGACGCCGTCGGCAAAAACCGCGCCCAGGCCGACCTGGAAATCTCCGACAGCGGCTCCATCGCGCTGTTCGCCTCGGCACTGGTCGGTACCACCGCTATCGGTTTCGCACGGGATGTCAGACAGCGCTTCGTCTACACCGCAGAAGCCGTCGGACTGGTCCGCGCCCTGGTCGACCTCGCCGGCGGGGTCGGAACCACGTTCGGATACCGGGGTCAGTGGGAGATCGCTGTCGGATTGACCAACCTCAACGGGCTCGTCCACAACAGCACACCGTCTTTGGGTGAGCCCGACCAGCTTCTGCGATACAGCGCAAGCCGATACGTGCAAGGAACGTCAGCCGGGACAGGTGAGCTGCAGGAAGCCCCAGGGCCTGTGGTGAGCAGGCTGATGTACAAGTTCGTGCGAGCGTTGGGAGCAGAGCAATTCTTCGCCGACGTCTTCACACGCCACGGGAAGTCCGCCTGATCCGGCGGCCTCCCGACCGTCAAGCTGATGCTTTCCAAGTCGTTCACGCAGTGCCACGGCCAAGCGAGCTGGGGTGGCTCCTGCTCGCGAGCGCCTCCGAAGCGGGTTATCGATAGCCGTCGCCCTCGCCCGTGCAACCCGATACCTGCCGATCCGCTGCGCGGCGCCCGGCCTGGACGACGCCGTTCACCGCCAGCCGGGTGTGCCCGCCCCAAACCCACGCCCTTAGCGAACAGGACCATCACCTGGCCACCCGAGTCAGCTGCGTGCCCGGCTACGCCCTCGTCCCCGCCCGGCGCGAGCGATACAGCGCCGACGCTGATCTGCCGCTCACCATGCCAAACACCCTCCCTACACTGGCAAGGACGCCGAGGGCACCGTGGTTCAGCCTGGCTCAGGCCGGAATCTCTGGCTCAGGCTGGAATTTCCTGGCGCAGCTCGGCGACAACGGCGCCGCAAGCCACGCACTCCGTCACGTGATGACCGACGCGCATGTCCTCCCGCCTCCCCAGCCCGTCCCGGACCCATGCGCCCAGCTTTCCCGCCGTCGCGAGACAGCCTCGCGAACGCTCGTCAGGCTCGGGCACGTGCATCTGAAGGTATGCCTGTCGCAGGCGCTCACGCGCCCGGCAGGCCAGGGCGGACACCCCGTTCGGGGTCAGTCCCATCACTGGGGCGATCTGGAGGGGTGTCAGCTGCTCGACTTCGAGGTGCCACAGCACTTCCTGGTGCCGCTGCGTGAGGCGGACGAACGCGCGCGCGGCGAGCAAGCGCTCCAAATCGGCCAGAGCGGTGTCCCGGAACGGCTGGGCGATCGTGCCCGGGTGGCCCGAGTCGATCGCGGTGGTCTCGACATCCTCGGTGAAGGTGACCCTGCGGTCCCGGCGTGTCTTGTCGTAGGCGATATGCCGCAAGGTCGTGAGCAGGTACGCGCGAAACTTGGCGTCCTCGGGACCGCGATCCCCACCCTGCAGGATGTCGAACACCCTGAGGAAGGCCTCGGAGACCAGGTCGTGGGCATCGTGTTCCGAGAAGGCCAGCTGCCCGGCCAGATGGTGCGCCGAGGCCCGATGCCGCGCATACAGGACGCCGAAGGCGGCCGCGCTCGTGGCGGTCTTTCCGTGGCGCACGGAATGCAGCAGTTCGTGGTCGGTCCACTCCGCGGCGGGTGCCCCGGCCGCGGTGGCTCGCGGCCGATTCCGGGAGCTGCTGCGCCGGTCACCGGTTCGGTGGAACAGGACGACTGTGGACGACCGCTTGCTGGGCAACACGATGGTGGACACGACTGGCTCCCCTGCTGGACGTGGTACACGACGTGGTGCGAGGTACCGACCGGATACCAGCGCAGATTCAAAGTCCTAGGACTTTGAGAATTGCATGCGAAGCTTGGATGCGCAATAGTCCTAGGACTTTGTTCCGGCGGTGTTGAGGGGCTGGTGTGGTGGTCAAGAAGCCGGCGTACGAGGCGATCGCGGCGGAGCTGCGGGACTCGATTGTCGACGGCATGTACCAGCCGGGTGACATGCTGCCTCCGCTCAGCCAGCTCACCCGCCAGTTCGACGCGTCGAAAGAGACAGTCCAGCGTGCGGTGCGGGAGTTGATCGCGGACGGCCTGGTCGAGACGAGGCGCGGGGTGGGTGGCGGCACAGTGGTGACGACCGCGCCCGTGCGCGAGGTGATCGTGCGGGAGCGCAAAATCTTCCGCGACGAGCGGGGATACTTCTTCGACCTGGCGGCACAGTCCTGGGTCGCTGTTCGTGAGCCGCAGGTCCGGACAGCGCCACCCCCAGCCGATCTCGCCGTGCTACTGGGGACCACACCGGGTCAACCGGTGGTCATCCGCGATCGCGTGATGGGCGACCCCGACACCCGTCAGGTGCACCACGTCTCCCTCAGCTACCTGCCACCGTGGCTGGTCGAGGAACTCCCTGTCATCGCGGAAGCCGAGACTGGGCCGGGCGGGATCCTCGACCGGATGGAGGAGCACCTGCAGGCGGAGCTGGACATGGAGGAGCGAGTCGGCGCCCGCCCGCCGTCCGCGCGCGAGCGCGAACTGTGGGCCCTCCCACCCAGTGCACCGATGCTGCGACTGCAGCGGATCGCCCGCAGCCCGGATGGACGGATCTGCGAGGTCAACGAGACTGCGTTGCCAGGCCGCCTGTACGAGATCGGGTACGCGCTCGAGCGCACGGACACACCGGACCGGTGAACTCGTCCAGACCAGCAGAACACGACGACGTGCGTGGACCGATACATGCCCTGCCAATCAGGTACGCGACGATGGGAGCGGTGACAATGGCTGCCGCACGGCGACAGAAGGGCTCCCCGCATGACTGAGGCTGAACTTGCCGAACTGTTCGCGGGGGCGTCCGCGCGGATCGAACCCGGGCAGCCACTCGCGACCCAGGTCACGGCCGTGCAGTTACTGCTCGGAGTGGTCCGGGAGGATCCGCGGTACACTAGGTCAGGGACTTCCTGACCGCGCAGGTGGCGCTGGGGGTGCACCCAGAGCACCTCGTCACCGAAATCACCAGAGCGCTCGCGCAGCTGCCTGCGCCCCGCTGATCGCGGCAGCATCCACATCTCGACTCTCTGTCCACGTCGACAACCGATCTGGATGTCGGCCGCGAGCGTTGGCGCAGGGACCGCGCGTAGGCCGGTGTCGCCGGTTCCATGGTGTTGGCTGCCCACGTCCGCTGCGGCTCCGCGGCGCGCAATTCCCTCAGCGTTGTCGGCTCCGCCTGTCGTTAGCGCGGGCTGGAACAGTGCTCGATCACGCGAATTCTGATGCTTCGAGCATGTGAGTGCACCGTTCTGGAGCGCCGAGTGTCATGCCGTCCGGCAGTTGCTGTGCTGCCCAAAACGCTCCCGCCGCCGCAGTGTCGGTGATCGCCGTGGTCGACCATCGGTAGCCCTGGCCGCGCTCCAGCGCGGCGGTCGCCAGCACGGTCCCGAACCCTTGTCGCAGGTACCGGTCGTCGACTCGGACTAGCCCGCGCAGGCCCCCGAAGGCACTCCCCCGGCGGCTCTCGCTAACTCCTGGCTCACCGACTGATACAAAGTAAGCCCTCGCCCGACAGATAGCCGGGCGGGGCTTTTTGGCGTTTCTGGGATTTAGCCAACTAATGCCTCGACCTCAACCCCAAGATCTTGCAGCGAACCGACGATGAACCGAAGGTGCTCCGGGTCTCGGGTGAGCCTGTCAAGACTCGGGGTCAACACCGTGTCCCCGCGCTCCACCCGCTCGACAAGGCGTTTGAACGCGGGCCCTGGCATCTCGCGCGGGGTCACTCCGATTTCCTCGAACACACCGACACAACCTCGACGATCCATCTCGGTCGTGTATTGGTCGTTATACGCATGCGCACGGGGCGACCCTGTGTGCCGGACGTACCCGTAGACCGTCATGCGGGCGATTGTAGCCTCTCTACTGAGATACGTTCATGCGGGTGAAACCAGTGCAACTCAACTTCGCCCTCCTGGAGCGATACTGAACCGGCTCACCACAACACCAATTGTGATCGATGTCCCGAGAAAGATCGCCGTCCCTTACCGCAGGTTGCCCGACAGGGGGGCAACCTACGAACGCCTCGCCTTACCGACCATCGAAGAACTCGGCAAAGAACGAGTGGTGGCTTTTTGTGTTATAGCGGAGGTCGGCGACGCGAAGACGATCGAATCCTGCCTTCTGTTTGCTCGTTCGGCAGCCTCGGCCCCAAGACTGCGATTTCAAAATCAACGACTTGCCCGCGTTCTGGCGTCAGGTCGCAGTGAACGAGGGGGAGGCCAGATATGGCGATGAAAATTCCACTCTATAGGGAATAGTGAGGACTGCGGACTTGCGCTCACGCTGACTGGTCGTTTTCGGCAGACTCGCGACAAGAGGGTCGCAATCGCGAGACCCTGCAAGCCACTAGCGGAAATCGCGCGATTTTCCGGCAAGTTCATTCAGGTCAAGTGATTCGAAATGGTCGGCCGACAGACTGGTGACACCATGGTGGGACTGCACGACTCCGTGAACCAGCAGGGCGGGTGAGCTGCGCACGATCTTTTGTTCCCTGTCCCAAAGCCGTTGTGTCACCACAATGTTCAGCATGCCGGTTTCGTCTTCGAGGTTGAGGAAGGTGATGCCGCCGGCGGTGGCGGGACGTTGGCGGTGGGTGACGGCTCCGGCGACCCAGATCGTGGCGCCGTTCCCAGCCCAGGTGACGGCGGCGGTGGTGAGTGCGCCGCGGCCGTCGAGGTATTCGCGCAGGTACTGCATGGGGTGTTCGTCCGGGGAGATGCCTGTGGCCCAGAGGTCGGCGGCGGTGATCTCGAAGGCGGTCATGCCGGGAAGGGCTGGGGCGTCGAGGCCGGAGGCGATGCCGGGCAGGTGGGTGTCGCGGCTGGCGGCGGCGGGTCCGGCTGCCCAGAGGGCCTGGCGGCGGTCCGGGCCGAGGGATTCCAGCGCGCCGGCGGTGGCGAGTGCCTGCATCGCGGGGGTGGTGAGGTCGGTGCGGTAGCCGAGATCGCTGAGGTCGGTGAAGGGGCCGTGCTGGTCGCGTTCGGTGATCAGGCGCGTGACAGGGTCGTCGCCGAGGTGGCGGATCCCGCCGAGGCCCAGCCGGATCGCGACCCCGCCAGTGCTGTCGGGGTCGGGTTCCAGGGTCGGGTGAGCCAGGGAGCGGTTGATGTCGGCCCGCCGGATCTTCACGCCGTGGTGGCGGGCGTCGGCGACCAGGGACTGCGGGGAGTAGAAGCCCATGGGCTGGGCGCGCAGCAGCCCGGCGGTGAACGCGGCCGGGTAGTAGCACTTGATGAAGGCGGAGGCGTACACGAGCAGCGCGAAACTCATGCTGTGCGCTTCGGGGAAGCCGTACCCGGAGAATGCCGCGATCTGTTCGTAGATCGTGTCGGCCAGCTTGCCGGTGATCCCGTTGGCCGCGGCGCCGGCGTAGAAGCGGTCCCGGAGCCGTTCCATTTTCGCCGCCGACCTCTTGGCGCCCATTGCGCGGCGCAGCTGGTCGGCCTCGGCCGCGGTGAACGACCCGATGCTGGTGGCCATCTGCATCACCTGTTCCTGGAACAGCGGCACACCCAAGGTGCGGTCCAACGGCCCGGCGAGCAGCGGGTGGGCGTGCGACCATGCCTCCTCGCCGCGGCGGCGCCGCAGATACGGATGCACCGAACCGCCCTGGATCGGGCCCGGCCGGATCAACGCGACCTCCACGACCAGGTCATAGAAGGTGCGGGGCCGTAGC
Source organism: Amycolatopsis sp. NPDC043885 (assembly GCF_056435685.1). Classification (NCBI taxonomy): domain Bacteria; kingdom Bacillati; phylum Actinomycetota; class Actinomycetes; order Pseudonocardiales; family Pseudonocardiaceae; genus Amycolatopsis; species Amycolatopsis sp. NPDC043885. The sequence continues at coordinate 373,272 of NZ_JBWKEA010000005.1, forward strand.
CGGGGCAGCGTGCCCAGCTGCGCGCGACTCTCCACCTGGAACACCCCGATCGCGTCCGCGGCGCACAGCATGTCGTAGACGGCCGGGTCGGCGAGGTCGATCTGCCCGAGGTCGATGACGGTGTCGTGGTGCTCGGCGATCAGGTCGAGCATGTAGTGCAGCGCCGAGAGCATCCCCAGCCCGAGCAGATCGATCTTCACCAAACCGGCGGACGCGCAGTCGTCCTTGTCCCACTGCAGGATCGACCGGCCCTCCATGCGGGCCCACTCGACCGGCACCACCTCCGACACCGGCGTCTTCGACAGCACCATGCCGCCGGAGTGGATCCCGAGATGCCGCGGGAACCCCTCCAGCCGGGCCGCGAGCCCCAGCACATCACGCGGGATCCCGTGCCCGTCCTGTCCGGCGGTCGCCGCGACGTTGTTCCAGCGGTCGGCGGCCTTGGCGAACGCGTCCTGCTGGCCCGGGCTATAGCCCAGGGCGCGGGCAGAGTCCCGGATCGCCGACGGCGCCCGATAGGTGATCACGTTCGCCACCTGCGCCGCGTTCCGCCGCCCGTGCGTGTCGAAGACGTACTGGATCACCTCCTCGCGCCGATCGGACTCGATGTCAACGTCGATGTCCGGGTAGCCGTCGCGCTCGGGCGCGAGGAACCGCTCGAACAGCAGCCCGTAGCGCACGGCGTCGACGCTGGTAATCCGCAACGCGAAACACACCGCACTGTTCGCCGCCGACCCGCGGCCCTGGCAGAGGATCCCGGCTTCCCGGGCGAACCGCACGATGTCCCACACGATCAGGAAATACCCCGGAAACCCCAGCTCGGTGATCACCTCGAGTTCGTAGTCCAGCTGCGCGTACGCGCGCGGCGCGTCGTCCCGGGTCCCGTAGCGCTCCCGCGCACCGGCGTAGGTCAGCTCGCGCAGGTAGGACGCCTCGTCGTGCCCGTCCGGGACCGGGAACGGCGGCAACTCCGGTGCGACCAGCGTGAGGTCGACCGCGCACTCCACCCCCAGCAGCGCCGCCCGCTGCACCGCCCCCGGATAGCGGGCGAAGATCTCCGCCATCTCCTCCCCCGACCGCAGGAACTGCATCCCCGCCGCCGGCAGCCAGCCCTGCATGTCCTCCATGCTCCGCCGCGCCCGGATCGCCGCGACCGCGTCCGCGTACACCGCGTCCTGCGGGGCTGCGTAGTGCGCGTTCGTCGTCGCCACCGTCGCCAGGCCCAGCTCGGCGGCCATCCCCGCCAGCAGATCGTTATGCGTCGAATCCAGCGGCAGACTGTGATCGATCAGCTCGACCGCGACCGAGTCCCGCCCGAACCGGTCCACCAACACCCGCAACTCCTCGGCGGCCGCCGACGGCCCGGACTCGACCAGCGCCCGCCGGACCGCACCCTTCCGGCATCCGGTGAGGACTTGCACATGCCCGCGCAGGTCCTCCACCACCTGATCCAGCTCGTACCGCGGGGCGCCCTTCTCCCCCGCCAGCTGCCCGGTCGAGATCGTCCGGCACAACCGCTGATACCCCTCCAGGCCGCGGGCGATCACCAGCAGATGAGTGCCCGCCGGATCCGGGACGCCGTTCTGCGGCTCGGTCAGCCCGAGCGACAGCTCCGCGCCGAATCCTGTGCGGACGCCGAGTTCTTTCGCGGCCTCGGCGAACCGCACCGCCCCGTACAGGCCGTCGTGATCGGTCAGCGTGATCGCGTCCAGCCCCAGCCGCGCGGCCTCCTCCACCAGCTCCTCCGGGTGGCTGACCCCGTCGAGGAAGCTGAAGTTCGAATGACAGTGCAGTTCGGCGTACGGTGTCCGCGCCAGCGCGCCACCACCGTCATCCGACCGCGGCGTCATCAAGTCCGCCGGCGGCCCCGCATACCCTTCACGCTTCCGCGACCACGCCGGCGCGTCGTTCCCATCCCCCTGAGACGGCCGCCGCCCGGACGCGATCCGCTCCAGCTCCGACCAGCTCGCCGGACCACCACTCCACGCCATCGACCACTCCACGACACACCAGAGGAGCCGTGGGGAAGACAGCACCAACATCGAACGTCTGTGCGATCGTCCGTTCTACCTGCAACTTTGTCAAATCTGGAACGAGCAGAGTTGCAGCAGTCACAACAGGCGGAAGGCTTGCGGATCCCACCGGTCGCCTCGATGCTCCGCGTTCCCATAGTCTGTCGCTGTGTTACGTCCGCAGACGTTGTGTCTTACGTTCGATGTGTGCTGAGGCGTTCTGGTCTTCAGCTGAAGGCCAGGCGATCACCTGGCGATACCGACACCTGCGCACTCGGCGGCTGTACCTGCAGGGCGAGCCACTCAAGCACGGCAACAGAGCGGACAAGAGCCGGCGGGCCGACGATTTCGCTCAGGGCGTCGCTCAGCTCACAAAGGTCCGACAGGGGGCTCTGACCGGACCGGTCGCGCTGGATCTCGACTTCCACACATCGGCGGACCAGCCACCTCACCTTTATCACCTGGCGAAGCGGTATCTGGACCTACTGGGCGCTGCACCGCCGCAGGCACCGGCAGGCGGGCGCCGTCACATGCTCTACCGCGATGACCGTCAGGTTCGTTTGCTGCATGTGCGCACCTGGCAGCCCCTCGGGCAGGCACCACCAGACGGTGTACAACCGAACACCGCCGTTCTGGCGAGACCACTGCGAGATGTTGTTGCCGACCTGGAGCTCGCCAACGCCCTACGCGATCTCGTTGACGACCACGAAGAGGAGTCGCCCTTTCACGTACCCGAGGTGCCGGACGTCGACCTTACTCCTACGTTCGACCTCAGGATGGCCTCCGGACCGGCAGAGCGGCAGATGTGGTCCGACTTGAACATGTGGTTGCAGCTGCATGACCGATCCCGGGTCCAGGAAGCTCTCCTCTCGGCGAATGACGCGTTGGTCGCTTCTGTGTTGAGCCGCAGCACCACATTGATCAACCCCAACCGCAGACCAGGCAACTCGAGCGACCTATTCGACAGCATTGCCGAGTCAGACCGGCACGTGTTGCTGTCCAACGTGTTGCATATTCCATTGCCTTCATTGCCAACTGCGAAGGGCGAGCGGCAAGGGTTCCGCGATGGCTTGCGTGAGCAGTTGAACCAGTGGACCCGTCAGTGGCCGGTGTTTAACCCTCTTCTCGTGCCCGTGAAAGCCATTCTGCTGGTTGTAGCACCACCAAACGGCAAGGACCTTGATAACCTGGTACGCGACGATGTTCTTCCCGCCGTGCACGAGGTACTCGCTCCACAGCTGACCCCTTGGATAACGCGTTTTCCTCAGCTCACGCACGCCCAACAAGCAGAATGGCGACCACAGGAGCGTCAGCTGAGGCAGCTTCAGCAGAGCAGTGTGAACGCCTATGAGGTCGTCCAGCTCACCAGAATTCCCACTGACCCGCCGAACGGGTTTCTTCGGCTCGTGCTCGGGAGCGGAAATACCTTCGGTAGCACCTGGTCGCGGCTCGCAGGCTTTGTTGAGACTCACGTAGAACGCGCGTGAGCACGCCAGCCAACGAGGGAAGCGAACGCGTCGACGTCCGCCCGCGCCACCTTTGTGCCCATGAGATGGACCACCCCTGGCCGCAGCAACCACCGCGGTATCTCACACCGCCTCCTACGCTGTGTACCCGTGCGCAGGCGAGCCGGGTGCGCTGATGTCGACCGTGCTCGACCGCGTTCGGCCGGGAACGCACCGCGAGCGCGAGGCGAGCGTCATAGGCAAATAGGAAAAGGTGTGCGTCCTGGCATGTACTCGGACCATATGTCTGCGTCGAGGTTATGAATATGTTCCCGGCAGATTTTCGATAGGACTGTCTTCGCTTCATCCGATCTGACCCGCCGACCATCCACCGAAGCCGCGCCTTCGAGTGCGGCGTACGTGATTATAAGCGCTTCTTCCGTTTGCGGCGATTTGTAAAGTCGATACGCCACAGCTGCGAGCTTCACTGCACGCTTTGGGTCTTTCTTCGCGAGTTCGACAGCGACGGGCGCCAGCCGAAGAGCATGCTGTGTATCTTGTTCATTGGCCTCGGCCTGCCAATGCGCCAAGTCGACATTTTCCCGTTGACTCTGAACGTCCTCATACGCAAAGGCGAGAAGCGCGACCAGCAGGGCAAGAAAGGCAATTAGAACGCGCTGGCGGCGGATCTGCCGACGTGTCCGCTTCCGCTCTGCCTCGTGGGCACCGACGGATGCGTGCAGGAAGTCCTGTTCGCGCTGTGTGAGCCCTCGGTCAGCAGAAGCCCAATCGGCGATACGGGAGAGCCGGTTGCCACGGAGCAAGGTCGCGGGGTCGCAGTCATGGTTGTGCCATGTAGTGGCGGCCTCAGTGAGTTCGCGGTGTAACCGCTGACCTTCGCGGTCGTTGTTGAGCCAACGCTGCAGTCGTGGCCACGCCCTGATTAGTGCTTCGTGGGTGAGCTCTATCGTGTCGCGATCGACCACGATGAGCCGGGCGGTGGCGAGAGTGTCCAGGACACTGCTGGTGTCAGGGTCGTGGTCCAGCTCCGCGCGGCTAATGCGGCGCTTGGTGTCTTCGGTGTGGTCGCCGAGTGCGGTAAGCCGTCGGAGGAGTTCCCGCGTGAGATCCTGTTGGGACTCGGACATGCCGGCGTAGACGGTTTCGGCAGAGCGCGCTACCGCGCCATCGAGCCCACCGGTGGCGTGGAATCCTGCCAACGTGAGGACATTCCCTTTGCGCCGCCGCCATGTCTCCAAGAGCGCGTGGGAGAGCAGGGGCAGCATGCCGGTCTGCCCGTGTGCGTGCGCTATCAGGGTGGCGACCAGGCTGGTTTCCACCGTGCAATTGGCGTCCATCGCTGGCTGCGATATCGCGCGGCGCAACTCCTCGGCTGTCATCGCCCCCACGGTGACCTGGGCATCCTGCAGTGCGGCAGCAAGCTCGGCGATCTCGACACAGTGCCTATAGAAATCCGCGCGCACACCGATGATCACCCGGCACTGCGCGTCCTGGTCAGCCGCGGCCAGCATGGCCTCGAGAAAATGACTGCGTTCCTCGGAGGCTTCGCATAACGTGAAAATTTCTTCGAACTGGTCGACAACAATGACCACCTCTGCTCCGGGTGGCTCGTCGGCGAGGATCTGTCGGGCGAGCAAGGCGATCGCCTTGGGCGAGGAGCGCAGCTCGGCGAGGACGGGGGACGCTGTCGTATGGAGATGACGTGCGAGGTGGATGGCTAGTTCGCGAAGGGGATGAGGGCCGGGGCTGATGATCACCAACGGCCCGGCTCCGCGCGCCTTCAGCTTCGGAATGAGACCCGCGCGGAGCAGCGACGACTTTCCTGCCCCGGATGGTCCGAACACGGCTAGGAACCGCCTTCGGGTGACCCGACTGGCGAGGTCGTCGACGAGACGCTCCCTTCCGAAGAATCGCTCGGTGTCGTCCAGTCCGTAAGCCGCCAGTCCCACATATGGCGCATCTCGATCATTGACCAGTGGATCTGTTTCAGCAGCGGGGCTGAGCTCGGCGGTGACCGCGTGCCAACGCCGCTCCCACTCGCCAGAGTCGCCATCACACGCCTTCACATACGCCAGCGTCACTTCGAGACTGGGCAACCGGCGTCCACCTGCCGCGTCTGACAGTGTCGTGGACGAGTAATGCGCTCGCCGAGACAGCTCTCGATACGGCGGGCTACCTGCTTTCTTGCGAAGTTTTCGCAGGTCAGCGGCGAACTCCGCCACCGGAGATCCATCCAGCTCCAACGGTCGCTCAGCACGCGGCATCTCTCGCCAACCCTCCCCGATTCGGCCATTCATTGTCCGCACGTTGATGTCCGGCGTCCAGTCCCCCGGCGCCGGACAACGCTTTTCGGGGAATCTCAGGGGGTCGGCCGGATCCGCCGAGCCCGAAGGAAGGGACACGACAATACGCAAGACAATTGCTTCAACCAATGGACGGAATTGCTCGACGTAACACAAGCAAAGACCACACCTCAAGGCTAATCAAAAAAGGGCAAACAAACTCATTAGATTCGAATTGCTCACACATTCTTGAAGCTGCATCTGTGAATGTCAAAACTGAGTGCACGCAAGTAATCCGATTAACCAGCCAAGGAGAACCAATGCTTCAGAACAGCAAGAGGCGCCGTACCGTCATCGCCGGTGTAATCGCGCTCGTTTCAACGCTCGGCCTGGCGTCGGCGACCAGCATGGCCACCGCGTCCCCGTACCAGGACCGGACGGCCGCGAGTTCCAGCGACAACCCGGTGACGGGGCAGCCCTTCACCGACCCCGTCGCGGGCGTCGAGGCACGTAAGCCCGCGGAGCTGCAGGCCGCAGTCGTGACCCTGGAGCCCTACGTCACTATCACCGACACCGGCATCTCCCTGAACGCGCCCCGGCACGTAGCGATGAACCTCGACGCTGAAGTCGTGACGGCACTTCATCTCGCCGTCAAGATGACCAACGAGCTCGAGTCCGTCGACAGTGGCATGGCGCCGGCTTCCGTCTGGTCGGAGATCGTGAAGTTCGTCAAGAAGAACTGGAAGGCCATCGTCAACGCCGCGAAGAAGGCCGGCGTCTGGTCCTGGCGCAAGGCGCACCTCTGCGCCCACGGAGCCGCGGAAGCGGTCTTGAAGTGGTCCCACGGCAGCCTCGAGTACATCGCCGCCTACCCGAGCGAGGCAGTCGCCGTGGCGATTGCCGGCTGCATCAACAGGATTCGCTGACCGCGAATCACGAACACCCGCAAGGGACGCCGGTCGGCCGTGGCACCAAGCGCGGTCGGCCGCGCGGCGTCGGTACAGGATGAGATCGGTCCACGCCTGGCGCGGCTCAGTGCAACCGGATCGTGTCGAACGGCCAGGCGTGGTGGGGAATGACAGGCGGACCCCCCTCGGTGCGCTTGGCGTCCGGTTCGATCGTCTCGGGCCAGGTGTGCTGGTCGAGACTGTAGGAGATCTCCGGCTGCGGGCCGGTAGTGACCGGTGCCCCGTTGAGGTCCAGGCGGGGCGTGGACAGGGTCACCGAGTAGGCCGGGAGCAACGTGACCGGGTCAAGGAGGTATCGCTTCTTGAATCCCTGGTAGACGCCGATGTTGATGCTATACGGCTGGTCGAAAGGGCTCTTTCCCGTTTGGGCGAACGCAGCATTGAGGAACGCCGCTCCCTTCCGGTCGTCCATGCCATCTGACTGGGGCACCAAGGTCACGTCGAGCTGGATGTATCTCTTGCCGTCTTTGCCTGTGACGGGTTCGGGGCGGTCGACCTGGATAAGATCCGTTACCTGGTCGAGGTACGAGATGAACTTGTCGGTCCCGTCGGGCGAAAGCCCGTAGGGCGCCAGGCCATCGGTGACGTGGTTGTTGGCCACGAGTTTGCCCGGCTTCATCCGAAGCGGACAGTTACTCGTCGGAGGGTTCTCCACGACCTTCCACGTGGCTTCACGATCGCCGGATCGGTTCTGCTGAAAAGTGCCCTCGCGCGCCGCCCCGGTCGGGGAGCCGACGCAGCGGAAAATGACGTAGGTGTCGATCGTGTTGTCGCCATTGATCTTGACGTCATCCCGGGTGAACTCCCTGGTGCGCCAGTCGATCGCCGAGCGGATCGCGGTATGCGCCGCGGGGTAGGACTGCTCGTACTCGTTGATCGAGCCGTACCAGCGGCTGATCGAGTCGGTCACCGGGCGCTGGGCCTGCCGCTTGAGCGTCACCCACAGCAGCGTCCGGGGATCCACTCCGCCGAGCTGCTGATTGGTCAGTGCCGTACCGGGCTGCACGCCGGGCAGGTCCATCGGGTACTGACGGGATTCACGAGCGGGCACGTTGACGGCGTACCTGATGGGATCGGTCACCGAACCCGAGCCAAGATCTGCCTCCGCCGGCGTCAGATCACTTGCCGACGGTGACATCCAGGAGCGCACGATGGCTGTACCGACGAATCCGAGAACGGCGACCAGAACGAGCACCAGCGTGACTTTCAGGCCACGCCGTGGTTTCCTCGGCGGCATCGGCGTTTGCGCCCCAGGAAAATGCGGAGTCGGAGGCGGGGGCATCGCTCCGGCGGGAGGGAACGACGACTGCGTAGTTCTGGGGCGGGGCGTGAAACCATGGTGCTGCTGATTCGGCGGCCCGTAGGGTCTCTCCGGCGGTGGAAAGCGCCCATTCATTCCTTCATCCTCCCTGTGGAACGATCTTGTAGATCGACATTGATTCAGCCTTGTGATGCCTATGCCGAGGCATCACATTCCCTGCATGGCCAGTCAGGCCCGCGATCCCGCCCGCACAGCGCGCGCCTGCTGCTGGAGCGGTGGTCTCCAGCCTGTCGCGGCGCTCTACGATCGGATTGGTAGTGCACCGACAGGGGAGGATCGACATGGCCGTGCCCGGCCACGACATTGTTCAGTTCGACACCACGTTCCTGAAGGACCCGGACGCGGCTTACGCCGCGCTGCGAACCGAGCAGTCTGTGCACCGTGCGGTGTTGTCGCCGGACGGTGCCCGGGTATGGCTCGTAACGCGGTACGACGACGTCCGAGCCGCGCTCGCGGACCCGCGGCTGTCGCTGGACAAGCGAAATGCGGGCACCGGCTATCGAGGTTTCGACCTGCCGCCGGAACTGGACGCGAACCTGCTCAACAGGGACGCGCCCGACCACAGTCGCCTGCGGCCGATCCTCGGACGCGGCTTCGCCCGAGCCCGTGTCGAAGGCATACGTCCCCGGATTCAGGAGATCGCCGACGGCCTGCTCGCCACCCTCCCCGACTTCGGCGAGGTGGACCTGATCGAGGCGTTCGCCGCGCCGCTGCCGATCACCGTGATCTGCGAACTGCTCGGAATTCCTTCCGCGGACCGTCCCGATTTCCGCTCCTGGACCGATCGGATGCTCGCCCCCACCAGCGCCGCCGACGTCGGCCTCGCGGTGAAATCGCTGAGGCGGTACCTGCTGGGGCTCGCGGCGGCGAAACGCGCGGACCCGGGTGAGGACCTCATCAGCGCGTTGATCGACGAACGCGACGTCGAAGGCCGGATGTCCGAGGCAGAGCTGATCAGTGCGCTGTTTCTCATCCTCGGGGCAGGCTACGAGAACGTGGTGCACCAGATCGGCAACAGCCTCGCCGCGTTGCTGTCCCGGCCGCAGCTTCTTGCTCGGCTGCGCGAGGAGCGTGCGCTGCTGCCATCCACTGTGGAGGAATTGGTGCGGTTCTGCTCTCCGGCACAGCTCGCCATTCGCCGCTTCCCCACCGTCGACGTCACCATCGGCGGGGTCACGATTCCCGCCGGCGACACGGTGATGCTGTCCTTGGCGTCCGCCGACCGCGACCAGGATCGCTTCGCCGACCCGAACGTCCTCGATCCGCGCCGCGAGGACAACCCGCACCTCGGATTCGGGCATGGACCGCACTACTGCATCGGCGCGCCACTGGCACGGATCGAGATCGAGGTCGGCCTGACCGCACTGCTCGACCGGTATTCCGAACTGACCTTGGCGCTCCCCCACGACCACTTGCGATGGCGGCTGTCGTTCCGTAACCGGGGCCTGCTCGACCTTCCCGTTCACGTCAGCTAGGTCAGCCCTGCGCAACCGCGTACCCGGAGGACAGCGTCGCCGGTCGCGTGGCGGCGGCGACAGGTCGTGAACAAGGCACCGCCTTGCGGTGCCTTGATGTGCCCACGCGCTGGATGTCGTGAGCAGCTGGACACGCGAGTCGCGACCGGCCGGAGCGATGGTCATGATCGACAGGAGGCGACCGGGGTGGCGGCGTGCTCGGGGTTCTCGGCGTGCGGGCGCAACGAGCGGCGCACGAACCGGACGGTGCGGCTAAACCGGAACGCCACAGCGACTGTCGCCAGGTGGCGGGCTTCGTCGAACGGCGTGGCCACAATCCGGTCGTGGTCGACGTAGTCGACCGCCGGGATTTCCGAGGTTGGATACTGCCGCCGTACACGGAAGCCGTCCAGCCCGGTGGCCAAGGTCGCGGCCTCGATCAGTGCGAGGCTGTGCTCGTGTGTGGGTTCCCGTCGTATTCGGGCCGCGGCCATGCGCTGGGCGTCTGGATGGACATAGGGCGTCAGCAGCAGTTGGATGTCCCGGATCTCGATCACCCGTCGGTACAGCATCGTTGTCCGGCCACAGTAGGCAACGTCGACTACGACCTCCGGGAAGGCACGGACCAGGGGACGCCACAGCAGACTGACCATGGCCAGCCCGAGCATGACCCGAACATGGGCAACTGGTCGCAGCAGAACCCGTCCAGTCCGGGTCCGCAGCAGCGGTGGCATCCACTCGGGGAAGGACACACCGGCGGCCAAGAGAATTGCGCACAACCCCGGTAGCACGGTGTGGCAAGCCACCGGCGTCGCGATCGGCCAGCTGGTGTGACGAGCGAGAACGTCCGCCAGCTGCGTCAGCAACCACAGGTAACCGCACCAGAGACCGCCCTGCACCATCCTGAATCCTGTTCGGGCGACGATCGTGGTCGATGGTGCGTGGAAGTAACGATGCCCCAGCAAATGGAAGGTCACCATGCTCCAGATCAGATATCCCGCATAGATCGCCAGGTAGAGGGCGATCAGCGGGTCGTGTCCATACGTTGAGACGAAGGAGCTGGTCTGTGCCGTATTCGCGGCGTCGAGCAGAACGGCCATCACCACGGCACCGATGACGAACACAGCCCCGTGGCGGAAGAGGCGGCGCCGAGGGTGGGGGTCTCGGTCGGGAGCTGCCGTCGACAGGGCGAGTATGCAGTAGGCGGCCCCCATCGCCAGGAGGTCCGCGCCGAGACGTCCCAGGTTCGGCATGGCCGCGCAAAGCCCGATAACCTGCATAGATGCGGGCGCGGCGAGCACCAAGGCAGCAGCCAATAGGAGCAGGCCGGTGATCAGGAACCGCCGGGCTCGTGTCCAAGGACGTCCTGAGTCGCGGGTGGCCAGAAACTTGGTCATAGCGGCGGCGATCGTGAGTAGCGCCGCGGCGTAGCTCAGCCAGCTAGTCACCCGTGGTCTCGCAGAGACTTCCAGAATTCATCATGTTCTCCCATCCCCATCGAGAATTCTGGCGTCACGGTGCGTGGCAGTGCTAGTACCTGCTGTTTCAAGTTCGATGTAACAGCTGCGGAAGCTACCGGCGGGTACTGTCGGCGTCGTCCTCCCTGCGTCGCCGCAGGTTCAGTCGGGTGTCGACGTTGTCAATATCGGCTTTGCCCGGTAACGATGTATGGCACGATCATGAAAGTGCAACGGGGTGGAAGAGGGGCGGAATGCCGAGGAAGTCCGGCGGCTCGAACTCTGAGCCGCCTACGGCCATTAAGCAGTTCGGGGATGCGCTCAGAAGCTGGCGGGAACTGCGCGGTCTGACGCTGCGCGATTTGGACAAACTCGGCGTCGGCTACAGCTACAGCATGCTCAGCAGGATGGAGAACGGCAGGCTACCGCCGACGATGGAGGGCGCAGCGCTCCTCGATAAGGTCCTGGAGGCTGGCGGAACCCTTATTCTCCTGGCGGCGGCCGCTAGGGCGGAACCGTATGCCGGGCTACCTCCGGCGACTCCGCATTTCGTTGGTCGCGAAGACGCACTCTCAGAGCTGACCTCCGAGTTGATCGATAAGGCTCGCTCGGACCGGTCGACCGTCGCCTTCGTGAAGGGACCTCCGGGGGTCGGTAAGACCGCGTTGCTACGCCGGTGGGCCAATACCCACCAAGAGAAGTTTGACCTGGTCTTATACGCCGACCTGCATGGTTTTGGTCCACGCTCTCCCGCGCAGACCGGGGACATCCTGGAGGCACTGTTACGTGGGCTGGGCGTCGACGACACTGCGCTCCCCGGCGCTGACAATCTTCGCCTGGCGTTGCTTCAGGGACGGCTGCGAGCGTTGGATGCTCAGCCCGTGCCCAAGCGAGTTCTTATTGTGCTGGACAACGCGAAGAACTCCCGCCAGGTCAGCGAGGTCCTTCCTGGTTCCCGTAACGCCTCGGTGCTGGTGGCCAGCCGGGTATGGCTGTCAGGCCTGGCAATGTCGTCGAAAGCGGAGGGGATTGACCTCGGTTCAATGGGCAAGTCCGACGCGATCATGTTGATCCGCAGCTTCGTCGGTGACGAGCGTGTTGATGCCGAACCTGACGCGGCCGCTCGCCTGGCGAATCTGTGCGGCATGCTTCCGCTGGCCTTGACCATTGCCGCCGAGCAGGTCGCGTCGAACGAGGCCCTGACGATCAGCCAGCATGTGGACAACCTGGCCAACCGCGCTCTGGAATTGCAGGTTGAAGACGACGTCGACAGCGGCGTCCGGGCGGCGTTCAACTATTCCTATAGCCGCCTCAACGGCGCACAGGCCCAGGCGTTCCGACTCTGTGGGCTTCATCCGGGCCAGCAGTTCAGCGCGGCATCCGTCGGCGCGCTACTCGGCGTTGCCGCGGACGAGGCGAATCGCTTGCTGGAACAGCTGGTGCAGTTCTCTCTACTGGAGCAGGTCGCGCTGCATACCTTCCGGCTGCACGATCTGTTGAGGGTCTTCGCGGCCGAGGAAGCGGCCCGATCCGAGTGGACCGACGAGCGGGAAGCCGCCGTTGACCGAGTGGTGCAGTGGTATCTCTATGCGGCCAACGCCGCGTCCTGGCGTATCACCCCTAAGCGGCCGGATCATCACATTCACCTTCCGCCACCGCCGGAGGGACTGAAACCGCCGGTGTTCGACTCGTTCGACGAGGCTTACAAGTGGTCGCAGCAAGAGCTGCCGACGATCGCGGGCATAGCGGAGCTGGCTTACAGGAACGGCTTGTTGTTCCCCGCGTGGCGGATTCCCGTGGAGTTCTTCGAGTTCTACATCCATCACAGGCCGGTCGCGGCTTGGATTGAGGGTCACGTGGTGGCCTACGAGGCCGCCGAGAAGTCGGGTGACCCGCTTCGGATCGCGCAAGCCGCCGAAGAGCTCGCCGAAGGCTACATCCGCCGCGGTGGCGCGGAGGATCTCGACCGCGCCTGGACGCTCAATGAACGTGCCATCCAGGTGTGTGAGGGCTTGGAACCGAACCGGTTCGTCGCATTTGCCTATGTCGAGATGGGAAACATTCAGTTCGAGCGGGGCGACTACGCCGACTCCGCGCGGCTATGCGAGTACGCGGTCCGTACGGCGCAGGCCGCCGGCGCGGTCATCGGCGAGACCCTCTCACGAACTCACCTGGGTGCAGCTTGTCGCGAGCTCGGGCAGTTCGATCGCGCGATAGAACACGGCTCCCGGGCCGTCGAGATGCTGGTCGAGACCGACGATCAACACGGGGTGGCGTTCGGGGCTGTGCCGCTGGCCCGAACCCACCGGGCCGCGGGGAACCTCGACCTCGCCCTGCGGTACTGCGAACAGGCACAAGCGGGCTATACCGCGACCAGCGACCCGCAGGGATCCGCGGAAGCGCTCGGAGAGAAAGCTCTCGTGCTCGCCCAGCTCGGCGAGCACGAGGCGGCCTCTGCCGCCTTTCGCAGCGCGCTGTTCCGGCTCCGGGAACTGGATCTCCGCAAAGCCACCGTGCTCGAGGCGGACTGGCACACGCTGACAGCCGGGTGTGGCTGAACCTCACGACGGGTCCGGCTTCAGCGCGGTGAAGTAAATTTGTGGCTCGGCGCCAGCTTGGTCGCTTGCCGGTTCGAACTCCACGAAGGTCTCGCGCACGACTCGCAGCCCTGTGCTCTCGATCCGTTGCCGCAACACCGGCGTCGGATAGCTGTAGGTCTGTACCCAGTGCCCCATCCACTCGCCGACCTTGCCGGGGTTGTCCCGGGGAACCGTCGCCAGGACGAGGTAGCCGCCGGGGGTGAGCCACTGTGCGAACCGGGAGATCATCGCGTCCTGGTCCACTCGTGGCAGCTGCAGCATCGAGAAGAACACGAGGACCGCGTCCCATGCCTCGTCGAAGTCCAGATCGCGCATGTCCTTCAGTTCGAATTTCGCAGTGGGTACCCGGGACCGCGAGAGCTTGATCATTTCCTCCGACACGTCGTAGCCGGTGACGTCATGTCCGGCGTCTGCGCAGGTCAGTGCCAGAGCGCCGGTCCCGGATCCGATGTCGAGAATCTTGGCCCGCCGCGGCAGCAACGGCAGCAGGTGCTCCAAGGTGGCGCACAAGGCGGGCTGGCCCCCGAATGCGTCCTCATACGCGGCGCCTAGGGCGTTGTAGAGCTGCGCCGCAGTTTTAGGAGTTCGGTCTGCCATGAGGGGAACCTTTCGGATGGGGACGAGAATCCTGCGTGTCCGATGGGAGGACATCGGCACCGGGTGTGACGGGCGAGGAGGTCGGGATGGGGCCGTCGCTGATCCTCCTGGTGTCTCGGCGGGTCTGCCGGGCGGCATGGACACACAGCACGATCAGCGCGGCGAGGTACGGCAGTGCGTGGTAAGCCTCGGTGGGGAGACCGAGATCGCGGGTCTGTGCCAATAGCCCCAGCCCGTCCATGACCGCGAACAGCGCGGCACCGGCCGCCACACCACTGGGTGTCTGGCGTCCGATGATGACGACCGCGAGTACCAAAAACCCTCGCCCACCGGTCATGAGCGGGGTGAAGGTTCCGATGGTGGTAAGGGTCAGAGTCGCCCCGGCGACCCCGGCGAGCCCACCGGCTATCAGCGCCGCCACCAGCCGGTAGCGGCCGACCGCGATGCCACGCTGCACTGCCGTCTCGCGATCGGCGGCCGCCCGCATCCGCAGTCCGGCGCGGGTGAACCGCAGCGCCCATGCCGCCACGATCGCCACGGCGACCGCCAGCCACAGCCCCACGCTCAGCGTCCGCAACGGCGGCCCCACCACCGGCAGTTCGGCCAGGCCCGGCACCGTGACCGTCGGCAGCAGCGGCCCGGAGATGTTCGTTTGGCCCGCCGGGGCGATGACCTCGAACGCATAGGTCGAGGCTCCGGCTCCGACGATCGAGATCGCGATGCCGGTCAAGACGACATCCAGCCCGAGAGCCACACTGACCGCGTACACGAGCCCACCTGCGACACCGACGGCGAGCCCGGTCAGCAACCCGACCCACGGCCCAGCGGCGACCGAGCCGAGCACGCCCGCCAGAGCCCCGATCAGCATGATCCCGTCGAGGCCGAGGTTGAACCCGGCCCCGCTGCGTTCGAGGACCATCTCGCCGATCCCGGCCAGGATCAAGGGTGCGGCCGCGATGAAGGCCGCTCCGAGGAGCAGCGTGAGGAACTCAGTCATCGGCGGACCTCCGGCGTGCCCGATACCGCTGTGTCAGCGCGAGCGCCAGTGCCACCGCGAGCAGCAAGACACCTTGCGTCACCTGCCCGATCGAGGACGGCGTCGTCGGAGAGTACAGCTGAATCCCGCTGGCCCCGGTGGTCAGCGACGCCATGATCAGCCCGGCGGCGACGATCGGGATCGGGCGGCTGGCGCCGATTACCGCCACGACCAGGCCGGTGAACCCGATGCCGCCGGCGACCCCGGGGGTGAGGTTGCCGTCGACTCCGGCGACCTGTATCCAGCCCGCGAGTCCGGCGGCCGCGCCGGACACCGCGCCGGCGCCCAAGATCGCCTGCGCGGGCGTCAGCTCCAGCCGCCCGGCGAGCCAGCGGTTCTCGGCGAAAACGTCGAGAACCCGTGCCGTTCGGGTGCGATGCCACCAGACACCGGCACCAACCAGCAGAGCTACCAGGATGATTCCGGCCGTGAGCCGGCCCGCAGTGGGCAGCAGCGGAATCTGCGACGGCTCGGGCAAGGCGGCACTGCGCGGTGTCGAGTGGCCTTCGGGATCACGCATCACCGTGCGCAGCAGGTAGGTCAGCAGGTACACGGCGAGGTAGTTGGCCATTAACGCGGTGAGGATCTCGCTGACCCGCCAGCGCAGCAACGGGATCGCGGGGATCATCGCCCATGCCGCGCCGCCGAGCGCGCCCACCATCGCGCCGACCGGTAACGCCAGCACCATCGGCAGGCTTCCCAGGGGTGACAGCGCGATCGCGGTCGACGCGATAGCCCCGGCGATCACCTGTCCTTCGGCGCCGACAACGATGACACCGGCCCGCAGCGCGGGTGTCGCGCCGAGCGCGATCAGGATCAGCGGTGCTGCGTAGGCAACGGTCTGACTGATCGCGTACGGGGTGCCGACCGCGCCGTAGGCCCAGCCGGACATCGTGACGGCGAGGTCGCCACCGGTGGCTGCGAGAATTCCTGCCACCACCGTGAACCCGCCGAGCACGCACGCCGCGCCGATGGCGTAGAGCCGGCCACGGCCGCTCGCAGGCACACGCAACCGCGTCATTGCCGGCCGTCCTCGTCCGGCCGGGCATCGACCAGGCGGTGAACGGCGTGGTCGTACTCGGCCGCGGTGTACACGCCGATGATGCGGCCATCGCGCAGAACCAGGACCCGGTCGGCGAGCGCACGGGCTTCCTCATGGTCGGCGGAGATGAGCAGCACTGCGGTGCCCGCGTCTGCCGTGTCGAGAATGAGGTCTCGGATTCGCTGTGTGGCACGCAGATCCAGGCCTTGGGTGGGGGCGTGCACGACCGCGACAGCGGGCGCCGTGTCGAGTTCTCGGCCCATCACCAGTTTCTGGGCGTTGCCGCCTGACAGGGCGCCAGCGGGCAGGTCCGGGTTCGGCGGGCGGACGTCGAAGCGGACGAGCAGGTGGCGTGCGAAGGTGTCGACGACGTCTTCGCGCAGGACGCCGAAGCGGGTGAAGCGCTTATCTCGCAGTCGCGGCAGGACCGCCGACCATTTCAGCGGCAGACTCGGTAGCAGCGCTTCGGCGCGTTGCTCGGGAATGTAGGCGACTGTCCCGGTGACTCGGCGAGTCCCGCGCTCGGGCGGCACGATGCCGGCAGCGGCCTCGGCGAGTGCCCGCTGGCCGCTGCCCGCGGTGCCGATGACGGCCACGATCTCGCGGGGCCGTACCCGTACGGTGATGTTCCGGACCGGCGCCAGGTCGTTGGCCGCTGCCCATAGTCCCTCGAGGACCAGGGCGGGCTCGGTGCTCTGGTCGATCGGTGCCCGCGATGGCGGAGTGCTGGCCTGAAGTTCGCCGACCATGGCCCGCGCGAGGGTTTCGTCGTCGACGTCAGCGACCTTTCCGCTCCAGGACACGGTGCCATGGGAGAGCACGGTGGCGGCGTCGGCGACCGCACGGACCTCGGCCAGCCGGTGGGTGATCAGGACGACCGTGATCCCGTCCTCGGCGAACGCCCGCAGGATGACGTGCAGCCCATGGATCTCGTCGGCGTCGAGGACGGAGGTCGGTTCGTCCAGCAGCAGGATCCGGGCTCCTTGCGCGACCGTGAGCGCGAGCTCGCCGAGCTGTTGCTGCGCCCGGCCCAGCCGCCGCACCGGTGTGGTGAGGTCTATTGCCACTCCGACGGAGGCAGCCGCGCGTTCCAGTTTTTCGCGGAGAGCTCGGCGCCGGACCAGCTGGCGTGGCTGAGTCGACGCGAGGTTCTCCAGCAGAGTCAGCTCGCCGATCAGGCTGCCAGTTTGCGGGATCAGTCCGATTCCTCGCTCGAGGGCCGAATCTCGTGTACGTAGCCGGACCGGGTTCCCGGCCATTTCCACGGTGCCGGTGTCAGGCTGGTCGAGACCGGCCAGGATCTTGATCGCGGTGGACTTGCCCGCTCCGTTCTCTCCGAGCACGGCGTGCACCCCAGGCCCGAAGTCCAGGTCCACCCCCAGCAGAGCCTGGACGGTACCGAACCTGCGGGACACGCCGCGCAGGGAAAGAACCGGATTCACGACCCGATCTTGATCTTGCCGTCGGCGATCTGCTGGGCGAGATCCTGCGCCCGGGCCTGAAGGTCGGCCGGAAGCGCCGGCGTCGCCTGGACCTTCGTGATGTTGTCCAAGACCAGTGAGCGGTTCGCGATCGAGCTCGTCGAGGTCTGATTTCCGAAGCTGCCGTCCTTGACCCGGTCGATGATCTTGCGCATCAACGCGGACATGTCCAGCCTCACCCTGCCGATGTTGACACGCGGTGTCTCCGGGCTGGCGGTGGGCGCAATGCCAATCGTGGCCACGTTTCCGGCCTTCACGGCGGCCGAGACAATGCCCGGCGTGAAGCCTTCGGCGTTAGTGGCGATCATGCGCACGCCGCTCCCGATCTGCGTGGTCGCAGCCTGATTCGCCAACAGGGTGTCCTTCCAGCTGCCGATGAACGTCGGCTCGCGAATCTCGGCGTCCGGCCGGACGGCTTTCACGCCCAGTGCGAAACCTTGCCACTTCTTCTTCTGCGCGGGCAGCGGCTCACCGTCGATGATGCCGATCGGCGACAGTTGTGCTTGTGCCGTGATCCACCCCAGCAGATAGCCGTAGGAGAGGTTGTCGTAAGTCCAGTTCTCCACGTTCGCGGACGGCTTCTGCTTGTCACTCGAGTCGCCGGTGATCAAGAACTTGGTCTTGGCGTACCGCGGGTCCGTGCTGAGCCTGTACAGCGAAGCCGAGAAGGTAGCCGACCAGCCGATCACCAAGTCGTACCCCTCCTCGGCGAACTGCTGGAAGTAGGCCTCTGCCCGGCGCAGGTCGGCTCCCTGCCGAACTTGCGTGGTGATCTTGCCTTCCTTCGTCAGGACGTCTAGCGGCTCGGCCCCCGACTGGTTGAAGCCGCCATCGTTTGCCTGACCTCCCAGAATAAGCGCGACACGCGTAGTGCCGGTGCCTGCCGCCGAGCCCGAAGGGCCACATCCGGTGGCCGATGCCACCACGAGAAGTACCCCCACGACAGCTGTCGCTGCTTTCAAGCGCATGTCTTTTCTGCTCCCCACTGAGTGCTCACCAAACTGTGCCATCTCTGGCCGTGTTTCACGGAAACCCGAAACAACCGCCGCAGGCGTACACCGCAGCGGCCTTCGGACAACGTTCGGGACGACGACGCCTAAGAGGCGTCAGAAAACGGGCTGCTCGCTGTCCCGCACCGGAACATCGAACAGCGCCCGCAGCCCGGAGGGGAATTCCTCGTCGACCCGCTGGTGAGGAACTTGGGCACGCAACTTGGCCTGCGCCATCGTCGCGAAGTATTCGGCCTCGTGCTCCTGCGTGTCCTCGTAGGTCGTGCGTGCGCGAAGTCTCGCGACCAGATCCGGATGCAGGTCGGGGATCAGCTGCCGGACTGCGCGTTCAAACTCATGGTTGCGCGGCGGTTCCGGGGCGTCAGCATTCGACAGGTGCAACAGCACGTGGGCCAGCTCGTGGTGGGTGATGTGCGTGCGGTGCAGCTTCGAGGTGTTGCGCGGGCAGAGAATCGTGTAGGTGGTGGCTGTTTCCAGCACCATGCCGAATGGCATCGGGCCAGACAGCTTGGCGGGCTGGACGATGACCCTCCGGCCGGTCTTCGCGCTGGTCGCATCCAGCAGATCCTGGGTGGTGAACCGGTCGGGCAGGTTCAGCGATCCTAGCGCCGCATGGCATTTCGCCTCGATGCGTCGCGTCTCGGCATTCACTACAGCAACCTCCCCATTGCCATAGACGGCTCCCCCCGCGCGCGTGGTGGCTACGTGAGAGAAACGCCGTTGATGAGCGAGCCCTGCTCTCGTTTGACGCTTGCGGCCCCGTCCGCGATGTGACGCCCCGTGAAGAGTTCCCGCGTTTTCCGTTATGTTGGGCGACGATAGCCCGGACAGGTCGTATTGTGCAACGAACTGCCGATTGTGCAGTACACTGCACATCCCAATGGGGGGAGTGATCGCGATGTCCGAATCAGCACCAGATGCGCTGCTGGAGACGGTGAAATCCGACGTCGGCCGCCGGTTGAAGTACGCCCGGACACATCACCCGAATGGCCGCCTCCGGACCCAGGCCGCGCTCTCCGAAGCGACAGGTGTGTCGAGGCGCGCACTCGGCGAAATCGAGGCGGGCACCGCCAACCCGAGCCTGGACACCCTGGTCAAGCTCACCGCCGGACTCGGTGTCGAACGCGTGGCCTATCTACTCGATGAAGCGGTGTTCGACCAGGTCAACAGCGAGTTCGACGCCCTAAGGCAGAATCTCGAGGCCAAGGAAGAACTCGGCGTGTCCTCAGTCGTGTTTCGAGCGGATTCGGAACCCCCGTCCCCACAGGACATGGGCGGCATTTTGCGGCAGCTGCAGAAATTGGTGACAGCGGCACAAAAAGCCAACAACCACGACGGCGGCTCCCCTCGGTCGTGACGGATTTCTATCGCTGGAGAGTCATGGAGCACGACACCGGGGCAGGCACCGCAGGAGACGGCCTGCGCGAGGACGCGCGCGAGCGGCTGGCGCGTCTCCGACTGCCGAGGTTCACGAAGATCCGTCTGCCCGAACTGTGCGAGCGGGTGGGCGAGGCACGAGGACGCGAAACCCGGCTCGTGCCAATGGAATTGCCCGACCAGGTCACCGGGATGTGGCTGTCGACCACGGCCGGCGTCGACTACATCGCGTTCGAGAAGCGGGCGGCGCCCGACTACCAAGCGGCCATCGTCCGGCACGAACTCGGACATGCCATCTGCGAGCATCAAGCAGGCCCTGTGGTCGACCTCACCGCGATCAAGACGCTGTGGCCCTCGCTCAGCCCGAGCATGGTCCAAGGCGTGCTCGGCCGAGACCATTCGGATTCACCCGCGGAGTGGCAGGCCGAGTACCTGGGAACCGTGCTCGCGAGCCGGACCCGCTGGACAGCGGACTTGACGCGCCGGATCAGCGGCGACCAGGAAATCCTCGACCTCGCCGCGCGACTGTCCGCGCTGTTCGCGCCTCGGAGCTGACCAGACCCAGTGACCACCATCGTGTACCCGCTGTGCGCGGGAATCGCCTTCCTCGCCCTGCTCTACCGCATCCGTAAGGCCGTCGCGGTCCCCAACCTCGCCAACATCGGCCTCTGCGGGATCTTCTGCTTCATCGTTCTCGGGTGGGGGCTGGTCACGCCGTGGCTGTGGCACCCCATCGCGGAGACCGTCGGGATCAGCTCGCTCGGCGGCCTCCTGGCGCAGATCTCGGTGATCGCGATCATCGCCTGCAACACCGTCGTCCTCCTGCACTACGGCTACGATCGCAAGGAAGCCTGGCGCCGGGTGACGCCACGGCTCGCCCTGGTCACCGCCGTCGTGATCACCATGGTGGTGCTGTTCAACGCCACATACACCGACGATCGCGCCGCATTCGCCGTCTCCCGCGCCATGTCCTCCCCCGCCTATCTCGCCGTGTACATCTCGGCGTTCGCCGTCGGGCAGTACGACGTCCGCCGCCTCGCCCGGCGCGCGATCCGCGCCGCGCCGACCATGTGGGTCCGGCGCGCCTTCCGTGTCATCATCGCCGCGACGCTGCTGCAGCTGATCTACATTGTCGGCCGCGTCGCGGACATCCTCGCCCCGCTGCTGTTCGGCATCTCCGGAGCGGCGTGGGAACCGATCACGGTCGCCGCACTCGGTGTGGGGTCGATCCTGTACACCGTCGGATGGTTCCTGCCCGACCTGGGCCCTCACCTCTCGGCGGCATGGGTACAGCTGCGGCGGCGGTCATTCGAACGCGAGCTGGCGGGATTGCACGCCACGCTCGTGACAGCCGTTCCCCAGGTCGATCGCCAGCTCACCGACCGGGACACCGGCGACGGCACAGCCTTCCGGATCACCCGGTACCTGGTGGAGAACCGGGACGCGCAACGGTCCCTCACGGCCTGGATGAACCCCGCTGCGACCGCGGCCGCCACGCGCATCGTCGACGCTGAGCGGCTGAGCCCGGAAAAGCGGGCAGCGGCGATCGAGGCAGCACAACTGCGGGCCGCGATCGCCGCCAAGACCAACGGGTTCCCCGCCGGGCCACTGGATCCCGACAGCCGGATCGCGGAACCGGACGGCAGAGCCGAGGAAATCCTGTTCCAGCTCAGGGTTGCACGCGCTTACCGCACTCCGCTGGTCGGCACGGCCACCAAGGCCATGATGGCCGATGTGAAGTCACACCGACTATGAGCGGCCCGGCCACCGAAACCGCGGGAACTGCCGTTACACCCGGCTCGTCTCATTGATTCTAGGACTCGGTGGCGTGCTCCCGTAGTGCTTCAACGGAGGCCCGGATTTCTGCCGCCAACTGCAGCAGGTGTTCAGAGTCCATCGCTTGCCCCGGTTTGAGCTGCCGGAAAGCGGCCTGGAAGTCTCCGCCGACCTCCCGTAGTTCACTCAGGGCGGCGATGAAGGCGCCCTGAGCTTCCAGCTTTTGCTGGTCGGCGCGCGACTTCTCGTCATCGAAGAAGAACGCCGGTGACACATCGAAAAAGTCCGCCAGGGCTTCGATCTTGTCCCTCGCGAGTCCCTGGGAATCGCGATCGTTGAGCAACTGGGCGATGTACTTGTATGTGCAGCTTCGACCCGTGTAGGTGCGGACATGCTCTGCGATCTGCTCGAGTGTCGGAGGCTTGCCGTTGAGTCGTTCCTGTCCGTACCGGTATCGCAGATGCTGGAGCCGTTGCCCGAACTTCCCGTGTGGATCCCCGCGGTCCTCCAGGTCGGCGAGTGATTTGCCGAACTGCGTCAGGATCGCTTCCAGCCGTTCGTCGTCCGGATGCCTGTCCAGCTGCCCCGTGAACAGCTTTTCGATATACGTCGGACCGCACCGACGGCCGGTCACACGGGTGACGGTGTCGGCGATCTCCTCGAAGCCGAGCATTCTGTTGCCCAGTCCTCGTTGCGTGAAGCGCATGTATTGCAACTTTTGCGCGAGACTGCCGCGCGGGTCTCCCCGATCCTCGTCCGACACCGTGCTTCAGCTCCAGCCTGTTAGACGCGGCACCTTGCGGCGCCGGTGTTCTCCCCAGTAGCGGACGCTAGCGGCTCCACCCGCGGCGTCTGCAGGTGCAGATGGTAACTGAGGCGACCATGGCGGAGAAACTTGTGTCGAGCTTGAGTGAAACAAAAAGCGCCGCGGGCACTCCTCTGACCTGCGCATACGCCTGAACGGGCGCTGAGTTTGTCAAAATCTGGTCAACACGCCAGAGGCAGATCGAGGCACGAGACAGGCGCTTCAGTTGACTTTCGTGGGTGACTCCATATGCTCGTCAACGTCGAAGCCGCCCGGAACACCGACGCGGCACTGGTAGCGGGGCAACGTTGCTGACCCGGATGGCATCGATGCAGGTCCACCGCCTGCGGGGATAGGGGATCAACAGGAGGGGCTGGGGCCGGTGAACACGCGGACGGGGATCGCGCACGGCGCTAACACGATCGTGGCGTCGCGGCGTGACGTGTTGACCGGCCTCAGCGAGCACGCCGCTAGCAGGCACCTGACGGTGATCGTGACAGGCCTGCGCCCGGCTTCCCAGGACGCGGCAGTCGACGCACTGGATTCGGTGCCCGGAACACATGAAACGGATACACCTTCGTGCCGTACGCAAGCTCCACTACGGCACCTGCCGGGCGGGCGCTGCCACCCTCGACTGCGGTAGCGCCCGCCCACCTTCTAGACCGAGAATCCGCGGGGTGCGCAGTGAGGGCCACGGCCCCGCACCCTTATCTGCACCTGCTCGATCAAGGCCTGACTCACATCGTCGAGCCCGACACAGGCTGACCACGACCAGCATTGCTCCAGGGGAAGACATGCACTCGATTGAGCTCTACAGGCTCGCACCCGCCAGGCCGGATCGAACAGCAACCCCGATCACCCGCCCCAAGCGCGGAGCCGGCGCAGCCTCTCACGGCGAGGTGCCCAACGCGTCGAGCCGGATGCCGCAGGACTCCTCCGCTCTGACCAGACCAACAGTATGCGCCTGGAAGCCGGGACACCTTACCTCAGCCTGAAATCGGCGGACTCGTCTCCAGCATTGCATTAAGCCGCTCGTACCTCACCGACCTTGCCCAGCGGGTCGCTCATCACCGCAACGATCGTCGCAAATCCTCACACGACCGCGACATCACACAGCACGAATCTTCAAGGAGGCACTTCATGACCGACTCCGGCATGCCCATCCCCCGGCTCCTGGTCCTCGTCCGAGACGAGGAATCGGGCTGGACGCACGTCGCTCAACAACCCCGCGATCCGCACGCTACCCCGCTTTTCACGGGATTTTTGCGCACCACTACCAATGGCGAACTGATCACCGCGATGCACAAAGCCCGCTACCACGCGTTCGCGACGTACTCGATCGACCACGATACGACCGCTTACTGGTTCGAGTCCATCTCACCACCCACATCGCCAGAACTCCCGCAGCCCGTCACGCAGTCGATGGCGGCCACGGCGTGACCAGACCAACATCCAAGGCCCTGGCCGGACCGTGGTGGGAAAGCGCTCCAGACGATCGCGGCCTCGTATTACACCTCGGAGAGCGCACCACAGCCGTGCCCGACGAAGTCGCAGAGGTGCTTCTCGAGCAACGTCAGTCCAGCGGTGACATCGCGGTCGATGTCCTGCGAACGGAGGCCCATCTCCGCGACCTCGAACGCAGGACTGCCGGCAAAGTCGCCAGCGAGATGGCTGAGTACGCACGGCTGCGCCGTTTGCTGGCGGACACCGGGTCATCGTGGTTCGCGCGCATTCGCCGCGCTGAACTGCGGGCCAAATCCGAGAGCGCACGTACCCGCTATCTCGACGCGAACCGAATCCACGCAGAAGTCGTGGCGTTGAAAGTGAACCTTCGATCATTCGTGATCGCCATGCAGCCCCAGGAGGGACTGCTCGCCGAGGCCGCCGCCGGCTGGACCCGCTCACCGGCAGTACCAGCTGGGGTGTCCGTCTTCGATGATGTCTCGTCGTTCCTGATCGATACCCGGCGCGACGCGGACCCGGACGGGCTCGCGGGCACCATCGGAGGTGAGGACTTCGGGGACCTGTGGCGACGCGATGGCGACGATCCGACCGCGCAACCTCTCGCTCGCGCCGGATGCTGGCTGGTGGGACACCTCGCGCGCACCGGAGAGATCTACGCAGTCCGGCGCTGCGGCACCCAGCTCAGAGAAGTATGGCTTATGGGCCGCAAGTTCAGCACAGCACGCGCACATGACCTATTGGCCCCGCTGATGTCCCGGATGCCGGAACCGAACTCGTTGATCCTGGTAGCGGAGGCCGTTGTCCAGGCGGCGCGCGACCATCGGCGCGACCGGCCATCATGAAACTCTGGAAAGGCAGATGTGGCCATGCCGTCATGCTTGCCGTGGCCGCGATATCGGTGACCGCCTGCAGCCACAGCCCTCCGGCACCGCTCTCACCACCGGTCACCGACCGGGTACATCCGGCACTGCCTGGCAAGCCCGGCCCCCAGATCGTCGTCGAGGGCACCGCGACGTGGCGTACCGACCATGTCGGATGCGCGACGATGATGACCGATCACGGCCAAATGCTTCGTCTTGTCGGTCAAGTCGCGACGGACCATGAACGAGCGGTGTTCGAAGGCGGCCCGACGCAAGAACACGTCCGCATCGTCGGTTACACCTTCGACCCGATGACCAACGCGACCGTATGCGGCTCAGGACTCCCGTTCGTCGCGGAAAAAGTGGAGCCAACGACACCTCAGTAATAGTACAAAAAGCTAATCAGTAAATATGCAGCCCGTTTGCAGCCCCTTGGGCTCACGGGCAATAAAAGCTGCACAAAAACAAACCCAAAAAGACGATTGTAAAATCGGCACGACAACCAGTTGACAGACCGTTTACCTGTTGTGCAAAGTTGATCCCGAGCCAGAAATCACAGCTCACAGGCCAGCGGAAATTGCTGGAGCCACATCGGAACCGCAAGCGGTCCGCAACGATCATGCCGAGATAACTCCTTCTTGATCACCAATGCGCCTTACTGACGTTTGGTGATCCGGTCAATGGTCCGCCGATACGCGAGCGACTCCGATCTATCACATACGCCAACCAAAACGGGGGCATCACCCATGTCAGTACGACCATCTCGCGCAGCCGGCGCAATTGCCGGATGCGCGGCACTCGCCGCGATCTCGGCCGCCACGCCCGCGATCGCCGTGACCGGGCAGGACGGAGAGCGGGTCGCCGTCGCGAGCAGCACACCGGCCTGGGCCACACCGGCTGCCAAGATCGGCGGCACCGATGGCGGCGCCCAGCGTCGCATCCAGGTCGCGCTGGCCCTGCGAGATCGGGCCGGCGCCGAGCAGCTGGCGAAGGCGATCAGCACGCCCGGCTCACCGCACTACCGCAAGGTCTTAACGGCCGGCCAGTTCACCCACCGGTTCGCCGCGACCAACGACACCGTCGACAAGGTCCGCGGCTGGCTGCAGAAGCAGGGCGTCCGCATCACCGAGGTGTCGGCGAACCGGCACATCATCGAGGCGGTCGCCGACAACTCCACCTTGGAAAAAGCCTTCGGCGCCAAGCTTTCCACCTACCAGCACCGCGGAAAGCACGGCAAGGTCGAGAACCTGGTCGCCCCGGAGTCCGCGATCACCCTGCCCGCCTCCCTTCGTGATGCGGTGACCGCAGTGGTCGGACTGGACGACTCCGAGAAGACCATCACTCCACAGCGGGTGGATCGCCGCGCGCCTGCGGCACAGGCACAGGCCGCGGACGGAACGGGCTGCGCGACGTACTGGGGCCAGACCGTCAACACCGGCGTGCCCCGCAAGTATCCCGATCAGTCCAACGAAATCTGCGGCTACAACACGGCGCAGACGCGGGGACTGTACGGACTGACAGCCACGCAGACCGGGGCGGGAACCAACATCGGCATCGTCGCCGCCTACAACGGCGACCGCACCTTCGCCGACGCCAACCGCGCGGCCGCGAAATTCGGCTCGCCGCCACTGGCTCCCGGCCAGTACACCGTGAAGCTGCCCGACGGCGGATTCAACCCGGACCCCGCCTGCGAGCCCGACGGGTGGGCAAGTGAACAAGCCCTCGACGTGCAGGCCGCGCACACCATCGCCCCGGCGGCGAAGATCACCTACTACGCCGGGCGGGACTGCCGCGGTCTCTACACCGCGCTCAACAAGGCCGTCGCGGACAACGAAGTCGGGATCATCACCAACAGTTGGGGCTACAACGGCGACGAGACGACCGCGTCGCCCGCGGCCCGGCAGTTGATGGATTCCATCGGTGTCCAGGCCGCCATCCAGGGTCAGTCGATCTTGTTCTCCTCCGGCGACGCGGGCGACCTGTCCGGTGTGACCGGCGGAAAGCAGTCGGCGACCTTCCCGAGCTCTCACCCGTGGGTCACCGCCGTCGGCGGCACCTCGGCCGCGATCGACGGCGCGGGCAAGAAACTCTGGGACACCGGCTGGACCTCCACCGGGCTGGTCCAGTCCGGTGACCGCTATGTCCCGACCCAGGACAGGGACGGGCCGTTCGCGGGCGGTGCCGGCGGTGGCGTGTCACAGGTATTCGAGCGCCCGGAATACCAGGCGGGCAAGGTGTCCAGCACCCGCCGAGCGGTTCCCGACATCGCCGCCTTGGCCGATGCCTACACCGGCTTCGCCGTGGGCCACACCGTTCCCGGTCACGGCTATTTCGAATACGCATCGGGAGGTACGAGCCTCGCCTCGCCGCTGCTGGCGGGCATGATCGCCACCTCCGCGCAGGCCGCGGGCATCGATCGGCTCGGGTTCGTCAACCCCGCGATCTACGACCTCGCGGGAACGCCGGCGATCTCGGACGTCAAGCACCGCGACGGCGGGGTCTGGACCGATCGGCTGGGCTCCTACGGCGGAGTCTCGGTTCCCCCGGGACAGGGCAGCTACCTCGTGGACTTCGACCAGAAGCCCCAGTCGCTGCAGAGCGGCCCCGGCTGGGACCCGCTGACCGGCGTCGGCACACCGGCCGCCGGCTTCCCCGCCGCACTCAGCAAGTAGCCCGGATCGTGCCGTGGCGGCGCTCCGCGCAGGAACGGCCCGCCACGGCACCCCGGCCACATCCCAGTAACCCCACGGAAAGGAGGCTCCGATGGACAAAGACGGCGACCAGACCCAGCGACCGAATCAGTCCGGACACGAGCAGGACGCCTCGCTCGGCCCGAACACCCCATTGGGACGGCGCGGCTCGACGGAGCCGCCCTCACGCGCGCGGAACCGCCGGACCGGACTGGCCGCGATCGCGGGGCTGGCCGCCGCCGCCATCGCGCTGGCAGCCGCGATCATCATCAGCTCCGGCGAGCCGACGGCGATGATCACCACCTTGCCCAACGCTCCGCACTCATTAGCCAGCGAACAGATCGTGGCGCCGCAGGAGATGAACGCACAGAGCCTCGCCGAACTCCCCCACGCTACGACCTTCACCACTATTACTGGCGCACCACAGGACCCCGCGCCCACTGCGCGCACCTCGGGCCGGATCATCCACCCCACCGCCACGATCGCGGTGTATGCGCAGCCCGGCGGGCCGCCGATCGCAGCACTCCCCGCGCAGCAGACGTTCGGCGAGCTGAGGACCGAAACAAAGGTCCCCGTGATCACGGAGGAACCCAGCTGGGCGCAGGTCCTGCTTCCCAGCCGTCCCAACGGATCCACCGGCTGGGTGTACCTCGACGACCCGGACGTCACCGTCGAACGGAGCAAGCACCGCCTCGTCGTCGACCGCGCCCGCTTCACCCTGACGCTGTTCGAGCAGGACCGCCATATCGGGGTCTGGACGGTCGGCATCGGCAAGCCGGGCGCGATCACCCCGGCGGGCCGAACCTTCATCCTCTCGTCCATTTTGGACACCAGCCCGAAAGCGTTCAGCCGTGTCGTCCTGCCGCTCGGGTCGCATTCGGACACCTACTCCAGCTATGGCGGCGGCCCAGGGACTGTCGGCATCCATTCCTGGCCCACCCCAGCGGTTTTCGGGCGGGCCTCCTCAGACGGCTGCGTCCGCGTTCCCGCCGACGCACTCGACGTGATCTCCCGAATCGTGCCCCTGGGCAGCCTCGTGGAGATCACGTGACCACCCGCATTCACTTCACTCAGTCAAGGGGGGACCACGTGGTCCACACACTCGATCGACCTGCCACCCGCCGGACGCTCGTGACCGCCGGTATCGGCGGCATCCTCGCCGCAGGTGTCATCGGCGTCACCGCCTCCACCACAGCACCGCCCGCCGCGGCAGCGGGGTCCACCGCGTTCGGTGTCAGGGCCACCGGAAATGAGAACAAGGCCGCCAACAGCGGCTCCCTCTCCGGGATGTCGTTTGCCGCGTCGGGAATCTCGACTGAGACCCGGCCCGGCTACGCCAAGGCGACCGTCGGCAGCTTGACCGTCGGCGGCAAGGCACTCGGCTCGGTCACCGCGACCTGCGAGCAAGGGGTCACCAAGGTCACCTTCTCCGGCAGCGCCCAGAACACCAAGTTCTTCCAGGTCGTCCCGGGGAAGGGCGGCGGTCCCAGCGTCGTCGGCGTCACCGTCACCATCACCGACGCCAAGGGCACGAAGAGCCAGACCGTGGCCGCCGCCGGAGTGAGCTGTGACAAGGCGACGACCCCGCCGACCACACAGCCGCCAACTGGCAAGCCCAACCCGACCGGCACGCCGGCCCCCACGGGCAAACCTACCGGCAAGCCCGCTACCCCGACGCAGGGAGCCGGCAAGCCCGGAACCGGCAAGCCGGGAACGGGCAAGACACCGGAGAAGGACGCCACACCGGTCCCGCCGCGACCGGGCCACCACGCGGTGACCGGGTAATACCCGCCGGGGCAGCGCCCGCCAGCGCTGCCCCGGCCCCCCTCTCCCGTTCCGCGGACAGGCTCGTCCACCTCACAGGCGTGCCGACCGTCCGGAACGGACAACAACCCGAGGGGAAACACCAGGTTTTCCCTCAATCCCAGCAGTGAATGAACGACGACGCGGCTGTCGCCGCACCTTGGAGGAGAAACGTGAACTCGACGACTACCACAACCGGCCGCGGGCGGATCGCGCTGACCGCGCTCGCGCTCGGCACACTCGTCGTGGGCGGGGCCGCCGTGACCACGAGCACCGCCAGCGCCGCACCCGCCGGGACCATCAGCATCGACGGCAACTGGGAGCCGGGCTCCGCGCACGCCAGACTGAAGCTCGCCCCGGACGCGGACGTCGGCCCCGTCCCCGGCGGCCTCGCGGGAAGCGACGTTCCCGCGATCGCGCCGGACGGGACGGAAGTCCGCGGCCTGCAGTCCGACCCGTGGTCGGGTCTGGCGCACCGCCGCGGCGACAACCAGGCCATGCGGTCCGCGGGCGGAGTGCAGGCGCAGGGCGGCTCCTACGTCGACATCACCGCCAACGGTGCCCGGCTGCGCGCGTCGGTCCCGAGTGGTCGTGTCCTGGCCTACGGCTACCGCAGCTCGACCGCCTACGTCGGCTGCAAGATCCCGCACCGCGGCTACACGTGGGGCTGGATGAGCCTGTACACCTCGGGCGGCTGGCGAAGCGGCTGGATGCGCAGCGACCTGTGGGAAGTCCGCCAAGGCACCGGCCCCGGCGGCGGCGGCACTGGTTACGTCCCGTGGTGCTGAGCCGAGACACCGAGCTGATCTAAACCTCTAGCTCACCCTCCCAGGGGCAGTGGGTCCGGACAATCACCGGTCCCACTGCCCCACCTGACCTGTGCAGCATCAACAAACTCGTTGAGCTGTCCATCACCCTCCGGCCTCGGGAGCCCTCCAGTGCTCACCAACTCACCGACCGATTCAGCCCCACCTCGCCCACCCGACCGGAGACGTCGCCGGTCACCGATCACGTGGTCTAAGCATCTCCGCCATCTCGCCTATGCATCTTTCCGCCACGCTCAGGGGAGTCAAGCGCTCCAAGTTCACTTTGTCCAAAGCTACCTACGGATCGTGCACGACCAGGGCGGGCCGATGACAATGCCTCCACGGCAACGATTCCTCGACCACGCGGCCTATCTGACTGTCCCCGCAGAGCACATGATCGTCGACGACGTCCTCGCACGGGCGCAGTTCTGGTTCTGGTCATACAATGTCTGGGATATCGCGCAATCAGTACTGTCTGGCAACACAGCCCTTCTGCCCGATCGCGCGCAGCTGGACAACCGAGCCCGCGGAGCGGGTGCCCGTCCGGGAATGAGCAGTTTCAGCGAAACCGAACTGGCCGACCTCGCTGCCGCCTTCGACGGCTATCGCAGCACCAAACCAGCGCGACTCAGTGGGCAGAACGTCGTGACTAGCTGGTTCCTGCCTCGACTGCTGAGCGTAGAACTGGGATTCCAGGGTTACGGAGACCGCTATCCGGCTCGACCGCGCGCCGACGGCGGCGACAAACATGAGAGCCGCATGCTGGGCCACTGCCTGAACGCGCAACGCCGTTTCGCCAGCGCGACGCCGTCCATCACCGACCAGGTCTACCGGCTGGTCTGTCGCGGGCTCGACAGCCCACAGCGTGGGCCTACCGGCCAGATCATCGCTGCCAGATACAGGCAGCTCATCGCGGCATACAACGTAAACCATCCAAGGGCCACAGTCTCCCGACTCCACGTTCCGGACTGTGACTTTCATGCGATAACCGAAAGGGAGCCAGCGGAAACGTCGTATCAGGCCACCGCCCCGCCACCCAACGACAAGGACGAATGATGACTCAGCTGACCAAGATCCTCGCCAGCGTAGTACTTCTGGCCACCGTCGCCACCTCTGTGGTTCTACTAGCCATTGGTGACACCGGCATGGCGATCGCACCAGGCGGCGCCGACGGGCTCGGCGTGCCCCACAGCGACACCGACTGGATCAGCCTCCTCGGCAACATCGGCCGCTTCGGCACCCGCATCACGTGTACCCGAGAACTCCACGAGCCCAGCCTCTCTACCCGTGTGCCCAGCATCAGCGCCTGAAATCCGGTAGGAGCAGTCATGACTCGCAGCATTCAGCATCAACTACATAGCACGAACTCGGTCGCCGACTACGCTGCCGTTCCGCAGCGTCACCAGCGTGTCCCCGCCGTGCACTCCGGGATCGCGCCGGTCGAGTCCTTGTCGTCTGGAATCGTACGCATGCCGGGCGACCACCACACTCGACCGGTACTGCGCCTGCGTTCGGAGAGCACAGCCTTCGTGGTCTACGGCCTCGTTGCCTCGCTGGTCGGACCGCAGCTGGAGCACACATATCTCCACTCTCCTCACTCGATCATGATGATCGGGAAGGGCGTGCCGCACGTTCGCGTGAACCTGGGAGCCGAGGTCGCCATGATCGTCGAGTCCAGCACTGACCCATACTTCGACTCTGACATCGAACGGCTTCCCCGCCTCAACACCCTTGCCGAAGCCCGTGCAGCCCAGGTCCAGAACTACTACCGAAACGGCCGATACCACGAACAGCTCAAAGCGGCCTCCTGGAGCACGGCGGTGTGGCATGTCGACAAGCACTAGCACCAGCATTCCGTCCGTCGGCAGCCCAAGTCGGATCAACGAGCTCACTGAACTCGCCGCCAACGAACTGCCGTACCCACCTCCCGCCTCCGTCCGCGCGGCCATCGCCGACCTGGCTCAGCTTCACCGGTATCCAGACCCGGCATCGACGGACCTGATCGCCTCGCTGGCCAAGAACCTCCAGATCAAGCCCGAACACATCATGCTCGGCGCTGGATCATCGTCGATTCTGCAGCGATTGATGCGCGTGGTATGCACACGTCCGGACGACACCGTGCTGTGGACGACGCCGGCGTTCGCCGCCTTCGATGTCTTCGCCCGGCAAGCTGGCATTCGGGCACATCCGGTGCCGCACGCTGGTGGCGAGGTACTCGACCTGGAGGCGATGCTCAACGCCGTATCCCCTTCCACACGGATGATCATCGTTGTTAACCCACACAATCCCACCGGAGCGATCGCCCGTGGGGACCAGCTGAGTACGTTCCTCAACTACGTCTCCGATGAGATCACCGTCGTCCTCGACGAGGCGTACATTGAATTCGCCACTGACCCACTGGTGGTCGATGGAGCCGAATTGGCAAAGACGCGGTGGGACGCAGGCCGAGAGAACATCGTCGTGACCCGAACATTCTCGAAGGCATACGGTCTCGCCGGCGCCCGGATCGGGTACGGCATCGCACCAGTTGCGCTTGCACGGTCCGTCAATGAGGCGGCGGTGCCGCGAGAGATCGCTGCCGATGCCCAGGTCGGGGCTGTCTCTGCCCTGGAAGACCAGGCTGCGATGCGGGAGAACGTAGGCCGCATCGCCGATGAACGTGCTCGGGTGATTGCAGAGCTACATCGGATCGGTTTCGCACCAGCAAACTCCCACGGCAACTATGTGTGGCTGCCGTTGGCCGACGACTCCCACCGATTCACCACGCACTGTCGCGACATGGGTGTGCGTGTGCTCGACGTTGCCGACCAAGGCGTGCGTGTCACGATCGGCACTCAGTCTGACAACGACGCCTTTTTACACGTGGCGCAGACTTGGGTCACGGGTTAGACGGCAGAAGCCAGCGGATCTGATCAGGGCGATGTCGCCGACCAGGTGCTCGACCAAGTCGGATGTCGAGCTTTGAAGATGGCGCGTCAAGCTAGGTGATCGTTATCAGCCGGCGCTGGACGACGCGTGGGACACGGCGATGATCAAGTACAACCCGTGCTGGCAGCGCGCGATCGCCTTGGCAGCGCTCGACCCGGTGTCCAGGCCGCGATCGGGATCGCGATCGCGGTATCAACGAGCCGGTGTTGCGACTGTTGCGAGCGCCTGGGCTGATCGTCCCGGCCGCGACGACCGGACCGGACGAAAAGGCCTGACTTGCTAGCGCCCGCGACTCGGGAAGCTACCCCCGGCGAGACGGTCTCGAACCAAACGCGAAGCCCGTGTGCGTTGCGGCAGCTCCCACGAACACCAGGCCGAAATCGGGACCCGGGATTGGCACAACCTTCTGCAATACCGACAGGGTTGATCCGAGTGTGAAGAGTATCCCGATCAGGACCAGGTTTCTGCGGATCCGAGGATCAGGTGGGACGGGCGACTCCATGCGAACGTCTACCTCGATCGGCACGATGGCCTGGAAGTCTGGCGGGTGCGGGCCGTCCACGAGGACGGTGTAGGCCAGTTTGTGGTCTCGCCGAAGCAGGGCGGGTTCGATCAGCAAAACGTCGTCCCCGGTACGGTTCCACACCGGTTCGGGGGTGCCTGGCACCCTGCTGGTGGCGCTGGCTTCCAGCACGCCCACGATGCGGGCACCGAACATCAATTCGATGGGGCCGTCAAACGCGTCCTTCCTGATATCCCGGCGGCCGCGCACGACGATTTCGACGGTGACCAGGTGCGGATTTTCGAGCAGATCCCCGTTCGACATGACTTCAAGCGCGAGCTGCTGACCCTTCTCGTGCACCAGCGGCGTGGAGCTGGAGACGAAGACATTCAGCCGGCGGCGCGGGTTCTGCGATCCGTATGCCGCCACGATCGCACCGATGCCGAAGATGACCGCCACGGCGACACCGATGATCGCCCAGAACGTGCCGGACGCGTACCAAGGGTCAGGCGGTGCGGATGCGGTAGGCATGGCACCCATCGAACCAAATGGTCCAGTTCTTCTAGCAAGTGCCCGGGCAACGAATCCGCCGCGGTCACAGAAACGGTCCCCGAAAGCGACTAGCACGATGCAGGCTCGAATACGGCGTTATACGGTCCGCGCCGGGGAGCAGCAGTCGTGCAAGAGATTCCGGGCCCAGATGGCATGGAATCGTCGATAGTCCCGACAGCCCAACCTTCCGGCTGGCCGTATAGATCCAGAAACTGGAGTCAGGCGACTGCCTAGAGCCAGCCCGAGCTGCTCCGCCTACGCCGCGGCCACTCCCGGCCGCAGAGTTCAGCCCCTTGCCTCGACGCTTTCCTCCGGGCATCAGAGTGTCACCCGCCCAGTGCTCCAGCGGATGTGTGCACTCGCAGGGAGCAACGACACCACGCGTCAGCCGACCGAAACGGCTGGACCAGTTCGGCGACGACGCCCAGTCAGTGCCAGATCTCCTCGTGGCTGCGCGACTGCTCCGGCCGGACGACGACTGAGTGGAATCACGCACGAGGCGCTCACCCGCTTGTCGCTACGGCTACGCGGATGACTCATCGATACCTCGACGCACTCCAAGGCGATAGCACCGACGCCACAAGGTTTCTCGGTGGCCTGAGCGGCCGACAGCAGTCGCATCGGGCCGCCAACGAAGCCTGGGCCCATCTGCGTGTGCTTATGGCATTGCTGGATGCGCTTCTCCGGCTCTCCGAGGGACGACGCGGTGCACCGAGTGCGAGGCGAGCAAGTTTTCGCAGTTCAGCCCAATGTAGCCCTCTCCTGAATGGGCCCCTACAGGAACCAGGGCTGAACACGGTCGACCCGACGCTGACGGGGCAACTCACTCGCTGCCTACCGTCTCGCCCCGACCGTCGACCCACTCCGCAACCTGCTCAGCACCGCCGTCGGGCCAGCACCACTGTCCTGCTCGGAAACGTGATCCAGCGAGTGGTGGTGCTGCCAGGGCGGGCACTCTAACGGTCAATGCGCCGGGCCGGGGGCCGGCCAATCGACGTCCGCATTCGCCGGAGCCGAGACGGCGCCCCCGCACGCAGCAGCCGATCCTGGAGTGGCGACTGCATGACACTACGACCGCTCTGAAGACTTGTGCCTGACGCGGATTTGATGGGTGTTCAAGCGGATGGCAGCTACTACCACTATCCGGAGTACTTCGCGGTAGCCACTGGCTGATGGCTGCGGACGACTTGGAGCCAGGCGGGCCATGGCGGTTCTAGCAGGCACTACCCCAGTCCCCTTGCGGCCGTAGCCACTAATGGTTCCAGTAGCCACGAGATGCCCCGTGAACAGCCGTTCACGGGGCATCTCAAATGACTGCATCGACTCCTACCAGCCGCGTTCGGACAAACTGGTGAACTCCGTGCGGACCGTCGTGTCGGCATCTTTGGACCACGGCACGTTGATCCCGACCATCGCTTCACCGAGACCGCGCGACACCTTCGCGATGACGTCCGGGTCGTCGTAGAAAGTGGTGGCCTTGACGATCGCCTCGGCGCGCTGCGCCGGGTTGCCGGACTTGAAGATGCCGGAGCCGACGAACACGCCTTCGGCACCGAGCTGCATCATCATCGCGGCGTCGGCCGGGGTCGCGATACCGCCCGCGGTGAACAGCACGACGGGGAGCTTGCCCTTCTCCGCGACCTCCTTGACGAGGTCGTACGGGGCCTGAAGTTCCTTTGCCGCAACGTAAAGCTCGTCCTCGGGCAGCGAGGAGAGGCGACGCAGCTCCGCGCGGATCTTGCGCATGTGCGTGGTCGCGTTCGAGACGTCGCCGGTGCCGGCCTCGCCCTTGGAGCGGATCATCGCCGCGCCCTCGTTGATCCGGCGCAGCGCCTCGCCGAGGTTGGTCGCACCACAGACGAAGGGCACGGTGAAGGCCCACTTGTCGATGTGGTTCTCGTAGTCGGCCGGGGTGAGCACCTCGGACTCGTCGATGTAGTCGACGCCGAGCGACTGAAGCAACTGGGCCTCGACGAAGTGGCCGATGCGGGCCTTCGCCATGACCGGGATCGAAACGGCCTCGATGATGCCGTCGATCAGGTCCGGGTCGCTCATCCGGGCGACGCCGCCCTGCGCGCGGATGTCCGCGGGAACCCGCTCGAGCGCCATCACGGCGACAGCGCCGGCGTCCTCGGCGATCTTCGCTTGTTCGGCGGTGACCACGTCCATGATCACACCGCCCTTGAGCATCTCCGCCATCCCGCGCTTGACCCGGGCCGTGCCGGTGAGCGAGGTGCTGGCCGTGTTCGTGGAGTCGTCAGACACTGCTGGACCTTTCGGAAAGCGCACGAGGTGGGGTGACGCCTCCGAGCGTAGGCCGGTTTTGGACCTCTGAAGCAGGCCAGTTCGCGGCGATTTCAGCAGTCCACTGGGTGATCTGGCCCGCGTTTGGTCCTCTGGATGCGGTAGTTGCGCGTGCAACTACCGCATCCAGAGGACCAAATGCGGAACAGGGCTAGCGGGCCAGGCCCTGGGTGAAGGCGAAGAGGCCGTCCGGGTCGTACTTCCGCGCCACCCGGCGCAGGCGCGGCAGGCTGTCGCCGTAGTACGCCTTCGCCCACTCGGGCATCTCTGGGTCGATGTAGTTGACGTACCCGGCCCGCCCGTATTCGCGGCCGAGTTCGTCCCGGACCCGGCCGATCACCTGGCGCGCGTACGCCTCGCCGCCCTCCAGGCCACGGATGATCTGGACACTGCCCAGCGCGGACCGGTGCGGGAAGCACGACTCGCTCGACGGCACCCGCGCGATCGCGCCGCCGTACGCGTCCACGATCGAGTACAGATGGGGATCGCTGCTCAGCAACGTCGCGAGCGCGTCGGGGTCGGGCACCGGATGGGTCAGCATCCGCGAAGTGGCCACATATTCCCCGCGCTGCGCGACCGCGGCCGGGAAGGCGGACTCCTGCGCGTAGGTCCGCATGGTGGCCAAGTGGCCTTGCTCGGCCACTTCGCGTTTGAGCGGCTGGATGCCGACGCGGCGGACCAGATCGTCCAGCAACGGGTTCACCTGCGCGGCGGAGCCCACGAAACAGCCACCGCAGTTCGCGGCCGCGGCGCCGAGGCCCATCCCCGACCACAACTCGTCCGGCATCGCGGGCTGCCACTCCTGCCAGGCCGCGACCAAGGCCGCCAGCGCGGCCGGAGGGAAGACCAGGTTGAAGTTCGTCAGCGTCCTGGCCGCCGCCGTGCGGAAGGTGAACGACGTGACGATGCCGAAGTTGCCGCCGCCACCGCCACGCAACGCCCACAGCAGGTCCGGCGCGGTCTCCTCCGACACCGGGCGTACCTCGCCGTCCGCGCCGACGAAGCGGACAGATTCCACATTGTCGCAGGTCAGCCCGTACTTACGGGCCAAGACGCCGATCCCGCCGCCGAGGGTCAACCCGGCGATTCCGACCTGGGGACAACTGCCGGCGGGCAGCGCGCGACCCGCCGCGGCCAAGACCTCGTACACCTGGCCGAGCCGCGCGCCCGCCCCGATCGCCGCGCGGCCGCCGGGCAGGATCTCGACCGTGTTCAGCCGGGACAGGTCGACGACCAGCCCTTTGTCCACAATGGAATAGCCGGCGTAACTGTGCCCACCGGAGCGGGCCGCGATCGGAATCCGCTGCCTGGCCGCGAAATCGACGCAGTGCCGCACGTCGTCCTCATTCGCGCAGACCGCGACACCGGCGGGCAGCCGATGGTCGTAGAGGCTGAAGAACCCGAGCCTCTTTTCGTCGTACCCGGGGTCGCCGGGCCGGAACAGCTCACCCGCCAACCGGGCGCGCAACCGTTCCCACGGACCACCGCCCCCGGGAAGCTCCGCGGGCACCGCCGCCATCACCGGGACCGCCCCCGCCAGCCGCAACACCGTTCGCCTGTCGAGCTCCATCGCTCATCCCCCACCGTCGGATTCGCCTCCGGGTGTCCGCCATCGAGCATAACGGCGCGTCGACATTAGGGGGTTCCCTCGCCGGCCGCCTTGCCGCGACGCCCGTCGCGGGTGTGTGATCGAGGACACATCTGTACGCGGCATCGTGTGGTGAGGAGACCGGCATGGCCGACAAACAGAGCAAGAACGGGGACTCCGGGGCCGCCGTCGCTGTGGACGACCCGGCGAAGGTCCGTAACGTCGTCCTGGTCGGCCCGTCGGGATCAGGCAAGACGACACTCGCCGAAGCGCTGCTCGCCGCGTCCGGCACGGTGACCCGGGCGGGCTCGGTCGTCGAGGGCACCACGGTATGCGACCACGACCCCGCGGCGGTCCGGCAGCAGCGGTCGGTCGGCCTCTCGGTCGCGCCGGTGCTGCATCAGGGCCACAAGATCAACCTCATCGACACCCCCGGATACGCCGATTTCGTCGGCGAGCTGCGCGCCGGGCTTCGAGCCGCCGACGCCGCGCTGTTCGTGGTCTGCGCGGCGGAAGGCGTCGACGCGGCCACGATCGCGGTCTGGGAGGAATGCGCCGCCGTCGGCATGCCGAGGGCGGTGGTCGTCTCCCGGCTGGACCATCACCGCGCCGACCCCGAAGGCGAAATCGCGGCCTGCCAGGAGGCTTTCGGCGCCGGAGTCCTGCCGCTGTACCTGCCCGCGCGTGATGGGCTCGTCGGGCTCATCACGCGCCGCTACTTCGACTATTCGAATGGTTTCCCACCCCAGGTCGGCGATCCGGACGAGGCCGATTTCGCCCGGATGACCGAGGCCCGCAACGAACTTATCGAAGGGGTCATCGCCGAGAGCGAGGACGAGTCCCTGATGGACCGGTACCTCGCCGGCGAGGAGATCGCCGAGGACACGCTGATCGCCGACCTCGAAACCGCGGTCGCCCGCGGCTCCTTCCATCCGGTGATCCCCGTGTGCGCGACCACCGGGGTGGGACTCGCCGAAATCCTCGACGGGATCGTGCGCGCCTTCCCCTCGCCGCTGGAGCACGTCCCTCCGGAGGTCACCTCCCCCACCGGCGAACCGCACGCCGGACTCCGGGCCGATCCCGACGGCCCGCTGGCGGCCGAGGTGGTCCGGACCGCTGTCGACTCCTACGTCGGCAGGGTGTCGTTGGTGCGGGTGTTCTCCGGGACGCTTCGCCCCGAACGGCCGGTGCACGTCTCGGGCCACGGGCTCGCCGAACGAGGGCACGAGGATCACGACGCCGACGAACGGGTCGCGCATCTGTACTCGCCGCTCGGAGCGAACCTGCGCGAAGTCCCGTATTGCGTCGCGGGCGACCTGTGCGCGCTCACCAAGGTCGGCTCGGCGGAAACGGGCGACACCGTTTCCTCACCGGACGATCCGCTGATCATGAAGCCCTGGGCGATGCCGGAACCGCTGCTGCCGGTCGCCGTCGTCGCGAAGACCCGCAGCGACGAAGACACTTTGGCGCGCAACCTTTCCCGGCTCGTCGCGGGTGATCCGACGCTCCGGCTGGACCGCAACGCCGAGACGAACCAGCTCGTGCTGTGGTGCATGGGCGAGGCCCACGCCGACGTCGTGCTGTCGCGGTTGCGCGCGGGAGGCGCCGACGTGGACACCGAGCCCGTCCGCATCAGCCTGCGTTCGACCTTCGCCGGTCCGGGCCGCGGGCACGGACGGCACGTCAAGCAGTCCGGCGGGCATGGCCAGTTCGCCGTCTGCGACATCGAGGTCCAGCCGCTGCCGAGGGGGTCGGGCTTCGAGTTCGTGGACAAGGTCGTCGGCGGCTCGGTGCCGCACCAGTTCATCCCGAGCGTCGAAAAAGGGGTCCGGGCCCAAGCTCAGCGAGGGATCGTCGACGGCCATCCGCTGATCGACATCCGGGTGACCCTCGTCGACGGCAAGGCGCACAGCGTCGACTCGTCGGACGCCGCGTTCCAGACGGCGGGCGCGCTGGCGCTGAAGGAGGCCGCCGCGGCGGGCAAGATCGCGCTGCTCGAACCGCTCGAAGAGGTGGCGATACGGCTTCCGGACGAGCATCTGGGCACCGTGCTGGGCGATCTCTCGTCCCGGCGCGGCCGCGTGCTAGGTACCGAATCAGGTGAAGGCGGACGCACGGTCATCCGCGCCGAGGTCCCCGCGGTCGAGCTCCTGCGCTACGCGATCGACCTGCGTTCGCTGACCTCGGGCACGGCGACGTTCACCCGCAGGCATGCCCGGTTCGAGCCGATGCCGGAAGGGGCGGTGGCCTACTGACGCCGCGTTTAGTCCT
The DNA here is from genome assembly GCF_056435685.1 of Amycolatopsis sp. NPDC043885. Lineage (NCBI taxonomy): Bacteria > Bacillati > Actinomycetota > Actinomycetes > Pseudonocardiales > Pseudonocardiaceae > Amycolatopsis > Amycolatopsis sp. NPDC043885. The sequence goes on from NZ_JBWKEA010000005.1 coordinate 413,724, forward strand.
CTGAATGCGGTACTTGCGCATGCAAGGACCGCATTCAGAGGACTAGGGCGTGTCCTGGGGATCTTCATCGGAGGTGCAGGACGATGCAGGCGAGGATGATCTCGGCGCGGTGGTAGGCGGCTCGTTTGGCGAACCGTGTTGCCAGGCCACGGAATTGTTTGAGCCTGTTGAAGCATCGCTCGACCACGTTGCGGAGCTTGTAGAGGTCGGGGTCGAAGGCCGGTGGTCTGCCACCGGACTTGCCTTTGGCCTTCCGGCGGGCGATCTGGTCCGCGCGTTCGGGAATGGTGGCCTTGATCCTGCGCTCCCGCAGCGCTTTCCGGGTGCTCGGGTGGGTGTAGGCCTTGTCGGCCAGCACTCGCCCGACCCGCACTTTCCGCCCGTCCACCTCGATGTCACGGATCTCGTCCAGCAGGGGCAGCAGTTGCGGGTTGTCCCCGGCCTGCCCTGGCGTGAGGATCACCGCCAACGGCAGACCGGCGGCGTCGACAGCCAAGTGGATCTTGCTTGTCAGTCCGCCTCGGGAACGCCCGAGGCACTCGCCCTCGACGGCGAGCTCTTCGATCCAGTCCGCACAGCCCCCTTTTTCCGGGCACCGGCCGCGTGCTGATGCGCCCGGACACTCGTGGAATCGACACTGATCACAAACTCGATGTTGTCCTCGAGTGTCCCGAGGGAGTCGTCCTTGACGATCACGTGCTCCAGGATCCGGTCCCACGTCCCGTCCGCGGTCCACTTCCGTAATCGCTCATGAGCGGTCTTCCACGGCCCATACCGGTCAGGAAGATCACGCCACGGCGCACCCGTGCGTTCATGCCACAGAATCGCGTTGATCACCTGACGGTGACTACGCCACCGCCCACCCCTGCGACCTGTCTCCACAGGCAGCAGCGGCGCGATCGTTGCCCACGCCTTATCCGTCAACTCCCCACGACCAACCACGATCCATCATCTGCACACGATCATGAAAAAGATCCGCAGGACACGCCCTAAACGCTGGGCGGCGAGAACTCGAAGCCGCCCGGTCGCCCGTTCCGGTCGGCCAGCAGACCGGCCAGGGTGGCGACGGCGATCTCGGGCGGCGTGCGTGAGCCGATGTTCAGCCCGACCGGGCGATGGACCCGGGCGATCTCGTGGTCGGGAACGTCCAATGCCTTGAGCGCGGCGACGTGCGGGCCGGCGTGGCGCGGATTGCCGAGTACGCCGACCCACCTGGTGGGGCGGTCCAGCACGGCCTTGAGGACGTCGCCGAGCTCGGGCCGGTCGTGATCCGTGACGACGACGTCGGCGTCCGGACCGAGGTCCGGCACCGTCGTGAGGGCGTCCAAGCCGTCCCCGACGTCGGTCACCCGTGCGCCGTCCGGCTCGAACAGCAGCGTCTTGAAGCCGAGGTCCTTGCCGTAGCGCAGGAGGAACGACGCCACGGGCGTCGCGAACACCGCCACCAGCAGCCGCTCACTCATGGGCTCGTCCTCCTACAGCTCGGGTTCGGCGATCTCGAAGTATTCCGGAAGCCGGGCGGTCCCCGCGAGGCCGAAGTACCGGACCTTCCGCCGCCGCCTCAAGTGCAGGGTGTCCCGGACGGCGTCGTTGTGCACGCGCCGCGCGATGACGACGCGGTGTTCGGCGTCGGTCAGCTCCTCGGCCAGCGGCGTCGGCAGGGCCGCTCGGTCGACGCGTGCCAGCCGCAACGTCAGCTCGCTTTCCTCGGCTTCGCGATCCGGCCTCGGCGCCCGCTCGGCACGCTCGGCCAGCGCGCGCAGCTCCTCGTCACCCAGGATCGCCGCGGCCGCCCTGGCGACGACGGCGCGCCGCGCGAGGGCGGCGTCGAGCGCCGCCCAGCCCGCATCCGTCCGGACGTGCAGCCTGTCCAGCCTGTTCGCCGTCGCGAGCAGGAAAAGCCCGCCCAGTACGACGATCGCGGCCACGAGACCACCGATCCACACCCAGGTCGTCATCGGCTGAACTCACGTTCACCCGCGCCGACGCGCCGGGGATCGGCGGCGATCGCGGTCTCGTAGACCCGCAGCACCTGCGTGGTGACCACGGACCAGTCGAACATCGCGACGCGTTCCCCGGCGGCCGCCGCCAGCGACACCCGGCGGGCCGGGTCACCGAGCAGTTCGCGGAGGCCGTCGGCCAGCGCCGCGGCGTCGCCGGTCTCGGTCAGCATTCCGGCCTTGCCGTCGTCGAGCACCCGCCGGAACGAGTCCAGCCCGCTCGCCAGCACCGGCGTGCCCGCCGCCATCGCCTCGGTCAGGATCATCCCGAAACTCTCGCCGCCCGTGTTCGGCGCGCAGTAGACGTCGACGCTTCGCAGCGCCCGCGCCTTCGTCTCGTCGTCGACCTGGCCGAGCAGGTCGATATGCGGCGCCAGCTCAGGGCCGGCCTCGCGGCGGAGCTGATCGGCGTCGCCACGGCCGACGACCAGCAGGCGCAGCTCCTCGAACTCCGGCAACAGCATCCGCAACGCCTCCAGCAGTACTCCCATGCCCTTGCGGGGCTCGGTGTACCGCCCGACGAACCCGACCGTGCCACCCGCGCGCGGGTAGCCGTCCAGCGGGAGCGCGCGGGAGAAGAAGTCGACGTCGACGCCGTTGGGCACCTCGACCGCATCGCCGCCGGCGTGTTCGACCTGGACCCTGCGGGCCAGCGCCGAAACCGCGATCCGCGCGGTGATCTTCTCCAGCAGCGGCCGCAGCACCGGCTGGAACGCCGCCAGTGTGCGCGAACGCGTCGTCGCGGTGTGGAAGGTCGCCACGATCGGGCCGTCCGCGACCTTCAACGCCAAGAGGGAAAGACTCGGCGCGGCAGGCTCGTGCAGGTGCAGGACGTCGAAGTCACCGTCGCGGATCCACCGCCGCACCCGGGCGTAGGACACGGGGCCGAACTGCAACCGCGCGACGGAGCCGTTGTACGGGATGCCGAGCGCCTTCCCCGCCGGGACGACGAAATCCGGGACGTCGGAATCCTCGTCCGCCGGAGCGAGGACGGAGACCTGATGCCCGCGTGCCAGCAACGCCTTCGCGAGATCGATGACGTGTCCCTGCACGCCGCCCGGTACGTCGAACGAGTACGGGCAGACGATCCCGATCTTCATGACCCGCGCCTGAGCCATCGGCTCAGCTCGCTTCGCCGAGGTCGGCCTGTTCCCCGGCTTCGAAGTCGGAGAGCCAGAACTTCTGCATCATGTGCCAGTCGGCGGGATGCGCGGCGATGTCCCCGGCGAAGATGTCCGCCAGCGCCTGCGTGGCCGCCGGCACCTCGGACCGGTTCGTCACCCGGATCCGCGGATGCAGCCTGATCTGCCAGCCGTCCTCGGTGAACCAGCAGCCGGCCGGGATCAGCGCGGCACCGGTGGTGGCGGCCAGCCTGGCCGGCCCGCCCGGCATCCGGGTCTGCTCGCCGAAGAACTTGACCGGCACGCCGGAATTCGTCAGGTCCCTGTCCCCCACCAGGCAGATCGCCTTGTTCTCCCGCAGCCGCTTGAGCAGCACGCGCATCGCGGAGCTGTCGCCGGTCAGCGGGACGATCTCGAAGCCGAGCGATTCCCGGTAGGACACGAACCGCTGGTACAGCGATTCGGGTTTCAGCCGCTCCGCGACCGTGGTGAAACCACCGAGATAGTCCGCGAGCCAGACGCCCGCGGCGTCCCAGTTCCCGCTGTGCGGCAGCGCCATCACCGCGCCGTTGCCCTCGGCGAGGGCGGCGTCGAGGTTCTCCACGCCGGTGATCGACTGGGCGACCTTGCGGCTGACCTCCTTGTGGTCCATCGAGGGCAGCCGGAACATCTCGTGCCAGTAGCGGGCGTAGGAGCGCATCGCACGGCGGGTCAGCTCGTCGAGTTCGACGCCGTCGGCCTGCGGCACCACCCTGGCGAGATTGCGCCGCAGCTGGCGGACGCCGCCGCCGTCCCGCCGGACGGCCAGATCGGCGCCCAGCCCGAAGGTCACCGCGCCCGCCGACTCCGGCAGCCAGCGCGCGAGCCGCCAGCCCGCCGCGTAGCCGAAGTCGCTGAGCCGCTGGGAGAACCCGCTCATGCCCCGCCCTCCGCGGCGGGTGGCCCGGCCGCCTTGGCCGCCCTCGCCGCCTTGGCCACCGCGGCTGTCCGCTGCAGCAGGGTGATCACCGAAAGCACCGCGAGGAGCCAGAGCGAGATGTCCACGGTGTACGGAACGCCCAGACCGTGCAGCCCGGTTCCCACGAGGGCGATGATCAGGCGTTCCGCACGTTCGACGAGCCCGCCGTCCGCCTCCAGCCCGGAGGCCTCGGCGCGGGCCTTGACGTACGAGATGACCTGCGCGAGCACCAGGCAGATCAGCGCGGCGGCCGCGGCAGGGCGGTTGTCGTCGTGGACGAAGCACCACCACGCGATCGCGGCGAACAACGCGCCGTCGACCAGCCTGTCGCAGGTCGCGTCGAGGACCGCCCCGAACGCCGTGCCGTACCCGCGGGCGCGGGCCATCGCGCCGTCGAGCAGGTCCAGCATCGCGAAGCCCCAGACGGTGAACGTGCCCCACAGCAGCATGTCGTTGGGAAAGAACCCGAGCGCGCACAGCACCGCCCCGGCCGTGCCGATGACGGTCATCGCGTTCGGGGTCAGCCCGGCGCGCACGAGCACCTTCCCCATCGGGTCGGTGACGCGGGAAACGGAGGCGCGCGCGAAAATGTTGAGCATCGGTTCTTCAGGTGCACCTAAGCAGCAGGGTCGGGTGGCCTCCCGAAGCCTATCCACCCGCACCGACACTCGTCGTCGCGCCCGCCCCCGGACCGGGTTCCGGTCAGTCCGCTTTGGCCAGTTCGGCCGAGTCCCCGAGGTCCGCGAGGGTCTCTTCCCGCATCGCCAGTTCCGCCTCGGCGGCGGCGCATTTCGGCGACAGCCGCCCCAGGACGGCGGCGCTGATCTCGCCGAGCGCCTTCACCTGTTCGGGGGTCAGCGGGTCGAAGAGACTCTCGCGGACGGCCTCGACGTGCCCGGGCGCGGCCTCCTCCAGCGCGGCGAAACCCTCCGGGGTCAGCACCGCCCAGGAACCGCGCTTGTCGGTGGGACACGACTCACGGCGGACCCAGCCGTTCGCCTCGAGCCGCGCGACCGCGTGCGAGAGCCTGCTGCGCGACGCTTTCCGTGCGTCGGCCAGTTCGCTCATCCGCAGCCGCCGGTCCGGCGCCTCGGACAGGGCGACGAGCACTTCGTAGTACGTGTGGGGCATGCCCGCCTCGTGCTGAAGCTGGCCCTCCAGGTGCGCTTGCAGCATTCGCGTGGCCGCGGAGAAGTCGCGCCAGACTTTTTGCTCCTCGTCGGAGAGCCATCGGGGTTCGGGCATGCCACCCATTCTACCCCTGGTTGAACGCTCAACCAAATTGCGCTACAGTCATGGTTGAGCGCTCAACCAGACGAGGGTTCACCACGAACGCACCCAGACTTTTTGGAGATCGACTCTCATGACCACCACCGAGATCCCGGGCTACGTCGCAGGCAAGTGGACGATCGACACCGCCCACTCCGACATCGCCTACACCGTGAAGCACCTCGGCCTGGCGAAGTCCCGGGGCAACTTCACCGCCTTCACCGGTGAGGTCGTCACCGCCGACAACATCCTCGACTCGTCGGTCACCGTCGAGATCGACGCCTCGTCGGTCGCCAGCGGTGTCGACGGGCGCGACACGCACCTCAAGTCCGAGGACTTCTTCCACGTCGACGAGCACCCGGTCATCACGTTCCGCTCGACCGGCATCCGCGAGGACGGCGGCGACTACGTCATCGACGGCGAGCTCACCTGGCGCGGCAAGACCGTCCCGGTCTCGCTCGAGGCCGAGTTCAACGGCATCGGCACCAACCCGGCCAACGACAACGCCACCACCCTCGGCGTCTCGGCCACCGCGACCGTGAACCGTCGCGACTTCGGCATCGGCCCGGAGGGCAACGCCTTCCTGTCGGAGAAGGTCAAGATCGACATCGAGCTGCAGGCCGCGCTCAACGCCTGAAGCCCACCCGTTCCGGGTGACCACGGCGGCACGTGAGGACCACGGCGGACCGTGTCGTGAGTGGCGATTCGGGTTATTGAGGGGTACGGCAAACGTGCCGGGTGCGGTGGGCGGACAGCTCGCGGCCTTTCGCGACATGTACCCAGGCCGTGAGGCTCACCAACGCGTAGTGAAGGCCTCCTTCCCTACCCTGAGGGTAGGGAAGGAGGCCTTCACTACCGCCTGCGCCGACCTCTCGCACTACCCATCCCCGCTGACGTCGCGAAAGTGGCTTTCGCAACCTGCCCCTTTGCCCTACTCCTGAATAGAACCCTACTTACCACTGACGACCCCCTCGCCAAACCGGGCACATGGGCCTTGAAGCAGACATTTCATCGCCGGAAGCGTCCCTTGTGGACACTCAGAGCGCAGCTGACTCCTGCCGGCCAGTCCAGAACCACGCCGCGAAGGCCGTCTCTCTGCCCTTGCCCAGCGAAGGGGCCCAAGTACATGAAGGCCTCCTTCCTTGCGCCTGACGCAAGGAAGGAGGCCTTCATGTACTTGAGATCGATCTACCAGGCACCCGCAAGCAGTTGCCGCGTCTCCCCCAGCAACTGCGGCAGCACCTTCGTATGCCCGATCACCGGCATGAAGTTCGCGTCGCCGCCCCACCTCGGCACCACGTGCTGGTGCAGATGCGCGGCGATCCCCGCGCCGGCGATCACGCCCTGGTTCATCCCGATGTTGAACCCGTGCGCCGACGAAACCTCCCGGATGACCCGCATCGCGTGCTGGGTGAACTCCGCCACCTCGACGGTCTCTTCCGCCGTCAGATCCGTGTAGTCCGCGACATGGCGGTACGGCACGGCCATCAGATGGCCCGGGTTGTACGGGTACAGGTTCAGCACCACGTACACGGTCTTCCCGCGCGCGACGATCAGCGCGTCCTCGTCGCTCTTCTCGGGGAGATGACAGAACGGGCAGCCCTCGTCGGGTTTCTTGGACCCCTGCACGTAGGCGAGCCGATGCGGGGTCCACAGGCGCTGCAACGCGTCCGGGACCCCCACACCGTCCTGTCCGACGACTTCAGGGCCATCGGGGCCCGTCACCGGAGTACCGCCTCCAAGCCCGCCACGGTCGGCGAAGCGTTCTCGCGGCGCTGGACCCAGTCGGCGATCGCCTCGACCGCGTCGGCCACCGGGACGCCGTTGATCTGGCCGCCGTCACGGAACCGGAACGACACCGCGCCCGCCTCGACGTCCTTCGCGCCCGCCAGGAGCATGAAGGGCACCTTCTGCGTGGTGTGGGTGCGGATCTTCTTCTGCATCCGGTCGTCGCTCGCGTCGACGTTGGCCCGGATCCCCTTGGCCCGCAGCGCCTTCTCGACCCCGCGCAGGTGCTCGACCTGGTCCTCGGTGATCGGGATGCCGACCACCTGGACGGGCGACAGCCACGCCGGGAACGCGCCCGCGTAGTGCTCGGTCAGCACGCCGAAGAACCGCTCGATCGAACCGAACAGCGCGCGGTGGATCATCACCGGACGCTGACGGCTGCCGTCGGCGGCGGTGTACTCCAGTTCGAACTTCTCGGGCAGCATGAAGTCCAGCTGAATGGTCGACATCTGCCAGGTGCGGCCCAGCGCGTCCTTCGCCTGCACGGAGATCTTCGGCCCGTAGAAGGCGGCGCCACCGGGATCCGGCACGAGCTCCAGGCCGGAGTCCACGGCGGCGGTGCGCAGCACCTCGGTCGCCTCGGCCCAGACCTCTTCGGAACCGATGTACTTCTCTTCGTTCCGAGTGGACAGTTCGAGGTAGAAGTCGTCGAGACCGTAGTCGCGCAACAGGTTCAGCACGAAGTCCAAAAGGGACTTCAGCTCACCGGGCACCTGCTCGAGGGTGCAGAAGATGTGCGCGTCGTCCTGCGTCATGCCGCGCACGCGGGTCAGGCCGTGGATCACGCCGGACTTCTCGTAGCGGTACACGGAGCCGAACTCGAACATCCGCAGCGGCAGTTCCCGGTAGGAACGCCCGCGCGAGCGGAAGATCAGGTCGTGGAACGGGCAGTTCATCGGCTTGAGGTAGTAGTCCTGGCCGGGTTTGCGGACCGAACCGTCCTCGTTGTGCTCGGCGTCGAGGTGCATCGCCGGGTACATGCCGTCGCGGTACCAGTCGAGGTGACCGGAGGTCTCGAACAGCGCGCCCTTGGTGATGTGCGGCGAGTAGACGAAGTCGTACCCGGCTTCGACGTGCCGCTGGCGCGAGTAGTTCTCCATCTCCTGCCGGATGATCCCGCCCTTGGGGTGGAACACCGGCAGCCCCGAGCCGATCTCGTCGGGGAAGGAGAACAGGTCCAGCTCGACACCGAGCTTGCGGTGGTCGCGCCGCTCGGCCTCGGCGAGGCGCTCCAGGTAGACGTCCTGCGCCTCGGTGGATTCCCACGCGGTGCCGTAGATCCGCTGCAGCTGCGGATTCTTGTCGTCGCCGCGCCAGTACGCGGCGGCGACGCGGGTGAGCTTGAACGCCGGGATGAACTTGGTGGTCGGCACGTGCGGGCCGCGGCAGAGGTCGCTCCACACGCGCTCCTTGGTGCGCGGGTCGAGGTTGTCGTAGATGGTCAGCTCGCCGCCGCCGACCTCCATCACTTCGGAGGTGTCCACATCGGACTTGATGTCGACCAGTTCGAGCTTGAACGGCTCGTCGGCGAGTTCCTTCTTCGCCTCGTCGACCGAGTCGAAGACGCGACGGGAGAACTGCTGCGCGCCCTTCACGATCTGCTTCATGCGCTTTTCGAGCGCCTGCAGGTCTTCCGGGGTGAACGGGGTGTCGACGGCGAAGTCGTAGTAGAAGCCGTCCTTGACCGGCGGCCCGATGCCGAGCTTGGCCTGCGGGAACTGCTGCTGCACGGCCTGGGCGAGCACGTGGGCGGCCGAGTGGCGGATGACGCTGCGGCCATCCTCGGTGTTCGCCGCGACGGCTTCGACCTCGGCTTCGGACTCCGGGGCCCAGGAGAGGTCGCGGAGGTTCCCCTCGGCGTCGCGCACGACGACGATCGTGTCCGGCCCCTTGGTCGGCAGCCCGGCTTCGCGGACCGCGGTGCCCGCCGTAGTGCCCGCCGGTACCACCACGCGAGGGGCGGTTGCGGCTGCTACTGACGACGGCTGGGACACGATGGACTCCTTAGTTCAATCAACTCGGATATGCGTGATGCTAGTCGTCACCCGAGACAGGGTTCACACGCATTACCCCTAACAGCACGAAGGCCTCCTTCCCATCGGAAGAAGGCCTTCGCGTGTCGAGGAACGAGGTCAGACGGTCTCGACGACCTCGTCGAAGTCCAGCCGCGGCAGGCGGTCGAACCAGGGGTTGTCGCCCGGCTTGCCGACGTTGATCACGACGAGGGACTTCCACGGCTTGTCCGCGAAGAACTCCTTGTCGATGCCCTCGGCGTCGAAGCCGGTCATCGGTCCGGCGGCCAGGCCGGCGGCGCGGACACCGATGATGAAGTAGCCGACCTGCAGCAGCGCGTTGAGCTTGGCGGTCTCGACGCGGCCCGCCTCGTCGGCGAACAGGTCCTTGGCGCCCGGGAAGTGCGGGAACGTGCGCGGCAGGTTCTCGTGGAACTCGGTGTCGGCGGCCAGCACGACGGTCACGGGCGCGGCCTCGGTCTTGGCACGGTTGCCCTCGGACATCAGCGGGGCGAGGCGCTTCTTGCCCTCTTCGGTGCGGATCACCAGCGCACGCAGCGGCTGATTGTTCATCGACGTCGGGGCCCATTTGACCAGCTCGTAGATCGCGCGGATCTGCTCGTCGGTCACCGGCTCGTCGCTGAAGCTGTTCGCGGTGCGGGCCTCGCGGAACAACAGGTCCTGAACGTCCTGCGGGAGGTTCAAGGCTTCGGTCGGCTCAACGCTGGTGGTCATGGGTGGATCTTCCTTCCGTACGCGTCCTGTACCCATCTCAACCTAGTTGAGCGCTGAACTATTTCTCGCTCAACTATCTCTGCGTGTGGGTCCGGTCACAGGAAAGCGTCAGTAGGCGCCTCGCCCCTGCACCACGGCACGGAAGGTCTTCCAAAGGATCACCAGGTCGAGGGCGAGCGACCAGTCCTCGACGTAACGCAGGTCGAGGCGGATGCTCTCCGCCCAGCTGAGGTCGCTGCGGCCGCTGACCTGCCAGAGCCCGGTCAGCCCCGGCTTGACGAGGAGACGGCGGCGCGCGTCGGGGGCGTACTTCGCGGTCTCCTCGGGCAGCGGCGGGCGAGGGCCGACGAGCGACATGCGCCCGCTCACGACGTTGAACAGCTGCGGCAGCTCGTCGAGGGAGTACCGGCGAAGGAGACCGCCGACCCGGGTGACCCTCGGGTCCTTCCGCATCTTGAACAACGGGCCCGCACCTTCGTTGTCCGCCTGGAGTTCCTGCTTGAGCTTGTCGGCGTTCGTGACCATCGTGCGAAACTTCAGCATCGTGAAGGTGTGGCCGTCGCGGCCGACGCGGCGCTGCCGGTAGATCACCGGGCCGCGGTCGTCGAGCTTGATCGCGACCGCGATCGCCAGCAGCAACGGCGAAACGAGAGTGAGGAGCAGGGCCGAACCGATTCGATCGAGCGCCTCCTTCACCAGCCGGCGGCCGCCGGTGAACATCGGCGCGGTGACCCGCAGCAGGGGCATGCCGAGCACGCCGGAGACGTTCAGCCGGGGACCGGCGACCTCCATCAGCATCGGCGCGACCACCATCTCGGCCGAGGTGCCTTCGAGATCCCAGGCGAGCCGCTGCAGGCGTTTCGGGTTCCAGTGCTGATCGGCGGTCACGGCGACCACCCGGTAGCCGCCGCGGCGGACGTGGCCCGCGAGATCGTCGAGCTTCCCGACGATCGGCACGCCTTCCACCTCACCGCTCCCCCGTTCCGCACCGGCACCGGAATACGTGCAGACGGCTTCCACCCGCCAGCCGACATGGGGATCGGCCTTGGTGCGCGCGATGAGGTCGGCGACCGTGTCGGGGCTTCCCGCGGCGAGCACCGGCAGGAGACATTCACCGAGCCGCCTGCGCCGGTGCAGCACCTGTCTCAGCGCGTACCGCTGCAGGAACATGAAGACGGAGATCATCGGGACGACGATGAAGACCCACGGCTGCACGGCGAGCGCGCCGAAGAGCAGGCCGCCCAACGCGACCAGAACGGCGGTGGTCACCAGGCCACGCCCCAGCGTCCGGTACTCCTCCGCCCCCTCGCCCAGCACACGCGGACTCCAGGCGCGGCAGACCGACAACCCGAACAGGAAGGCCGCAGCGGTCCCGAGCGCGTGCATGTCGTGTGGATCGGATCGATCGATCAAGAAGGCGCTCATCACGATGAGCACGAAAGCGGTGAAAACGTCACTACCGACGACCCATGCTCGGTACCGCGATTCCCACGCCGCGTAAGGCGGCCGCGCCGACGTCGTGCCGACCGCGACGGCTGCCCCCGCACCCCGTTGCGGGGGGAGCGGGATCGACTGAAGGTCGATGTGCTGCGGCGTCCCGTTGACGGTGGACGACGGCCGCACCGACTCTTCCATCAGACCTCCCGGAGTGGGGATTCCCGAACGCCGGATCAACACGCTGAGTAAATGAGAACGATCTCGAAGAGTGATCGATTCTCGAGCTCTCTCAGCGGCCGATGGGGCGACACACGCCAAGGTATCGGCCACTCTCCGGCCATCGTTACAAGGATTTCCAGCCACAGCCTTGGCGGGCATCCGGCAAATGAATGCCGTGTTGATAACAACATGATGACGATGCGTAATAGACCGTATCCGCCGAACAACTACTCAAAGTAGTCACGAATTCCCCTGATTCGCGGCCACTTGGAGCACCGCGGCCCCGATCGGCCGATCAGCCCAGAAAACTCCACAGTGGACGGTTCGCGCGAGTCGACCTCCGGGCGGTCCACTGTGGATTTCACGCCACCGGCGGGCGGCCACTCGCCGGGCGCGGCCACCGCGAGCCGACCTACCTTGTCAATCGGTCACCGGAGTGGCGTTTCGTCACATCACGTCAGCATCACGGCGACCCCGTCGCGGCGGCCGGACGGGCGAGCCGTCAGGCCATGTCCCACATCACCTTCCCCATGGTCTGGACCTTTCGGCGGACACTTCGTGCCGAGGATCACAAAGATGTCTCAATGGTCCGACCATGCGACATTTCCACGGCGTGACGCAAGATATCCGATGAGTGTCCACACCGGCCGGAACGAGGTGCTTCGGAGATCTTCGAACCGTGGCGCCCCGACGGCCCGCGGCCACGCCGAGAGATTCGGCGGCACCGATGGCGCGGCGCGGGACGGCAGAAGTACCGCCCCCACATAACCCGCGTCCGACCTGGGGATCGAATGCCGCCGGACAGCTCACCCCGAGAATGAATCAAGGCCCCGGACCATCGGTCCAGGGCCTTCATCCGGTGGGCGATACTGGGATCGAACCAGTGACCTCTTCGGTGTGAACGAAGCGCTCTCCCGCTGAGCTAATCGCCCGCTCGCGGTGTTCCGGAGACTCTACCCCACGACTTTAGGGCGCCTGCAAACGGGTGGTTCCGTCCGACCACACTCCGCTCACCAGCAAATACGGAGCGAACAACCGCGAGCTAGCCGGGGCTTTCCCGGCAGGGGGCCGCCCGCGACGCGTTTCGACATTCGTGCGACGGTGCTATCGCGTGACGACTAAACCGCGCAGTATGTACATGTGGACTGCCTGCAGGACGCATGTAGGGCTGCGCGTCGCGCGGGTGATGATGGGGTGACGGAGGATGGCCCCGGGGTCCGATGACCCCGTCCGGGTGATCTGCGGCAAAACCGCGTTCCGATCAGCCGGCCGATGCGTCACATCATCGCCACTCGGTTCGACCGGGCCGGGAAGGAGACGAAGGGTAGGACGATGCGCAACGATCACGTGACGCTCCGCTCGACGGCGGTGTTCGACCTCCTGGCGCCGCGGACCCCCGCGGTTCCGGTCAAGGTGGAACTGCGATACGACACACGCGACCCGTACGCGGTCGTGGCCGCCTTCCGCACCGGCCGCGCCGGCTGGGTCGAGTGGGTCTACGCGCGCGACCTCCTCGCGGACGGCCTCCTGGCCGACGCGGGCGACGGCGACGTACGCATCCGCCCCTCCGTCGAAGACCCCGAGTCCGTCCTCATCGAACTGAACTCGCCGTCCGGGCACGCCATGTTCGAGGCGTCCGCTCAGGAGCTGGCCGACTTCCTCGACCGGACCTACGACGTCGTGCTCCCGGGCAACGAGCACCTGTGGGTCGACGTCGACGACGCCCTGACCCACCTGATCCCCAACGATCTGGCCTGATGACAGCCTTGCGAACAGCAAGTGGCACCCCGGTTGCAGGGCCGTTTTCGGGATCGGATAGTGTTCACACACACCACGGCGACGAGGTGAGGAACAGAACCACGAGGTTCTGAGCTTCAGCCGGACCGAGGATGTGCGGATGTAGCGCAGCTGGTAGCGCATCACCTTGCCAAGGTGAGGGTCGCGGGTTCGAATCCCGTCATCCGCTCGGAAGGCCCTCTCGGGCCTGACACGGTGGAGTGGCCGAGAGGCGAGGCAACGGCCTGCAAAGCCGTGTACACGGGTTCGAATCCCGTCTCCACCTCGCGCGATTAGCTCAGCGGGAGAGCGCTTCCCTGACACGGAAGAGGTCACTGGTTCAATCCCAGTATCGCGCACCATCTGTTTTCGCAGGTCAGAAGCCCTGCTCCTCCTCGGAGGGGCGGGGCTTCAGTCGTCAAATGGCGATGAAATGGCGATGTGAGGTTCACCCCGGGTAGTGGACACCGAGTTAGCAGGACCAGTCGTCCTGTTGAAAGGATGTCCTCATGCCTCCTCGTAAGCGCCGTTCGTACA
>NZ_JBWKEA010000006.1:0-41996 GCF_056435685.1 Amycolatopsis sp. NPDC043885
GAGAGAAGCAAAAAACGGGCCTGGTCCTGAGATGGGGGGGCTGAGTTCGCTTTTGGGTTCCAACCCAAAACCCCCCCCCACGACCCTCTTCAAACCTTCTTCCGTCGACCTTCATGACGGGAACTCGATCACGCCACCTTTGCCATACGGATCAAATAGAACGACAGCTCTTCATCACCAAAGGAAGTGATCGACAGCGTTTCGACCACCGGGGCGGATACCGGTCGACGTGACGAACTCGGGCCGCGGATCGGCGCCGGGGCCGCTGGTTTCGCCGACCGATTCGGCCGCTGAGTCCACTCTGGACGACCGGCGATTTTCCCAGTAGCGCCGGATCACTGCGGTGCCGGTTCCTTCGACTGACGTCCGAGGCTGCCGATCGCGGTCATGATCAGCACGATTCCCACGACACCGGCCACCGTCAGCCGCTCACCCAGCCAGACGACGGCGATCACGACAGCGGTGACCGGCTCGAGCAGGGTCGCCACCACCGCCGCGCCGCTGGGTGTGGTCCGCAGGCCGGTGAACAGCAGCGCGTAGGCGAGCGCCATCGTCACGGCCCCGAGGTAGCCGATCAGCGCCCACGACCCGAGGTCGCCGGTCCACGTCCCACCGCCGCTCGCCAACGGCACGATCAGTCCGGCGGGAACGAGCACCATCGCCGCGACGCAGGTCGTCGTCGTGGTCATGGTCAGCGTGTCGAGCCGTAGGGACAACGGCCCGGCCGCGTCGGCGGAGAGGGCGTAGGCGGCTCCGGACGCGAGTGCGGTGAGCACACCTAGCACCGGGTACGGCGCTTCGCCGTCGGGGCTGCCGGCGACACTGACCAGGAGAAGCCCGGCCAGTGCGACCGCGACCGTGAGGAACTGGCCGGCGGAAGGCCGGCGGCGACGCCGGACGCTGCCGGTGATCAGCAACAGCACCGGCGCGAACCCGAGACACACCACGGTGGTGATGCTCACGCCGGCCCACAGGACGGCCACAAAGAAGAGCAGCTGGAAGATCGCCGTCGAAACCCCGACCGCCGCCACCCGCCGCCAATGCCGCCGACCGAGCCGCACGCAGTCGCGCAACCGCCGCATCACGGCAGCGGCGATCACCAGGACGACCACCGCGACGAAGGCGCGGTACCCGCCGATGGCCAGTGGTGAGAGGCCCGAAGCGTCGTGGACGACCGGGATGACCGGACCGATCGTGCCCCAGAGCACGCCGGCCAGACACACCAGAACCAGTGCTCGCCCCCGGCCGGCGGGCGCCTGGACAGGCTGTGTTTCCGTGGTTGCCACACCGGCAGCATGACAAACGGACTCAAGCCCGGTCGCCACCCGGCGGTATCCACGACCGGGCCGGTCACGTCCGGCACCGCCCATCGTCGGACGAACACCGACAGGTCGACAGCGTTCTGTCGACCTGCGCGCGGCAATCCCCAGTTTGGTTTTTCACCGGAGAGGCCGATTCCCGCGTCCAACGGAATAGACGAGCGAATCACGCAAAGCTCCGAGAGAGGGGAAACTTTGTCCAAATCGCGGTATGCCGGGTCGGGTTTCGGCGAATCCCTACTACCGGGACACGACCTCAGGTCCGAAGTGCACGCATTACGACAAGAAGATCTCGAAGAAGAAAGACATCGTCATGATCTGTCAGTCCGGCCCGTTGTGGGACATCTGCGTCGACCGCGGCGTCACCCGGAGGCCGGGCGGAGTACGAGGCTGACGAAACCGAAAGCTTCCCGGTGGACGCGTAGCCATTCTCTCGATGGGTGGCTGCCGCGGCAAGCGCGTGAGGACTGTCCGGACGATCGAGCCGGTCCGCCACGCCGAGATTCTGCACGGTATGCGCAGGCTGTCGTCGTACCGACTCGTCCCCCGACGGTGACGCCACCGGATGACGCGCATGGGCAAGCCGGGAAATCCGTTCACGTCGCGAACAGGACGCCGAGGACCTCAGACCTTGCGTCCGACCCCGGCGTAGACGTCGTCCGGTTCGATGTCACGGAGGCCGGGTTCGGGATGCCACTGTGGCGCGCTCACCACACCGGGATCGATCAGCTCCAGTCCGTCGAAGAGCGCGGCGACCTCAGCGTAGGGGCGGAAGTACATGGGATCCCTGCTGTTCTTCATCGCCTCGGTGACCGCCGCCATTTCCCGGGGCGCGTGGTCGGCGGTCAGATGCGACAGCGCGACCAGGCTGCCTGCCGGCAGTGCCTCCCGGTAACGGGCGACGATCTCGGTGGGGTGCAGGCTGTCCGGGATGAAATGGAACACGGCCACCATGAGCAGCCCGATCGGCTGATCGGAATCCAGCAACGCCCGCACCGCGGGCGAATTCAGGACCGCCTGAGGCTCGCAGAGGTCTTCTTCGACAACGGCGGCGTTCGGGTTGCCGTCCAGGATGAGGCGGCTGTGGGCGACGGCGACCTTGTCGTAGTCGACGTAGACCACCTGACATTCGGGATCCATGTCCTGGGCGATTTCGTGCACGTTCCCGACCGCCGGGATCCCTGAGCCCAGGTCGAGGAACCGGGTGATGCCCTGTCCGACCATGTACTGCACGGCACGGCGAAGGAACGCCCGGTTGGACGCGGCGACCTGACGGCCAGAGGGCAGGACCGCCATGACCTTCTCCCCGACAGCGCGGTCGGCGTCGAAATTGTGGCTACCGCCGAGCAGCCAGTCGTAGACCCGTGCCGCACTGGGCACCCGGATGTCGACACCCTCCGGAACCCGTTCACCCGCCACGGACACCGCACCTCGCACTGTCTCGACTCTCGGTACACCGCTGTCGCCAGTACGGTACCGACTGCGATACCTCACCCGAAACCGTTTCGCACACCGGCCACTGAAGTACAGGAAGAACAAAGCCGGGCACGCGGACGGGCATATGGGGGCACGGCGGCAAGAAGAAGTTCAAGGACCGGTTCATCTCCACGACGAAGGACAACCGGGTCACGAAGAAGTGGCGTAAACCCGGTCAACGGACGGTCGCGATCGAAGGGGCTTCTCCTGGGCGGCGCGGTGCCGCCGTCGGCGATCATCCGGCTGTACCCGCGCTGAAGCCGCCGGCGGGTTGACCCTGACGCTGGGTCAACCCGTCAGCATGGCCGCCATGAGCACGAAAGACAGCTATTTCACGGTCCACCGGGACGGCGTCGCGATCGAGGTCTCCCGCGGCGGCCGGGGACGGCCGCTGGTCCTGTGTCCCGGGCTCCTCACGACTCAGGCCGACCTGCGCGAGCTGATCGAGCTGCTGCGCCGCGACCACGACGTGATGACCTTCGACCTCAGGGGTCATGGCCTCTCCTCGTCCGCGGACCGGTACACCTTCGAGGCGTTCCTCGGCGATTTCGGCGCCGTCATGGCGGAGTCGGAAGACCACGCGCCCCTGCTCGTGGGGCATTCGCTCGGCGCGGACCTGGCCGTGCACTACGCCGCCGGTCATCCGGACGCCGTGTCCGGGCTCGTCCTCATCGACGGCGCGAACCCGGTACCCGAACCGTTCCTCACCGAGGCCGACCTGCCGGGGTTCCGTGCGATGGCCGAGGGACTGCGGCACGAGTTCGAGCGGGTCGCGGGCACCGAGCGTCAGGTGCTGCTGACTCCTCAGGACTTCCTCGATCTGAACATCGAGATCGAAGCGGTGCGCTCCGGCATCCTCGACCGGTACCGGAAGATCGACCGCCCGATCCACCTGATCATGTCGGCTTCGATGGCCGGGAACAGCGACGACGATCAGGCGCGGCGGCGCAACGAGAATTGGCGGGCCGGAGTCGAACGGCTCGTCCGGGAACGGCCACACCTCACCACGTCGTGGCTCGACGCCGACCACCGGCTCGTCGTCACCCACGCCCGGGACATCGCCCGGTTGATCCGCGAGGCGACCTTCTGACCAGCACGCGGGGCGAGGACACTGGACAGATGCTGACCATCGGCGAGCTGGCGTCGTACGCGGGGGTGACGGTGCGCGCGGTGCGGCACTATCACGCCAAGGGCCTGCTGCCGGAGCCCGGGCGCGACCACTCCGGCTACCGGAGGTACGACGCCGGTGCCGTGGTCGAGCTGATCAGGATCAGGACTCTCGCCGAAGCAGGGGTCCCGCTGTCGCGGGTGCGGGAACTGCTCCACGCCGGGGAGAGGGAATTCGCCGCGGCGGTCACCGACATCGACAAGCGGCTGCGCGCCGAGATCCGGCAGCGGCAGCGGCATCGCGAGCGGATCGCCCGGCTCGCCTCCGGGGACGGTCTGGTGCTGCCCCCGGAGGTGGTCGAGATTCTCGACCGGCTGCGGGCGCACGGTGTCGACGAGCGGATCGTCCAGGTCGAGCGGGACGGCTGGATCCTGCTGGCCGCGCATTCACCCGAGCGAGTCCCGGAGTGGGCGGCGCGCAAGAGGGAGCAGATCACCGACCCACCGCTCATCGATTTCTATCTCACCCTGGGACAGGCTCTCGACCGGGCAGGCAACGATCCCGAACTGGTCGAGCTGGCCGACAAGCTGGCCGTCTACATCACGCGGATGGCCGACGAGCGGGACGAGGCCTATGTCGGCGACACCGAGGTCACCCCACCGTTCGCCGATCTGATGGACACACTGGCCTTCGACACCGCCCCGCCGGCCCGCCGCCTGATCGAGCTGCTGAGAACGCGAGGCTGGACCGGCTGGACGAAGCTGGAACGCGTGGCCCCGGCACCGGACACCGCCGTTCACCCTGGCCGCGGCACGAGAATCTCCTGTCACAGAGCCGGTTCATCCTGTCGCACGACCACACCGTCACACTCCCACCAAGGCGACGACGCCGAGTCCCAGCAAGATCACGCCCACGACCGAAGCCAACGATCTCTTGACCGGCGGCCGGTTCAGGAACGGGTGGAGACTTCCGGCCGCGAACGCGAACCCGAACAACCACAGGGCGCTCACCGTGACATAGATGGCGAAGAGCACGAGCTCGGCGCCGAGGGCCGACGCCGCCGAACCCGGGAGGAACTGCGGAAGAATCGACAGATAGAACAGGCCGATCTTCGGATTCAGGCAATTCATGAGCAGTCCGCGCAGGAAGAAACCCGTGTTCCCGCGACCTTCCCGGTTCGGCGCGGGAACAGGCGGCGACAGCGCGGAACGCAGAGCCATGACCCCGAGCCACATCAGGTAGGCCGCGCCGATCACCGTGACGACCCGGAAAGCCACACTGCCGTTGGCCGGCAACGCCGATAGCCCCACCACCGAAGCGATACCCCACAAGACGATGCCGAGCAGGACCCCGGCGGCGGTGCGCACCGCCGCCGGACGTCCGGCGGCGGCACTCGTCTGGAGCAGGAGCGCTTGGTCCGGCCCCGGAACGATGACGATGACCGCCGCCGCGGCCGTGAAAGCGAGCACAGTGAACAGTGTCAAGCGATCCCCCGGAGGGTTCAGAGGGCCGTACCGACATCGCCGACATGGGAAACACCGTGATCGTCGCACCGGCTCTGAACCTCGGCGAGCAGCACCCGCAACAGTGAGGCGAGTTGGGCCCGCTGCTCGTCGCTCAGCCCGGAAATCAGTTCGAGTTCCCGCTCGAGCACCCGGTCGACGGTCTGCTCCACCAGCGCGTGCCCGGCCGGAGTCAGTGTCACGTACACGCTGCGGCCGGGCGGTTCGGTGTGCCGCTCGACCAATCCGTCGCGTTCCGCGCGGGCCACCCGCTGCGAGATCGCTCCCGCCGTGACCAGGGTCGACCTCGCCAGTTCCCTGGTCGTCAACGAGTATGGCGGCGAGCTGCGCCGGAGCACGCTGAGCAGGTCCAACGTGGCCGAATCGACGCCGGAGTCGAAGAGGACGCGGCGGCGGTCCTCGCCGAACACCTTGGCCAGCTGCCACACCCGGGTCACGATGCCGATGGACTCGGTCGACGTTCCGGGCCGTTCGCGCTGCCACGCCGCCTCGATCTCGTCCGCCGCGTCCGGCGTCGGATCCTGTTCGGCCGCTGCACTCATCCAGACCTCCACCACGGTTGTCGCCACACGCCGCCCAGCCTATCATTTAGGTCTAAACGTGACAGGGATCGGCCAACACGAAGGAAGTCAGATGACTCGGACAATCCTGGTCACCGGTGGGGGCACCGGCATCGGCAAGGCCGTGGCGGCGAAATTCGCGGCATCGGACGCCGTCGTGCACATCACCGGACGGCGCGAGGACGTACTGGTCGCGGCGGCGGCCGAACTGGGCGGCTCGTCGGTCCGGCCACTCGTCTGCGACAGCACCGATCCCGAGCAGGTCGTCGCCTCGCTGGCCGAGCTGGACGGACCGATCGACGTGCTGGTCAACAACGCCGGCGGCAACACCGACTTCGATCTCCCCGAGCGGGATGGGCTCGCCGGAGTCCTCGCGCGGTGGCGCGCCAATCTGGACGCAAACCTGATCAGCGCGGTGCTGACCACCACCGCCGTGGAGAGCAGGCTGTCCGAAGGCGGATCGGTGATCCACATCGGGTCCATCGCCGCCGACCAGGGTGCCGGATCGTACGGCGCGGCCAAGGCCGGGCTGGCGTCGTGGAACGTCGACCTGGCCCGCCGGCTCGGCGCCCGCGGGATCACCACGAACGTGGTCGCGCCTGGCTACATCCGGGAAACCGAGTTCTTCCGGGACAAGCTCCCCGCCGAGCGGGCCGAGCAACTGGTCGACGCGACCTGCACCGGCCGTGCCGGGATTCCCGTCGACATCGCCGAAACGGTGTACTTCCTCGCTTCCGCGGGCGCTCGGCACATCACCGGACAGACTCTCGGAGTCAACGGCGGCGCCCACCCGAGCAGGTGAGGACCAGAACGGCGGCCCCCTCGTGGTCATCGGTTTGGACCCCTTGCACGCGGGTAGCCCCTTGCCAGGCCGGCAGACTCCCTGACGGCGGTGGTGTGCACGCGTCCCACCGCGTCACAGGGCGGCCGGCTTTCCCTTGGTGAGGGCGGAAAGTCCCGGGGGCAAGCCGGCCGTTCAGTGCGGCTCCGTCATCCTCACCGTCCTCGCGTCGTTCCACGACCTCCGTTCCCACGAGGCGAGGACGAAGCTGCCGTCACCGGCGTCCTCTCGTAAGGTTACTGTTCCGGGGCGCCGGCCCCGGAGTGGCCCAGGCGGAGAAGAAGCACGGCAGTGGATGGGCGGCGTCGAAGACCATTGTGGCGGGCCATCGCCTCCGCCGCCGAGGTGGCGGGTCGTCGTGACAGCTGGGCGCAGACGGTCTGTCTCGCCTGTGTGGAGACCTTGGGCCAGGTGGACGCGGCGATCCTGGCGTTGCGGGGTGGTTCACACGCCGAGGAGGTCTTGGGCGCCAGCGGACAGGGGGCCGCCGACCTCGCGGAAGCGCAGTACACCGTCGGCGAGGGACCCGGCGTGGAAGCGTTCACGAGCGGATCGCCGGTGCTGGTTCCGGATCTGAATATCGAGCAGGTGCGCTGGCCGGGTTTCGCGCAGGCGGGAGATCGACGGCGTGCTGGCGGTACGGGTCGAAAACGGCTACGTCACCGGCGCCTACCACGTCCGCAATCCCGAGAAACTTTCAAGCGTGACAAGGGAGATCACCGTGAGCCGGTGAACGGGGAAACGGCCCGCCCGCAGGAGAACCCGCGGGCGGGCCGGGCTTCACGGTGCCCGCCGGGTCACTCCCGGACGGCGGCCGGGGCCGCGTCCCTCGTGGGTTCGGGATCGATGGGCCCGGAGGGCACCTTGGCCACCGGCCTCCCCCGCCGCCGCCGGATCTCGAATCCGACGAGGATCAACGCGAGTGTCACCGCGCTGAGCCAGAACTGCGAGCGCGTCGACGGCAGCAGCGCCATCGCCAGGATCACCGCGGCCATCAGCGCGATGGTGGCGTAGCTCAGCCACGGGAACAACCACATCTTGAGCGTGAGCTTGTCCGGATCCTCCCGTTCCAGCCTGCGGCGAAGCCGCACCTGCGCGAGCGCGATCGAGAGGTACACGAACAGCGCGACGGCACCGTAGGAGTTGACCAGGAACTGGAAGATCAGATCCGGCGAGGTGTAGGCGGCGATGACGGACACGTACCCGATCGCGGTCCCGGCCAGGATCGCGCGCCGCGGCACACCGCTGCGGGAAAGCGCGGTGAAGGCCTTCGGCGCGTCGCCGTTGCTGGTGAGCGCGAACAGCATCCGCGACGAGGTGTACAGCGCCGAGTTCAGGCAGGAGAGCACCGCGGTCAGGACGATCGCGTTCATGATCGTGGCCACGGCCGGGATACCGAGCACCTCCAGCACGGCCGCGTACGGACTCACCGCGGTCGCCGGGTCGTCCCAGGACTTGATCGCGACGACGAGGAACACCGAACCCACGTAGAACAGCACGACCCGGAAGATGATCGACCGCATGGCCTTCGCGATCGCCTTCTTCGGTTCCGCGGACTCGGCGGCGGCGATGGTGACGATCTCCGCGCCGGTGTAGAAACCGATGCACGGGACCACCGCCGCGAGTACCGCGCCGATCCCGAGTGGCGCGAATCCGCCGTGAGAGACCAGATTCGTCAGTCCACCTTGGGCACCCGGCCAGAAGCCGAACAGGTACAGGGCACCGACGACCAGGAAGACGACGATCGCGACGACCTTGATCGAGGAGAACCAGTACTCGAACTCGCCGTAGGACCGGGCCGAGACCATGTTGGTGCCGGTGAGGATCAGGAGCAGGCCGAGACTGAGCACCCACAGTGGCACGTCCGGTACCCACAGCTGCAGGATCCGGCCGCCCGCGACGGCTTCGACCGCCACGACGATGACGAAGAAGTACCAGTACATCCAGCCGACGGCGAAACCCGCGCGGTTGCCGAGCGCTTCCCTCGCGTAGACGTAGAACGAGCCGAGCGCGGGTTTGGCGATCGTCATCTCCGCGAGCATCCGCATGATGAGCACGGTGATCAGGCCGGCGATGAGGAACGAGACCACCGCGGCCGGACCGGCCGACTGGATGACCACGCCACTGCCGACGAACAGCCCGGCCCCGATGACGCCGCCGAGGGCGATCAAGTTCATATGTCGCTGCTTGAGCCCTGGTTTCAGGCCGCTGCTCTGTGCCGGGTCGGACGCTGAAGTCACGTCTCCTCCTTCCCGCACGCACCGCCGGGGCGGTGGCGCTGGGAGCTCCATTGTGGTTCCGGTCACCGTAGGAACAAGTCGGGCCCTGAGCGAGTGCCAGTTACGATGTGGGAAAGGGGTCCAGATACCACTCAGGACGGCTTGTGCGTCGCCAAGGCCAGCAGTTCCGCCGCCGGGCCGTCGAGGCGCCGTCCGGCGGGCCAGACCGCGCGCAGGACGCGACCGAAGTGGACATCTTCCACCGCGACGACCACGAGATCGTGTCCGGCGACGTCCAGTGCGCTGATCACCGCGGGGCCCGCTCCCGCGAGTACGGCGTTGCGGACGGCGGACGCGGAACCCAGCTCCAGCAACGGTTTCACCGGCCCCACGCCGGCCTCGCGCAAGGCGGTGTCGACGGTCTCCCTGGTTCCGGAGCCGTGTTCCCGCACCACGAGCGGCGTACTCGCCAGCTCCGCCGGGGTCAGCCGACGACGTTCGCGCGCCCAGGGATGGGTGCCGGAGACGACCACCACGAGATGGTCACCAGCGACTTTCCGCGACGCGAGACCGGGCAGCGCCCCGGGCGACTCGACGAAGCCGAGGTCGACCTTGCCCTCGCGGGCCAGTACGGCCACCTGCTCCGAATTCGTGACCTCGAGGCCGAGGTAGAGGCGGGGGTTCGCGCGGTTGAGCTCGCCGATCCAGCCCGGGACCAGGTGTTCGGCCAAGGTCATGCTCGCCGCGACGCGGAGCTCTGCCTCGTGCCGGGTCCGCAGGGCCTCGGCGCCGTCGAGCAGCCCGTCGAGCTCGGTGAGCACGCGGCGCGCCCAGCCGGCGATCACGCGACCGTCCGGGGTGAGCGCGGAACCGCGGCGGGTCCGGTCCATCAGCACCAGACCGAGTCGTCGTTCCACAAAGGACAGCCGCTTGCTCGCCGACGCCTGCGCGAGTCCGAGGACGGCGGCGGCCTGCCCGATGCTGCCCAGTTCGCCGACGAGGACGAGCAGGCGCAACGAATCCAGCTCCGGTGCTGTCATAGCCAAACTGCATGATCTACCCGCCGTATTCCCGGCTACCGGCACCGTGCTTTCCGGACGACGCTCGTCAGCATGAGCACCACGTATGCGCGGCGGACGAAGCCGCATCTGATCGGTCTCGCCGTCACCGCGCTCGGTGTGGCCGTCGCGTATCTGCTGAGCACCGCCGTTCCCGTGCTCAGCGCCCTCACGCTCGCGGTCGTGCTCGGGGTGCTCGCCGGCTCGCTGCCGGTGCTCTCGGACGGCACCAGGCAAGCCATCGCGAAGGTGACGAAGAAGCTCCTGCGCGCCGGTGTCGTCCTTCTCGGTTTGCAACTCGCGCTCCCTTCGGTGCTTTCCCTCGGTCCTGGCACCCTGCTCGCGGTCGTGCTGACGGTCGGCCTCACGTTCGTCGGCACGCTCGGGCTGGGCAGGCTGATCGGCGTTCCGCGCGGTCTCGCGATGCTGGTCGCGACCGGGTTCTCCATCTGTGGCGCGTCGGCGATCGCTGCGATGGAAGGCGTCGTCGAGCGTGAAGACTCCGACGTCGCGACCGCGGTCGCGCTGGTCACCTTCTACGGCGGCCTGGCGATCGCGGCGGTCCCCCTCCTCGGCGGCTGGCTGGGCATGGACGCGCTGCGGCTCGGCGGCTGGGCCGGGTTGAGCGTGCACGAGGTCGCGCAGGTCGTCGCGGCCGCCACCCCGGCGGGGACCGCCGCCGTCGCGGTCGCCGTGGTGGTGAAGCTGAGCCGGGTCGTCCTGCTGGCGCCGATGGTCGCCGCGGTCAGCGTGCACGAACGCCGTCGCCGCCCGTCCGCCGGCGGGAAGCGCACGCCGCTGGTCCCGCTGTTCGTCCTCGGTTTCCTGGCGATGGTGGTGGTGCGCAGCACCGGGATCCTGCCGGGCGTCGCACTCGACGTCGCCAAGGTGGTCTGCACGCTGCTGCTGGCGGGAGCGCTCTTCGGGCTCGGCTGCGCGGTCCGGATCGGCACCCTGGTCCGCACCGGTGGCCGGGCGCTGCTGCTCGGCCTGCTCTCCACGTTGCTCGTCGGCACCATCGCCTACGTCACCCTTGCCGTGCTCGGCTAGCTTGGACGGCGCTCAGGAGCGCGAGCGTCTCGATGTCGGAGGCCGAGCAGCCGCGGGAGAGATCGTTGAGCGGCGCGGCGAGGCCTTGAAGGATCGGGCCGAGCGCGACGGCGCCGCCGAGCCGTTCGGCGATCTTGTAGCCGATGTTGCCCGCGTCCAGATTGGGGAAGACGAGGACGTTCGCGCGGCCGGCTACCGCGGATCCGGGAGCCTTGGCCGCCGCGATCGACGCCACCAGCGCGGCGTCGAACTGCAATTCTCCGTCCACGGGAAGGCCGGGTTCCCGCTGCCGCACCAACGAAGTCGCCTCACGGACGACGTCGACGCGCTGATGGGCGGCACTCCCCTGCGTGCTGAACGACAGCATCGCGACCACGGGGTCTTCGCCCGTCAGGCCGCGATGGGTCGCCGCCGCGGCGAGCGCGATGTCCGCCAGCTGCGCCGCCCCCGGCTCGGGCACGACAGCGCAGTCCGAAAAGGTCAGCCGCCGCCCGTCCGGGAGCAGCAGCAGGAAGCAACTGCTCAAAGTGGACACTCCCGGCGCCAGGCCCACGACCCGCAACCCCGCGCGCAGGACGTCGGCGGTCGGCCGGGTCGCCCCGGCGACACAGGCGTCCACAGTGCCTGCCCGCAAGGCGGCGGCCGCCACGAAAACCGGATCGCGCCGGGCGGCGTCGAGGTTCTCCGGACGACGCGCGAATCCCTCAGTCAGGGCGGCCTCGATCCGGTCGTCGGCAAGAGCGTCCGCGACGTCCACGATCAGCTCGTCCGTGGCCCCCGCCGTGCGAAGGCGCGCCCCATCACCGAAGAGCAGTGGCCGCACGATGCCCTCGTCCCGCAACGTCAGTGCGGCGCGGACGGCGCGCTCGTCGTCACCGTCAGGCAAGGCGACGCGGAGATCCCGGCCGCGCAACGCCTCCCGCCATGCGTCGAGCGTGGCGTCCGGCGTGACCTCGGTGGTCAGGCTCATCGAAGTACCTCCACGGACGAAGCGGGGGCCGCCGCGAAACGGCGACCCCCACCGGGTGAACAGAGGATCAGGGCTGGACGGCCTTCTCGACATCGTTGAGCATCGCGTCGACGCCGTGGAGAAGCTCGGTGAGCACCTCGCGATCGGCGACGAGCGGCGGCGAGATCATCAGCATCGTCGCGCCGCGATCGTCACCGCGGAGGATGACGCCCGTGCGCCGGAACGCCTCCGGGAGCACCTCGCGAAGCACCTTCAACGACTCCGCCTCGGTCAGCTCCCGGCCGCTGTCGCGGTCGGCCATCAGCTCGATGGCGTAGAAGAACCCGGTACCGCGGACGTCCTTGACGCAGCGGTGCGCGGACTTGAGCGAGTTCAGCGCGGCGAACAGCTCCGGCCCCTCGGTGAGCACGTTGTCGAGCACCCGCTCGTCCCGCATCGCGGTGAGGTTCGCGACGGCGACGGCGGTGGCGACCGGATGCCCGCCCCACGTGGCGCCGTGGGTGAAGACGCCACCCTTCGGGGAGTCGTACAGCTCGGTGACCAGCTTCTCGCGCACGATCACCCCGCCGAGCGGCGCGTAGCCCGACGTCGATCCCTTGGCGAAGGTGATCAGGTCCGGCACGACCCCGGTGACACCGTGCCCGAACCAGTGCCCCAGCCTGCCGAACGAGCAGATGACCTCGTCGGACACAAGCAGGACGCCGTATTTGTCGCACAGGGCGCGCAAAGCGGGCCAGTACCCCTTCGGCGGCACCAGCGCCCCGCGGCCGTTCTGCACCGGCTCGGCGAACAGCGCCGCGATCGTCTCCGGCCCTTCCTCCAGAATGACCCGCTCGATCGCCGTGACACAGTCCAATTCGGACGCCGGACCGCAGTCTCCCAGCAGTCCCAAAGTGTTCGGCACGTGCCGGACGCCCGGCATGAGCGGGCCGAAGGGCTCCTTGATCTTCGCCAGCCCGGTCACCGAGAGGGCGCCGATGGTCGTGCCGTGGTACGCCATGTCCCGGCTGATGATCTTCGTTCGCTCGGGCTCCCCCTGGCTGCGGTGATACTGCCGGGCGAACTTCAGCGCGGTTTCGACCGCCTCGGAGCCCGAGTTGACGAAGAACGTCGTCCCGAGGTCGCCGGGCGCGAGCTCGGCCAGCAGCGTGGCCGCCTCGATCGCCGGGGTGTGCGCCGAACCCCAGTTGCTCGCGTAGGCCAGGGTGCCGACCTGGTCGGCGGCCGCCTTGGCGATGTCCGCCCGCCCGTGGCCCATGTTGACGCAGAAGAGCCCGGCGAGCCCGTCGAGATGACGGCGTCCTTCGGTGTCGATCAGGTAGCTTCCCTCGCCGCGTACGAACACCGGGAAATCCGAGGCCCAGGTGTCCTTGCGGGTGAAGTGCGGGCCGAGATGCCGTCGAGCCTGCGCTCGCAGCTGGGTGACGTCCACCGGAGACCTCCTTCGAGACACGAGTCTGTGCTTCGACTTTCGCAACCCGGCTGGCACCGGCCCAGCACCAGAGCGGCGACGATCGATGGGTCCAGTTGCCCAGCCATGGGTGGCCGGTCCGTGAAGGCCTCCTTCCCTACTCTCAAGGTAGGGAAGGAGGCCTTCACGGCGTGGTCGCAAGCAGAAGGGGAGGACTGGGGGAAAGTCCCCTTCACGCCGTCGCGTGCGGACGACCACCTCGCCGCCCGATGGGCACTTCCAGCTTTCCCAGCTGAACGCGCGTGAAGGCCCCCTTCACCTTCGACCGAGCCAAGAGGAAGGGGGCCTTCACGCGCAAATAACGAGACCTACACGTAGTCCTTGTACTTCTCCAGGAACCGCACGGGCTTGGACAGCGCGTCCCGGCGGAACGGGTCGCCCAGCTCGCGGGTGCACATGATCTCGATGACGGTGGTCTTGCCCTCGTTCATCTGAGCGTCGACGGCGCGCTGCAGGGCGGGACCCACCTCGTCGAGTTTCTCGACGACGATGCCTTCCGCACCCATCGCCTTGGCGATCCCCGCGAAGCTCTCGCTCTCCAGCTCGCCCGCGACGAACCGCCGGTTGTAGAAGTCGACCTGGTTCTTCTTCTCCGCGCCCCACTGCCGGTTGTGGAACACCACCGCCGTGACCGGGATGTCGTGCCGGACCGCGGTCATGATCTCACCCATGCTCATCCCCCACGCACCGTCGCCGGCGTAGGAGATCGCGGGCCGGTCTGGCGCGGCGGCCTTGGCGCCGATGATGGTCGGCAGCGCGTACCCGCAGTTGCCGAAGCTCATCGGGGCGAAGAAACTGCGCGGCTCCTCGAAGCGCAAGTAGCTGTTCGCGACCGAGTTGATGTTGCCGATGTCGGTCGACACCATCACCCGCGGCGGCATCGCCTTCTCCAGCTCCCGCAACACTTCCCGGGGGTGCAGCCAGTTGCCTTCCTCGCTCTCCTGCTCCGCGATCATGTCGAGGCTGAACGGGTCGGTCTCGTGGGTCCAAGCGTCGAGCTCGGCCTCCCACGCGTCCTTCTCCGCCTTGATCTTCGCCGCGCGAGCGTCCTTTGTGGAGTCACAGGCCAGTGTACGGTCCGCCAGGCGCCTGGTCAGCGCGACCGCCGCGTCCTTGGCGTCGCCGCAGATGCCGACGGTGATCTTCTTGACCAGGCCGAGCATCTTGTGGTCCGCGTCGATCTGGATGATCTTCGCGTCCTTGGGCCAGTAGTCCATGCCGTGCTGCGGCAGCGTGCCGAACGGGCCGAGGCGCGAGCCGAGCGCGATCACGACGTCCGCCTGCGAGATCAGTTTCATCGCGGCCTTGGAACCCTGGTACCCCAGCGGTCCGCACCACTGCGGGTGGCTCGCCGGGAACGAGTCGTTGTGCAGGTAGCTGTTCACCACGGGCGCGCCGAGGCGTTCGGCCAGCGCCTTGCACTCCTCGACGCCGTCGGCCATCACGACGCCGCCGCCGGAGATGATCACCGGGAACTCCGCCGTCGCCAGCAGCGCCGCGGCCTCGTCGAGGCTCCGCTCGCCGCCTGGGCCGCGGTCGAGCCGGGCGGGCTCCGGGATCTCGGCCTCGATCTCGCCGTAGAAGAAGTCGCGCGGGATGTTGAGCTGCGTCGGGCCGAGTTCCGAGTGGGCCCGGTCGAAGCAACGGCCGGTGTACTCGGCCATCCGCTTCGGGTTGTTGACGTGCCCCTGGTACTTCGTGAACTCCTGGAACATCGGCAGCTGGTTGGCCTCCTGGAAGCCGCCGAGGCCGGTGCCCATAGTGCCCGCCTCCGGCGTCACGATGACGACCGGGCTGTGCGCCCAGTAGGCGGCCGCGATCGCGGTCACGCAGTTGCTGATGCCGGGGCCGTTCTGCCCGATGACGACGCCGTGCCTGCCGCTCACCCTGGCGTAGCCGTCGGCCATGTGCCCGGCGCCCTGTTCGTGCACGACCGGTACCAGCCGAATGCCCGCCGGCGCGAAGATGTCCATCGCGTCCATGAACGCCGACCCCATGATGCCGAAGATGTCGGTGACGCCGTTCGCCACGAGCGTCTCGACGAAGGCCTCGGACGGGGTCATCTTCTTCCGGCCGCTGACGACCACGCGGCCGTCACCCGTCTTCCGTTCCGTCATGTTGCGCTCCTTCGACAGGCAAGATTTACAAAAAACGATACGTGGCGTTCCTGAAATCAGGATACGACCGACGATAGGACGCGGATCGCCGAGCGTCAACGTCGGATTCTGAAAACCGAGACGAACTGTGCTACTTTCCGGAACATGGAGCTGCTTCGCGAACCCGATCCGATCAACGGGGACACGCCGACCATGCGGCTGTTCTCCCTGCTCGAGCTGATCGCCGCCAAGGACCAGCTGGTCTCCCTGCAGGGCCTCGTCGAGGAGACCGGCCTGCCGAAACCGACTCTGCACCGCATGCTGCAGCAACTCGAAGGGGCGGGCCTGCTGGTCCGCCAGGCCGACGGCCGCCACTACGGCACCGGCCACCGGCTGCGACGGCTCGCGGAGAACCTGCTCCTCAACGCGACCCACCACGGCGCCCGGCACGCCGTCCTGCGCCACCTCGTCGACGAACTCGGCGAGAGCTGCAACGTGACCACGTTGTCGGGCAACGAGATCGTGTACCTCGACCGGGTGGAGACGCCGGAGCCGCTGCGGTTCTACCTCCGGCCCGGCTCCCGCGTGCCGATCCACTGTTCGGCCAGCGGCAAGATGATCCTCGCGCAGATGAGCCCGTCGCAGCGGCGGAAGCTGCTCGCGCACGCGCCGCTCAAGCGGTACACGAACAAGACCCTCACCGACCTCGACGCGCTCGAAGCCGAGTTCACCCGCATCCGCCGCGACGGGTTCGCGCTCGACGACGAGGAGTTCCTGCCCGGCTTGGTGTGCGTCGCGGTCCTCGTGCCCGGGCGCGCCAACCTCTGCGTCGCCGTGCAGGCGCCCGTCATGCGCCTGACACCGGACAAGGCGCTACAGACGCTGCCCGCACTCCAGCGCGCGGCCGAGGCGATCAGCCGGGTCGACGCCGAGGGCGCGTCCGAACCGGAAAGTGTTCCGTCGTAAGGAGTTCTCATGATCCCCGAGCTTCGGCTCCCGGTACGCGAAGTCTTCGGCATCGATTCGGACCTCGTCGTCGGCGCGTTCCGAGAGCGCGGCGAGCACGTCCCCGAGGTCGACGAGGCGTACCGCTTCAACCCGGACGTGACGCTGGCCCTGCTCGCCGGCTTCACCCGCGACCGCCGGGTGCTGGTGCAAGGTCTGCACGGCACCGGGAAATCGACCCATATCGAGCAGGTCGCCGCACGGCTCAACTGGCCGTGCGTGCGCGTCAACCTGGACGGTCACCTCAACCGCCTCGACCTCGTCGGCCGCGACGCCGTCGTGCTGCGCGAGGGCAAGCAGGTCACCGAGTTCCAGGAGGGCATCCTCCCGTGGGCGCTGCAGCGGCCGGTCGCGCTGGTGCTCGACGAGTACGACGCGGGCCGCCCGGACGTCATGTTCGTGCTCCAGCGGGTCCTCGAACGGGACGGCAAGTTCACCCTCACCGATCAGAACCGGGTCCTGCGGCCGCATCCGTCGTTCCGGCTGTTCGCCACCGCCAACACGGTCGGACTGGGCAACCTCAACGGGCTCTACCACGGCGCGCAGCGGCTGAACCACGCGCAGATCGACCGCTGGAACATCGTGGTCTCGCTGAACTACCTGCCCGCCGCCGAGGAGATCGCGATCGTGCGGGCGAGGGTTCCCAGCGTCTCCGAGACGCTGGCGGCGTCGCTGGTCGCGGTGGCCGCCCTGACCCGCAAGGGTTTCCAGGCCGGTGATCTGTCCACATTGATGTCCCCGCGTACGGTGATCACCTGGGCGGAGAACATCGAGATCTTCGGTGATCCGGCGACGGCCTTCCGGCTGTCCTTCGTGAACAAATGCGACGAAGCCGAGCGGGACCTGGTGGCGGAGTACTTCCAGCGCTGCTTCGACGACGAGCTCCAGCTGCTCTCGGCATGACTACGGGGCAGGCGGAAACCCGGCGCCGCAACCAGGTCGAGGAGTTGTGTGCGGCCGCGATCCGGGCGCTCAGCGGCGATCCGGCGCTCCACTTCCGGGCACGACGGCTGCACCGCGGACGCGAACCGCTCCCCCTGCACGCACCGCATCTTCGTCCGTCGGCCGACGACGATCCGCTGTCGTCCCGCGGCATCGCGGACGGGATGGCGCTGCGCCTGACGTCCTCCGACGCCGCCCTGCACCGGAGCCTGTGCCCGCGAGACCCGGCCGAACGCGGGATTTTCGAGCTGCTGGAACAGTTCCGCGTCGAGTCGCTCCCGCCCGCGGACCTACCGGGAATGCGGCGGAACCTGCGCCTCCGCCATCTTCGCTGGTCACTGGAGTTCCACCGGTCCGGCCTGACCGAGACCGCACGCGGACTGCTGCTGTACACGGTCGCGCAGATCTGCCGGTCACGGATCACTGGCGAACCTGTGGTCGAGGAGACCGAAGACCTCATCGAGGCGACCAGGTTCGCGCTGGCCCCTTCGCTCGGCCACGACCTCGCCGGGCTTCGGCGGCACCGGACGGACCAGAAGGCGTTCGCCGAACACGCGCTGGCGATCGCCCGGACGACCGGCGTCCTGCTCGCCGGGACCGAGCAGGACGCCGAGGACGATGGTGATCCCACCGACCCGCGGTTCAGCCTCGTGATCGACTTCGACGCGAGCCTCGGCGAGCAGATTCCCTCCGCGACCGCCGGTACCAGCCGGACGTTGGGCGAATCCGGTGCGGCGTACCGGGTTTTCACCACCGCGTACGACCGCGAACGGCGTGCGTCGGATCTGGTGCGCCCCGGACTGCTGGCCGAACTCCGCGAACGGCTCGACCGGCGGGTCGCCAGGCAGGGCGTCGGGCCGGGACGGCTGGCACGCGACCTCAAGGCGGTGCTCGCCGAGCCCGCGCGCGACGGCTGGGACGGCGGCCAGGAGGAAGGCCGGCTCGACGGCCGCACCCTGGCGCAGCTGATCAGCTCGCCCACCGAACGCCGGATCTTCCGCACCGAGCGGATCGAACCGGTGGCGGACACCCTCGTCACGTTCCTGATCGACTGCTCGGGCTCGATGACCGCGCACGCGGAACCCGTCACGGCGCTGGTTGACCTCTTCGCGCGCTCGATCGAACTCGCCGGCGCGTCCTGCGAGGTACTCGGCTTCACGACCGGCGCCTGGAACGGCGGCGGACCCGGGCGGGAATGGAGACGAGCGGGACGGCCGCGCCATCCCGGCAGGCTCAACGAACGCCTGCACCTCGTGTTCAAGGACGCCGAAACCCCATGGCGCCGGGCGCGCCCGGATCTCGCGGCACTGCTGAAAGCCGATCTGTTCCGGGAAGGGATCGACGGCGAGGCCGTGGCCTGGGCCTGTGGCCGGATGCGCGCGCGAACGGAGGCACGCCGGATCCTGCTCGTCCTCTCCGACGGCAGCCCCATGGACAGCGCGACGAGCCTGGCGAACGATCCGCACTACCTGGACGAACATCTGCGGGAAACGGTGCCGCGGGAGGAGAACACCGTCGAGATCCGCGGGATCGGCGTGGGGCTCGACCTCAGCCCTTTCTACCGCCGCTCCCGGGTTCTCGACACCTCGGTCACGTCCGGGTACGCGCCGTTCCGGGAAGTCCTCGGGTTACTGACCCTGCGGTGAATCCTGCTGCCCCTCGCCCGGCTGCTGCTCGCCGCCGGACTCGCCGAGGTAGTCCTTCGCCTTGTCGGCGGCCGAGTCGATCTTGTCGGAGTGGTCACCGAAGCGGGATTTCGCGAAATCGGCGGCCTTGTCGACGTGCTCCCCGCTCACCTTGTCCTTCATGCCTTCGAAGTCGATACCCATGAGAACTCCTCACCTATTGTGAATACGCCGACTACCGGCGCATAACTCCCATCAAAGTCCCTTCGCGCTCCATCGCAACTTGAGCCGGACGGTTGGGTGAGTCGCGTGAACTTCACCTCATTTACCCTTTGCGGGTAAGGAAATCGGACTCGACCACCGCGAACGCGGATCGCCGGAGGTAGCTCACTCGGGTGGACTTACCGCCGCTCCACCGGTTCACGATTGGCGCATTTAGCTCTTTCGTGTTCGTATCCCTGGGGTCACCAATGCGGACACGGCCAAAGGGAGTTCGAACTTCATGCGCAGGAATATTGCCCGGACGGTATCGGGCGTGGTGATCGTGGCCGGCCTGGTCGCCGCGTGCGGCTCCGAGGGCGAGAACGGTGCGGCTGGAACATCTGGCGCGAATGGAACCGCTTCAAGCGCGGCCGCTGCGCCGTCCTCCGGCGACGGGGCCCCGGCTTCTTCGGGAGCGGACGCGGGTCAGGCCGGCGGCGAGGCGGCGCAGAAGGTGACCGCGGCGATCCAGCAGGCACTCCAGCAGTCGCCGATCGCCTTCACCACGGAAAGCGCCGAACTGTCCGAAAAGAGCAAGGCGGCACTCGGCGAGATCGCCAAGGCCATGCAGGGCAACGACGTGAAGATCATGGTCGCCACCCACGCGGGTTACCCCGACGCGGAAAAGTCCAAGGCGCTCTCCGAAAAGCGCGCCGAAGCGATCACCGCCGCGCTCGAAGGAGCGGGCGTGGCCGAGGACCGCGTCAAGACCGAGGCGACCGGCAACGAAAAGGCGCAGGGCGACAAGGCGTTGGACACGCAGATCACCGTCGCCCAGTGACCCTCGACGGAAGCGCGGGTGGGCGGAACGATCCGCCTTCCCGCGCTTGTCACTATCTGATCGGCCCGAGCGGTTTTCCCAACTACGGCGACGAACTGATCGCCGCGACGTGGCTGCGTCATCTGGCGCGGACCGCGCCGGAGGCCGACGTCTGGCTGGACACCCATTCGCCGGGACCCGCGCAACTGCTCTTGAACGATCTGCATCCGCGCCTCCGCTGCACGGACACCCTGTGGCGGCTGTGCGGTGAAGCGCCGTCGGACGATCCGTGGGAGGTCGCGCGCTGGGTGCAGTCGGCGGTGGACGACCCCGGGCTCGCGCCGCGGTGGGACGCGGGCATCGACCTCCTCGGCCGGACCGACGTGGTGCACCTGATCGGCGGCGGCTACCTCAACGCGTTGTGGCCCCGGCACATCGGGCTGATCGCGGGCGCCGTGGCCGCCGCACGCCGATCGGGTGCCCGTACGGCCATGACCGGGCAGGGCCTGACACCGTTCCCGCCCGGGGCGACCGACCTCCTCCGCTCACTCACCGACCGCTTCGACGTCGTCGACGTCCGCGACGACCCCTCGGCGGAACTGCTCACCGGCGCCGTCCGGACGTGCGACGACGTCTTCCTGGAACCGCCCGAGCCGAGACCCACCGCGCAGGCGCGCGAATTCGTGCTGTGCGTCCAGTCCGACATCGGCGCCTTCGAGCCGTCCGCGCTGGCCGCCCAGGTACTCGGCTTGCTGCGCGCGTGGGAAGTCCACCCTGAGCAACTCGCCGTCGTCGAAGGGATCCCCCGGGTCGACCGCGCCGTTCCGGCACTGCTGGAACACGAACTCGCCGGCGCGGAATTCCACCCGTTCCGCGACATCTGGCGCCACAGCCTCCCGCTGGCGCCCGGGCAGACCTGGATCTCCAGCCGGTACCACCTGCACCTCGTCGCCGCGGCGGCAGGCGCGACCGGCCTCGCGATGAGCGTGTCGCGCGGGTACTACACGACCAAGCACCGCAGCCTGATCGATCTCGGCTCGGGCTGGACGCCGTTCGACGCCGAGACAGGCGGGACGCCGGACCGGCCGACCGGTAACGGGTTCCCGCCGCACGTCGTCCGGCGGTCCCGGGACTTGAAACTCTCGGTCGCGAAGGCGGTGTACGGAAGTCCGGTGGCCGAGGCGGCACAGCCCGCGACGCGACGCCTCGCCCTGCGCTCATGGCGGACCCGGTCGAGCTAGCCGGATGATGCGTGATTGGAGCCGGATCTCGCGTGCTTGAAGCCGTAAGACACGCGGTGCGAGAGTTCCGCCTTCAAGCACGCGAGTTACGCCTCCAATCACGCGAGTTCCGCCTTCAAGCACGCGAGTTACGTCTCTGATCACGCGAGATCGTTCGTGTCACCGGCTGAGGGAGGGCACCGCCTCGGCGTCCGAGACGCTGTCGGCCGACCGCGCCACCGGAACCCGGGCCTTGTCCGGCGCCGCCAGGCTCCAGACCGCCACCACGGCCAGGTTCACCCCGAGTGACACCAGCCCCGCGTTGAAACCGCCGAACGTCGCGCCGGTGACGTACAGGACGATCGCGGTGAGCACCCCGGTGACCATCCCGGCGGCCACCGCGGCGGTCCGCACCCGACGCACGAACAGGATCGCGAGCCAGCCGGGGACGACCTGAGCCAGCAGGTTGTAGGTCAGGTTCAGGATGGTGAGCATCAACGTCGACGCGACGAGGGTCAGTACCGCCGCCAGCACCAGGAAACTCGCCACCGCGACGACCGTCCACCGCCGTTGCGCCGCGGCCGGGACGTTCGGCGCGATGTTGCGGCAGACCATGCCGCCGATGGTGAGCGCGGTCGCGGCGAGCACCAGCACGCCCGACAGCGCGGCCCCGGCGGCGACGAGGCCCAGCAGCCAGTCCGGCAGCAATCCCTTGGCTGTCACCATGAACACCGTGTTCGGGTTCTCCAGATCCGGATGCGCGCGCACGCCGTAATAGGCGGCCAGCACCAGGAACGGGTAGATCAGCATGTACATCGGCATCCACACGGTCGAACTCTTCACCGCGCGTTCGGAACGGGCCGGGAACACGTAGGCGCCACCGAAACCGAGGTAGAACACGATGCTCTGGAAGAGGATCGTCGTCATCGCGAACGTGAGTTCCGAACCGCCCATGGTGGTCTGTGCCGCGCTCAGCACCTCGGGTCCGCTGACCTTCGCGGTGCCGCCTGCGGCGATCACGACGGCCACCCCGACGAGCACGACACCGAGCAGCATGAAGAAATCCTTGAGGATCGAGACGAACGCGGGCGACCGCACCCCCGAGACGGCGATGTAGACGAACGCCACGATGCCGGCCAGCACCACGCACTGCACGGGATCCAGCGGCAGCCCCAGATTGCCGAGCACCACCTGGAGGCCGATGAACTGGTACTGCCCCCACGGGATCAACGCGATCAGCATCGTGACGCAGGTGATCAGCTCGAGCCGCCTGCTGCCGAAATGCCGTCCGAACACGTCGGGCACGGTCATCGCGTCGTACCGTTTCGCCGCCCGCCACACCAGCGGCGCCAGGAAGTAGCCCAGTGAGTACGCGAGCAGGATGTAGCCGAGGAACCAGATCCCGTAGCTCGCGCCGTGCGCGTAGATCCCGCTGGGGAACCCGATCATCGTCCCGATGCTGTACACCTCGCCGACCGCGAGGAAGTACACCAGCCACGCCGGGAACGACCGGCCGCCGACGAGGAACTCCGAGATCCCGCCACCGCGCGTCGACCGTCCCGCCCACACCGCGAGCCCGATCGAGCCCGCCATCACCACCGCCACGATCGCGATCAGCATCAGTCGTCCTCCGGGTAGTGGGCGCGGTCGAAGAAACGCCAGCTGATCCACAGGCACAGGGTGGTCAGCGGGCAGCAGCAGAACACCCAGAAGAACAGCACCGGAATGCCCAGCACCGATGCCGTCGATCCGGAGAGCAGCAGAATTCCCGCCAGCAGGGCGAAAGCGGGAACGAACAGTCCGATGAGGACACTTGGCCAGCTGCGGATCATCGTCCTGCCCCCGTCGCCTCGCGCCGCCAGACGACCTCGCCGCCGCTGACGGTGGCGTCCACGGTCAGCTCGCGGATCCGGTCCTGGTCGATCGTGGTCGGATCGCCGGACAGCACCGCGAGATCGGCGAGCTTCCCGACCTCCAGGCTGCCCTTGACGTTCTCCTCCCCCGCCAGATAGGCGGCGTCGATCGTGTAGCCGCGCAGCGCGGCGTCCACGTCCACGGCCTGTTCCGGGCCGAGCACCTTGCCCTGCCTGGTGATCCGGCGTACCGCACACCAGATCCCCTCCAGCGGCGGCACCGGGGTCACCGGCGTGTCCGAATGCAGTCCGAAGTGGATTCCGCGCGAGCGGGCCGAGACCAGCGGGCTGATCCGGCGCGCCCGCTCGGGGCCGAGGAAGACGTCACGATGCCGGTCTCCCCAGTAGTAGACGTGTTTGACGAAGAACGACGCGAGGATGTCGTGGGCGGCCATCCGGTCCAACTGGTCTTCGCGCACCGTCTGGCAGTGTTCGATCCGATGCCGCCTGCCGGTTCCGCTCGGTGACCCCAGCCGCGAGTAGCCGTCGATGATCGCGTCGATCGCCGCGTCCCCGTTGCCGTGCACGGCGACCTGCCAGCCCACCGCGTCGAGCGCCGCGATCCGGCGGCCGAGGTCGGCGGGTTCGAGCAGCATCATGCCGTGCTCGTCCGGGTCGCACGTGTAGCCCTCCGCGAGGCATCCGGTCTTGCCCTGGATCGACCCGTCCGCGACGATCTTGACGCCGGTCATCGCGAACTTGTCGTCCACGCGGGCTTCCGGAGCTTCCGGGTCGCCCTCGTCGAGGCCGGGAAGCAGGCCGTCGAACAGGTAGCCGCGCACCCGGACGCGCAGTTTCCCGGCCCGCCGCAACAACGCGTACGCCTCAAGTTCCGCCGCTCCGCCGATGAGGCCGATCCCGGTGTCGTGCACGGAAGTCACGCCGTTGGCGAGGTATTCCTCGTCGGCGAGCAGCAGGGCTTCGGCCAGTTCGCCCGCGCTCTGACCGGGCAGCCGGGACGTGACGAGGAAGGCCGCCGTCTCGACGAGCACCCCGGTCGGCTCGCCCCGGGCGTCCCGCACGATGAGCCCACCGGGCGGATCCGGGGTCTCGGCGGTGATCCCGACTTCGCGCAGGGCGAGCGAGTTCGCGGTGCAGAAATGCCCGGAAACATGGGTCAGGACCACGGGATTGCGACCGGAGACGGGGTCGAGGTCCGCGCGCGTCGGATGACGGCCGTCCGCGAGCAGTGTGTCGTCGTAACGGAAACCGCGGATCCACTCCCCCGGTCCGAGGTCCTTGGCCGCCTGGGCGACCCGGCCGGCGATGTCGGCGATGGTGTCGTTGGGCGGGCTGCCGGCGTCGACCGGCGCGGCCAGTGTCATCCCGAAGAACGCCGGATGGTTGTGGGACTCGACGAAGCCGGGGATCACCGTGCGCTCGGCCAGGTCGAGCACGGTCGTCTCCGGGCCGATCAACCGCGAGATCTCCCGTTCGGCCCCCAGCGCGGTGATCCGCCCGCCGGACGCGGCCAGCGCGCGGACCCGTCTTCCCGCCGCGTCCAGCGTGAGCACGGTGCCGCCGAGCGCGACGAAATCGGCGGCATTCCGGGGATCTTCTCGAACGAACTCCACCACACGGACCTCCTGGCGACGTGTCCTGGCTCACGAAGGATCCCCAGACAGTGCGGCACATCTGGCCGCCTGAACAGGTCCAGAACGCTCCGGTGCGGTGGTACCAGTTGCGCGGTTCAGCCGCCGAGCAGGTCGCGGCAGGCCTCGCCGAGCAGCCGGATACCGGGGTCGATGTCGCGCAACGGCACCGCCGCGAAACCGATCCGGAAGTGGTTGCGCGGCGGCTCGTCCCCGACGAAGAAGATGTCGCCGGGCTCGATCAGGACGCCGTCGCGCTCGGCGCGTTCCATCAGCGCCCGGCAGTCCAGTTCGGACGGCCCGGTCATCCAGAGACTGACCCCGCCCGGCGGATACGCCGTCTGCGTCCACGGCAGGTGTTCGGTGACCGCGGCGCAGGTCGCCTCCCATTTCCGCATCAGCTTCGTGCGGTACCGCCGCAGGGACCGGTGGTACTCGCCGCTGTCGATGAGCAGTGCCAGCGCCCGCTGGAGGTGACCGGGCGGATGCCGCAGCACGTACCGCCGGATCTCCCGCAGTTCCCGCACCAGCTCACGCGGCCCGACCAGGTACCCGAGCCGCAGGCCGGGTGAGAGGAACTTGGAGAAGGTGCCGAGATAGATCGCATCGCCGGTGCCATCGAGCGCCTTGAGCGCGGGCGTGGGGCTGCCGTGGTACCGGAACTCGCTGTCGTAGTCGTCCTCGACGAGCACCGTGCCCGCACTCGCGGCGAGGCTGAGCAGGCGACGGCGGCGGCCGATGCTCAACGTCGCGTTCGTCGGATGGTGGTGGCTCGGAGTGAGATAGAGCAGGTCGACGCCGTCGAGTGTCTCCGGCGGGCGCAGGCCGCTCTGGTCGACGTCGACGCCACGCAGCCCGGCGCCGGTGCGCAGGAAGATGTGCCGGGCGTCGAGATACCCCGGGTTCTCCATCGCCACGACGCTGTCCGGTCCGAGCAGGGCGCGGCCGAGCAGGTCGAGCCCCTGCTGCGAACCGACGGTGATCAGCACCTCGGCCGGGTCGGCCTCGATCCCCCGCGCGGTGAGCAGCTGACGGCAGATCAGGTCGACCAGCATCGGGTCGTCCGAACCGACGCTGTCCTGGAGGCTCGGGAACACGTGCGGCCGGTACAGCGCGTCGCGCAGGCAGCGGGTCCACGACCGCGCCGGGAACGCGGTGACGTCGACCTGACCGGCGAGGAACGGGTACGGATAGGTGTGCCAGTCCACGCGTTTCTCGATATGTGGCACCCCGGCGTCCGGATACCGGCGCACCCGCGCGCTCCAGTCGATGGCCGGGCTGGTGCCGCGCTCCTGCACCGCGCAATGTGGCCGCATCTCCGCGTTGATGAACAGGCCGCTGCGCTCCCGGCTCTCCACGAACCCCTCGGCGACCAGCTCCTGGTAGGCGAGGTTGATGGTGTTGCGGGAAACGCTCAGTTCGGCGGCCAGCTCACGCGAACTCGGCAGCCGGTGCGCCGGGTCGAACGTGCCGATCGCGATGCCGTGCTCGATCGCGCGCCGCACCTGCCGGTAGAGCGGCTCGGCGGACGTCCGGTCGATTTCGATCAACGTTCGCGGCAACGGCACCTCCCTTTCGGCGACGGGGCCGGGATCTGAACCTAGCTCCAGATCCCGGCCCGCACCACCTAGCCGAGCACGTCGTCCAGCGAAACCGAGCCGATTCCGAGAGCCTCGCCGACCGGCGCGGACGTCAGCCGCCCGTCGACCGTGCTGACCCCGCCGCGCAGCTCCGGGCAGCGCGCGAGGGCGCCGGCGAGACCGTTGTTCGCCAGCTCCAGCGCGTAGGGCAGCGTGACGTTCGTCAGCGCGTAAGTCGAGGTGTGCGGAACCGCGCCGGGCATGTTGGCGACGCAGTAGAACACCGAGTTGTGCACGGCGAACGTCGGTTCCGCGTGCGTGGTCGGCCGCGTGTCCTCGAAGCAGCCGCCCTGGTCGACGGAGATGTCGACGAGTACGCTGCCCGGCTTCATCCGGGAGACGAGGTCGTTCGACACCAGGCTCGGCGCCTTGGCACCGGGCACGAGCACCGCGCCGATCACGAGGTCCGCCTCGAGCACGGCCTCCTCGATCGAGTACGCGTTGGCCGCGGCGGTGCGGATCCGGCCCTGGTACATCCGGTCGGCGGCACGGAGCTTGTCGACGTTCTTGTCGAACAGCACGACGTCGGCCCAGGTCCCGGCCGCGCCGGCGACCGCGTTCATGCCCGCGACACCGGCGCCGAGTACGACCACCCGCGCCGGGGCCACCCCGGAGACACCGCCGATGAGCACACCCCGTCCGCCATTGGCGCGCATCAGCATCTGCGCGCCGACCTGCGGGGCCAGCCGTCCGGCGACCTCGCTCATCGGGAACAGCAGGGGCAGAGAACCGTTCGGCAGCTGCACCGTCTCGTAGGCCACCGACGTCGTGCCCGCGTCCAGCAGCGCCCGCGTGCACGGCTCGCTCGCGGCGAGATGCAGGTACGTGAACAGCAACTGGTCGCGCCGCAGCCGGTGGTACTCCTCCGCGATCGGCTCCTTGACCTTGAGCACGAGGTCTCCGGTCGCCCAGACGTCGTCGGCGCTGTCGAGTACCTTCGCCCCTGCCGCGGCGTAATCCTCGTCGCGCACGGAGGAACCTTCGCCTGCTCCACGCTCGACGAACACCTCATGCCCGGCCGAAGTGAATTCGTGCACGCCCGCGGGCGTCACCGCGACCCGGTACTCGTGGTTCTTGACTTCACGAGGGACACCGATCTTCATCTCACGCTCCCGTCTGTTCCAAAGGCAATGACGCTGAGCGTGCGGCACGGCTGGAACGGCCAGAAGTGCCAGAACCCACGCGTTC
Source organism: Amycolatopsis sp. NPDC043885 (assembly GCF_056435685.1). Lineage (NCBI taxonomy): Bacteria > Bacillati > Actinomycetota > Actinomycetes > Pseudonocardiales > Pseudonocardiaceae > Amycolatopsis > Amycolatopsis sp. NPDC043885. The sequence goes on from NZ_JBWKEA010000006.1 coordinate 27,838, forward strand.
GACGGGTCCAGTTCACCGCTCATAGCGTTGGGCTATGACGTCTTCGCCGGATACCGCCTACCGGCGTGATCGCGTCGGCTCCACAATGGACTCGTGGGAACCCTGGCCATGACCTCGCTGGCGGCGGCGGCCGGGGTGGTCGCCCAGCGCCTTTCCGGGATGGGGCTTTCCCTGCTGTGCGTACCGTTCCTGGCGCTGGCGCTGGGTCCGCTCGACGCCGTCCGGCTCACCCTGCTGCTCGGCTTCCCGGTCTATCTCGCGGTCGCGATCACCCATTGGCGGGCGATCAGATGGGCACAGGTCGCGTGGCTGACCGTGCCCGCGGTGGTGTTCACCCCGGTCGTCGCGCTCGTGGTCCGCGGTGTCCCCGCGCGGCCGCTGCTGCTCGCCGCGGGCGGCTGCTGCGTCCTGGCCGTCGGCGTGCTGGCCAGCGGCATCACCAGCAGACGGCTCGCGGGCAGGACAGGCGCTGTCGGCGCGGGCGTGCTGAGCGCGGCGATGAACTCCGTCGCCGGGCTCTCCGGCCCCGCCGTGGCGGTGTACGGGGCGAGCGCGGGCTGGGGCGCGGACGAGACACGCGGGACGCTGTCGATCTACTTCTTCCTGCTCGGCCTGGTGGCGTTGCCCAGTCTCGGCTGGGTGGAGGTGCCCATGAGCGTGCTCCTCGCGGTCGCGGTCGCCGCGCTCGCCGGCGACCTGCTGGGGCGGGCGCTGAGCCGCCGGGTCGGCGAACGGTCCGTCCGCTGGTCCGTTCTGGTGCTTTCGGCGGCGGGTGGCGCGCTGACGCTGGCGCATGCCGCGCTCTGAAGCGGCTGGGCTCGACCCGCTCAACGCTGGCGTCCGTGAAGGGCCCCTTCACTACCCTCAGGGTAGGCAAGGAGGCCTTCACGGACACCGTCGGCCAAAGAAGATGCCGGTCCCGTTGGTCGTGAGTGGCGATTCGGCTTAGAACCCGAATCGCCACTCACGACCAACGGGACCACGCACCCACACTCACCGCCACCCGTCGCGAAAGCCACCTTCGCGACATGCTTCAGAGCAGCTTCCGCAACGCCTCCCGCAGCGCGGCAAGAGCGGCCTCGGGCTCATCCCAGAAGATCATGTGCCCCGCCTCCGGGATCTCGGCGAACTCGGCCGACGGATTGCACTCGGCCGCTTCAGCCGCACCAGCGGCGGTGACTACCGGGCTCGCGCCGCCGTAAAGGAAGTAGGTCGGAGCGGGCACCTTCGGCCAGTCGTCGAAGAAGTCCTCGGATTCGAACCCGGCGTGGGTGGCGACGATCGCGGAGCGGGAGCACGAAGACAGCCAGCGGGCACGCAATTCCTGTTCCCGGCGCGGCCATCGCGGCCAGGACCGGGCCACCTCGTCGGCGTCGGTGCCCCGGCGGGCCTGCGCGAGTTGCCCGAGGAAGGCGTCGAGAGTGGTGGGATACGGCGCCCGTCCGGGACCGCTCAGCGGAGGGTCGGCCAGCACCGTGCCCCGAAGTGGCCGGGTAGTGGCGGCACGCGCGGCGATCCGCGCGCCCATGGAGTGTCCGAACAGGATCGGATCACGCAGCCCGAGTCCGTCCACGACCGCCTCGACGTCCGCGGCGTAGCTTCCCAGGTCGTAGTCGGGCGCGTCATCGGACAGCCCGCGCCCGCGGACGTCGAGCACGAGTGGCCGCACGAGGTCGGTGAGTTCCCGTGCCACGAAGTCCATCGTGACCGCGGGGCTGGTGATCCCCGGCAGCACGAGCACCGGGACGCCGTCGGCGGGACCGTAGTCGAGCACGTGCAGCCGGACCGGGCCCGACGTCACCCAGCGGCTGGTCGCCGGAACGTCGCCGAGATCCGCCAAGGCGGGTTGACCGAGCGTGCGGCGATCCAGATCCGCGAGATACGCCAGGGCCTCGTCGAGATCGACGACGTCCGCGTATTTCGCTTGCAGGTCGAACAAAGCGGCATCGTGCGGTCCCTGCGCGCGGTCACCGCAGGCTTCCCGCACGACGAGCGTATTGAAGCCGGATTGGACGGCGTCGACGGCGGTCGCGCGGACACATCCCGAAGTGGTCGCGCCGCAGACGACGACGGTGTCCGTGCCCAGGCTCGTGAGGAGCGCCGCCAGCGAGGTCCCGTGGAACGCCGACGCGCCCTTCTTCAGGATCAGATGGTCGCCCTGCCGCTGGTCTAGCCGCGGGTCGAGGGCGACCGCTTCGCTTCCTTCGCGCAGCGCCCGCATCCCGGGCGCTTTCCGGAGCCACGCGACGGCGTCGCCGTCCGCTTCGGCGGGTATGTAGGAGATCGCGGTGTAGATCACCGGCACGTCCCGCCGCCGGGCTTCGGCGACGAGAGCGGCGGTCGCGGTCACCTCGGCGGTGAGGTCGGCTCCGGACGGGAAGCCGGGTTCGGTGAACCCGCGGGTCAGGTCGACCACGACCAGGGCCGGGCGCGATCCGCGCGGCACGCTCGCGCCGAAACCGGCTCGGTCGTACACGCTGTCGAGACGTTCATCGACGGGCACGCTGCAACTCCTTGATCAGTTTGTCCTGAGTACGGATCCGGCCCAGAAGCCAGCCCTGGAACAACCCGAGGGCCGCGGCGGCCGCGATCACGCCGTAGCGTTTGACGTTGTCGGGAACCAGCATCGCCAGACCGTCGAGAGCCTCGCCGCCGCCGGCCGGAGCGGGTTTCGCCACCGGCGCGGGCCGCCCTTCCAGCTGGTCCGCGAGATTGCGGGCGAACTGGTCGAGCAGCCGGGTGGAGACGGCGCCGATCGCGCCCTTGCCGAATTGGGCGAGCTTGCCGCGGATCGACAGATCGGTGCGCAACTCGATGGTGGCGCCGCCGGGTGCCTCGCGCACGGTCAGCGTGACGTCGGCCTCCGCGTCACCGTTGCCGTGGGCGTCGGCTCCCCTGGCCACCAGCCGCAGGCTGCGGTCGGCGGGGGTGACGTCGGTGAACCGCACGGTGCCCGAGTAGGCCGCGGTGATCGGGCCGACCTTGACCTTGACGCGGCCGAGATAGGCGTCGTCATGCCGCCCGTCGAGGATCGCGCCCGGCAGGCAACCGGCCACCCGTTCGACGTCGTTGATCAAGGCGAAGACCGCGTCGGGTCCGGCCGGGACGGACAGTTGGTTTTCCAGGATCACGCTGTCGCCTCCTTCTTCGCGGCGTGGCACCGGCGGGTCGCGGTCGCCTCGATCGCGTCGACGATCGTCTGATAACCGGTACAGCGGCACAGGTTCGCCGAGACGGCCTCGCGGATCTCCTCGCGGCAGGCGTCCGGCCGCTGGGCGAGGAATCCTTCGGCCAGCATGAGGAATCCGGGCGTGCAGAAGCCGCACTGCAGACCGTGGTGCTCGCTGAAAGACCGCTGCAGATCGGAAAGTTCGCCGTCCTGCCCCAGCGATTCGACCGTGCGGATCTCGGCCGTCTCCGCCTGGACGGCGAACATCAGGCACGCCCGCACCGGCTCGCCGTCGACGAGGACGGTGCAGGCGCCGCAGACCCCGTGCTCGCAGCCGACGTGGGTGCCGGTGAGCCCGAGGTCGTGGCGCAACACATCGAGCAGGGTCTTGCGCGGCTCGACGAGGGCCTCGTGCGACTCGCCGTTGACGTTCAGGACGATCAGGTGCCGGTCGCTCATGATGGGACGCTCACTTCCTGGTGGATCTCCGCGTCGAGCGCGGCGAGCACGGTCTGCGGGTGGACCGGGGTCGTGTCGAGTTCGACCCCCGTACGGCGCAGCGCGTCGTTGATCGCGTTCAGCACCGCGGCCGGCGCGCCGATGGTGCCGCCCTCCCCCGCGCCCTTCGCGCCGTTTTCCGTGAAGGCGCAAGGGGTTTCGAGGTGGGTCACGGTGATGTCGGGGATCTCCGTCGCGGTCGGGACGAGGTAGTCGATGAAGCTCGCGGCCGACGGTTCCCCATTGCCCGCGTAGGTGATCTCCTCGAACAACGCGCCGGCGATGCCCTGCGCGATCCCGCCGCGGCACTGGCCGTCGACGACCTGCGGATGGATCACCACGCCGCAGTCCTCCACGCAGGCGTAGCGCAGGATCCGGATCTGGCCGGTGCCCGGATCCGCCTCGACGACCACGGCGTGCGTGGCGTTGGAGAACGTGCCGTCGCCGGGCACGTCGAAGCTCGCCGTGGCCGTCAACGTCGGTTCGACGTCCTTGGGCAGCAGATGACTGCGCAGGTAGGCCACGTCGGCGATCTCCTCGAACGACGCGCGCCGCTCCGGGTCGTCGATCTGGACGACGCCTCCGTCACCGTCGAGGCGGACGTTGTCAGGACTCGTTTCGAGCAGGTGCGCGGCGATCCTGCACAACAGTTCGCCCAGTTTCCCGGCCGCGAGGGACACCGCCGAGCCCCCGATCGTCACCGAGCGGGAGGCGAAGGTCCCCCATCCGTAGGCGATGCGCTCCGTGTCGCCCTGGCGGAGCTTGACCTGGTCGAGGTGCAGGCCCAGCCGGTCGGCCACGATCTGCGCCAGCGTCGTCTCGTGGGACTGGCCGTGGTTCATGGTGCCGCTGGTGACCACGACGGAGCCGGTGGTGTCCATCCGGATCTCGGAGATGTCGAAGCCGGGGACCACGGCCATCTTCCGCTTGGCGAAGGCGCCCGAGCCGTATCCGGTCCGCTCGGAGAAACAGCAGTAACCGATGCCGATGTGCCTGCCCTCGGCGGCGGCACGGTCCCGGATCTCGTACCACCCCTCGTCGCGGATCGCCGCCTCGGCGAGTTCGAGCGATTCGCGGTAGGTGCCGGGGTCGTAGGTGATGGCGTTGACGCCGGTGTACGGGAACTGCGTGATCACGTTGCGCCGCCGGATCTCGACCGGATCGAGGCCGAGTTCCCTGGCGGCGCGTTCCATGACCCGTTCGATCGCCATCACGTACTGAGGACGGCTGACCCCGCGGTAGGGCGCCGTCGGTGCCTTGTTGCTCGCGATGGCGCGGGCACGAACGCGGTACTCGGGCACCTGGTACACGCTCGGCATCTCGGCCGACGCCATCAGCGGCTCGATACCCGCGGTGAACGGGTAACAGGAGTACGCGCCCATGTCGCAGACGACGTCGACGTCCAGCGCGGTGATCCGCCCGTCCTCGTCGAACGCCGCCAGCGTGCGGTAACGCTGTTCCCTGGCAAGGAATCCGGCCGTGAGCGCCTCGCGCCGGTCTTCGATCCATTTCACCGGCCGGTTCAGCCGCCGGGCCGCCGCCGCGACCGCGATCTCCTCGCGGCCGACGACGCATTTCTGACCGAAACCCCCGCCCATGTCCGGAACGGTGACCCGCACGGTGCGTTCGGGGACCCGCAGCGAACGGGCCATCGCCGTGCGCACCTGATGCGGCACCTGCGTGCACATCTGGACGAGCAGCTGGTCGTCGCGGTCGTCCCAGGAGGCGACCACTCCCCGCGTCTCGAGCGGGAGCGCGTTCTGCCGTCCGCTCTTCGTGACGACTTCGACCACGCGGCCGCCGCCCGCGCGGGCCGCCTCGAACGCCGCGTCGACACCGGGTGTGTCGAACATCGACACGTCGACCAGCACGTTGCCGGGCGCCTCGTCGTGGACGAGCGGCGCGTCCGCGGCGAACGCCGACTCCTCCGACACGATCGCCCCGAGCGGCTCGTAGTCCACCACCGCTGCTTCGACGCCGTCCTCGGCGCTGTACGGATCGCGCGCGACGACCAGTGCCACTGGTTCGCCGGTGAACCGCACCTTCTCCCTGGCGAGGATCGGCATCGCGGTCGGCGAGAACTCCTCGGGCGGGCGGTCGAGCAGGGCGACGATGTCACCGAGATCGAGGTCGGCTGCCGTGTAGGCGGCGATGACGCCGTCGACCGCCAGAGTGGCCGACAGATCGATCCCGGTGATCGTGCCGTGCGCGACCGTCGAACGGACGAAGGCCGCGTGCAGCATCCCGGGCTGCTGGATGTCGTCGACGAAGCGGCCCCGGCCGGTGAGCAACCGGGGATCTTCGCGCCGGGGCACGGACGCGCCGACCCAGCGGCCGTTACGCCCGTCGAACCGCGGAGTCATCGCGTTTCTCCTTTCTCCCAGGCCTCGTGCAGCGCCCGGGTGACGAGGGTGCGCGCCAGCCGACGGCGGTAGGCGGCGCTCCCCGCCGCGTCGTCGGGCGGATCGATGGCCGCGGCCGCGGCCTCCCCGCACTCGGCGAACAGGTCCGGTCCCGGGACACCGTCGTCGAGCAGCGCCTCGGCCTCGGGCACCCTGACCGGCGCGGGCGCGACGCCGCCGAGCACGACCCGGCCCCCGTGCTCCGCGTCGATGCTCACGGCGGCGTCGACGATCGCGAAATCGCCGTGGCGGCGGGCGAACTCGGTCAGCGCGGCCCGGGGCGACGGGCGGGTGAAGCGCACCGCGGTCACGACCTCGTCCGGTTCGACGGCCGTGGTGTAGAAGCCGTGGAACATCTCCGCGGCCGGGATCTCCCTGGGCCCGCCCGGACCTTCGGCGACGATCACCGCGTCGAGCAGCAGGGCCAGCAGGCACCACTCCGCGGTCGCGTCACCGTGGACGACGCTGCCCGCCACCGTGCCGCGGGACCGGATCGGCAGATGCCCCACCCACCGCATCGCGCGGGACAGCACGGCGAAATCCGGTCCCAGCTCGGCGACCTCCACCGCCCGATGGGTGACCATCGCGCCGATCGTGAGGCTGGAACCGTTACGCCGGAACGAGTTCAGCGCCGGTTCCCGCCGCAACGGGCCCAGATCCACCAGCGCCGTCGGCCGGGCGAGCCGGAAGTTCATCATCGGCATCAGGCTCTGGCCGCCGGCGATGAGTTTCGGGTCCTCGCCCGCCGCGGCGAGTTCGCCGAGCAGGCCGACGGCGTCGGTGACGTCGTGGGCCCGGTGGTACCGGAACGCGGCGGGCTTCACAGAGCCGGCCTGGTCTCGGCGGCAGGCTCGGCCGGGTCGACGATCCGGTCGAGTTCGCGGCCGCGGGTCTCCGGCGCGCCCGTCATCATGAACACGGCCGCGGCCACCACGAGCACACCCAGCACGGTGAAGGTGAGCGGCAGCCCGAGCACCGGCCACAGCACGCTGCCGAACAGCAGGGGCGCGAAACCGGTGATCGCCCGGCTCGACGACGACGCCCAGCCGAACCCCGAAGCCCGGAGTTCCGTCGGGTACAGCTCGGAGACGTAGGCGTACATCACCGGGATGACCACCAGCGCGAACAGGCCGAACGCGCCGATCGCCACGACCGCCGCGGCAGGCGTGTCGAGCAGCAGGGAGAACACCACCAGCGACAGTGCGGTGAGCGGACCGGCGACCATGATGATCCGCTTGCGGCCGACCTTGTCGACCAGGAGCACGGCCACCGCGACACCCACGATGCCGGTCGCGTTCATGAGCGCGGTCGACGCGAAGGCGGCGATCTCGCCGAATCCCTGCGCCCGCAGGATGGACGGCATCCAGCTGAGCGCGGCGTAGTAGACCAGCATGACGCTGATGAACAGCGACCACGCCACCGCGGTGATCCGCGGGTTGAACGCCCACACCCGGCGCAACTGATCGAACGCGGCCGCGACCGCGCCACCGCGGGTGTCCTCGACCACCGCGGGCGGGACCGAGTAGGGCTCCGGTGTCGCGCCCGTGCGGCGCACGAGATCGTCGATCACGGCGCGTGCCTCCGCCTCGCGCCCCTTGCGCACCAGGTACAGCGGTGATTCCGGGACGCCACGCCGCACCCAGAACAGCAGCAGCGCCGGCAGGATCATCAGCACCAGCATCCAGCGCCAGTTCCCCTCGACCGGGAGCAGCAGCGTCGCGGTGACGGCGGCCAGCGTGGTCCCGATCGGCCACCAGCCGTCCATCGCGGACAGCACCCGGCCGCGATGGCGGCGCGGGGAGAACTCGCTGACGATCGCGTAATCGACCGGGATACAGCCGCCGAGTCCGATACCCGCCAGGAAACGCAGGGCAAGGAACGTCTCGACGTTCGGGGCGAACGCCCCGAGCACGGAGAACAGCGCGAACAGCAGCAGCGTGACACTGAACGCCCGTTTCCGGCCGATCCGGTCCGCGACCGTGCCCCAGGCGACCGCCCCCACGGCCATGCCGATCAGGTTCGCGGTCGCCACCAGCCCTTTCGCGCCGGCGGACAACCCGAATTCCGCCCCGACCAGCGGGGTGAGGAATCCGTTCAGCGCGACGTCCCAGGCGTCGAACATGTAGCCCAGCCCGCCGATGAGGAAGATCTTTCCCTGCACGCTCCAACGCCAGGGCAGGTCCTGGACGATCTGATCACCAGTACGCATGAACCACTCCGATGCGATTGCCGGCCAGCGCGCCTCAGCGGGCGAACTGGTAGTGGATGGACTCGGTGTCGGGGTCGGTGAGCGGGCTGCCGTTCCACAGCCAGTCGTAGGACACGTCGGATTCGCCGTCGAAGCGCCGTAGCTTCTCGTCCCGTTCGCGCTGTTCGGGACCGTCTGGCAGGTGATAGAAGTCCATGTTCTGCAGCGAGGCGTCCTGCACCATGCCCGCGTGCTTGGCGCGCCGGTCCACGTAGCGGATCAAAGCACCGTCGATCCCGTCGCGGGTGACGCGCCCCAGTTCCTCGGCCAGCACCGCGGCATCTTCCATCGCCTGGGACGCGCCTTGCGCCTGATACGGCAGCATCGCGTGGCACGCGTCGCCGAGCAGGGCGACCCGGCCGTCGACCCAGACCGGGTCGCGGCGGCGGCGGTACATCGCCCACACCGAGACGTCCTCGTCCTTCGCCTTGGCCAGCATCGTCGGTACCCGATCGTCCCAGTCGTGGTACTCCGCGGCGAGTTCGGCGGCGGTGGCCGGGCCGCTCCAGTCCTTGGCCACCGCTTCGGTGCACGGCACGATCGCGACCACGTTGAGGTACTCCCCGCCGCGGATCATGTAGTGCACCAGGTGTTTGTTGGGGCCGTACCAGATCGTGGAGTGATAGCGGTCGGCCAGGAAGCGGGTGGCCGGGTCCTGCGCGATGAGGTCGCCGGAGATCAAGGCCCGGTACGCCATCTCTCCGGAGAACGCGAGGGTGTCGTCGAAGCCGGCGAGGTCGCGCACCGAAGACCGGATGCCGTCCGCCCCGACCACGATGTCACCGGTGAACCGGCGTCCGTCGGCGGTGATCACGGTCGGCCGGTCCGGCACCGACCGGTCGAGGTCGACCACCCGCGCGCCGGTCGCCACTCGCACCACCGGACCGGGGACCTCCGGATCGAGGCAGGCGTCCAGCAGCACTCCGTGCAGGTCGGCGCGGTGGTAGTGCCAGTAGGGCGCGCCGTACTGGTCGGTCACGCGCCTGCCCAGCGCCAGCTGGGCGATGATGCTGCCGTCGGCCCAGCGACGGCGCACCTGGTCCTGCGGCTCGGTCCGCACCCGCTCGAGCCGGGCGCGCAGGCCGAGCCCGATGAGGATCCGGCTGGCGTTCGGCGCGGTCTGGATCCCCGCGCCGATCTCGCCCAGCTCAGGGGCGGCTTCGACCACGGTGACGCGCAGACCCCGTTGCCGCAGGGACAACGCGGCACAGAGCCCGCCGAGCCCGCCACCGACGACAACGACCTCAAACGACTGACTCGCGGCCATGCCCGCCTCCCGTCTTCGTCATAGCTTTCGCGCCACTGAGCAAGCTGCCGGCACCGGGCACCCAAGGCTCCACGCCGAGTTCCGAGAGGATCCGGAACGTCGTGGCCGTCGCCGCCGAGAGGACCGGGATCCCGATCTCGTCCTCCACCGGCTGGATCGCGGGCAGCGAAGGCATCTGGACACAGGCGGAGAGCACCAAAGCGTCCACATCGGACAGATTCAGTCTGCGGTGGTGCTCTCGCAGCCCGGCGGGATCCAGCCGGGCGACGGCGAGATTGTCCGCCACTTCGAGCGAAAGCGCGTCGGCGACCTCGAACCCGGCGTCCTCGATGTACTCCGCCACCGCCGTGGTCAGCGGCTTCATGTACGGCGTGATGATCGCGACCTTGCGGGCGCCGAGCGCGCTCAGCCCGGACAACAGCGCGCCGGCGCTGGAGACGACCGGTGACTCGCAACCCTCTTCGCGCAGCACGCGCGTGATGTCGTCCTCGGCGGTGCAGTGGTAACCGGGCCCCTGGGCCATGATCGCCACCAGGCACGCGGTGGCGACGACGTCGGGCCGCGCGTCGGCGAGTTCGGCCGCCGCCCGCCCGGCCTGGGCGTTCATCGCCCGCAGCTGTTCGGGTTCGACGTGCCGCATCCTGGCCCTCGCGGAGTGGAACACGAACCGGTCCCCCGGCTCGGCCTCCTCCCTGGCGCGCAGCATCCGCGGCAGCTCGGTCTCCATGGTGAGGTTCGAACTGGGGACGATCATCCCGATGTGGTGGTCGCTCATCGGCGGGCCGCCGGGCGCATCTCGGCGACGGTCAGCTCACCGTTGTCGACGATCAGTTCGTCGTCCAGGTAAAGGGAATTGCCGCGCATCGGGATGTCGAAGTGGCAAGGTGTGTCGTTCGGTCCGCCGAGCTCGTTGTTGGGGCCGATGGAGAACATGACGTTGCCGTAGAAACTCCGCAGCTCCATGCCCATCCCGCCGGGGAACTGGGTCAGGCCGTGCCAGTGCGCGCGCTCGTCGAGCCCCCAGCCCACGTGGCTCATGCCGTAGCCTCGCGGATCGTCGAAGCTCTCGATGTACGAGCGCAGCAGATCCGCGTCCAGCCCGGACGATCCGGCACCGCCGCGGATGTCCCGGATGAACCCCTGTTCGATGGTGATCTCCACCGGTGTCTGTACGTAGGTGTTGAACGGCAGCAGCACATCCCCCGGCGAAAGCACGATCTTCCCGTCGACACCGTCGTCGGCCCCGCCGGTGAACACGAACGCCGCCGGCCAGTGGTCCCAGCGGCCGGGAGTGTCGGTGTAGCCGTATTCGGACAGCGTCGGGTACACGCCGAGCTGATAGGTGACGTCGGTGCCCGCCGGGCTGGTGATCCGCATCGTGCCCGCCTTGGCGAGAAGTTCCGCGCCGATCTCCACCCGCTCGCGCAGTTCCTTCGTCGGCATGAGCCGGGCCAGCAGCTCGGGCGGTTCGACGGCGGTGAGGATCCGGGTGCCCGCGTCCTGGATGGCGAACTGTTCCTTGCTGAACAACAGGAACGTGCAGTCGACCACCATGTCCACGCTCTTGAGCGCCTCGACCGCCAGCGGAATGTTCCCGAGCCCCGAGTCGCCGACCGCCCACGCCCCCGCGGCGCTGACCGGTGACGGCAGCCGCATGTGGTACGCCGAGGCACCCAGCTGCTGGGCGGCCCACAGGAACGCGTCGGCGTACTCCGCGCGCTCCCCGCCGCGGGTCAGCACCACCACGGTCTCGCCCTCGTGCACCCCCGAGAACGTCAACTGGCGCAAGCAGATGTCGTTGAACAGGTTCCGGTCCATCCTCGACCACCTCCATATTGATCCGAGCACGTACTATCCGGGTACGCAAGAGTTCAGCCGGACCTTCATCCGAACACGTACTATCCGGATACGCAAGAGGTGACCGTGGACAGATCTCGGCGGTCTGCCACTGAGCGACCGTCCGGACACGTAGGATCACCGCGGGGGCCCGGGCAGCGGGTTGGAGCCGACAAGGAGCAGCGATGGGTGAATCGGCGCGCACGGGCCGGCGCAGGGACGACACACCGGCCGTCACTCCCGCGCCGCCGTCGGACCTGCTGGCGGCTCCCGGCTACGGCGCCCGCAGGCTGTACCAGGCGTACCTCGCCGCGTGGAACCGCCATGTGGATCCGGTGTTGACCGGTCCGCAGTTCGCGGTCCTGTCGGCGGTCCGCGCCTATCCCGGCAGCGACCAGAGTTCACTCGCGGGCGCCGTCGCGCTCGACACCTCGACGATGGCCGATTTGTGCCGCAGGCTCGAACGGCGGGGGCTCATCCGGCGTGTCGAATCCCCTCACGACGCGCGGCGCAAACTGCTTTCGCTCACCGACGAGGGCAAGTCGGTCTTGAGCCAGGTGAACCGCCGCGCCCGCCGTCTGGACAAGGCACTCCTCGACGGCGACGACGACATCGACATGGCGGCTTTGCTCAACGCGCTGGGCGCCCGCTGGGAGCGGATCGCCGAGGTCGACAAGCTGCGCTGAGGCCGACACGCCGGGTTCCGGAGCTTGAGGGTTGACCTTGACATCGTGACAAGGTCTTCACTGAAGCGCAGGAGGTGGTTCCCATGAACCCGACCACGGACACACCGCTGCTCGACGCTCTCGGTGCCGAGGACTCGTCGACGCGGCTCAAGGCCGCCATGGCCGCAGGCACTCGGCCCGACCCGCGCTTCACCGACGCCCTGGTCGCGCGATGCGCGATCGAGCCCGACTTCTTCGTCCGCGACATGCTCACCTGGGCGCTGACCCGTCTCCCGCCGTCGAGCACGGTGCCCCGGCTCCTGGTGGAGCTTCGATCCGAGCGGGCGCAAGCACGGAGCCAGGCGTTGCACACCCTGTCGAAGATCGGGGACCGCGCCGCCTGGCCCGCGATCACCGCATCCCTGTTGCACGACGCGGACGACGAGGTGGCGCGAAGCGCCTGGCGTGCGGCCGTCATCCTCGTGCCGGAGGGGGAACGAGCCGGACTGGCCGCTGAACTGGCGATCGAGCTCGGCCGTGGTGACCGGAACAGGCGGCTGAGCCTCAGCCGGGCGCTCGTCGCGCTCGGGGACGCCTGCGAGCCGGCCCTGCGGAAGGCATCGGAGAGCCGCCATGACGCGGTGCGCGCGCACGCCTTCGCCACGGAACGCCTCCTGCTCGACCCGGAAGCGGGGTTCGACGTGACGGCGGACGAGGCGAAACGGATCATGGCGCTCGGTCCGCAAGGGGCCGGAGGATCGGCGTGCTGATCGGCGAGGTGGCGCGGCGTTCGGGAGTGAGCTCCCGGATGCTGCGCCACTACGACTCCCTCGGGCTGGTGCGGCCGACGGGACGCACCGTCGGCGGCTACCGGGAGTACCAGGACGAGGACATCCGCAGGATCTTCCATGTGGAGAGCCTGCGCTCACTCGGGTTGTCCCTGCGCCAGATCTCGCGCGCGCTGGAGGATCCGACCTTCACGCCGTCGACGCTGGTCGGCGATCTCATCCGTCAGGCGGAGGACCGGTTGAACCGGGAACGGGAGCTGCTCGCGCGGCTGCGTACGGTCGACGCGTCCGCCCCCTCGGACTGGCAGGACGCCCTTCGGATCGTGGAGCTCCTGAGAGGGCTCACTTCGCCTCACGCGGCGCGCCGCCAGCAGGCCGCCCTGAACCCCGCCGAAGAAATGCCGGTTCCCGCCGACCGGATCGCCGACGCGATCCTGACCGAGGCCGACCCGAACGTCGCCGGAGCCCTGCGCTGGGCTCTCGCGCGGGCGGGCGGCGACGGGGTGGCCGAGGTGGCGGCAGGACTGCACGCGGAGGACTCGGACGTCCGGCAGCGCGCGGTACTGGCGCTCGCCGAGATCCCTGGCGAGGAAGCGGGCAAGGCGCTCACGGAGGCGCTCGGGGACTCCGACGCGAGGGTGCGCGGGCCCGCCGCGCTCGCCTTGGGCGGGAGGGGCACGACCGCGGCCATCCCCACCCTCCTCGGCATGGTGGTCGACGGCACGAACGACGTCGAAGCCGCAGAGGTCCTCGGCGCGCTGATGGAGCTTCCCGGCTCCGAGGAACGGATCATGGCCGCCCTGGCCGACGCGCTCGCGGCGCACACCGGGGATTCCGCGGTCCGGATCCGCGTGGTCCAAGCCCTGGCGGAGATTCCAGGGGCCAAGGCGGGCGGCATGCTGGAGCTGCTGGCCGGGGACCCCGATCCGGCTGTCGCGCTGATCGCCTCCGCCCTCGCCGACCGGGACCGGTGACCCACTGGGGCGCCACAGATACAGGGCCTATAGAGGGACAAGGCAAACGTTGCGCGACCGCGAGGCCCTCTGCCACGTAGACCTTTTTTGCCGGTTTCGAGGCAGAGGGCGACCTTCGCGCCCCATTCGTCCACAAGGGACACTTCATGGCGATTGAATGTCTGATTGATACCTATATGCAGGGTTCCCGAGGGGGTCGTGGGGGGGGGTTTTGGGTTTTCCCCCCCAACCCCCCCCCCCCCCCCCCACACCAAACAAACGTTTTGTGCCCAAAACCCCCTGCTGGTTCCCTACAGGGCCCTTTCCTCCCTC
>NZ_JBWKEA010000006.1:42006-335455 GCF_056435685.1 Amycolatopsis sp. NPDC043885
GTGACCCCCGTACGGCGTTTTCCGGGGGGGGGTGGGGGGGGTTTTTTGGCTCCCAACCCAAAACCCCCCCCCACGACCCCCTCGGGAAAGCGCCTATCCGTGCATCAATCGGACATTGAGTCAGCGAAAAGTGTCCTTGGTGGACACTCAGGGGCGCAGTCGGCTCCCGTCGGCAAGGGCAACCGAGCGCGTGACCTGCGGCAACCCTCACCGCTTACGATCAAGACCCCCATTCAAGATCAACTTAAGCTATGCGGCATTGCGTTCTAACCTCAAATCGGGCACTTCCACTTCGAGAAGTGTCCCTTGTGGACGGTCGAGAAGATGTCAGCTCTCCTGCGTCCGGCCGCAGGCCGGCCACCCCTCGGCACGTGCTCCCCCACGCGGTACACGACCGCCGCGCAGCCGCACCATCAGACCATCGTCGACGGCCGGCCCCAGGCAGCGCGACCGTCCTTGACGAAACGATGATCATCCACCGGATACGTACCGTTCGTAGTGCAACACGGCGTCGAGCGGAAGACGTTCCCGCCAGCCGTGCCGCTCCAGATCGGGGACGGCGGGCAGGTCTCGCACCGGGCCGACGCACAACCACGCCACCGGACGGACGTTTCCGGGGAATCCCACCAAATCGCGCAGGAACTCTTCGCGGTAGAAGCTGACCCAGCCGACGCCGAGCCCCTCGGCGGTAGCCGCCAGCCAAAGGTTCTGAATGGCCAGGCACACCGAATACAGGCCGGCGTCGGCGATCGCGTGCCTTCCCAGCACGTCGGGCGCGCCGCGTGCCGGGTCGTAGCCGACCACGATCCCGGCGGAGGACTCGACGATCCCCTCGATCTTGATGTTCGCGAAGACACGGGCCCGCTCGACGTCCAACCGGTCTTCGAACACCTCGCGTTCGGCCAGCACGTGCTCGCGAAACCGCTTTCGAAGGTCCATATCGGACACCACGACGAAATCCCAGGGCTGGGACAGGCCCACACTCGGCGCGGCGTGCGCCGCGCTCAGCACTCGGCGCAGCACCGCTTCCGGAATCGGCTCGCCGGTGAACTCGCCCCGGGTGTCCCGTCGCCGGAAGATCGTGCCGTACACCGAACCGTCCTCTGTCTCACGCGTCATGTGCCTGATCGTGCCGGGGCCTCAGAGGGTGGCGAGGAACGGGGTCAGCAGGCGAAGCAGTTCCGCGGGCCGGTCCAGCGGGATGATGTGGCCACAGTCCTCGATGAGGTGTCCGGTGAGGTCGTCGGCGACGGGACACAATTGCCGTTCCAGCGCATGACCGACCGGGTGGGCACCGATCGTCATGGTGGGCATCGTGAGCCTGCTGCCCGTCACCGCTTCACCGATCTGGCGGGCGGTGACCGGCAGTGCGCGATAGTAGGAGAAGGCGCAGCGCAGGGCGTCCTGCCCGGTGTAGGCGTCGACGAAGGCGTCACGGATCTCCGGCGGCACACCGCGTCCGAGCGTTCCCGCCGCGAGGAACCAGTCGATGTATTCCGCCTCGTGCCCGATCAGGACCTTTTCCGCGAGACCGGGAACGGCGTGGAAGCCGAACCACCACGGCCGCCCGCCCGCCAGGAAGTCCTCGGCGCCGGGCAGCGAACCCACCAGCGACTCCATCACGACGAGCCGCCGCACCAGATCCGGCCGCCGCAGGGCGAGCAGGAAGGCGACCGGCGTGCCGGCGTCGATGGCGACGACGTCCGCCTCGGTTTCGCCAAGGGCGTCGAGGATGCCTTCGGCGTCGGTGACCAGCGTGCTCGCGTCATAGCCGTCCACGGCGCGGGTGCTGTCGCCGAGCCCACGCAGATCCGGGGCGATGACCCGGTGATGCTCGGCCAGCGGGCCGCTGATCTCACTCCAGAGCCGCCAGGTATGCGGGAAGCCGTGCAGCAGCAGGACCGCGGGCCCACTGCCCACGATGGTCACGTTGACCTCGATGCCGTTGATGCCGATCCGTCGCAGCTGGGGCACGTCGCCTCCGTAGTGGTTACCATTGGTTACCAGAAAACCGTAGGTAACTTCCGGCGTGCCGCCAAGGCAGCACTTTCCCCACAGGTGGTGAGCTCCAGGTGACCTCCCGGCAGCCGCGCTCGACGACACGGCGCGGCGATCTGTTCGACCCCGAGTGCCCTACCCGCCGTCTGCTGGACCGCATCGGCACGAAATGGACGTCGATGGCGGTCAAGGTCCTCGCGGAGGCGGCTCCGCACGAGGTGCGTTTCGCCGAGCTACGGCGCAGGATCCCCGGCGTATCACAGAAAATGCTGTCGGTGACCCTGCACAGCCTGGTCCGCGACGGCCTCGTCGCCCGCCGGGTCGAGCCCACCGTGCCGCCCCGCGTGCACTACCGGCTGACCGACCTCGGCCGGTCGCTCGACGTGCCGCTGGCGGCCCTCCGGAACTGGGCCGAAGAGCATATGGCGCGGATCGACGAGGCCAACGCGATGGCGGACGACACCCCGGCTCAGAGCGGCTCCAGATAGGACCTCTCGGACCAGTCGTCGTCTTCGTCGTCCCGGGGACGACGGTTCCGCGCGGGCGGGTCCTGCGCCGGCGCGGACAGCTTTTCCAGCTCCGCGACGGCGTCGTCGACGTCCAAAGTGGCCAGTTCGCCGACCTGCCGCTCCAAGGACGACCAGGCTTCGCCGGCGAGCCGCTGACGTTCCTCGGCGGGCAGCGCGTCGATGACCTGCCACCAGCCTCGCGCCTCCTGGACGAACTCGTCCAGTACCGGGCCGTGGGCCAGCAGTTCGTGCGGCCGCCGTCGCCCGGCGAGCACCTCCCCCGCGAAGTCCCCGGCGGCACCGCCGGTCGCCGCCAGCAGCCGCATGGCCGCCTGCCGCGCCCGCTCGCCCTGCTCGGAGCCGAAGAGCTCGTGTCCCGTCACAGCCGCACCCGCCTGCTCTTGGCCGGGCACTCGGCGTCCCGGTGTTCGTAGTCCTGCGGCCACTGCGGCGGTTCGCCCATCGCGATGGTGGCTTCCAGCAGTTCGTCGAGCGTCTTCTCGCCCGCGAAGGCGTGTGCCAGCCCCAGCGCCGCACTGATCCAGGTCTGGATGATCCCGACGATTTCGTTGAACGACAGCACCAGGTGGATGATGTCGCGCAACTCGGGGTCCTTGAAGATGTTGACGAGCTTGCCTCGGCGTCCCAGCTCGGACAGCGCTTCGCTGATCACCTCCGCCACCCGGACCCCGCGCTCCAGCCCGAGTTTCTTGCCCTTGGTGAGGATCAGCAACGCGATGTCGATCGCCGAGCTGTAGCCGTGCCTGATCTCCTGCATCATGTGGTACGCGAGCTTCGCCAGTGCCTGGATAGCCCGGCACGCGCCATGGAAGTACTGGGCCAGCTGCAGCACGCAGGCGCGGTAATCGGCCAGCCAGTTCTTCGCCCGGTCGGCGGCCTCCCCTGCCCACACCCCCTGGATCCCGAACCGGCCCTGGTTGATGTTGGCCGCGATGTTCTCCAACCCGGTCGCGGCGTCGTGGTAGAGCACCGCCTGCTCCTGCAGCACGGTCCAGTCGCCGACGAGCAGGTCGGCGAGCATGGTGATGAAGTCCTTGTCGGCCCCGGTGAGCATCTTGATCACCTCGGCGACATCGCCCAGCGATCCCCCGAGATCGAGAAGCTTCTCGCGCTCCTGCTCGGCCTTCACCGGCCACCAGGTCGGGTCGGAGATGGCCACCGGGTCGGGTCCGCCGTAACCGACCAGGACGGCGTCGCGGAACGCCGCGGCCCCCGCCGGGTCGCGCACCTCGTCCGCCGGGATCCGCGGGGCGTCCGGCTCCGGGTTGAGCCGGTCCAGCAACTCGGCCGCGTGTGCGTCCACCACGCCGTACCAGTGCGCGACGCACCGCAGCTCGTGCCCGCCGCCCGCGGCGAGATCGGCCGCGAACCGCGACTGGCTCAGCGCCGTGCGCTGCCACTCGTCCAGTTTCGGCCAGGCGGCGGCCAGGAACCCTTCGCCGCGTTCGGTGTCGAACCCGGCCCCGGCACCGACCAGCCGATCGAACCACTGCCGATAGGTGTCCGCGCCCGCGCCCGCCCGCAGGACCAGGTCTCCGAGCGCGCGCACCGCGGCCGGCTCGACCGAGAACCCCTGCCCCATTCGTCCCCCTCGTACTCCGGAAGTGTTCCTTCGACGCTCCCGAAGTCTGACAGGTTGCCATGAAATGTCACATCACTGGAACGGAGTACCGCGTGCGAAACTGGCCCGGTCGACGGCGAAAGGAGACCACGCTGTCTCGCCAAACGGCTCGGATCTGGCTGTCCGAGCGCCGCAGGAGCGGCTTGAGCGTCGCGTTCGCGCTGGTCATCGCCGCGTTGGCGGTCGTGTTCCGCGAGGACGTGCTGTCGATCGCGATGGTCGACGCGGGTGTTCTGGTCCTTCTCGCGTATCTCGTCGGCTACCTCGTCGTGACGGTGGCCGCGTTCGGCGCGGCGACCTCCGAGCAGATCCAGGACTGGGCACGCCGGGTGCGCGCGTGGAAGTCGCGGTGGCGCTGGTCGTCGTCGGGTGGATCTGTGTCCTGGTGTCGTTCGCGATCGCCTACCACGCCGACGACGTGGTCGAACGAGGCAACGCCCTGCGGTTCCCCTGCGACGTTCGGGACGACCGACGTGGACGTCGTCTCCCGGGAGATGCGCAGGACGGTGACCACCCACGCGGCCATCGCCTTCGTGTTCAACACGGTGACCGTGGCGGCGGTCGTGTCCACTTTGAACAGCGGCTGAAGCCTCAGCCCAGTTTCAGCAGGACCGGGCTGCCGGTGACGGTGACCTCGGCGCCGGGTTCCGCCGGCGTGACGGCCCCGTCGAGGTCTTCGACCGACGTGGTGCCCTGAGCCGCCGGGATCCGCTCTGACCGGTCGATGGTCCACCAGATCAGGAAGGCTTTGCCACCCTGATCGAAACGGCACTGCCACAGGTGATCGGGTAATCCGGCCGCGTGCCCTTGCCCGCAGGAATGGATCCGGCTGCCCGACAACCAGGTGTGCAGGCGTTCCACGTGTCGCGCCGCCTTGGTGTGCGGGCCGCCTGCGGGCTGCAGCACGATGGGGACCTTGGCGCTGCCCCAGTTGTAGAAGTACATGCGGCGGTATTGCGCGTAGAGGCCGGAAAGGAAGAACCGGACAGCGTGCCGGGCACCCCGATCGGCGTCGACGGGCCGCTGCCTGTTCACGTCGTAGGCAGAGCCGGTGCTCCACAACCTGATGCCGGCGCCGGCTTCATGCAACACCTTCTCGATCTCCTGTGCCAGCGGCAGCATCGTCTCCGGTGGCTCGGAGTCGTTGCGGGGAGCCAGTTTCATCGCGGCGGCGTCGCAATGGTCGTAGCCGCCGAGCTTGGCGAACCGCCGGAACCCCTCGAACGCCGCGGGATCCCAGAGCTCGCCCATGGACGGGCAGACCACGGTGGCGGCGGGGTCGGCGGACTTGATCACCTGGCTCCCCTTGCGCGTCATTTCCACCAGTCCGGCCATCGAACCGGAGAAGAAGTCCTGATGATTGGCCATGTCCCACAGCTCGTAGGCGTCGATCCGGCCGCGATACTGCTCGACCACGGCCCGCACGAAACGTTCCCAGTCGGCGAGGTCGTCGGGCGGGCCGGTGCGGGAGTCGTCGGTGTAGACGGATTTCGGGCTGCTCGGGCTCGCCCAGGACGGGGTGCCGCCGAAGGTCAAGGCCACCGGGAAACCGGCACCACGGGCACCGTTGACGAGCCGATCGAGCGTCTTCCAGTCATAGCTGCCGCGGGCGGGCTCCAGGTTCTGCCACCGGGTGCGTGTGTTCCACAACCGGACGGATCCGACGCGGAACGTCGGCATCAGCCCGGTGTTGGAGTTCGCCGTCACCCCGACGAATTCCGGATCGAGTGTGCGTGGCGCGCTCGTCCACATCGCCGCCTGGACGGCGGGTGCCGTGACCGGCGCCTGCCGGTCCGGCGGGTTGGCCACGGCGCCTCCGGCGAGCAGGACGGCTCCGAGGACCACGACGAGCGCGACATGGGTCAGCGGCCGTCCGCGAGCGGGCTCCGCCACGTCGATCTCCCGGATGACCGGCGGCTCGGACACGGGGGTTTCGCCCAGGTCCGCACGCTCCCACACCCGGTACAGCTTCGCGAGATCCTCGCGGCTCGCGCCGCACACCGTCGCGATCGCCTCGATCGGCGCGAACGTCGTGGGCACGTTCCTCCCGGTGCAGTAGCGGTGCACGGTCGACCGGCTCGAATGCACCTTGCGCCCGAGCTGTTCGTAGCTCAGCCCACTCCGCTGTTTGTACTCGGTGAGAAGTGCCGCCAGCGTGGCAGCCGCCTCACTCGCCATCCCGCTGCGCCCCCTCCGCGCCATGTCCTGGATGGATAACAGTGTCCCATCGCGGGCCATTCGCCGCGCGAATTCGCGAGATCACGTCTCCCGGCCCGGCGTCACCGCAGGTCAGCGGCGAAGTTTCGTCCCAGCGTCCCATCCCGGGCGGTTTCGCTTGCCACGATGGGGCCGCGCTGGGGAGCGTGGACCCGCCAGCAGATCCGGCCATGGGGAGGGAATCGGCATGGAACCGCACAGGACGACCGCGCTTCGAGGAGCACTGGCAGCCGCGCTACTGGTGGCGGCGACCGGCGTCCCGGCCACCGCCGCGCCGTCGCGGCTGACCACGCGCGCGGATTTCAACACACCGGGCGGCGGCCAGATCGTCCAGCACCTCGAAAAGCTGATCCGGGGCGCACCCGAGAACTCGACCATCAAGACCGCGCAGTTCCTCTTGCGGGACAAGCCGATCACGGAGGCGCTCGCGGACGCCGCGGAGCGCGGGGTGCATGTCCAGGTCCTGGTCGACGGACGGGCGACGGGCCATCCGAACTACCAGGATCTGAAGAACCGGCTCGAGAAGACCGGCGACAAGAACTCGTGGGCGAAAAACTGCGAGAACGGCCGAGGGTGCAACGGCGGGAACGCGATGCACAACAAGTTCTTCCTGTTCGACCGGACGCTGGACGCGCCGTCGGTGGTCGCGACCGGATCGGCGAACCTCAGCGAGAACACGACGGGCGGCATGGGCGGCTGGAACAGCTACTACACCGACGTCGGGAATGTCGGCCTGTTCGCCAGGTACAACGACTACTTCGCCGACCTGCGCAGGGTCGCGGACGGGGGCACGGCGAACCCCGGCTACTACGAGGCCAATCCGCCCGTCATCACCGGCAACACCAAGAGCTACTTCTATCCGCGACTCAAGGACGCGGGGAACGACACCGTCGAGAACTCGCTGAAGGAGGTCGGCTGTTCGGCGGAGAAGTCCAAGATCCGCATCGGGGTATGGTCACTCACCCGGATGAAGATCATCGAACGGCTGCGGATCCTGGCCGCCCGGGGCTGCTCAGTGGACATCGTGGCTTTGCGGATGACCAAGGGCTCCTGCGAGGCGCTGATGAAGGGGCAGCCGGACCGCGTGCGGCTGCGTGGCTTCAAGAAGGGGAACGAGGCAGGCATCCACGAGAAGAACATGATGATCGAGGGTGACTACCTGAAGCCGGGGACCAAGGTCGTCTTCACCGGCAGCCAGAACTTCAACAACCCGTCCCTGCACGAGAACGACGAGAACGTCATCCGGGTCTTGGACAACGACGGGATCTACCGGAGCTTCGTGCGGAACTTCGAGCAGGTGGCCCAGGCCGCCGACGAGGAGATCAAGTCGCCTGGGGACTGCGGGAAGATGGTGCCGACCGACTGATCCGGCCGCGGTTGATCCCAAGCCCGGTCCGTGAAGGCCTCCTTCCCTACCCTGAGGGTTGGCAAGGAGGCCTTCACTACCTTGGTGACTGCCACGGTAGTGAAGGCCCCTTTGTTGCGCCTGGCGCAACAAAGGAGGCCTTCATGTACTCGGGCGAGCACACGACACCGATGTGCGGGTGACGGTTTCGCGTGACTGGACGGACGACTCGCGGGTGGCCGGGGATCACGCGAGTCGTGAGTGGTAAGGGCGGCCGGAACCGTCCTTACCACTCACGAGGACTCAGGGCCGCCAGGTGTCGTTCAACGCCATCGTGCAGCCGCCCGAAGCGGTGCCCGCCCGGTTGGCACCCGATTCCCACGTGACGGTGCCGCCCTCCTTGCGGATGTACTTGTACTGGAAGGCGACTCCCTTCGGCATCGAGACGTTCGCCGTCCACAAGGGATAGTCGGCCGACGCCATCGGGACGGCGTTCGCCGGGTTCCACGCACCGAGTTCAGGCCGGTCGCCGACGACGAAGATGTTCTGGCCCCACGAAGTCGTGGCGTTCACCGTGAACTTCGCCGAAACGGCCGAGCACGCCGCGCTGTACCGCTGCTTGACCACCGACGGCGTCTCGACCGGGGAACCCGCGTCGATCGAATGCGCCAGCCGGACGAACTGCGCCATCGACCAAGCCAGCGGCGTCGCCGAGCCGGTGCCTTCGCCGAAGGTGAAGCCACCGGTGCTTTGCCGGTCCCAGACCTGTTCCGGAATCAGGAAACCGGGATTCGCCGAAGCGGCCATGGCCGCCAGATGCGTCGTCGCCGGGCGGCCGTTGGCCAGTTCGTACTCCCCGCGTTCGCCGGTGAGCAGCGGCCACAGCCGTCCGACGCCGGCGCCGGTGTACGGACCACCGGAAGCGGTTTCGCCGTAGCCGTCGTGATTGTAGCGGTACCACATCGGGCCGTTGGGAGTATTCACCTTCAGCGTCGAGTCCACTTCGGACAGTGAAGCGGCGACATCCGGATCGGCCGCCGGTTTCACGCCGAGGCGGACGAGGTCCAGGAAGCCCGCGTCGATGATGGCGCGTTCGTCGTGGTTTCCCCCGCCGTTCTGCAGGAAGACGTTCTGGCCGTCGTTGGGATTGCCGTTGCCGTCGATGCGGTGGAAGTACCGGCCGTCGCCGAGCGGACCGGACGTGGTGAACGTCCAGGCGCTGACCTGCGCCTGCCACCGGTCCGCGGTTTCGCGGTACCGGGCGGCCGCCGTCGTGTCGCCGTTGCGTTCGGCGATGTCGGCGGCGCAGATCAGTCCGGCGATCTCCGCGGCGATGGTGGACGGCGAGTAGCCGCCGTTCTCCTCCCAGCGTTCCTGCGGGGTGGAGGGACCGTTCGCGACGAGGAAGTCCGCGGACTTCTTCACCTTCGCCCACATCCCCGCGTCGGACCGGCCCAGCTGCCACGCGAGCACGATCGGGAAGGCGACCTCGTCCATCTGCAGGCTGGTCCAGCAATTGGTGCCGTCGAGCCGGGTGTTCTGCGGGAACGAACCGTCCGGCCGCTGCTGGACGGTGAACAGGTAGTCGACCGAACGATGGGCCGCCGCCGAGTCGCCCGCCGCGATCTGCGCGGTCGAGACCTGGTAGAGATCACGGGACCAGACCGCGTGGTACCCGCAGTCCCCCGTGCCGTTCGCATCTTTCGCCTCACCCCAGGGATTGGTGAGCGAGGCGACGTTCGCACCCGCGTAGGTCTTGTCCTCGTGGGCCTTGAGGGTCATCAGCGCCACGTTGTACTGCGTGGTCAAGCCGGCGCCGGTGATCGAACGGGGTACCGCGGCCAGCGAGGAGAGATAGCCGCTCCAGCCGGACCGGTACGCGGTGTCCGCCGCCCCGAAACCACCGGCGAGCGAGGCCGTCGCGTTCGCCGACGCGGCGCCGCGATCACCGCCGAACCCGATCGCGAGGGTGAAGGTGGTGTCGGTGCCCACAGGGATCTGCCCCAGCTGCACCAGGTTCCCGGGCGTCGAGGCCGAGTCGTACTGTGCGCCGAGAACGTGATCACCGCTCAGGTCGACGTAGCCATCGCTCGCGGTCCCGCTGTAGCCACTGGTCGCCTTGACGAAACCGGTGGAGGCGGCCAAGGCGCTGGACACCGGCCCGTCCGAAGCGACCAGCTGCCCGCCGGCGGTGGCGCCGGTGTCCCCCATCCCGCTGTTGTTCAGGGACGGGTTGTACAACGCGTACAACTGCAGCGGACCCCCGCTGAGCACCTCGAACCTGGTCTGGATCAGCACGGTGGACCGGGCCGGATCGGCGGTGTGGGTCTTGGTGATCCGGTACCGGCCGTTGGTGGCGGTGTTGATCTGCCGGTAGCTCAGGGAACGCGGATCGGTGAGCACCAGCTGTTTGGTGGTGTGGTCGCGTTCCAGCTGCGTGAAACCGGCACCGTCGGACACCACGTACTGCAGGTCTTGGACGTTGGCGACGTCCACGGTCGGGTAATAGATCTCGTGATTGACGCCCTGGCCGAGGGTGAACCAGACCTTCGACGCCGCGTTGGTGGCGGTGCCGAAGCCCTCCTTGCCCCCGGTCGTCCAGGCCGCCCCGGTACCCGGTGCGCCGGGCGCGTCCGCCAGCGGTGCGGCACTCACCGGCGTGGACGCCAGGAGCGCCGCCGCGGTCAACAGCGCGACTGTCGCGCGACGCCGCTTCGGAGATTTCATGTCGATCCTTCCCACAGGCTTCATCGACGGCAGGATTTGTTGTTAGCGGCAACTTATTCGCTGACCGTCTTCACCGGCAGGGCCGATCGGAGTAACCCGGACCACTCGCGCTGGTGGTCCGGTCGAGGCGGCGCGCGCCTCGGCTCACGGACCGGCGAATCGACTGGGGTCGCTGGGCGGGCCGTTGAGAATGAGATCCGCCGCGCGGGCGAGGACCTGTTCACGAGTCCGGCCGTGATGGTCCGCGGCGAGGAAGTGGCTGCCGATGGCCGCACAGAAGGCGAGCAGGGCACGGGCTTCGACCTCGTCGGGGGCGGCACAGAAGGTGCTGATCCCGTCGCGGGCCAGCTGCATGCGCCGGTTGTCCACGCGCCGCAGGCGTTCGGCCACGGCCTCGTCACGTCGAGCCCAGTCACGAACGGCAAGGTCGATGGGCAGCAGCCGGCCACCGGAGAAAGTGAGCCGACCGGCCAGCCGGACCTTGTCCCGCGCATCGCACCCCTCCCGCTCGACGCGAGCGAGGATCTCGTCGACACTTTCGTACTCCCAGGCTTCCAGCATCGCCTCCAGCAGGGCCGCACGGTCGGCGAAGTAGCCGTAGAATCCGCCTTTGGTCACGCCGAGCGCCTTGGCCAGAGCCTCGACACGCACGGCGTCCACTCCACCCTCGGCGAGGGCCCGCAAACCTTCTTCGATCCACTTCTCACGCGGTGTGCGCAATGCGCCCATGCCGTGGCCCACCTCACCTCTCCACTGGTTGTACGCCGCCGTATAACCGGTCTAACCTGAACTTATACGCCACCGTATAACATGGGCTGGGGAGTTGACATGATCAAATGGGCAGGCTGGCTCATAACGCTGTTCGGCGCGGCGCACACCTTGGGCGCCCTCACGGTGATGAAAGCCGCTCGCCATGCCGGCACGTGGTTCAGCGGGACATTGTGGAGGGACGACCTCGCCGCCATGAACCCCGCGAACAGCGCCTTCTGGCTGAGCGCGGCCAGCTTCGGCGTGCCGCTCGTCCTGGTCGGCCTGACCGTGCTGTGGCTGGACCGGCGGGGCATCACACCGCCCTTGTTCATCGCGTGGGCATTGGGGATCTGGACCCTGCTCATCGCCGCGGTCCTCCTTTTCACGCCCTGGCCGATCCTCCTGGTCGCGACCGTTCTGCTGCTGCTCGGAATCCGCCGCGGCACCCGCCCTGGCGACCCAGCCCCGGCCCACGCCGGACGATGACGGGATCCGGCCCCGCCGCGAGATGCGACGGGGCCGGATCAGGGCTTTCGTGGGATCAGCCGACCGGACGCGGCTTCAGGTTCACCTCCACCGTGTTGCCGGGACCGGAGGCGACACCGCTGACGATGTCGTTGAGGAATCCACAACCCTGCAGCGGCGGCAGGGTGTAGGAGCCGGTGAGCTTGCCACCGGCCAGCGGGTCGAAGCCGGCCTTCGACTGGAGCGGGATCTGGGCGGGCGTCTTCGTCTGGCAGGCCGGGCTCGCCGAGACCGGGAAGCCGAAGACGCTGATCCGCGGCAGCTTGACCGTCACCGCCGAGGTCGACTTGAGCACCCCGTCGGCCAGGGTTCCCGTGGTCTTGCCCGCCGAAGCGAACTCGATCTTCGCCTTGACCGGGACGAACCCCCAGAGCGTGAGGTTCGCGCTCGTCGGGTTCAGCGTCAGGTCGGCGTCGAAGGTCCCGTTCGCCAGCGTGATCGCGGCGTTGATGCCGCCGCGCAGGTCGATCGGGCCCGCGAGCTTCTTCAGCTGCGTCTTGCCGGTCAGGTCGTAGCTGTACTTGACGACCGGGGAGGTGTTCGGCTGGGTCTTCGCCGTGACCGGCGTGCTGGCGGCCGACTTGTTCCCCGCGGCGTCCTTGGCGACGACGGTGAACGAATACTCCGTGTCGGCCGTGAGACCGTCCACGATCACGGAGGTTCCGGTCACCGACTTCACCAGCGCGGAGCCGTTGTAGACGTCGTACCCGGTGACACCGACGTTGTCCGTCGCGGCATCCCACTCGAGGCTCACGCTGGTCTGCGTGGTTCCCGTGGAGCGCGGGTTGCCCGGCACGCTGGGAGCCACCACGTCGGGCGCGGCCTGCGTCCGGACGGTGACGGCGGCGCTCGGAGTCGAGAGGTTGCCCGCCGCGTCCTTCGCGACCACGGTGAACGAATACTCGGTGTCCGGCGCGAGACCGTCCACAGTGGCCGAAGTGCCCGTCACCGACTTCACCAGCGTGGTGCCGTTGTAGACGTCATAGCCGGTGACACCGACGTTGTCCGTCGCCGCGGTCCACTCAAGGCTCACGCTGGTCTGCGTGGTCCCGGTGGAGCGCGGGTTGCCCGGCGCGACGGGCGCCTGGGTGTCGGGCGCGGCCTGCGTCCGCGCCGTCGCGGCGGCACTGGGCGCCGAAGCGTTGCCCGCCGCGTCCTTCGCGACCACGGTGAACGAATACTCGGTGTCCGGCGCGAGACCGTCCACAGTGGCCGAAGTCCCCGTCACCGACTTCACCAGCGTGGTGCCGTTGTAGACGTCATAGCCGGTGACACCGACGTTGTCGCTCGACGCGTTCCAGGACAGCGCGACACTGGACTGGGTGACGTCTGTCGTGGCGAGACCAGCCGGAACGCTGGGCGCTTCGGTGTCGGGGACCGTGGCGGTCCGGGCGGTCACCGCCGCGCTGGGCTCCGACCTGTTGCCCGCCGCGTCCTTCGCGACGACGGTGAAGGTGTACTCGGTGTCGGCGGCGAGACCGTCGACGGTGGCGTTGGTTTCCGTCACCGACTTCACCAGGGTGCCGCCGTTGTACACGTCGTACCCGGTGACACCGACGTTGTCACTCGACGCGTCCCACGCCAGGCCGACGCTGGAGGCCGAGGTACCGGTGGAGTGCAGGTTGCCCGGCACACCGGGAGCCTGCGTGTCGGGCGCGGCCTGCGTCCGCGCCGTGACCGCGGCACTGGCGGCCGAAGCGTTGCCCGCCGCGTCCTTCGCGACCACTGTGAAGGTGTACTCGGTGTCGGCCGTCAGACCGTCGATCGTGGCCTGCGGTTCCGTGACCGACTTGACGACCTCGGTGCCCTTCAAGACGTCGTAGCCCGTGACACCGACGTTGTCACTCGACGCGTCCCAGGCCAGCGTCACGCTGGTCTGGGTGGATCCGGTCGAGTGCACGTTCGCGGGTGTGGTCGGCGCCTGCGTGTCCGGGGCCTTCGCGGTCCGGGCGGTGGCAGGCGCGGTGGCGGGCGAGACGTTGCCCGCCGCGTCCTTCGCCTTGACCGTGAACGAGTACTCCGTGTCCGGGGTGAGACCGTCGATCATGGCCGACGTCCCGGTCACGGACTTGACGAGGTTCGCACCCTCGTAGACGTCGTAGCCGGTCACGCCGACCTCATCGGTGGCGGCGCCCCATGACAACGCGACGCTGTTCTGGGTGACTTCGCCGACTGTCACCGCACCGGGAGCCGAGGGCGGGGTCGTGTCCGCGGCCGCGGTGACGGTGAAGGTGTGCAGCACGTTGGCCTGGCCGTTCGCGGGAGTACAGTCCGCGACGAAGGTGCCGAGGCCGGTCTCCGCGCCGGAAGCCGTCAACGGCGTCATGGTGAGCACCAGATCGTGCACCGAAAGCGTCGCCGTCCCCGGCTTGTCGAACCGCAACGACGGCGCCGCACCGCTCGCGTTGACGATCAGGTCGTTGCCCGTCGGTGGGATCGGCTGCAGTGGGACGGCTGTCGGCACGCCGACCGCGAGATGTCCCTGCGGGCTGGAGACCAGCGAGGTGGCCAGCGCCGATCCCTTGATCTTCTCGGCGCCGACGAGCCGGAGCCCTTCGGTCGCGGTCTTGCCCGCGTTGGAGACGGCCGTGATGTCGATCCTGGGCGTGAACTGGCCGACCGGGATCGTGTCGGGCAGCGTAGCGTTGATGTCGACCGTGACGTCCTGGTTCCCGATCAACGGGAACGGGCAGCTGTAGACCTGCCGCAGCGGCGGGTGGTTCCCTGTGCCGACAACGGCTTCCGGGGTGACCGGCGAGCCGGTCACCGTGTAGGTCTGCAGGACGGTCTCGGCCCCGGCCGCCAGTGTGCAGTCCGAAGTGAAGGTGCCGAGACCGGTCGGGGTGCCGTCGGCCTTCAGCGGGGTCATCACCAGCTGGAGGCCGGTCACCGCGAGCGACGCGGTGCCCGGCTGATCGAACCTCAGCGCGGGCGCGCCGCCCGTCGCGTTGACGACGAGATCGTTGCCCGCGGGCGGGATGGGCTGGTTCGGCACGTCGGAGTCGACCTTCACCGTCATCGTGCCCTGGCTGCCGGGCATCGTCACGGTCGAAGTCGCCTTCGCGGTGCCCTTGATGGACTCGGCGCCGACGAGACGAAGGCCTTCCGTCGCCGTCTTGCCCGCGTTGGACACGGCGGTGATCTCGATGGCGGGAGTCAGTTTGCCGGTCTCGATCGTCGAAGGCTGAGTGGTCTTGATGGTGACCGAGACGTTCTGATCACCGATCAACGGGAATGGACACGAGTAATTCTGCGTGAGCTCACCCGGAGCCGCGGCACTGGTGCCCGACCCTATCGCGAGTCCCAGTGCCACCAAGGCCGCCGTGCTGACGACGGCGATGCCCCCAGTGGCCAGTCTTCGACTACGTCTTCTGTGTTTCACAGGTACCTCTCCAACACATGGACCACGCCCGCCGAAACCACCGGACAAACGATTAATGCCCGCTTTCGCGGGCTCTTCCCAGCGGGCGCGTGCACATATTCACGGGTATGCCACAGGGAATTAACACACCCGCGCGGCACGCCAGGCAAGCAAAATCACAGAGCCCACGCGACCATTCTTCGTCTTTGTCATGCGCGGTCGATTCACCGTTCGCGAATCTGTCAGCCACGACCCCAAAACGTCCGCCGCCATCTCGGCGAGGGTGGTTACTGGCCAACATGGCCGCGATCAGGTCAAGGGAGAGGGGCCGCTCCCCCGGCTTCGCCCGCTCACTTGGCCGCGCGCCAGGGCGGCACCCAGCCGAGCCGTTTGCAGACCGGGTCGGGGTCGGTCAGGCTCCGGCGGTCGGAGAGGTTCGCCGACCGCGGTCCGAGGATCTGCATTCTGTCGACGACGGGCTCGCACATGGCGCGCCTCCGCGTGGAGATCCGTTCGCGAACCTGGTCGGCGCTCTGCACGCGGGTTTCGAGACGGCGCGCGGCCAGTGCGAACATCCCGGCGACCACCGCCGCGGAGACCGATGCGACCGCTGCGATCACGGCGACGACGATGGCGGACATGTGGTCGATCCAACCATGGATCGGCGGCGGGACACCGGCCGTCGCGTCAGGTGGTCGCGTCGATCGGCTCCCGGATCGCGGCGATGCCCCTGGCCACCCGGTACGGCGACTCCGTGCCCACGGAGATGCGGACATACCGGTCGCACGACTCTCCGTACGCGATGCCCGCCACCACGCTGACCGCGCTTTCCCGCAGCATTTCATGAACCTACGAGGAAATCGAAATCGCCCATGCGGCAACGGCATCACGCCACGAGGCGGCCACCAGGGCACTCGAAGACGCCGATGCCCCGCGGCGAAGGCCTTCGAGCCTTTCGCGGCGGGGCGGGAAGACCAGCGCCTGGCCCGAGCAGTCTCGGCGCGTCGAGCATGTCATCCGGTACCGACGAACCACACTTGATCATCGCGACGTTCTCTCCGCGTTCTCGCCCGCCGCGTTGCAGCGAGGCAGCGGATTCGGGCCACCATTGTCCGGATACAGGTGCCACGACGTGATCCGACACCAAGACCGTTCCGAAGCCGACGTGAACGCCAAGCCGAATGCCCGTTCCGGCTCACTGATAGGAGCCGGGAGTGCATGCCCCGTTGGCCCAGTCCCTGAAGTTGACGCCGGTGAAGTAGATCCGCTTCAGGCACAGGCCGGATTTGGGTTCAGGTGCCGGCCAACCTTGCCCGCACGAATTCGGTCCTGGCACGGGCACGAAATCCCCAGACGTCGCTACGGAGTCCTCTACCGCGCCTGACCTCGCCAGCACCATACAAAGGTTGTAGTCAGGGAGGTCGAAGGGTGCGTCATAGACCTGATCGGGAGGTCGTCCGGTCCACTGTGTAGTGGCCAGGAGGTAGACGTCCTGCGGATTCAAGATCGTGCCACTGGGGATCTGGGCGAGCATGAACATTTCCGGCCCGTGGCGAACCAGCACGCTACGGCCACCGATGTCGACCGGGACGGAGTGACGATTTCCGATTTCGATGAACTCGCCGTACGGCGGACCGGCGGCAGAGATTTCGTGCAGGTGCCCGCCGAGTGGCTGCGCTTGCCTGTCAGGCATTGCCGAGGTCGAGGCGCCGGCGGTACCTGGCGCGAGCAGCATGACGCAGGCCACGGCAAGTGCGGCATATGCGCGTCCCATGACAGAACCCCCTAGATCTTCGGCACCCACGTGCCTTTCATCGATCAACTCTCGCGGACACTTTGATCCGGTGCGCCGGAACCGTTCCGGTACCTCGGGAAAGACTGGCGCCAAATCCAGTGAGCGTTCAGAAAACCGACAAGCATAGAGGCCATGTTCCGGGCCATCCTCAAACCCCTGGCCCCGGCGCCGGTCTCGGTGTGGTCCGGGTCGACGACCCCGAGCGGCTCCGCGAGATGTTCGCCTTCACCCGCGACACCAAGGCGCCCGTGGACGCGGACGATCCTCTGCTCACCGACTCGACGTTCACCGCGATACTGCGGGACACCCACACCGCGCTGAGCTTGCGGGACGGCTGGACGCACACCGAGTACATGCTGACCGGCGACCGGCGTCGCCCCCCGGCATCCTCGCCGGCGGCGCGGCGTGCGGTCACGATCTGGACGTGCGCCCCACCAGGTGGCGAGTGGCCGGGATCCGTTTCTGCTACGTCGACCGGCGCGACACGGCCATCGCGTCGAGTCCCCGGCGACGCTACCGTCCACAGTGGACCAAGCGGTCGACGTCGCCCGGCCCGGCGCCGTGGTGCCCCCTCCACCGAAGGGAACGGTCTGGGGCCGCGTCGCCTACGTCACCGCTGTCGCCGATCCGCTCGGCGAATGCGCAAGGACGCTCGATGCCGCCCAGGCGTCGCCGCGCATCACCACCGCGTGTTCAGAGGACTGAGGATCTCGCCCAGGACGCGACGCGCGTCCACGGCTTCCTCGTCGGCGCGGCCCCTCGTCCGAGCGCAGGTGACCAGCGTCTTCCACAGCGCCCAACCGCGCCCTCGCGCCCACGTCGCACTGTCGACCGAAAGTCGTTCGCGGAACGCCTCCCGGCCGTCGGCGGTCAGCAACGTCCAGGCGATGGCCATGTCACAGGACGGATCGCCGACGCCGCAGGTGCCGAAGTCGATGACGGCCGCCAGTTCCCCGCCGTCGAGCAGGAGATTCCCCGGCGCGATGTCGCCGTGGAACCACCGGTCCGCACCGTCCCAAGGGGTACGCAGCGCGGTCTTCCAGCTCTCGCGGGCCGAGCCGACGTCGATCTCGCCGTCCAGCGCCGAGAGCGCGCGCTCGGCCAGTGTGTCGTAGGTGCGCAGGGTGGCTCCACGGAACCAGTTGTGCTTACCTGGCTGAGGACCGTCGGCGATATCGACGTTCCGCAACGCCGCGAGGAAACCGGACAGGTCGAGAGCGAACCGGACCGGGTCGGAAATACGGTCCGCGCTCGCGGGCTCACCGTCAAGCCACCGGTAGATCGACCACGGGAAGGGATAGCCAGCGCCGGGGCGCCCCTTCGCCAGCGGGACAGGAACAGGAAGCGGGAGCCTGGGAGCCAGCACCGGAAGCCAATGCTGTTCCTTGTCCACCGCCAAGGCGTACTCGGCGGCGCTCGGCAGCCGCGCCACCATTGCGTCGCCGAGACGGAAAGTGAAGTTGTCCCAACCGGACCCGGCCACAGGCCGGACCGGAAGACCGGCCCACTCCGGGAACTGCTCGCCGATCAACCGGCGCACCTGCGCCACGTCGACGGTGATCCGCCGCGGCATCGGACCGAGATCCGGCGTGCTGCTCAAGACGACTTCCTTGCTCGATGGGCTCCCCACCAAGTCTCGTCATGCCGTCCAGCGGATATTCGGCGGACTCGGGCCCGGCGGATCACGGTCGCGCCGGCCGGGTCGCGGCCCGGCCGGCGCGACCGGCAGCGTGTCGTCCGTGCACACACGTGATCAGGCGGACGGCACGCTCATCGAACGGACTCACAGGACAGCGCTTAGCCGAGTGTCCAGTACACCGCGTGGGACTTCCCGGCGGCGTTCGAGGCGACTCCGACGACGCGGCCGTTGTCGGTGATCCGATATCCCTGGCCGCGGGTGCCGCCGGGCAGCGTGCCGAGCTGCCTGCGTTCCCCGTTCCGGAACCAGACCGTCGCCTGACTCCGGAAAGTGCCGGCCACGGTGCCCTGCGCGTTGACCGCTTCGGCCTCAGCGCCGAGACCGTCGTCGGGCAGGGCGGCGACGTGGCCGTCGAGGTCCCAGATCAGGGCCGATCGGCGAGGCGGGTTGAGGTACCCGGAACCGACGACGTAACCGGTGGGGCCGATCCCGTAGATCCAGACCGAGTGGGGGCTGGGCCAGTCCATGGGATGGATCACGCCGTCCCGATCCCACTTCGCCGGGACAGGGGGCCCGCTGCTGGTCTCACGCAGGACTCCGGCGGCCACGCCGTCCTTGTTGATCCGGCCCGCCCCACTGCTCACGCCCTGCGGCGCCAGCTCGGTGATCGGCCCGCCGTTCACCCACCGCACGGCTTGGTTCGCCGCGGAGCGGACGGCGCTTCCGGCTATGATGGTGCCGTCGCCGGAGATGCCCTCGGTCATGCTCCAGGTCTCGCCGGGCAACGTGCCCAGGTCGGTGGCCGCGCCATCCGGGTCCCAGCGGAACCCGTGGAACTGGTTGTCCGGCGTCAGCCAGTTCCCGATGACGACGCCGGTGTCGCTGATCGCCCACGCGGTGGCGTTGTGATAGCCGGGCGGAAGCTGCAGCGAGGTCGCCTGGCCCGCGGCGTCCCAGCGAACCGGCACTGCGGTGGTCGCGGTCAACACGTAACCGGCGGACGCCCCGTGACTGTTGATGTCGCGCACCTGTCCCTCGGTGCCGCCTGGCGTGGGCAGCGCCATGATCCGGCCGTCGGCGTCCCAGCGAACCGGATGGCTGCGTTTCGGGGTCGGGCCCGCCAACGACAGCCCGACCATCTCCCCTTCCTCGTTGACCGCGAGGACCGTACTCTCGTCGTCCCCGGGCAACGTACCGAGATCCACCGGCCCCACCGGGGTGGCCCGCGCGGTCCCCGTCACCGCGCCGGTGACCACGACAAGAGCCGCTACCAGCGAAAGCACCCGTCTTCGCGCAACTGGCACACAATTCCTCATCACGATGACTCCCCAATCTCGATCCAGTGGCGTGCGATGTGCGGACCCCCGGTGCGACAGTAGTGCACTCCCTTCACGAATAGCTTCCACGGCGATCGCTTTCCACACGAACAGCCGACTGGTTCCGTCTCAAGGTCGTTCCTCTGACCGACGCGAATATTGACAATCGAGCTCCCGTCTCGCCGAAAACCCAGCACATTCGTGACACAAGAAGGGCGGGATACCCGGAAAACGTCGTCGGGAAATACAAAAGACCGACAGCATGATTCCGGTCGGCGACCCGCCCGTTCCCGAAGCAGTGAACCCATATCGGAAATCGAGCACCGCCGTGACACGCCACGAGGAAACAAATTTTTCCGTCTGCCAGGCGTAACCTTCGGCAATGCGTCGTACGGTTTGCCGACGATCGCCGTGGACGGGCCCGCCGACGAGGCGGCCGCCCGCCAGGCCCGGAGCAGGTACTCGCCCGCCGGACTCGCCGAGATATTGAGGGGTAGGGCAAAGGTGGCATGTTGCGAAAGCCTCTTTCGCAACGTCGTGGCGGCAGGGGTGGGCGGTCGTTCCAGGTGGTCGGCGCGTGAAGGCCCCTTCACGTACTTCATTCAGGCGATCTGAGCGGTGCCGCGGTGGGCTGGTGCGGGTGTGTCGACCGTCGGGTTCGAGTGGCACCGCCTTGATCAACGGAGGATGGGGGACGTTGAGCGTCCCGGATCTTCCGTTGAGCAAGGTCCGGGACGGGGGTCACCTCGCGTCGATGAAGGAATCGGGACGTTGAGTGTCCTGATTCCTTCATCAACGGTCCCGATACCCGCGGGGATCGTCGCCCTCCTGCGGGTCAGCAGCAGGTAGGCGAATACCGGCCCGTTCCAACCGTCCTTAACACTCACGAGCCCTCGCCACCTAAGCCACCTTTGCCCTACCCCTCAATAACACCCGGCCGGGGTGCTGGAGACCATGATCTCCGCGTTGCACGGCGAGAGGTCAACGTCATCGCGACCATCGGCCGCGACCGGGAGCGGTTCGGAGCGCGGCCCGCCGGGGTGCGTATCGAGAACTTCTTTCGCCAACGACGAATACTGCCGTATGTCGACGTGCCGCTGGTGGTCTCACCGCTGGCCAGTTCGACATGGCCGCCCGGATCGCCGCGATGCCGGAACCGCCTCCGTCCTGGATCAGCTGCCGAAGCACGCGAACCTTCCCTGAAGCCGTCAGGTGCTCGCGCCGAGCCTGTCCCCCTGCACGAGTTCGGCGAGGAGCGCGGACTGTTCCCGCCGGTAAGCCTCGACGTTCGCGAGTTTGATGTCTTCGTATCCGCGAACGAGATCGGGCAGCTCGGCCAAGGCGAGGATCCGGCCGCGATCGGCGCCTTCGGTGTTGAAGGCGGTGAGGACCGTGTCGCGGTATTGGGTGATGAGTTCCCGTTCCACCTTCCGGACCTGTGCTTTGCCGAACGGGTCCCAGCGGGTGCCGCGCAGCTTCCGCGCTGCACGTAGTGCGACGAACACCGGGCGGAACTTCGGGCCGAGTGCGATCTTCCGTTTCATGCCCAGCGCGCGCAGGAAGGGCGGGTGCAGGCGGTAGGCGTAGCGGCTGCCCACGCCGAACTCCGCCTCGATCCCGGCGAGCACGGCCGGGTCGAGCGAGAGCCGCGCGACCTCGTACTCGTCCTTGTAGGCCATCAGTTTGTGCAGATTGCGGGCCACCGCTTCGGTGACGGCGGTCGTATCCCCTTCCAGGACCCGGACTTGTTCGACGAACTCGGCGTACTCCCGCGCGTACCGCACGTTCTGATACCGGACGAGTTCGGGGACGCGGATGTCGAGCAGCCGCGCGAGTTCCGAACCCGGCTCGGCGTGGACGAGCGCGCGGGCACGCAGCGCGGCGGTCGACGGGGCGGGGGTCGCGGCGACGGTGGGCGGGGCGACGGTGGCGTGCAGGGTGGCGGGGTCGGCGACGAGTTGCCTGCCGCGCCGGAACGCCTGGAGGTTGCCCGCGACCGCGACCCCGTTGAGCTCGATCGCGCGCTCCACGCTCGCCGCGTCCAGCGGGATCGCACCGGTCTGATAGGCGGCGCCGAGCTGGAGGATGTTGGCGAACTGGTCGTCGTCGAACAGGGTTTCCGCCAGCGCCCGCGCGTCGAGCGCCACCGTCCGCGCCGCGCTGTCGGAGATCGCCCCGCGCACGGCCGCCGCGTCGGGAAACGACACGGTGGTGTCGACGACCATCCGGCCGGTCGGGACCTCGGTCGTGGAGACCACCGCGATGGTCCGGCCGGGATCGGTCACCGACAGATGCGCCGGGTCGGCGCCGACGAGGACGTCACAGGCCAGGTAGAGATCGCATTCCCCGGCCGCGAGTTTCGGCGCCTGCGGCACCGGCTCGGCGGTGATCTTCAGATCCGAGACGACAGCACCGCCCTTCTGCGCCAGCCCGGTCATGTCCAGGGTCCGGACCTGCTTGCCCTCGATCACCGCCGCGGTGGCGAGGATCTGCGCGACGGTGACCACGCCGGTCCCGCCGACCCCGGTGATCCGCACCGTGACATCAGTGCCGCCGGTGGTCTGCGGCATGGGCAGTTCGGCCGCCGTGATCTCCGCGAGCCGCGCCCGGTGTTTGCGCCCGGTGGGCACCACCGTCATGAACGACGGGCAGTCCCCCGCCAGGCACGAGTAGTCCACGTTGCAGGACGACTGGTGGATCGCGGTCTTGCGGCCGAACTCCGTGGCGACCGGCTGCACCGACAGGCAGTTCGACTTCTCGCCGCAGTCGCCGCAGCCTTCGCAGACGCGTTCGTTGATCACGACCTTGGTGGCGGGGGTGGCCAGTTTGCCCCGACGTCGTTTGCGGCGCTTCTCCGCCGCGCACTCCTGATCGTGGATGAGCACCGTCACCCCGGGAACGCGAGCCAGTTCCTCCTGCGTGGCCAGCAAAGCATCCCGATGCCGGACCTCCACACCCTCGGGCAGCCGCACACCGCGGAGCCGCTTCGGCTCGTCGCTGGTGATGACCACCCTCGCCACACCCTCCACCAGCAGCAGCGACGCCAGCCGGTCCACCGGCAGCCCGCCGACCGCGTCCTGACCCCCGGTCATCGCGACGGTCGCGTTGTAGAGGATCTTGTAGGTGATGTTCACCCCCGCGGCCACCGCCGCCCGCACCGCGAGACTGCCCGAATGGGTGAACGTGCCGTCACCGATGTTCTGCACGAAATGCGAGGCCGCCACGAACGGGTCCATCCCCAGCCACTGCGCCCCCTCACCACCCATCTGCGTCAGCCCGACCACATCCCCGACCTGCTCCGGCTCCATCAACAACGCCATCGCATGACAACCGATACCGCCGCCCACCACGGTCCCCTCGGGCACCTTGGTCGAGGAGTTGTGCGGGCAACCGGAACAGAAATACGGCGTCCTGGCCAGCAACGGCACCGAAATCCGCTCACGACGACGACGCTGCCGCCACGCCGTCACCGACGGGATCTCATGATGCTCACCCAACCGCCCGGCCAGCACCCTGGCGACGGCGTCCGGGTCGAGCTCACCGAGTTCGGTGCACAGGGTGCGGCCGTCCGGGCCGGTCTTGCCGTACACCGGCGGCGCGCCGACAGTGCCGTACAGGATTTCCTTGATCGCCGACTCCACGAAGGAACGCTTCTCCTCCACCACGACGATCTCGCTCAGTCCGCCGGCGAACCGGCGGACGATCGACGGTTCCAACGGATGAATGACGCCGAGTTTGAGGATCCGGATCCCGTGCCGGGACAACGCTTCGGAGTCCAAGCCGAGCAGCCGCAACGCTTGCATGAGGTCCAAATAGGACTTCCCGGCGGTGACGATGCCGATGCGGTCGGCGGGTCCTTCCTGGACGATCCGGTTCACCCCGCTCGCGCGCACGTATTCGACGGCCAGCGGCAGCCGTTCGGTGTACAGGCTGCGTTCGAGCGCCATCAACGTGGTGCCGAGCAGCCGGGAACTGGGCTTGTGCCGGTACGCGGGCAGCGCCAGCTCCGGCGCCGTCCACCGGGGGCGGACGTGGGCGGTGGACGCGGCGTCGGCCACGTTCGCCACCAGCTTCATCGACGACCACAGACCACTCGCCCTCGACAACTCCACGGCGTGCAGCCCGAAATCCAGCACGTCCTGCGAATCCGACGGAAAGAACACCGGCATCGCCAGGTCGGCCAGCGCGAGCTCAGACGCACACGGCACCGACGACGACTTCGCGTTCGGATCATCACCCACCAGCGCCACCGCACCACCCGCCGGATCCGTGCCCGCGAGATTCGCGTGCCGCAAAGCATCCGTCGCCCGATCCAGGCCAGGAGCCTTGCCGTACCAGAACCCGGTCACCCCACCCCGCGACGACCCCACCGACGACGTCAGCTGACTCCCCATCACCGCCGTCGCGGCCAGCTCCTCGTTCAAACCAGGGCGGTGCACGACGTCATGCTTCTCGAGCAGGACGGAGCGGCGGCCGAGCTCGAGGTCGTATCCGGCCAGCGGGGATCCCTCGTAGCCGGAGACGAACACGGCGGGCGAGGCCCCGGCGGCGCGGTCATGCCGCACCCGGTCGAACAACATCCGCACCAGGGCCTGGACACCGCTGAGATAGACGGTGCCGTCCTCCCGCAGATACCGGTCCTCCAACGTGAACTGCTCCACCAGACCTGCCTCCTTCGGCACCCCCGCGCGACGTCACGACAGGAGACCCGACCTCGCGGGCCGCCGCAACAGGCGGCAGTCTATTGGCGCCCGGCACGCAAAAAATCCGGCCCATCTTCTCCGGTGGCCGATATCTGTTGCGTCTGCGTACCATCCTGGCTTATGGCGGACCAGCTCATCGACGAGACCGATCGCGAGATCCTCGAACTGTTGCGGGAGGACGCCCGGCGCACGCTGGGCGACATCGGGGCCCGTGTCACGCTGTCGACCGCGGCCGTCAAACGCCGCATCGACCGCATGCAGGAGAATGGCGTCATCGTCGGCTACACCGTCCAGATCGACCACGCCAAACTCGGCTGGGCCATCGAGGCGTTCACCGAGCTGCGGTTCACCGGGACCACCAAGGTCGGCGAGATCGTCCGCACCACCACCCGGATGCCCGAGGCCCAGGCGGTGTTCACCATCGCCGGCGACCCCGACGCGCTCGTCTGGCTGCGGGTGCGGGACATGGGCCACCTGCAGCAGACCATCGACGAGATCCGGCGACACCACCAGGTGACGGGCACGAAGACGCTGATGGTGCTGGACTCCTGGACGCGGGGGCAGCAGTGGCCCCACCCGGAACACCCGTGATCCCAGCCGGAAGACACGGCCCCAGCGTGTTCGCCCTCCAATCACGCGAGTTCCGTCTTCAAACACGCGAGTCGCGCCAAAGCCACGGCGCCGGTCAGTCCCGTGGGCCGGGTTTCTTGCTCCCCCGCATCAACCGGTCCCCCGTTCGCGCGAGGTACTCGCCGAATTCCGCCGGTTCCTCCACCGTGAACCCGATGTCGGTGAGCAAGAGGACGACGGCCAGCCACTCGAAGGAGTCGACATGGGCGACATACCGGCACCTGTCGTCGCCCAGGGCTTCGAAACTCCCGTCGATCCGATGCAGACGGGCGGCGGCCTCCTCCGCGCCGACGTCCAGGGTCAGCGTGATCCGGAGCGATTTCGGGCTGTGAAAGCGTTCCTGTAGGTGGGCCGCGACGTCGTCGACCGGGAGCTCACGCGGCTCGAACGCCACGTCCGTCGTCCTCGGCCCGGCGATCCGGTCGAGCCGGAAGCTCCGCCAATCCCGCCTGCCGAGGTCCCACGCGTACAGGTACCACCGTCTGCCGAGCTGGACGAGGCGCATCGGCTCGACCGTCCTTGACGACGGGCCGCCCTTCGCCGTGTACGCGAATTCGAGGCATCGACGAGCCGCGATCGCCGCGGCGAGGACGTTCAGGACGTCTTGGGTGACCCGCGGCTGTTCACCGCTCCCGAACTCGACCGCTGCGAGCATTTCGTCGGTCCGCCTGCGCAGCGCCGCCGGCAGGACACGCCCGAGTTTCGCGGCGGCGCGGTCCGCCGATTCGGCGGTCAAGTCGACGCCGGTGCCGCCCGCCGCGGCGAGCCGCAGCCCGAGCACGGTGGCGATCGCCTCGTCGTGTTCCAGCATGAGCGGCGGCAGCGCGCTTCCCGCGACGAGCCGGTAGTTGCCGCCAGGGCCGCGGCTGCTCTCCACCGGATAGCCCAGACCGCGAAGGTGGTCGATGTCCCGGCGAAGCGTGCGCGGCGGGACTTCCATG
Organism: Amycolatopsis sp. NPDC043885; assembly: GCF_056435685.1. Lineage (NCBI taxonomy): Bacteria > Bacillati > Actinomycetota > Actinomycetes > Pseudonocardiales > Pseudonocardiaceae > Amycolatopsis > Amycolatopsis sp. NPDC043885. Next base: position 68,105 of record NZ_JBWKEA010000006.1, read on the forward strand.
GCCGTCGCGAGTTCGGCGGCGGGCCACGCCCGGCCGGACTGCAGGAGGGACAACAGCCGCAGCATCCGTTCCCGTGGTGCCGTCACGACGCCTCCCGTAATTGTGGCCGAAAACCGGCCACATCTCATCGTAGCCTCGGTTCATGGCGAAAGTTCAAGCAGACCGTGGCCGGTGGATCGCGGTGGAAGGTGCCCGGACGCACAACCTCCGCGACGTTTCGGTGCGGGTGCCGAAACACCGGCTGACGGTCTTCACCGGTGTATCCGGGTCCGGGAAGTCGTCGCTGGCCTTCGACACGATCGCGGCCGAAGCCGAACGCCTGGTCACCGGGAGCTATCCCGCCTTCGTGCGGAACCGGCTGCCCCAGCATCCGCCCGCCGACGTCGACCGGATCGACGGGCTGGTCTTCACCACGATCGTCGATCAGCGGCGGTTCACCGGCAACGCGCGGTCCACCGTCGGCACGGCGAGCGACATCGCGCCACTGCTGCGTCTGCTCTTCTCCCGCGTCGGCGAACCGAACGCCGGATTCTCGCCCGCCTACTCGTTCAACGATCCGGTCGGGATGTGCCCGCGCTGCGAAGGGCTCGGCGTGGTCGACGAAATCGATCTCGACCGGCTGCTCGACCGCTCGCTGAGCCTGCGCGAAGGGGCCGTGCGGTTCCCGACGTTCGCCCCCGGGACCTACCGGTGGAAACGGCTCGTCCACTCCGGACTCGTCGACCCCGATGTCCCGTTGGAACAATTGCCGTCGGCGAAGGTCGAAACGCTGCTGCACGCCGAAGGACTCCCCCTCGACTCCCCTGGCTCCGACTACCCCAAGCACGGTCTCTTCGACGGTATCGTCCCGCGGTTGCGCGACACGTACCTGCGCAAGACCCCCTCACGACTCACCGCCGAGGAACAGGAAGGGCTCGCCGGAGTCGTCACCCGCGGCGTCTGCCCGGAGTGCGCGGGAACCCGCCTGTCCGACGCTGCGCGCGGCAGTCTGATCGACGGACGGTCCATCGCGGACTGGTCGGCGCTGCCGGTCGGCGAATTGCGAGACGTCGTCGCGAAAGTGTGCGATCCGTCGGTGGCGCCGCTGCTGCGGGCGATCCGGGAACGCCTCGACGCCCTGGACTCGGTCGGTCTCGGCTACCTGAGCCTGTCCCGCGAGTCGAGGACGCTGTCCGGCGGCGAGGCCCAGCGCGTCAAGATCGTCCGCCATCTCGGCAGCGCGCTCAGCGACGTCTGTTACGTGTTCGACGAGCCCAGTACCGGCCTGCACCCGCACGACGTGCATCGTCTCCTCGAACTGCTGGCCAAGCTCCGCGACGCGCACAACACGATCCTCGTGGTCGAGCACCATCCCGCGGTCATCGCGGCCGCGGATCACGTCATCGACCTCGGGCCCGGCGGTGGTGACGGCGGAGGGCGGATCCAGTTCGAAGGCAGTCCCGGCGGACTCATCGCGGCGGGCACCGAGACCGGGCGGATTCTCGGTACCCCGCTTCACTTCCGGCAGCGGACGCGCACCGCGCGCGGCGCCGTGACGATCTCCGGCGCCCGCAGCCACAACCTGCGTGACGTCACCGTCGACGTGCCGCTCGGCGTCCTGACCGTCGTCTCGGGTGTCGCCGGTTCCGGCAAGAGCACCCTGATCACGGGTGAACTTCCCCGGCAGCATCCCGATTTCGCCGTCGTCGACCAGGCCCCGCTGCGCGGTGGCATCCGGTCCACACCCGCCACGGTGCTGGGCGTCGCCGAACCCATTCGCGAAACGTTCGGCAAGGCCACCGGGAAAAATCCGTCGTGGTTCAGCGCCAACGGCCGCGGCGCGTGCCCGGTCTGCAAGGGGAAGGGCGTCATCATCACCGATCTGGCCTTCCTCGACGACGTCCAGACCGGCTGTGACGCCTGCGGCGGCACCCGGTTCAACCCGGACGCGCTCGCCGCGCGCTTGAACGGCCGGACCATCGCCGACGTCCTGGCGATGAACCCGGCGGACGCCGCCGCCCTGTTCGGCGAGCGGTCAGCCACCGGCAGGCGGTTGCGCTGGCTGGACCGGGTCGGGCTCGGCTACCTGACCATCGGACAGAGCCTCGACACCTTGTCCGGCGGCGAACGGCAACGGCTGCTGCTCGCCCGCCATCTCGCCGACGCCGGCCCCGCGGAAGAACTGCGCCTGGTGCTCGACGAACCCACCGCCGGACTGCACGGCAGCGACGTCGACCGGTTGCTCGCCCTCTGCGACGAACTCGTCGACGGTGGCGCGACACTCGTCCTGATCGAACACGACCAACGGGTGATCGCGCACGCCGACCACGTCATCGACATCGGGCCGGGCGCGGGAGCCGACGGCGGGACAGTGGTGTTCGAGGGCACGCCGTCGGCACTGGCCGAGGACTCCGCGTCGATCACCGGGCGTCATCTGCGAACGCGTTCCCGGCGCCGGACGGCGCCGGGAACACCCACCCGCCCGGGAACAGTTCCCGGGCGAGCGCGATGATTCCCCATCGGGCTTTGCCCGGCACGCCGGTACCGAACAGTTCTTCGCTCGATCCCGTGTGATCTAGGCGACCAGCTCGCACTCCTGGTTCGCCTTCATCGCCTGGTCGAGCCGGGCACCTTGCCGGTCTCGACCGCGGGCACGTGCGTAACCAGGTCGACCCCGCTCAGGTCGAGGGCGGCCTTGGCGTATTTCACCCGCCCCTCGGCGGCAGGGTGCGGTACTCGGTCACTTTCCCCTGGAGTTCCCGGGAGAAGGCGAGCTCTGTCGTACCCCTAGGCCAGGCTGTAGACGACCAACCGCATGTCCTTGACCGCACCGCAGTACCCGCCCACCCAGGAGACCAACGCCGGATCCGGGCTGCTCGAAGACGGCGAGCGCCACGATCACCCGAATGCACGCTGTCATCCGGCTCTTCCTCCGGCAGACCGTAAAGCTGCGCGGCGGGACCCGTCCCGGCGGGAGGACGAAATGACCTGGTCGGCTACGACACCGAAAAGAACCGGTTCGCTCTCACCTGGCTTCCTCCCTGTCGACGATCCTGGTGAGGAAATACTGCTGTCCCAGCGTCCACACGTTGGTGGCCAGGAAGTACAGCAGCACCCCGATCGGCACCGGGAAGAACGCTCCCGAGACCAGCATGCCGATCGGCGCCAGGTACATCATCAGCTTGGTGATCCCCGCCGCCTCGGGGGCGGTCGCGGTCTGCCGGGTGAGTCCCGAGCGCATCGAGAAGAACGTGGCCAGGCTCGCGATCAGCATCAGCGGCACCCCGACGGCGATCATGTGGACGTGATCCGTGCCGAACGCGGCCAGCTCCCCCGCCGGTTGGGAAAGCCAGTTGCCGAGCTTCGCGCCGAAGAGGTCGGCGTTCAAGAACGACCGCACCCCGGCGTCGTCGAACACGTGGTTCGACTGCGCGCCCGGGGTGAAGTCGCGCAAAACCCAGTACAGGGAAAGGAACACCGGCAGCTGGATCAGCGCCGGGAGACAACCGCCCAGCGGGTTCGCACCGGTTTCGGCGTGCAGTTTCCGGATCTCTTTCGTCATCCGCTGGCGATCCTTGCCGTACTTGTCCTTGATCTCCCGCATCCGCGGAGCCAGCGCCTGCATGCGGCGGCCCGCGCGCAGCGCGGCGAGGGCAGGTTTGACCAGCAGCAGGCGCAGGGTGAAGACGAGGAAAACGATGGACAGCACCCAGGCCACACCGGAGTCGGGACTCGAAAAGACGCCGAAAACCTTGTGCCAGAACCAGAGAATGGCGGAAACGGGGTACAGGAAGACATCGAACATGACCAGGTCACTCCGTCGGTCGAAGGGGTATGGGCAGGAGTGACTGCCTCACCTTCGGACGGAAGGTCAGGCAGTCGCGATGCCCAGTGACGGAGCTCGGGGCCGGACGCGGCCACGCGCGTCGGGATCGCGCAGGCTCAGGAACAGCTGCGCGCGTTCGCGCAGGCTGATGGCGCGCACCCGCATCGCGGCGGCGGCCGGTTCCAGGCGGAAGTGCGCCGCCAGCGCGAGCAGGACGGCGGCGAGGGACGCGGTCAGGGCGGCGGCCAGGCCCAGCGGGTTGATCCCGCCGACGACCGGGAGCACGACGAACAACCCGGGCAGGAACAGCGCAAGCACCAGCTTGAGCCGCACGCCGAAGTAGGTTCGCTCCACGTCACCGACACTACCGGAGATATCGCGTTGCGTGATTCCCGGCGGCGCGGGCAGTCTGTCGAAATGGGTCACGTCGAGGTCGCGCACGTCGAGTACCACCTGCCCGACGGACGACTGCTTCTCGACGATGTCTCGTTCCGGGTCGGGGAGGGCAGCGTCTGCGCGCTCGTCGGCGCCAACGGGGCGGGCAAGACGACGTTGCTGCGGCTGATCTCGGGGGAACTGTCTCCCAGCAGCGGCTCGGTGACCATCAGCGGCGGGCTCGGGGTGATGCCTCAGTTCGTCGGCTCCGTGCGGGACGAACGGACGGTGCGGGATCTGCTCGTGTCGGTGTCGCCGGAAGCGCTCCGCGCCGCCGCCCGCGCGGTCGACGAGACCGAACTCGCCTTGATGGAACGCGACGACGAAGCGAACCAGATGGCGTACGCGCAGGCGCTCGGCGATTGGGGCGACGCTCGCGGCTACGAAGCCGAAGTCGTGTGGGACAAGTGCACGACGGCGGCGCTCAACCTGCCGTACGAGAAGGCGCGCTGGCGCGAGGTGCGCACGCTGTCCGGCGGCGAACAGAAGCGGCTGGTGCTGGAGGCGCTGCTTCTCGGCGGATCCGGCGTCCTCCTGCTCGACGAGCCGGACAACTACCTCGACGTCCCCGGCAAGCAGTGGCTGGAAGAGCGGCTGCGTGAGACCCAGAAGACCGTGCTGTTCGTTTCGCACGACCGGGAGCTTCTCGCGCGGGCCGCGAACAAGATCATCAGCGTCGAACCCGGGCCCGCCGGCGGCGACGTCTGGGTGCACGGAGGCGGCTTCGGCGGCTACCACCAGGCCCGCGCGGAACGCTTCGAACGCCTCGAGGAACTCCGTCGCCGCTGGGACGAAAAGCATGCCCGGCTCAAGAAACTCGTGGCCGACATGCGGCAGTACGCCGCGCGCAGCGACGAGATGGCGTCGCGGTATCACGCCGCGCAGACACGTCTGCGGAAGTTCGAGGAGGCCGGAGCGCCCGCCGCTCCCCCGCGCGAACAGAAGATCACGATGCGCCTGCGCGGCGGCCGGACCGGTGTCCGCGCCGTCACCTGCGAAGGGCTCGAACTCCGCGGCCTGATGAAACCCTTCGATCTGGAGGTCTTCTACGGCGAACGGGTCGCGGTGCTCGGTTCGAACGGCTCCGGCAAATCACATTTCCTGCGACTGCTGGCAGGCGAGGACGTCGCGCACGACGGACTGTGGAAACTCGGTGCCCGCGTCGTCCCCGGCCACTTCGCGCAGACGCACGCCCATCCCGAACTGCTCGGGCACACGCTTGTCGACATCCTCTGGACCGGCTACGCGCGAAGCCGCGGTCCCGCGATGAACATTTTGCGGCGCTACGAACTCGACGGCCAGGGCGACCAGCGGTTCGAGAAGCTGTCCGGCGGCCAGCAGGCGCGGTTCCAGATCCTGCTGCTGGATATCGGCGGCGCGACGATCCTGCTCCTGGACGAACCGACCGACAACCTCGACCTCGCCTCGGCGGAAGCGCTGCAGCAGGCGTTGGAAGCCTACGAAGGCACCACGATCGCGGTGACGCACGACCGGTGGTTCGCGCGCTCCTTCGATCGGTACCTCGTGTTCGGCTCGGACGGACACGTACGCGAAACCGCGGAACCGGTGTGGGACGAGCGGCCTGTGCAACGCGCCCGGTGACACACTCGGGCCAGGAAAGGCGACACACCCGCGGGAGATGCGCCCAGCGGTTCCGCCGTGTGTTTGAATGCCGCCGCACCGCGTGCCGACACCCGAGTGCCCGCATCGTCCCCAGGCTGGAGTTCTCGTGAAGGCCGCTGCAATCCCCTTCGCCATCGCGGCCTTGTGCTGCGCGGCGTTCCTCGTGAGCTTCCTGCGCGACCGACGCCGGCTGCGGAACGGCTTTTACCTCTTCTTCGCGCTGCTGTTCCTCGGCGTGACCTTCATCGCGCTGCTCGCCTCGGTGTCGCCCGAGGCGGCGGGGTTCGTCGCGGTCGGCGTGATCCTGATGATCATCCCGACGGTTCTGGCGCTCACGGTCTTCCTGATCTGCAACGGGATCACCATGCTACGCCGCGAGGGACGGCGGCTGGCCAACGTCCTCTCGCTGCTGACGGGGCTCGGCATCTGCGCGCTGATCGTCTTCAACGCGACGGTCACGCAACTCGCCTGGGAGCCGCTCGACATCGTCCGGGGCATCCTGAACGGAATCGTCGTCTACTTCTCGTTCCTCTTCGTCTGCTTCCTCCTGTACTCGGTCGTCTACGGCCGCATCCGCACCGAAAAGGGCGTGGACTTCGTCGTGGTGCTGGGTTCGGGCCTGCTGGACGGGCACCGGGTGCCGCCGCTGCTGGCGGGCCGCCTGAACCGGGCCAAACGCGTCATCGACGCCGAAGCCCGGCGCGGCCGGGAGCCGATGGTGGTCACCTCGGGCGGGCAAGGACCCGACGAGGACCTGCCGGAGTCCCATGCCATGGCGGGCTACCTGGTCGAAAACGGACTGCCGAGGGAGCGGATCCTCCTCGAAGACCGCTCGCGGACGACCTTCGAGAACCTCACCTTCAGCACCGAGATCATGAAGCAGCGGAAGGCGGACTACCGATGCACGGTGGTCACGAACAACTTCCACGTGCTCCGCGCCGCCCTCATCGCCCGCCGCGCCAAGGTGAACGGTCAGGTCATCGGATCGCCGACGGCCTGGTACTTCTGGCCGAGCGCCACCCTTCGCGAATTCGTGGCCATCCTGGTGGACCACAAGTACAAGAACCTGGTCTTCTGCGGGCTCATCGTGCTTTCGCAGGTCTCCCGTGCCTTTTCGTGAGTGGGTACCGTGTCTCAGGTACGTACTGCCAGGTCTCGTGAGTGGTAAGGACGGTTATTGAGGGAAAGGTCAAATGTGGCGTTCCGGAGTTGACGGCAGGAGCGGGACTCGCCGACCAGGCACCTTTCCAACTGTTCATAACGGACTTTTTCCGCGGTGACAGCGTCCGACTTGGGTGATTTGCACGGTTCGGCGAGGGGGTCGTGAGTGGCATTTCGGGTTCTAGCCCGAAACGCCACTCACGACCCCCTCGTGAAATCGCCCATCCGGGCATCAATCAGACATTGAGTCGGCGAAAAGTGTCCTTTGTGGACACTCGGGGGCGCGGTCGGCTCCTGTCGGCCAGTCCAGAACCACGGCCGCGAAGGCCGCCTCTGCCTTGAGCCAGTGAAGGGGTCCTTCACCGCAGAGGCTCGGTCACGCCACATTCGCCCTTCCCCTCAATAACCCGAAACACCACTCACGACGTGCAGCACCGGCGATGTCGCGTGATCCGGCGGACGACACGCGTGACTGGATGGACGACACACACGTGGCCAGGGGGCCGCCGCGAGTCGGCCGTCCAGTCACGCGTGTCGCCAGCGCACCGGCAGAACGCACCTAAGCGAGCGTGGCAGCCCCAGAGGTGGTGAAGGCCGCCCATCACCCCCAAGTACATGAAGACCAACGCTATTGGAGCCCTCAGCGCTCCGGGGTCTCCCCGCCGTTCTGCTCGGCCAGGAACCGCTCGAACTGGTTGCCCAGTTCCTCGGCGGTCGGCATGTGCTCGACCGACTCCGCGAGCAGGCTCTCCTTGCCGGACGCCTCCATGAACGTGTCGTACTGCTGCTCCAGCGCGCGTACGACGTCGGCGACCTTCTCCGATCCGGCGACCTGGCGGGCGATCTCGGCCTCCGCCTCGTGCGAGGCCTCCCGCAGGTCCCCGTCCGGCAGGTTCAGCCCGGTCGCCGCGGCGACGGCGCCGAGCAGGTTCAGCGCGGCGCTCGGGTACGTCGAGTCCGCCAGGTAGTGCGGCACGTGCGCCGCGAACCCGGACGCGTCGTGCCCCCACTCGCCGAAACGGAACTCCAGCAGCCCGGCGATACTGCCCGGCACCTGCATCCGGTTCGGCAGCGGACGGTGTTCGCCGACGAGTTCGTTCCGCGTCGCGTGCGCGGTCACGCCGAGCGGGCGGGTATGCGGCGCGCCCATCGGGATGCCGTGGAAACCGGTGGTGAGCCGGACGTCCCAGCGTTCGACCAGCCCGCGCACGGCCGCGCAGAACCGCTCCCAGTCGTGGTCCGGTTCCGGCCCGGTGAGCAGCAGGAACGGCACGCCGTCGGCGTCGTGCAGCAGGTGGACGACCAGTTCGGGGGCGTCGTAGGCCTCCCAGTGGTCGATCGAATAGGTCATCGCCGGGCGGCGCGAGCGATAGTCGATGAGGCGGTCGACGTCGAAGCGCGCGATCACCCGGTGCTCGGAGGAGTTCAGCAGCTGCTCGGCGACGAGCTTGCCCGCCGAACCCGCGTCCATGAAGCCGTCGAAGTAGTGCAGGAGCACGGCCCCGCCGAGGTCAGGGACGTCCGAGTCCACCTCGTACAGGTCTTCCGGGTCCAGCGCCACCAGATCCTCCAGGTTTCGTGGGTACGACCGTCTAGCAGGTGGCAACGCCCCGATAGGGGGTATCCATTCCGCCGACGGTGGCTTGGATCCTATCGGTCCGTGACAGCTGTCGTGGGCGGTCCACTCGGACGTGGTGCAGGCTGGAGGGGTGACAGAAGAGACGCTCGGCCTGCGCCCGCCCGCCAACCGGGTGAGCAGGCGCGCCATCGGCTACTGGACGGTGTGGGCCGCGGTCGGCTGGGTGATCCTCATCGGCGCGCAGGCGGTGTTCGTGATCACGAGCGACGACGCGCCGACGTGGCTCACGGTGACCTTGACGATCTCCTGCGTGGTCGCGCCGCTGCATCTGCTGGTCATGCCGCAGTGGCGCTACCGGGTCCACCGCTGGGAGGTCACCGGCGAGGCCGTGTACACCCAGGAAGGCTGGCTCAGCCAGGACTGGCGGATCGCGCCGATCTCGCGGATCCAGACCGTCGACATCGAACGCGACCCGGTCGAGCAGTTGTTCCGGCTGGCGAAGATCACCGTGACGACGGCGTCGGCCGCGGGTCCGGTCAAGATCGCCGGTCTCGACCACGCCGAAGCGCTGAAGCTCGCCGCGGAACTCACGAAGACCACGCAGGCCACTCCCGGTGACGCGACATGAGCACCGAGGCACCACCGGACGCCGCCGTCGGCCAGTGGCGCCGGCTCGATCGCCGGATGCTGCTGATCAGGCCGGTGCTCGACGTCGTGAAATCACTGCCGGTGCTGATCGGGACGGTGGTCCTCGGCCGGGGCAACGGCTGGGAATGGTTCGGGCTCGGCGTCACCGCGCTGACCGTGCTCGTCGGTGTCTCGCACGTGCTCACTTCCCGGTACCGCATCGCCGACGGCCAGGTGGAATGGACCACGGGACTGTTGCTGCGCAAGCATCGCGCGATCCCGCTGGACCGGGTGCGCACGGTCGACGTCACCTCGGAACCCAAGCACCGGTTGTTCTCCCTCAGCGCCGTGCGCATCGGCACCGGACGGCATTCGCCCGCCCAGGGCGCGAACGGCGATCAGCTGGTGCTCGACGCCGTCAGCCAGGCCGAGGCCCACCGGCTGCGCACGGTTCTCTTGCACCGCAAGGAGACCACTGAGACCGCCCCGCCTCCCGAGCAGGTCGTGGCCGAGGTCGACCGCAAATGGGTTCGGTACTCGCCGTTCACGCTGTCCGGGCTCGCCGTGGCGGGCGCGATCTTCGCCGCGGTCTGGCATTTCGCGCACCAGCTGAACATCGCCCCGGAGAACGTCGGCCCGCTGCGGGATCTCATGGACGATCTGGCGAACACGGCGGTGTGGCTGATCGTGGTCGTCGCGGCGGTCGCCCTGCTCGTGGTCGTCTCCCTGCTCTCCGTCGGCGGCTACGTGCTGTCGTTCTGGAACTTCAAGCTCACCCGGGAGACGGAAGGCACCCTGCACGTCCGGCGCGGGCTGATCACCACGCGTTCGGTGTCCATCGAAGAAGACCGGCTTCGCGGCGTCGAGGTGAAGGAGCCCCTGCCGCTGCGGATCGCCGGCGGGGCGCGGCTCACCGCGATCGTGGGCGGGCTGCGTGAGGGCAAAGGCGGGGACAAGGGCGGTGGGCTTCTGCTGCCGCCGGCGCCCGTCGGCCGGGTCCACGAGGTCGCGGCCGAAGTGCTGCGGGAGAACTTCGACCCGGCCACCGTCCCGCTGAACCGGCATCCGTGGCGGGCGCTGACCAGGCGGCTCACCCGCGCGGTGGGTGGCGTGCTGATCCTGGCCGCCACCCTGTTCGGCTTGGCGTGGATCGATTTCCTGCCGTCGTGGATGTGGCAGGTCGCGCTCGGCCTGGTCCCGCTCGCCGCGCTGGTGGGCTGGGACCGCCACCGCAACCTCGGCCACGCGATCGTCGGGCGGTACCTGGTCAGCCGATCGGGTTCCCTGGCGCGGGCGACGGTGGCGATCCGGCGCGAGGGGGTCACCGGCGTCGTCGTCAGCCGTTCCTTCTTCCAGCGCCGTGCCGGATTGATCACCGTGACGGCCCCGATCGCGGCGGGCAAGGGCGGTTATCAGGTGGTCGACGTCGGCGAATCGGCCGGGCTGGCGATGGCGGAGCAGGCCGCCCCCGGCCTGCTCACGCCGTTCCTGCGCCGGGAGGTTCAGCGGTAGCCGGTGACGTCCGCGGGCAGACCGGGGTCCTGGACCTCGACGAGATAGCGCCAGCAATCGGGACGGCTGCCGTCGAGGTCGGTGAATCCGTATTCCTTCGCCAATTCGCCACTGGACACCGATTTCCCGTTCCAGCGGGCGACTTCCGCGTCACCGGCCAGTGCGGCGACCGCCCGGCCGACGAACGCCGGGCTTTCAGAAATGGCGAAATGCGGCTGCACCTTCGTCGCGTCCCGCCAATTCTCTTCGGTCACCCGATAAGCGTCGAGCATCGCTTCGGAACGCAACCAGCCCGGCGTGACGGCCACCGCGGTACCGCCATGCGGTTCCAACTCGTGCCCGAGCGCGAACGCCATCCGGTTCACCGCGGTCTTGGCGAGGTCGTAGAAGAACGAAACCCGGTAGTTCTCCGAGTTGTACCCGGCGGTCCCGTCGTTGACCTCGACGACCAGCGCGCCCGGATTCCTGATCATGAGCGGGAGCGCGAAATGGCTGGTGATGGCATGGGTGTCGACGGCGAGCCGCAGCGTCCGCAGCCCGACGTCCAAAGTGGACTCCCAGACCGTCTTGCCCCATTCGATGGGCGCCCCGTAGATATCGTTGACCAGCACGTGCAACGCGCCCTGTTCGGCGTCGATCCGTTCCACCAGTTCGCGGACCTGGTCCGCCGCCAAATGGTCCACACCGATCGCGATCCCACGCCCGCCCGCTTCGTCGACGAGCGCCGCGGTCTCCTCGATCGTCTCCGGGCGATTCATTTCCGATCGCCGGGAACCGGTACTGCGACCGGTCGCGTAAACGGTCGCGCCCGCGGCGCCCAGCTGGACCGCTATTCCCCGCCCGGCCCCGCGAGTCGCCCCGGCGACCAACGCGATCTTGCCTGCCAAGGGCTTTTCCATGGGCCGAACCTAGCAAGAAGTCCGCTTGTTCGTGGACCAAAGACCCTGGTCGGCAATTCACACAATGTGCTAGTTTCTTGACTCTTCGTGATTCTCCGGCGAGAGGTCGAGATGACGCCTGCCGCACGATCCCTGGACACCACCGCCCCGCCGAAACGCACCCCCGGCGCCAGCAGCTCGCGCAAAGTACTGCAGCTGCTGCTCTCCTTTTCCGAACGCCGCTGGGACGCGAGCGTCGCCGAGCTCGCGGCGAGGATCGGCACCCCGGTCGCCACGACCTATCGCTATGTCGCGCTGCTGAAGGAACTCCAGCTCCTGGAGGAGGGCCGGACGGGGCGCTACCACGTGACGAGCCAGGTGATGCCGCTCGCGCGGGCCGCGCAACTGGCCAACGACCTCGCCCGGCTGGCCCGTCCGGCGATGGAGGAGGCGGCCCGCGACCTCGGCGAGACAGTGCTGCTGTTCCAGCATTTCGGCGAATCCGCGGTCTGCGCGGACCGGGTCGAATGCGAACGCGCGATGCGCTTCACCTTCCAGCCGGGGCATTCAGTCCCGCTCGGCACCGGCGCGTCGGGCAAGATGCTGCTCGCCATGCTGCCGGAGGGCGAACGCGAAAGGCGCCTTTCGTCGATCGTCCAGCGCCGCGGCCCGAGCGTGCGGGAAGAGGTCAAACGCGCCGGGGCGAACCGGTTCGCGGTCAGCTGGGGCGAGCTGGACGACGGCGTCTGGTCGTGTTCCGTGCCGATCCCGAGCACCGGGCACCGGCCCGCGGTGCTGACACTGGCCGCCCCCGCCACCCGGATCGGCGACGCCGCGAAGCGGGCCGCGATCGTCGCGCTCCAGTCGTACGCGAGAAGGATCCACCGCGCCGTCTCATCGTTCGCCCTCTGATCACGCGAGATCGCCCTCCAATCACGCGAGATCGCTCCCCAATCACGCGAGATCGCCCTCCAAACACGCGTGTCCCCCGCCGAAGCCCCTAATTCACGCGCCTCCACGCGCCGCGGCGAGGTAGAACTCGATCCGTGATCCGACTCGCCACCTCCGAAGACCTTCCCGTACTCCAGGACATCGAACGCGCCGCCGGCGAACCGTTCCGCGCGCTCGGCATGGCCGCGATCGCCGACGACGACCCGCCATCGATCGCGGACCTCACGACCTTCCAGCGCGCGGGCCGGGCCTGGGTGTGGGACGCGGGCGACGGGCCGGTGGCGTACCTGCTCGCCGAGGTCGTCGACGGCCACGGCCACATCGAGCAGGTGTCCGTCCACCCGGATCACGCGCGCCGGGGCCTCGGGCGGCGGCTGATCGAGCACGCCGCGGAGTGGGCTTCGCGCGAAGGGCTCGCCGGGCTGACGCTGACGACGTACGCCGAGGTGCCGTGGAACGCGCCGTACTACGCCCAGCTCGGCTTCGCGACGCTCGACGAGGAGACCCTCACAGAGGGCCTGCGTGCCGTCCGGGACCACGAAATCGCCCGTGGCCTGGACGCGTGGCCACGGGTGACCATGCGTCGATGACCCGCGCGGGGGGCTGGGTTGGCGACCAGTGTCGAACATGTGTTCTACTGTCGGCGCCGGCCCCGGAGGGGGAAGCTCCGCGGGCCGGCACCGGACTTCAGGGAGGCACGGATGGCGGTCAAGATCACCCATCTCACCAACGGGCAGCAGGTGCGCTTCGCCAACGCGGACGGTGCCCGGCGCTACGCCGAGATCATCGGCGGCGGGGTCGACAAATGGCGGTTCACCGTGGTCAGCGGGCATGACCGCCCGGAATTGTCGGGGCGGGTCGTTAATGTGCCGGTATGGCGTATGACTTCCAGGTGACCGTGGACTCCGCTCATCCGCACGACCTCGCCGACTGGTGGGCCGAGATGCTCGGCTGGCAGGTCGAGCGGAGCAATGAGGAGTTCATCCGCGAGATGGTCGCCAAGGGATATGCCCCGGAAGAGGCGACGACCACGCACAACGGCGTCCTGGTGTGGAAGGACGGCGCGGCGATCGTCCACCCCGAGACCAAGCAGCGGTTCCTCTTCCAGCTGGTGCCGGAGGGGAAGACGGTCAAGAACCGCCTGCACCTCGACATCCGGATGGGGGCGGACAAGATCGAGGCCGAGCTCGAGCGGCTGACCGCGCGCGGTGCGACGTTCCTGCACCGCGGCAAGCAAGGGCCCGCGGAGTGGATCACCATCGCGGACCCGGAGGGCAACGAACTCTGCCTTTCCTGAGGCGGGCCCGCGAGGGCCCGCCACTGGGGGTGTCATGAAGGGACCTGGTCCCGTCGGCTGTGCCCTTCATGACCGAGCGCGCGGCCCTCGTGCGCGTCGCGCCTCGCGTGAGGCGTGGCAGGAGGTCGTGGGTGTTCCAGGTCGTTCCGGCGGCCCGGAACACCCACGACGACCCGGCTACTCGTTCCGGTCCGCTCGCCAGATCCGGCTGCGCAGGTCGGCACCGCGGATCACCTGAATCCGCCACGGCGTCAGGCGCAGCACATGCAGCCGCGGATCGGACGGCGCATGCCAGAAATTGCCGAGGGGGTAGCCGGCGCCGCGTGGGCTGGTCTTGCGATACAGGTCCCACACATGCTCCTTGACCGAGGGCTCGTTGTCCCAGACGGCCACCGCGTCGACCGCCACCGAGTTGTTCCCCGGCGCCCAGTAAGAGAAATTGGTATGCGGGTTGCCCTCGAGATGGGCCGCCTTCACCGGGGTCCGATAGGTGGCCAGCCAGCCGAGCGGACGACCGTCCACCGTCTCCCACACCGGGATGAGCACCCGGGTTCGCGGGCGGTTCTCGGCGTCGACGGTCACCATCGTGGCGTAGTTGATGGCTCCGACGTAGGTGTCGAACTCGGCTTCCAGCTCACCGAAGTCCCGGGTCGTCGTGCTCATGCGGCGCTCCGGAAGGACTCGACGGCACGCGAGAGGCTGGCCGCGCCGTGTCCGGCCGCGATCTGCCGGTCGATCAGGTCCTTGATCGGGAGCAGGGTGTCCGCCGGAACGTCCAGCGCCCCGCTGGCCCGGATGATCGTGCTCAGCCCCGCCTGGTTCATGGCCAGGCTGGACTCGCCACCGGTGTATCCGCCGCGGTCGATCTCCTCGGCGAAGGTGGTCAGCGCCGGGAACGAATCCGCCAGCCAGGACAGCAGCATCGGCGTCAGCTCGGTGGCGCGCACCCCGGCCGCCGACGCCATCGCCGTGGCGTGCAGGAAACCGCCGATCATGCCGTACATCCCGGCCAGGATCGCAACGTCGTAGCCCGACGCGAGACCGGCGTCGGCGCCGAGGAAAGTGCCTTTCCCCAACAGATCCAGCTTCGGCTGCCAACGCCGGTGAACGGCCTGGTCACCGCTGTAGCTGATCGACGATCCGGCGGTGCCGATCGTCTGCGGCACCGCGTAGACGGCTCCGTGCAGGTACCGCGCGCCGTGTTCAGCCGCCCAGGTGGCCAGTTCCCGCGCGTCCTCCGGCCCACCGGAGGTGACGTTGACCAGCGCGCGCCCGGCGACGGCATCGCCTGCCGTCGTCAGGACCTGCCGGGCGACGGTGGCATCGAGCAGCGCGACGATCACGAGGTCGCCCGCCGCGATCGCCTCCGCGGCGGTCGCCGCCGCCGTCGCGCCTGCCGCGACGAGCGCGTCCGCCTTGGTGGCGTCGCGGTTCCAAACGGTCGTGGGAAGCCCTTGGCGCAAGAAGGTTTCAGCCAGCGCGTGGCCCAGGTTGCCGAGGCCGATCACGGTGACGCGCTCAGGTTTTGTACTCATGGGACCAGCCTCGTGGCCGGCACTTCGCGCTGCCAGTGACACTGATGACCGGAAACACCAAATTCGTGCCATAGGATGTGGCCATGAGCGCTGGTTCGGTCGCCCTGGTCGTCCCCGAGGAGATCGGGATCGCCTTCTGGGACCTGTACGAGGTGAGCATCCCCGCCACCGTTTTCGGGATGCCCCAGCCCGATCTCGCCGATCCCTGGTACGACCTGCGGTTGTGCGGAACCGGCGACCGCGCCGCGGAAGCGGCCCCCGGGTTCGCGCTGCGCACCCCGTACCGGCTCGACGACATCGTCGGCGCCGAGACGGTCATCGTGTCGTCGGTACCGGACGAGGTTCTCAGCGACGGCGCACCGGTCTCACCCGAGCTGATCAGCGCGTTACGGCGCGCCCACGACGCGGGCGCGCGGATGGTTTCCCTGTGCTCCGGCGCCTTCGCCCTCGCCGAGGCCGGGCTGCTCGACGGCCGTCGAGCGACCTCGCACTGGATGCACACCGCACAGCTGGCCGAGCGGTTCCCCGAGGTCGAGGTCGACGACTCCGTGCTCTACGTGGACGACGGCGACGTGCTCACCAGCGCCGGGATGACCGCCGGCCTCGATCTGTGCCTGCATCTGGTCCGGCGCGACCTCGGGGCACATGTGGCCAACCAGCTCGCCCGCCGGATGGTCGTGCCCGCGCACCGGCCGGGCGGACAGGCCCAGTTCATCGATCTCTCCGTTCCCGCCACCGACGATCAGGGGCTGGCACCGGTGCTCGACTGGGCGAGGGCACATCTCGACCGGCCGTTGACGATCGAAGATCTCGCCCGGCGCGCCATGATGAGCCGCCGGACCTTCTACCGGCGTCTCCAGCAGGCGACCGGTACGACACCGCTCCAATGGCTGCTGACCCAGCGGCTTTCCCGGGCACAGAGCCTGCTGGAATCGACCGCCCTGCCGGTGGAGAGGATCGCGGAACTCAGCGGTCTCGGCACCGCGAACAACCTGCGCCACCACTTCCTCAAGCAGGTCGGTGTCTCGCCCGGCGCCTACCGGAACGCGTTCCCGCGGCAGCCACAGGTGACCGCCGCCGCGGGGTGACCGCGCCTAGACGAGCTTGTCCAGCGCACGCGGCAAAGCCGTCGCGAGCAGGTCGAGTTCGGTCTCGCCGGCGATCAGCGGCGGTGACACCGCGATCCCCTTCGCCAGGTTCCGCACGAGGACGCCTTCGTCCCGCGCCAGCCGTTGCAACCGGTTCGCCGCGCCGGGGTTCGCCTCGACGACGTCGGCCTTCAGCTCGACCGCGCCGAGGAAGCCCAGCCCGGACCGGACCTCCGCCACCAACGGATGCGAAGCGAGCCCGGAAAGCGCGTCCGCCAGCGGCTTCTCCAGTTCCCGCCCGCGTGGGATGAGCCCGTCGCGCTCGTAGATGTCCAGCGTCGCGTTCCCCGCGGCGCACGCGACCGGATGCCCGGCGTAGGTCGCGCCGTGCCGCAACACCGGCGCACCCGGCGCGCCGGTGAAGAACGGTTCGGCCACCCTCGGCGCGACGATCAGCGCGCCGAGCGGGATCGTCCCGCCGGTGATGCCCTTCGCGGTCGTGATCATGTCCGGTTTCACGGCCCACCGGTCGATTCCGAACCAGGTACCCAGCCGCCCGAACGCGGCGATCACACAGTCCGCGACGAACAGCACGTCGTGCTTGCGGCAGATCTCGGCGACCGTCTCGATGTATCCGTCCGGGGGAAGCAGGACACCGCCCGCGCCGATCACCGGTTCGCAGAAGAACGCCGCGACCCGCTCCGGCCCGACCCGCAGGATCTCCGCTTCGAGCGCTTCGGCGCTGTCGTAGGGCACATGCGAGATGTCGCCCGGCAACGGACCGAAGCCCGCCGCGTTGGCCGCGATACCGCCGACGGCCGTGCCGAAACCGTGCGTGCCGTGGTAACCCTGCACCCGGCCGATGACGTGCACCTTCTCCGGGCGCCCGGTGTGCGCGAAATACGAACGGGCGATCTTGACCGCGGTGTCGATGACGTCACCGCCGCCCGAACCGAAGAACACCTTCGAGCCCGGTTCGGGGGTCAGCGCGGAGACCCGTTCGGCGAGTTTCAGCGCGGGCTCGTTGGCGTTGTAGCCGAACAGGTTGTACGAATCGAGCGTCCGCAACTGGTCCGCGACGGCCTGCGCGATCTCCTCGCGCCCGTGCCCGAAGTTCGCGTACCAGAGCGACGCTGTCGCGTCGAAGTACCGCTCGCCCTCATCGTCCCAGACATAGGAACCCTCACCGCGGGTGATGACGAGCCGGTCGCCGTCGACCGCTCCCATGTCCGCGAAGGGGTGCCACAGCGGATTGCGCGCGGACGCCGACGAAACCATGATCTCCTCCTCGTGCTCGTGCCCCCATCCTCACCCGGATCCGGCCGGGACGCGAACACTCCATCGTGCACAGTTCGCGCCACGGATCTGTCCGGTCTGGAGCCGCGACGCCCAAGATCTGCCCGCCGGCACTCACGACTCCCGGCGGTCGTAAGCGGCCAGAAGCTGCTTCTCCGCATCCCGCAGGTACTTCTCCAGCGCCGTCTCAGCCGGTCCGAAGCGCCCCCGTTCCAGATCCCGCAGGATCCGCTCGTGCCGCTCCAAAAACGGCTCGAAGAACGCCCGCGTGTTCTCCGCCAGCACGAAGAACAGCCGCGTCTCCGCCAGGACCTGGCGCATCGTAGTGCTGACCCGCTCGCTGTCCGCCAGGTCGCCCACCGCCTGGTGGAACGCGATACTCGCGGTCCCGACGGCCTGCCAGTCGCCTTCGTCGGCCGCGGCACGGCCCTCCCGGACCGCGGCCTCGATCGCCGCGAGATCCACAGTGGACAGTTCGGCCGCGCGCCGCAGCGCACCGCATTCGGTGACCCGCCTCATCACGTACAGATCCGAGATATCCTGCGCGGTCAGTTCGCGGACGAATACGCCGCGGTTGAGTTCGTGCACCGCGAGCCGTTCGTGCGCCAGCAGCTGGAAGGACTCGCGCAGCGTGTTGCGCGAGACGCCCAGCGCGGCGCTGATCGACGGTTCCGAAAGCCTCGACCCGGGCGGGAAGACGCCTTCGGTGATGCGCTGGCGCAGGATCTCGGCGACCCGTTCCGCTGTCCCGCTCCGTTCGAGCAAGGGTCTGTCGCGGGCCAGTGTCTCCTCGGCGGCAGGAGTGGACATGGCTTTACCTGACACCGAGTTCGAAGTCGAGGCTGTACCGGTTGCCCGGCATGGCGCCGGCGGCCCTGGCGCCGTCGATCGGGAGGGCGACCCCGTTGACGAACCGCGATTCGTCGCTGGCCAGGAAGACCACCGCTTTCGCGACCTCCCACGCCTCGCCGACCCGCGCCGCCGGTGTGCTCGCGGTCAGCTGGTGTTGCTTGGCTTCGAAGTCCTCCGGCGACGCGAGCGTGCCGCGCAGCATGTCCGTGTCGATCGCGCCCGGGTTGACCGTGTTCGCCCGGATCCCCTGGTGCGCGTGCGCGACGGCGATCGACTTCGTCATGCCGACCAGCGCGTGCTTGGTGGCGTTGTACACCGGGTCGCCGGGGCGGCCCATCACGCCGCCGTTGGACGACGTCGTGACGATGCTGCCCGCCTTGTTCGCGATCATGTGCGGCAGTACCGCCCGCGTGCCGAGGAAGGCCGCGCGCACGTTCAGCGCGAAGATGTTGTCGAACTCCGCCAGTGTGGTGTCCACCAGTGGTTTTCCGAGGTGGATACCGACGTTGTTGAACAGTACGTCGATCCGTCCGGTTTCGGCGATCACACCGCGCACGAATTCGTCGACCTGGCCTTCGTCAGTGGCGTCCACAAGGGACTGACGGGCGCCTTCGACGGCTTCCGCGGGCTCACGGATGTCGCTGGAGAACACGGTCGCGCCCTCGGCGACGAACTCCTTCACGGTGGCGAGACCGATGCCCCGCGCTCCCCCGAAGACCACCGCGACCTTGCCTGCCAGCCGGCCCATGCTCATTTCCTCCCTCTCGACGAAACCGCTTCGTAGTCCTCCGGAAGACGCACCAGCGCCTCGGGATCTCCGTGATAGGTGACCTCGACGCCGTACAGTTCGCGCGCCGCTTCCACCGAGACGTACCCGTCGACGACGTCGGCGAGCACGGCCGCCGGATCGCGCTCGCGTGGGTCGCCGTAACCGCCGCCTCCCGGGAGGATCACGTTCACCACGTCGTCGGGGCGCAGGTTCACCCGGCTCTTCGACGGCAGGGCTCCGCGGGCGAGCTCGAACCGGCCCACCGCGCCGTCATGTCCCGAGTCCACACCGGACGCCGGACGGCGCACCCGGTCGACGTTCCCGTTGACGCTCCACGAGATCTCGCCGCGGGCGGCCATGGTGGTGCACTGGCCGAGGCCGCCGCGACATCTCCCGGCGCCGCCGGAATCCATGCGCAGCACGCGTTCGCGCTGGATCAGCGGGGCCATCGTCTCGATGACCTCGGTCGGCGTGGACCGCAGCCCGCTCGGGAATCCGGTGGTGCTGAGACCGTCCTTGGTGGCCCGCGCGCCGATCCCGCCGGTCTGGAACACGTTGAGCATGAATTCGCGGCCCTCGGCGTCGGTTCCGCGCCAGATCGTCATCCACAACGCGTCCGCGCTGTGCGCCAAGGCGTTGCCGGGCAACGCTTCGTGCAGAGCGGTGATCAGCAGCGAGGGCAGGAAGTGGCCGATCAGGTGCCGGGACGCGACCGGCGCGGGCGGGGTGCAGTTGAGCACCGAGCCCTCCGGTGCGGTGACGTGCACCGGCCGGAACGAACCCGCGTTGTGCGGCACCTCGGGCGAAATGGCCGCCTTGACCGCGAACGAGGCATAGGCCCGGGTGTAGTTCAGGACGACGTTGATCCCGCGGCGGCTCTGCGGTGACGAGCCGGCGAAATCGAGGTGGATGTCCTCGCCGTCGATGGTCACGGCGACCTTGAGGACGACCTCTTCGTCGTCGGATCCGTCGGTCACCAGCTCGCTGGTGTAGGTGCCGTCCGGTAGTTTCGCCAGTGCGTCCCGCAGCGCCCGCTCGGAGCGGTTCATGATCTCCGCGGCGACGTCGTCCAGCGAATCGAGCCCGAATTCCTCCAGCAGCCGAACCAGGCTGGCGGCCCCGACCTCGTTGCCGGTGACCTGGGCGTACAGATCGCCGATGGTCTCCTCCGGGGTGCGGACGTTCGCGCGGATCAGCAGTTCGAGATCCGCGTTGACCTCACCCGCGCGGAGGAACTTCATGATCGGCAGGCGCAGGCCCTCTTCGAAGACCTCGCTGGCCTCGGCGGAGACCAGGCGCCCGCCGATGTCCGGGGCGTGGCAACAGGAAGCGAACCACGCGACCAGCCGCCCCCGCAGGAACACCGGCGTCGCGACGGTGATGTCGTTGATCTGCCCGGCCGTCTGCCAGGGGTCGTTGGTGAGCAGGACGTCGCCGGGTTCCAGTGTCTCCGGCGGGTACGCGGCGACGAAATGGTGCATCCCGGTCGCCATCGCGTTGATGTGGCCGGGCGTCCCGCCGACGGACTGGCCGATCATCCCGCCGCGGGAATCGAACACCGCGCAGGCGAGGTCGAGCGATTCCCGCACCACGGAGGAGAACGCCGTGTTGACGAGCGCGTTCTGCTGTTCGGCCAGGATGGAGTGCAGCCGGTTTCCCAGTACCCCGACCAAGATCGGGTCGACGCTCACACCGTCACCACCAGACCGGCGTCCTCGCCGACGACACAGCGCGCATCCGGCGGAACGACCACGGTGGACTCTCGTTCCTCCACAATGGCCGGGCCTTCGACGCGATCACCCGGCTTGAGCCGGTACCTGTCGAACACCGCCGTGTCGGCAAAGCCACCTTCGGCGGGGAAGTACGCGGGACGGCTCCCCTTGCGCGCGTCGCCCTCGGCCTCGGCGCGCGCGAGTTTCAGCGTGACCTCGGGCGCCGGGCCGCTGGAGACGACGCGCCAGTTCAGCACCTCGATCGCGACGTCCGGCCCGGTCCGCCGGTACAGCGTCCGGTAGGTCTCGGTGAACGCGTCGATCAGCGACCCCGGCCAGTCCCCGCCCTCGACCGGCACCCGGATCTCGTAGCCCTGCCCGGAATACCGCATCTCGGCGATCCGGCGGTGCGTCACGTCCGCACCGTCCACACCGGACTTCTCCAGCAGCTCCGCGCCCTCGGCCTCCATCTCTCCGAACAGCGCGTCGACCTGTTCCCAGGAGAGTTCGAGCACCGCGGAGCGCGCCGAACGCACGAAGTCGAACGCCGGCGGCGCGGTGAGGAATCCCGCCGCGCTGAGCACTCCGGCGGCAGGCGGCGCGACCACCTCGGGCGCGCCGAGCGCCCGAGCCACCCCGACGCCGTGCACCGGACCGGCGCCACCGAAAGTGAACATCGGCAGCTTCGCCGGATCCTTGCCACGTTCGACGGCGTGGACCCGGGCGGCGTTGGCCATGTCCTCGTTGACGCTGGTGTGGATGCCCCAGGCGGCCTCTTCGACGCTGACTCCGAGCGGTCCGGCGATCTTCGAGCGGATCGCTTCGCGCGCGCCTTCGAGGTCCAAAGTCATTCCGCCGCCGAGGAAATACCCAGGATCGAGATAACCGAGCACGAGGTCGGCGTCCGTCACGGTCGGCTCGGTGCCACCTCGGCCGTAACAGACCGGGCCGGGCTCGGATCCCGCCGAATCGGGCCCGACGGTGAGCAGGCCGAGCGCGTCGATCCGCGCGATCGAGCCGCCGCCGACCCCGATCTCGATCATGTCCGTGACCGGTACCTTGACCGGCAACCCGGATCCCGGCAGCAGCCGGTACTTCCGGTCCACTTCGAACTCGTGCGTCACCAGCGGCGCGCCACCGGAGATCATGCACAGTTTCGCCGTCGTGCCGCCCATGTCGAAGGCCAGCAGATCCTCGACGCCGGCGGCCGCCCCGATCGCGGACGCGGCCAGCGCCCCGCCCGCCGGCCCGGATTCGAGGATGCGGATCGGGTAGCGCGCGGCGGTATCGACGGTCGCGATGCCCCCGTTGGACAGCATGATGTGCGGTGACGGCCGCACCCCGGCCTCGTGCAGGCGTCTCTCCAGGTCACGCAGGTAACGTTCGGTGAGGTCCTGGACATAGACGTTCGCGACCGTGGTCGACATGCGTTCGAACTCGCGGATCTCGGGGACGACCTCGCTGGAGAGCGCGACCCGTAACCGGGGCGCGGCCTCCCGCAGCACCTCGGCCGCCCGTCGTTCGTGCGCGGGATTCGTGAAGGCGTGCAGGAAACAGATCGCCACGGCGTCGATCCCCCTGGCGTCGAGCTCCCGGCCGAGTCGCGCGACGTACTCCTCGTCCAGTCCTGTGTGGACGGTCCCGTCGGCGAGGATCCGCTCGGGGACGTCGAACCGCAGGTGCCGTGGCACCAGCGGGGCCGGCAATTCGATGAGCAGGTCGTACAATTCGTACCGGTGCTCGCGCCGCATCTCCAGCACGTCACGGAAACCGGCCGTCGCCAGGAGGGCGGTACGCGCTCCCTTGCGTTCGATCAGCGCGTTCGTGACCAGTGTCGTGCCGTGCACGAACTGCTCGACGTCGCCCGCGTCCAGCCCGGCGTCCGCGAGTGTCCTCTTGAGACCTTCCTCGACCGCGCGAGCGGGTTCGTCGTGCGTCGTCAGCACCTTGCCGACGGCGACGACGCCGGTCTCGCCGAGAACGCAGAGATCGGTGAACGTGCCGCCGATGTCCACGCCGACGCGGAGCCCGGTCACGGGGATTCCTTGCGGTACCAGCGCGGCGAGGTGTTGAGCGGGGGCGCCATCTTCGCGCGCACGACCAGCACGTTGGGCTCGTCGGACTCGACGAACTCACCGAGCAGCCGCCGGAACGCGCGCCCGAATCCGGAAACGCGGTCCGCGTGCACCCCGAAAGACCGCGCCAGGCCGACGAAATCAGGACTGTCCCAGTCGACACCCCGGCGCGGCAGCCCGGCGCGATCCTGGTCGTAACGGAGCATCCCGTAGCCGCCGTCGTCGACGACGATCACCGTGACCGGCAGCTGTTCCTGCGCCAGCGTGTGCAGATCGCCGCAGCCGAACAGGAAGCCGCCGTCACCGCTGACGCAGATCGCGCGGCCGACGCCCGCGGCGCCCGCGCCGAGCGCGGCGGGGAAGCCGTAGCCGAGGGTGCCCCAGCCCATCGGATACGCGAGCTTGCGCGGCGCGCGGACGCGATGGAATCCGCCGATCCAGTACCCGGCCACGCACATGTCCGCGACCACGACCGCGTCCTGCGGCAGCACCTCGTCCAAAGTGGACAGAAGGTCCGCGGCCTGCGGCTCTTCCTCCTTGATCCGCCGCCGGACCCGGGCGGAGACCTTGGCGAGCCTGCCGACGAGTGCCGCGATACCGGGCCGTTCCTCGACTTTCAGCGCCTCGACGAGCACCCGGGCGTCACCGACCAGCGTGATGTCCGGCCGGTAGTTCTTGGCCGCGTCGTCCGGGTCGACGTTGATCGCGATGAGCTTCTTCGGCTGCGGCATCAGCCAGTTCTGCGTCATCAGCCCGTCGAAGTCGGTGCCGATCGCGAGGACGACGTCGGCCTCGTCCCACAGCGCGCCGACCTCGGGCGCGTGCACCGGATTCGGGGCGAGGCAGGGATGATCGACCGGCAGGAGCCCGCGAGCGCCGAACGTGGTGAGCACCGGCGCGGCCAGCCGTTCGGCGAGTTTCCCGATCGCCTCACCCGCCTCGGCACGCAGGGCGCCGCCGCCCGCCCAGATCAGCGGCCGGTCGGCGGTGGCCAGGAGCGCCTCGGCCTCGGTGAGTTCCGGGATCTCGGACGGCCGGGCGTGCGACCGCGGCGGGCGGCGCGCGGGCGTCCGCTCCGACAGGAAGTCGGCGGGGATGCCGAGGTAGACCGGCCCGCTCTGCGGCTGGAGCGCGAGCCGGGCCGCGCGATGGAGGGTGGCGGCGACCTGGTCGGGGCTCGTCACGGTGAACCCGGCCTTGGTGACCGGCGCGAACATCGCCTGCTGGTCCGACGACTCGTGCAGCACGCCGCGGACCACGCCCGGCCGCCGGAGCGTGGACGGGATGTCGGTCGCGATGATCAGCACCGGCGCGGCCGACGCCATGGCCTCGCCGACGGCGGCGAGCGTGTTCGCGGCGCCGGGCCCCGTGGTCACCAGCGCGACGCCGAGCTTCCCCGTGGCGCGGGCGTAACCGTCGGCCGCGTACCCCGCCGTCTGCTCGTGCCGGACCCCGACGAGCCGGATGTCCGTATCGGCCAGCGCCTCCCATAACGGCAGGTTGTGCACGCCGGGGAGACCGAAGACGACTTCGGTCCCCAGAGCGGTCAGCGCGTCGGCGAGATGCTGGGCTCCGGTGGGTGCAGGCACCTCGCCGATAGTGCCAGATCGTTCAACGATCCAGCAACCACCGCTGTCCGTGAAGGCCTCCTTCCCTACCCTGAAAGTAGGGAAGGAGGCCTTCACGGACAGTGGCGTCAGTACAGGCCGGCCGAGTAGGCGGCGGGGGCGTAGTACGCCTCGAGGTCGGCCATGCTGTCGTCCGGCCGCTCGAAGGTCTTCGCGATCGCCGCCCGCGACGGCAGCGCGCCGGGCGTCCAGCTCTCCGGCGACCACAGCTTCGACCGCATGAACGCCTTCTGGCAGTGGTGGAAGATCTCGTCGATGTCGACGACCAGCGCGAGCTTCGGCCGGTTGCCCTTCACGATCATGTCGTCGAAGAACGGCGCCTCCCGCACGAGTCGCGCGCGGCCGTTGATCCGCAGCGTGTCGCCGCGGCCAGGGATCAGGTAGAGCAGCCCGACATGCGGATTCGACAGCACGTTGTGGAACCCGTCGGCACGCCGGTTGCCCGGCCGCTCCGGGATGGCGATCCGCGTGTCGTCCAGCACCAGCGTGAACCCGGCCGGGTCGCCCTTCGGCGAGACGTCGCAGGTGCCGTCGGCCGCCGACGTCGCGATCAGCACGAACGGCGACTCCGCGAGCCACTGGCGGTCCAGCTCGTGCAGCTTCGGGCGCGCCTTGTTCGCGGTCCGTTCCAGCGGCGGCGGCAGGATCTCGCGCAGCTCGGCCTCGGTGGTCACTTCGACGAACTCAGACAATGTTGTGCTCCCTCGTCACGGCCCGGTCGCCGGCGAACCGGCGGACGTCGAGCCCGGTGATGTCGATGGCCGGGACCCGCCCCAGGTAGAGGTCCCGCACGAGCTCCCCCACGGCCGGGCCCATCTGGAACCCGTGTCCCGAAAAGCCGGTCGCGTAGAAGAACCGCGACAGGTGGACGCTTTCCCCCACGATCTGGTTGCGGTCGGGGGTGACCTCGTACAGTCCGGCCCAGCCGCCGCGGATCCCCGCGTCGAGCACCCCGGGCACCCGGCGCGCGGCGATCTCGGCGAGTTCCGGCAGCCAGTCGCCCGGCTGATAGCGGGTGTCGAAGCCGGGGTCGCCGTCACCGTCGCAGAAGGACATCGCCAGGCCGGGGCCCTCGCGGTGGAAATAGAAGGCGGACGGCATCTCGATGGTCAGCGGCACGGACCCGGGCAGATCCGCGACCGGGCCGGTGAACACGACCTGCCGCCGGAACGGCCGCACCGGGAGGTCGACACCGGCCAGTTCGCCGATCCGGCCCGACCACGCGCCCGCCGCGCAGACCACGGCTTCCGTCCGCACGAAACCATCGCCGGTCCGGACGCCGGTGATCTCGTCGCCGTCGCGTTCGATCCCGACGACCTCGACGCCGGTCCTGAGCACCGCGCCGTGCCCGCGGGCCGCCCGCGCGTAGCCCTGGACGGCGGAGTCCGGGGTCGCCTTGGCGTCGTCCGGCGACCACAGTGCCGCGACGACACCCTCGGTGTCGATCAGCGGGGAGAACCGCCGCGCTTCGGCGGGCTCGACGAGGCGGCTGCGGACACCGTAGGAGTTCTGCAGTTCGGCGCAGCGCTCGAATTCGGGCAGGTCCGCGGGGTCGGTGACCAGGTACAGGTAGCCGTCGCGACGGAAGTCGATCTCGGTCCCGTACGTCTCGGCGAAGGAGGCGTACTCGGCCAGCCCTCGCAGCCCGATCTCGATGTTGACCCGGGTGGTGAACGACGACCGGATCCCGCCCGCCGCCTTCGCCGTCGAGCCCGCGCCCAGGATGTCCCGTTCGAGCAGCAGGACCGAGACCCCGGCGGCGGCGAGCCGGTACGCGCAGCTGACCCCGATGATGCCGCCGCCGATCACGACGACGTCGGTGCGCTCAGGGAGTGACTCCATCCGTGTCCCCGATCCGTTCGTCCTCGGGCGGCGGTCCCGGCGGCGTGCCGTCGCCGAACGGGCGCCCGCCCAGCTGCTCCCGGTGGTGCGGCGTCGTCCAGCTGGACAGGTCCGGTCCCAAGGGGACGATCCGGGTCGGGTTCACCTGCTCGTGCACCGCGTAGTAGTGCCGCTTGATGTGGTCGAAGTCGACGGTGTCACCGAAGCCCGGTGTTTGGAAGAGGTCGCGGGCGTAGGCCCACAGCACCGGCATTTCGGTCAGTTTGTCCCGGTTGCATTTGAAGTGCCCGTGGTAGACGGCGTCGAAGCGGACGAGGGTGGTGAACAACCGGATGTCCGCTTCGGTGATCGTGTCACCGACGAGGTAGCGCTGCTTTTCGAGCCGGTCGGAAAGCGCGTCCAGCATGGCGAAGAGCCGGGTATAGGCGTCCTCGTACGCGGCCTGCTTGGTCGCGAAACCGGCTTGGTACACGGCGGCGTTGACGTCGGCGTAGACCCCCGCGTTGACGGCGTCGATCTCGTCGCGAAGCCGCTCTGGGTAGAGGTCGGGCGCGCCGGGCCGGTGGAGGCTGGTCCATTCGGTGGACAGATCGAGGGTGATCCGCGGATGGTCGTTACTCACCAGCCGTCCGCTCGGAATGTCCACAATGGCCGGAACGCTGATCCCGCCCATGTAGTGCGGATCGGCCGCGTGATAGGCCTCGGCCAGGTACTTGATGCCGAGCACGGGATCCCGGTCGCCGGGATCGAGGGTGAACCGCCAGCTCTTCTCGTCCTGGATCGGGTCGGCCACGGCCACGCTCAGCGCGGACTCGAGGCCGAGCAACCGCCGGACGACCAGCCCGCGGCTGGCCCAGGGACAGGCCCGGCTGACCACCAGCCGGTATCTGCCCGCCTCCACCGGCCAGCCGTCGCGGCCGTCGGCGGTGACACGAGCGTCGAAATGGTTGGCGGACCGACGGAACTCACCCGTCTGCGGATCGGTCGGGATCGTCATGTGAGCCACCCTAAAGCGTGAGATGGTGGTTTCGGTGTGCGTAGACTCTGGCACCCGGCGTGTTCGCACGCCGCCGCGCGGAAGGTGGTCCGACGATGCCGTTCATGCCCGTGACCGACTCGATGTTCCTTCTCGTGGAAACGCGCGAGCATCCGATGCACGTCGGCGGACTGCAACTGTTCAAGAAACCCGAGGGCGCCGGCCCCGACTATCTGCGTGACGTCCGCAAGAGTCTGCTCGAGTCCGACAACATGCGCTCGGTGTTCCGGCGCCGTCCCGCCCGGCCGGTCAACACCGCCGGGCATATCGCCTGGGCGACCGACACCGATCTCGAACTCGACTACCACTTCCGCCATTCGGCGCTGCCCCAGCCCGGCCGGATCCGCGAATTGCTGGAACTCACCGGACGGTGGCACAGCACCCTGCTCGACCGGCACCGCCCCCTGTGGGAGATCCACCTGGTCGAGGGTCTCCAGGACGGCCGGTTCGCGATCTACAGCAAGATCCACCACGCGCTGATGGACGGCGTCTCGGCACTGCGGCACCTCCAGGGCACGCTGTCGGACGACCCGTTCGACCTCGACTGC
Source organism: Amycolatopsis sp. NPDC043885 (assembly GCF_056435685.1). Lineage (NCBI taxonomy): Bacteria > Bacillati > Actinomycetota > Actinomycetes > Pseudonocardiales > Pseudonocardiaceae > Amycolatopsis > Amycolatopsis sp. NPDC043885. Next base: position 96,354 of record NZ_JBWKEA010000006.1, read on the forward strand.
CCGCCGCCGTGGGGGCGCCGCGCCAAACCGGACGGCGGCCGCAACGGCAAGGCGTCGCCCTCGGTGTTCAGCACCTTCGGCAAGACGGTCAACCAGCTCGCCGGCATCGCGCCCGCCGCGATGAAGGTGGCGCGGGAGGCGTTCCAGGAGCACACGCTCACGCTGCCGTCGCAGGCGCCGAAGACGATGCTGAACGTGCCGATCGGCGGGGCCCGCCGCTTCGCCGCGCAGTCGTGGTCGCTGGACCGGGTGCGCAAGGTGGCGACCGCCGCCGGGGTGTCGCGCAACGACGTCGTCCTCGCGATGTGCTCGGGCGCGCTGCGGGACTACCTGATGGAGCAGAACGCGCTCCCCGACACGCCACTGACCGCGATGGTCCCGGTTTCCTTGCGGCGCAAGGACAGCGGTGACGCGGCGGGGAACAACATCGGCGCGCTGCTGTGCAACCTCGCCACCCATCTGACCGATCCGGCCGCCCGGCTGGCGACGATCAACGCGTCCATGCGGAACGGGAAGAAGCTCTTCTCGGAGCTGACCCCGCTGCAGACGCTGCTGCTGTCGGGGATCAACGTGGCCCAGCTCGGCGTGTCGCCGATCCCCGGCTTCGTGAACAACACGAAACCGCCGTTCAACCTGGTGATCTCCAATGTGCCTGGGCCACGCAAGCAGATGTACTGGAACGGCGCGGCGCTCGACGGCATCTACCCGGCGTCGGTGCTGCTGGACGGGCAGGCGCTGAACATCACGCTGACCAGCAACGGGGACAACCTGGACTTCGGTGTCACCGGCTGCCGCCGGAGCGTGCCGCATCTGCAGCGCATCCTGACCCACCTGGACACCGCGCTCGCCGAACTCGAACACGCCGTCTCCGTCCCCCGCCTTTAGGCCATTCGGCCCGTCGGCCTCCCGCCGGATGGCCGCTACCGGATCGCGGCTGTTACGTTCCGGCTCCGGAGGAGGCGCGATCAACCTTGGCCGACGTCAAGCCCTCACCAGCCTGGCTGCCCGACATCGATCCTTGCCATCGCGACGAAAGCTTCCCCTCCGGACGACATCCGTTCCCGCGTCCACTCCGGAACCATGGACACCCTCGGCCTCCACGAGGCCATCGCCCAGTACTTAGTGGACAGACACCGCGTCTTCACCAGCACCGGCCAGGCCGACCAGCTCGCCGAAGCACTTCCTGACGTGGCCCTCGGATTCCGAAGGTAACCCCGCGATCCGGTTCCTTTCGGCGCGAGCGATTTCCTGCCCAACGCCAAGCAGAACAAGGTACCGCCATCCGGCAGTCATCCATCCGCCGGATGGTGACCGCAAGATCGTCGCTGCTACGTTCCCGTGCCTGTGAGAAGCACATCGGTCACTTCACGTCGCACTCGTTGGCGGGTCGCGCTCGCGGTCACCGTGCTGCTGTCTTTCGTCTTCCTGTACCTGACTCCCTGCGGAATGTCGCATTCCCACCACCACGACGAAACGGCGGAACAAGCGACAACCACCGCAGCCGATACCGAGACCGTCCACGTGTCCTCGCGGGACGGTGATACACCGGACCATCACCACACCTGCCACGGAGCAGGTGAAATGTTCTGCGCGGCGACACGCACGGCGAACGGTTTCGCCTGGCTGACCATGCTGCTGGCGGCGGTCGCCACACTCGTCATCGTGGCGGACGGCCATGGCGCGACCGGTTCACTCCGATGGCGCGTGGACAGAGATCTCGGCCGCACCGGACGGCTCGTTCTCCTGCAACTCTGCGTCACGCGGATCTGATCGGTCTCATCCCCCAGACCACAAGTCAGAATTCTTGCGCCGTATTCCCGGCGTCCGCGTGAAGTGAGAACTCGATGCCCTCCACCCTGTCGAACAACGCAGTCGTGAGCTCGTCTCGGTCCTCTACAGCACAACTGATCAGCAGCGCGCCGCGCTGCCACAATCCCGCCACCACCGCGGGCAACACCCCGGTGCTCTGGATAGATCAGCCCTTCGCCCCGCCCGGGCGCGGCTTCTGGGCCAAACTCGAAGGATTCAACCCCGGTGGCGTGAAAGACCGCCCCGCTCTGCACATGATCGCCGCGGCCAAGGAGCGCGGTGAGCTGCGCCCCGGCGCCAGGATCGTCGAGTCCACCAGCGGCACCTTCGGCCTCGGGCTCGCCCTCGCGGGCACCGTGCACCGGCACCCGGTGACGCTGGTGACCGATCCCGAGCTGGAGCCGAACATCCACCGCATGCTGACCGCCTACGGCGCACGCGTGGAGACCGTGTCCGAACCCGACCCCAGCGGCGGCTGGCAACAAGCCCGCCGCGAACGCGTTCAGGAAATCCTCGACGCGACCCCTGACGCCTATTGCCCAGACCAATACCACAATCCCGACAACATCACGGCCTACGCTCCCTTGGCGCTGGAACTGGTTTCCCAACTCGGCCGCGTCGACATCCTCGTGTGTTCAGTAGGCACCGGGGGCCACTCGTCCGGCATCTCTCAGGTACTGCGGGAGTTCTTCCCCCACCTGACTCTGATCGGCGTCGATACCATCGGGTCCACGATCTTCGGCCAGCCTGCCCAAAGTCGCTTGATGCGCGGACTCGGGTCCAGCATCTACCCCCGCAACGTCGACTACGCCGCCTTCGACGAGGTCCACTGGGTCGCTCCCGCCGAAGCGGTATGGGCCTGCCGGGCACTCGCGACCACACACCACGCCAGCGGCGGATGGAGCACGGGAGCAGTCGCCCTTGTCGCCGGCTGGGCGGCCCGAACCTGCGACCTCGACACCAGGATCGCCGCGGTGTTCCCGGACGGACCGCACCGGTACTTCGACACCGTCTACAACGACGATTACTGCGCCCACCACGATCTGCTCACCGTGCCGCCACCGTCCACACCGGACACCATCGCCCGCTCCGCCGACCGGATCGTCTCGCGCTGGACCCGCTGCGGCAACGTCGTCGACCCCATCCAAGCAACGGAAATCATGCGACCGCGGGTGGGGATTCTCCCGTGAAGCAGATCCTGAACCGGTTCACCATCAACGTCGGCTTCTCCATGCTGATGCCCCACCTCGCCGCGCACCTGTCCGGCGACCTCGAACCGGCGGCCTGGACCGTCGGCCTGATCCTCGGCGTCCGGAATTTTCCCCAGCAGGGCATGTTCCTCATCGGCGGAACATTCGCCGACCGCTTCGGCTACAAGCCCCTCATCGTCGCCGGCTGTGCCCTGCGCACCGGCGGGTTCGCACTGCTCGGCCTCGCCACTCCGTCCCGGCACTGCTGATGGCGTCCGCCGCAACCGGTTTCGCCGGGCGTTGTTCGATCCAGCCGTACGCGCCTACGTGGCACAGGATGCCGGAGAACGCCGCGTGGAAGCGTTCGCATTGTTCACCGTCTTCACCAAACCGGCATCCTGCTCGGACCCGTCATCGGGCTCGCGTTGACCAGCCTTGCCTTCCAGGTCACCTGCCTGACCGCCGCCGCGGTGTTCGCCGTGCTCACCGGGTTACAAGTCCGGTCGTCCGTACCGTTCTCGCTGGCGATGGTCGGCTCGTACGTCCTGTCGTTCCAGGTGTTTCTCGCGCTCCCGCTGGACGCCCGCCGCATCGCCGGTCCGGGCGTGGCCGGAACTGTGTTGGTGACACTGGTCTTCGCGATGTGGTGCCGGACGACGTGGAGTGCGGGCCGCCGCCTTCATACCCCGGCCTTGGCCTCCGGCGGGATCTCAGGAATGCCAACGATATCGCGATGGCTTCCACTGCTCATCTCCGCCGCGCAGCTGGCGCTGGGCACGATCGTGGTGTTTCCCTTCGAGATGGACACCATCGTCGGGGTCGGCGTCCTGCTCGGCAACCTGCTCACCGGCAGCGCGCTCGACGCGGCCGGCCACCTGGCCGCCGTTCGGTGCGATAGCCGGCGGTAGCGTCCCGCCAGGTTCGAGGTCGCGCGTGCCCGCGACGCGCACCGAGCTATGACGTCTTCACATTGCCCTGTGCCGCAACAGAGCCGCCATGAAGTCGCGGAGCCATGCTGCTGGCCTCTTGCGGCCGCTTGTCCAAGACCGTCATGCTATCGACGTGACATCCGAACCGCCGCATGCCAGGTATGCCTCGCGCCGTCGCCTTTGGCGCGACCAAGCAGGTTCTCTCACCTTATCTGTCCACATTGGATGAATTGATGGTGCCGAGAAGGCCACCTGACCGGACAGCGCCGAGTGAGCTCGGGTGACTGCCGGGCGGAGGACGTCGATGACGCCTCGCCATGCCCATCGACTGTCGGGGCATCCGGCGGAGCCACCCGTGGATTCTGCTCGATACGGTCGATGTGCGCGACCTGAACCGTGACGGGCTTCGTCGGCTAATTACCGACGTGCCGCAAGAAGAACCACTGTGCGGCGAGACCGTGCGCGAGGAGCACTCCGCACCATGGGACCTGCCCTCGCCGTCACTCACGGCGAAGGCGGATCGGATCGTGTTGATCGACGAAGGCGGGCTCGTGCCATCGGCAGTACACGGCGCCAGTGAGAGCCGTCCCCACCCACCTTTCGTGAACTTGCTTTCTGTCCCGGGCGATCCGAGCCCGGTGGATCTTAGGAGATGATGCGATGTTCGGCCGGTTTCGCGCGTTCGTCATTCTGGCAATGGCCGTCGGACTGACGATGGTGCCCGGGGGCACCGCCGTCGCGATCGAGGGTGGCGCCGAGGTGCCACCTGGCACCTATCCGTGGCTGGTGAGAGTCGGGAACCCGGAGGAGGGCTACTGCTCGGGTTCGCTGGTGTCGCCCCGGCACATCGTGTCGGCAGCGCATTGCTTCGCCAAGAAGCCCGACAAGCCCGAGGGCATGTTCGCCTACTTTCGCACCGGGCCCCAGACCCAGACGGTCAAGGTGGTTCGCGCCGAACGCCACCCGTGGGGTACGGGTGATGCCCGTACCGCCGACGTCGCGGTGGTGACGCTCGAGCGTCCGGTTCGGACCACGCCGATCAAGCTCATCGCCTCCGGCGAATTCTGGCCGACCTGGCCCGGCATGAAGCTCACGGTCGCCGGCTACGGCAGTACCGGTCAACAGCGGCCGGAGCATGCCCACGAAATGGCTTTCACCGCGGCCTACCGGTGCGCCAAGCCTGGCCCGCAATGGTTCTGCGCCGACGCGCCCCGGCAGGGGGCCGGTGTGCGCCCGGAGGACAGTGGTGCCCCCGCCTTCAGGAAGGCCCGACTTGGCGGGGGCGGCCACGTGCTGGTGGGCACGGTCAGCAACCATCGCGATCACCACACCTGGTTCACCAATCTCGCGCAGCCGCCGGTGAACGAGTGGATCCGGTTCAAGATCTTCGGCGGCTGGTCCGCGTCCCGTGACCGTGACGCGGCAAGTGTGGCCGGGGAGCCGCAGCCCTGATGGCGGTCGTGTCAGCTGCCGTCGGAGACGTACAGGCCGCCCGGCGTGATCGTGTACAGCTGGCCGTCCGGGCCCGCGACGGCGTCACGCGTGCGGCCGAGATTGGTCCAGAGCTTGCCGCCGTTGCCGTTCAGGTCGAGCTTGTACGTGCCACCCTTGAGGGACGCCATGTACAGCGAACCCTTGTAGGCCGCGAGCCCGCTCGGCGTCGCCGAGGACGTCGGCCAGGACTTGACCGGATTGGTCATCCCGGCCGTGTTGCACGGGCCTTCGCAGGTCGGCCAGCCGTAGTTCTTACCCGGCTCGATCTTGTTCAGCTCGTCGAGCCTGTTCGCGCCGATGTCGGAGACGTACAGCTGGCCGTTCGCCCACGTCAGGCCCTGGACGTTGCGGTGGCCGTAGGAGTAGACGCGGCTGTTGAACGGGTTGCCGGGCGCGGCCGCGCCGTCGGTGGTGACCCGCAGGACCTTGCCGCCGAGGGAGTTCTTGTTCTGCGCGTTGGCGCCGTTCTGGCCGTCGCCGGTACCCGCGTAGAGGTAGCCGTCCGGGCCGAACCTGATCCGCCCGCCGTGGTGATACTGCGAACCACGCGGGATGCCGGTGACGATCGGCGTCGGCGTCTGGCCCAGCTTCAGCTTGGCGATCCGGTTGTCGGAACTGGTCGTGTAGTAGATGAAGACCGTCTGGTCGGTGGCGTAATTCGGCGAGACGGCGATGCCGAGCAGGCCGGCCTCCGCGGTGACGCTCACCCCGGGGATGGTCTGGACCGTGGTGACCTTGCCCGCCTTGTCGATCTTGCTGATCGTCCTGGCGTCCTTCTGCGTGAAGACGCCGGTGCCGTCGGGCAGGAAGTCGATCGACCAGGCCTGGTTGAGGCCGCTCGCGAGCTGTCTGATCGCCTGGATCGACGGCGCTTCGGCGGCTGTGGCCGGGACGGCCGCGATCGACACGGCCGTCGCCGCGGCGAACGCGGCGGCGAGAGTACGACGTAAGGACATGGGACGCCTCCTTCAGCTACACCCCTGGAGCTCGGATGGCGGCGGTAGGCGGGTGGTCGGGGCGCACCCGTCGAGTTGGATAGAAACACACCACGGGACGAAACGGACACCACTGGATGGGCTATCGGCGGCACCGGTCGTTAACCGTTGCGTGCGCCGAGCGTGACGACCGGCCCAGCTCGATCGGCCATAGGTAGGAAACTTTACAAAATGCCGCCGGAAGTCGGTCCTTACGTCTGGTCAGAATCGGCGACGCGCTTCTAGGGTGACGGTGGCTTCGGCCCTGTTCGATCCCATGTGGACGTTAGGAGCAGAAATGATCGAGGTATGGACCACCCCGGACTTCGTCGAATACGAAACCCCCATGGAGGTCACCGCTTACGCGGCCCGCATGGAGGACTGAATGCGCATCCGGTGGTGGGGGCCGTCCCCCACCACCGCCGCCGTCCCGATCAGCGAGCACCCGGAGGCAGCACGGTGTCCCTCATGTCGTCGTCGGAGTTCATCGCGGCGTTGCGCGGGCTTTCGCACCGCTACTGGGACACCCACCCCTTCCACGTGCGGATGCACGACGGTGACCTGTCCCAGCACGAGCTGAAGATCTGGGCCGCGAACCGCTGGTACTACCAGTGCGTTCTCCCGCAGAAGGACGCGGCGATCATCAGCAACTGCCCGTTGCCGGAGATCCGCCGGGAATGGCTCGACCGCATCGTCTACCACGACGGGACGAAGGCCGGTGACGGCGGAATCGAGCGATGGCTCCGTTTGTGCGCCGCGGTCGGGCTCGACCGCGAAGAGGTTCTCGATCAGCGGCACGTCGCCCCCGGGGTCCGGTTCGCTGTCGACGCCTACGTGAATTTCGCCCGCACGAGACCTTGGCTCGAAGCGGTCGCCTCGGGGCTGACCGAAATGTTCGCCGGCCATCTCATGCAGCGGCGGGTCGCCGACATGCTGGCGCACTATTCGTGGATCGCGCCGGAGGACCTCGCCTATTTCACCAATCGCATCGACAAGGTCTCCGGTGAGGGCAAGGGGACGCTCGACATCGTCGTCCGGCACGCCGTCACCCGCGAGCAGCAGGACAAGGCGATCGCCGCGCTGTCGTTCAAGACCGACGTGCTCTGGTCGATGCTCGACGCCATCGAGCGCGCGGCGGCCAAGGAGTAGTGATGACCACCCTCGAACCGGGCTCGGTGCCGCGGCTGCGGCGCGGAGTCCGGCTGAGCTATGACCAGACCAGGGAAACGCACGTCCTCCTGTTCCCCGAAGGTGTGCTCGTCCCGAATCCGACCGCCGCGGCCGTGCTTTCCCTCTGCGACGGCGTCGCGGATGTCACGGGAATCGCTTCGGCGTTGCGCGAACGCTACACCGGTGTGCGCGAGGAGGATATCCTGGACGTCCTGTCCCGGCTGGGAGAACGGCGGATCGTCGAATGGACCTGAAAACCGCGCAGCCGCCACTGGGCATGCTGGCCGAGCTGACTCATCGCTGCCCGCTGCACTGCCCGTATTGCTCGAATCCGGTCGAGCTGATCGCCCGCGACGGGGAACTGTCCACAGAGGAATGGCTTTCCGTGCTCACCCAGGCGCGGGAACTCGGCGTGCTCCAGGTGCACATGTCCGGCGGTGAGCCGCTCGCCAGAACGGATCTGCCCATCCTTGTCGAACACGCCACGAAACTGGGGTGCTACGTCAACCTGGTGACGTCCGGGCTCGGGCTGACGGAGTCCAGATTGGACGATCTCGCCGAGCGCGGCGTCGCGCATGTCCAGCTGTCCGTCCAAGGCGCGACCGCCGACCGCGCGGACCGGCTCGCCGGAGCACGGGCACACGACCGGAAGCTCGTCGCCGCCGAACTGATCAGGAAGGCCGGGCTGCCGCTTTCGGTGAACGTCGTCCTGCACCGGCGGAACCACGATCAGCTCGCCGGGATCATCGGCCTCGCCGAGGAGATGGGCGCGGACCGGCTCGAACTGGCCAACACGCAGTACTACGGCTGGGCCCTGCGCAACCGTGACGCCCTGATGCCGACCCGGCGGCAACTCGAGGAGGCCGAGCCGATCGTGCGCGCGGCCACCGAACAGCTGCGTGGCCGCATGGAGATCATCTATGTCGTCGCCGATTACTACGAGAAGTACCCGAAGCCGTGCATGTACGGCTGGGGCGCGCGGCAATTGACCGTGGCGCCCGACGGGACCGTGCTGCCGTGCCCCGCGTCGACAGCGATCGAGACGCTGGAATTCGACAACGTGCGGGACAGGCAGCTGGCCTGGATCTGGTACGAATCCGCTTCCTTCAACGCCTATCGCGGCGAGGACTGGATGCCCGACACCTGCCGCACCTGTGATCGGCGCACGATCGACTTCGGCGGCTGCCGGTGCCAAGCGTTCCAACTCACCGGTGACGCCTCGGCGACGGATCCGGTGTGCTCGCGTTCGCCGCATCGGGAGGTCGTCGACCTCATCCTCGCCACGCAGGCGAAAACGGACGAGCTCGTGATGCGGACGCCGCGATGAGGGTGATCTTGCTCGGCACCGCGGCGGGCGGCGGATTCCCTCAGTGGAACTGCGCCTGCGCCCTGTGCGTTTCGGACGCGCCGCCGCGGACGCAGGACTGTGTGGCGGTGAGCGCGGACGACGAAGGCTGGTACCTGCTCAACGTTTCGCCGGACATCCGCGCGCAGATCCTCGCCACACCACCGTTGCGCGCCGGGCCGGGGCCGAGGGAGATCCCGTTGCGCGGGGTGCTGCTGACCGACGCCGAACTCGATCATTCACTCGGCTTGCTTCTCCTGCGGGAAGCGGGCGGTCTGCCCGTGTGGGCACCGGACGCCGTGCTCGGCGCCTTGTCCGAGCACTTCCCCGCGCGGTCGATCATCGACGGGTACGGCGGCTGGGACTGGCTGCCGTCGTCGAGGGTCGCCATCGACGGGCTGCGGGTGAGCATGCTTCCCGTGAGCGACAAGCGGCCGAAGTACGCACGTTCGTCCACAGAGGACGGTCCTTGGGTGGTGGCGTATCGGATCGAAGACGTCGTGACCGGCGGCGTTTTCGTGTACGCGCCTTGTCTTAAGAGCTGGCCGGACGGATTCGACGACTTCACCCGCGATGCAGGGCTGGTACTGCTGGACGGGACCTTCTACGCGCCGGACGAGATGTCGGGCGCCACCGCGGCCGAGGTCGGCGACGGCGCCCAGCTGGCGATGGGGCATCTGCCGATCACCGGCAGTCTCGCGAAGCTCCGGCCCGGCCCGCGGTGGGCGTACACACACCTGAACAACACGAACCCGGTGATCGATCCCGCGTCGCCCGAACACGCCGCCGTACTGGACGGCGGCGCATCGCTTCCCTTGGACGGTACCGAGTTCAAGCTTTAGGCGACCCCTTCGGGGCTCGCGCCGGACACGGGAACGGCGTCGGCGGTGAGCCGATCGATCTCCGCGAGTTCGTCGGTGGCCAGATCGATGTCCGCGGCGGCGAGACTGGCCTCGATGTTGGCCGCCTTCCGCGCGCCCACGATCGCGACGTGCACGCCCGGCTGGGCGAGCGTCCAGGCGATCGCGAGCTGACTGACGGAGATTCCTTTGTCCGCCGCGAATTCCTTGAGCCGGTCGACGACGGCGAGAGTGCGCCGGAAGGTCTCGCCGGTGAACGCCGACGACCGTGAACGCCAGTCGGTCTTCTCGAACGTCGTCTCCGGCGTGAAGGACCCGGTCAGCAGTCCGCTGCCCAGCGGGCTGTACACGAGCACGCCGATGTCGTGCTCACGCGCGTACGGGAGAGGATCGGTTTCGATGTCGCGGCGGAACAGGTGATAAGGCGGCTGCAGGGTTTCCACGGGCCGGGTCTTGTCGAAGGCGGCCAGCCCCGCGGCGTCGTAGTTCGAGACACCGACGTGCCGGATCTTCCCGGCGTCGACGAACTCCTGCAGGATCCCCGCAGTCTCCTCGGCGGGAGCGTCGGGATCGGGCCAGTGGATCTGGTAGAGGTCGATGTGGTCGACGTCGAGGAAACGGAGGCTGTCCTCGATGCCCTGTGACAGCCACTCGCGCCGCGAGTCGCGCGGCCGTTCGGAACGCGGCTTGATACCGCCCTTCGTGGCGATGACGAGGTTGTCGCGGTCGCGCTTGAGTTCCTCACGCAGCGCCTTCCCCAGCATCGCTTCGGATTTCCCGAAACCGTAGGCCTGTGCGGTGTCGAAGAAGTTCACCCCGAGTTCGCGGGCGTGGTGGATCGCCGCGATCGCCGTGTCCTCGTCGAACGAACCCCAGTCCCCGCCGAGTTGCCAGGTGCCGAAAGCGATCCTCGACACCTCGAGACCGCTCCTGCCCAATGTCGCCGTACGCATGTCTCCAGCAGAGCACAGACATCGGATCACCGCACCGGATCTCCCGGCCAACGAGACCCCCAAATAACTGTTTGACGGTTCGCGTCCCGGCAGTCGATACTCGTCCCATGTCCGAGCCCCCCGGCCTCGACGGCTTGCGTGTCCTCGCCCATCCCGTGCGGCTGCGCATTCTGTCGCTTTTGACCGGTGTCGCGATGAGCGCGGCCGAAGCCGCCCGCGAACTCGGTGAGACACAAGCGAATGTCAGCTACCACCTGCGGCGGTTGCACGAGGCCGGCCTGCTGGACGTCGCCGAGGAGGTCCGGATCCGGGGCGGCCTGGCGAAACGCTACCGGCACGATCCGGAGTCCGGATCGCGGTTCACGTCGGCGAATCCGGGGGAGGAACAGCTTCTCATCGCGACGATGGCCGAAGAACTCAAGCGCCGCAGCGAATTCCGCGTTCCCGGCAAGCAGGGATCGACGAGCGACGCGGAGATGTGGGTCGACCGCGAGACGTGGGAGAAGGCACTCGAACACGCTCGCGAACTGAGCGACCTTCTGCACTCCGCCGCGAAGCCGCCCCGGACCCGGGGCACGATCCCGGTCAGCGCGACGGTCTCGCTGTTCGAAATGAGGCGACGGTGACGTCCCTGCGCGAACCATTGCGCCGGCACAACTTCCGCTGGCTGATCGCCGGCCGCACGTTCGGGGAGTTCGGCAACGCCGTCGCCCCGCTCGCGCTCGCCTTCGCGGTGATCGACCTGACCGGTTCGGCCGTCGACATCGGCATCGTCGTCGGCGCGCGGTCCGTGGCCAGCGTCGTCTTGCTGCTGTTCGGCGGCGTGCTGGCCGACCGGCTACCGCGGTCGGTGATCCTGCAAGGCACCGAAGTCGCCGCCACCCTGACCCAGGCGGTCATCGCGGCGAGTGTCCTTTGTGGATTCGCTTCGATCCCGCTGCTGGTCGGCCTGAGCGTGGTCAACGGCGCGGTGGCCGCGATCTCCGCCCCCGCGTCGGCGTCGCTCACCCCGCTGACGGTGCCCGCCACCCTCCTCGCGCAGGCCAACGCGCTGGCCAGATTGCTCTCGAACTCCGGCCGGATCGCCGGCGCCGGGCTCGGCGGCATCCTGGTCACCGCGGTCGGCCCCGGCTGGGCGCTCGCCGGGAACGCGCTGCTGTTCCTGGGCTCCGCCCTGTCCTACCGATGCATCCGCCTCAGCCGCCGGGAACGGGTCCCCGGCAGCCGCCCGCTGGCGGAACTCGTCGAAGGCTGGCACGAGTTCCGGTCGCGCACCTGGGTGTGGGTGGTGGTCGTGCAGTTCATGGTGGTGAACGCCGTCATCGCCGGCGGGATCGCGGTGCTCGGCCCCGTCGTCGCCGACAGCACCTTCGGGCGCTCCGGCTGGGGATTCGCCCTCGCCGCGCAGACGATCGGCTCGCTCGTCGGCGGGATCCTCGTGGCCCGATGGCAGCCGCGGCGCGCGCTGTTCGTCGGCGTCGCGGTGATCCTCTTCGAAGCGCCACCACTGATCCTGCTCGGCCAGGCACCCTTGCTTCCGCTGCTGCTGGCGGCCATGTTCGTCTCCGGGCTGGCGATCGAGCAGTTCGTGGTCGCGTGGGACGTCTCGCTGCAGGAGAACGTGCCCGAGGACAAACTCGCGCGCGTCTACTCCTACGACATGCTCGGTTCCTTCATCGCCCTGCCCCTCGGGCAGATGGCGGCCGGGCCCGCCGCGCAGCACTTCGGGGTCAGCACGACTCTGCTCGCGTGCGCCGCGCTGGTCGTGGCCGCCACCGGTCTCGCGCTGTGCAGCGGCCAGGTGCGCGGGCTCGTCCGGAAGTCGCACGCCGCGCAGCCCTGACGCCCAAGTGGCAGCAAAGGTCCCTTGCTCCCTTTCCGCAGGTCACGGCCAGGGACGGACCTCCTCGAGGAGCTTCGCGACCGCGAGCACCAGGTCGTCGGAGTGCCGCGGGCCGACGATCTGCAACCCGACCGGCAGGCCGCTGGAGGTGCGGCCCGCCGGCACGCTGATCGCGGGCTGCTGGGTCATGTTGAACGGGTAGGTGAACGGCGTCCAGTCCGGCCAGCCGCTCAGCCCGCTGCCCGGGGGGACCTCGTGCCCGGCTTCGAAGGCGGGAATCGGGAGGGTCGGCGTGATCAGCACGTCGTAGCGCGTGTGGAACTCGCCCATCAGGATGCCCAGCGCGGCCCGCTCGGCGTTGGCGCCGAGATAGTCGCTCGCCGAGAAGGTCTTGCCGAGTTCCCACACCTTCCGCAGGCCGGGATCGACCTTCGTCTCCGAACCGGCGGGGAAGGTGTCCAGCCACTTGGCCGCCCCCGTCGACCACAGGATGTCGAAGGCCGGTTTGGGGTCGGTGAAACCGGGATCGGTCTCTTCGATGTGCAGGCCCGCGTCGCCCAGCGACCGGACCGCCGACTTGACGATTTCCGCGACCTCCGGGTCGACGTCGACGTAGCCGAGCGTCGGCGAGTAGGCGGCGATCAGCCCGCGCACGTCCCGGCGGACGGCCTCGCGATAGGTCGAAACCGGTGGGGCGAGCGCGGCCGGGTCTCGATGATCGGGCAGGGCGAGGACGTCGAGGAGCAGCGCCGTGTCGTCGACCGAACGCGCCATCGGTCCGGCGTGCGAGAGCGGGCCGAACGGGCTCGCCGGGAACAGCGGGATCCGGCCGTGTGTCGGTTTGAGCCCGACGATTCCGCAGAACGAAGCCGGGATCCGGATCGAGCCGCCGCCATCGGTGCCGACGGAGAGCTCACCCATCCCCGCCGCGACGGCCGCGGCACTGCCCCCGCTGGACCCTCCCGCCGTCGTCGACGGGTCGATCGGGTTGCGGGTGATCCCGGTCAGCGGGTTGTCGGTGACGCCCTTCCACGCCAGTTCCGGCGTCGTGGTCTTTCCCAGCAGTACCAAGCCGTTCTCACGCAGCCGCGCGGTGACCGGGCTGTCGACGTCCCACGGCTGGTCGGGGTCGATGCACCGCGAACCGCGCAGCGTCGGCCAGCCCTGGGTCAGGAACATGTCCTTGATCGAGGCCGGGACACCGTCGAGCCAGCCGATCGGATTGCCGTCCCGCCAGCGGATCTCGGACGCCTTCGCCTGTTCGAGCGCGCCGTCGGCGTCGACCAGGCAGAAAGCGTTGGTCTCGCCGTCGCGTTCCTCGATGACACGCAAGGCGTTCTGAGTGGCCTCGACCGGCGACAGCTCTCCGGTGGCGTACGCGGCGACGAGCTCGCTCGCGGTCAACTTGGTGTCGTTCAATCCTGCCCCTAACCTTGGCGAAGCGTCTCCGACGGCACGTACCCGAGCCGCTTGTCCACGACGTTGCGCAGTGGCTCCCCCGCGCGCCAGCGACGGAAGTTGTCCGCGAACACCTCTACCAGAGTATTACGCCAGCCGACGAAGTCGCCCGACATATGCGGCGAGATCAGAACGTTCTCCATAGTCCACAAAGGACTGTCGGACGGCAGCGGCTCGGTGTCGAAGACGTCGAGCGCCGCGCCGCCGAGCCGCCCGTCCCGCAGTGCGCCGATCAGGTCCGAAGTGACGACCAGCTCGCCGCGGCCGACGTTGACGAACCGCGCTCCCGGTTTCATCGCGGCGAAGGTCTCGGCGTCGAACATGCCCTTCGTCTGCTCGGTCAGTGGCGCGACCGCGACGACGTAGTCCGCCCCGGGAAGATGACGGGCGAGGTCCGAAGACGCGTACACGTCCCCGAAGTCGGGATCGCCCTCACGAGGACGGCGTCCGACGCCCGCCACCGACATCCCGGCCGCCCGCAGCATCCGCGCGATCGACCGGCCGATCGGCCCGGTTCCGACCACGAGGACCTGGCGGCCGGAGATCCGTTCACTCTCCCGGTGCTTCCACTGCTTCTGCCGCTGCAGGTCCCACGAGCGGACGAAATCCTTGGCGAACGCGAGAACGACTCCGAGGACGTACTCGGCTATGGCCCCGTCGAAAACGCCTCGGGAGTTGGTGAGCACGACGTCGCTCTCCTGCAGCGCCGGGAAGAGGACGGGGTCGACGCCCGCGCTGGCGATATGCAGCCAGCGCAGCTTGTCGGCCGCGTGCCAGGCCCCCGGAACCGCGGTCGAAAGGAAGTCGTAGACGAAGAACGCGTCGGCGCCGGACAACGCGTCGGCCAACCCGGCCTCGCCGGTGTAACGAACCACCGCTCGGTCTTCGATAGCGCGCATGTCCGGTGGGCGCGTGTCTCCGCAGAGCACCGCCAGCACAGGGGCCACTGAGGAGATCACGTTGACACCGTAAAAGTGGCTCGTATGATTGTCAACAATCCGAGGAACGACCCCCGGAGCACCGGACCTGTGACAACAGAAGCTTTCCGGAGGCTGAGACTTGGATTTCGACTTATTGGAGTTCGAAGGCCCGTTGGCGCAGCGCGGCATCGGTGTGATCGCCCCCTTCGACCTGGCCCTGGAACGTGAGCTGTGGCGCTGGGTGCCCATGGAGGTCTCCCTCCATCTGGCGCGGACGCCGTACGAGCCCGTGCCCGTCAGCATGGAGATGGCCCAGCTCGTCAGCGACAGCAGGCATCTCGCCGCCGCCACGCGGGACGTGCTCCACGTCGAGCCCGAAGTCGTCGCCTATCTGTGCACCTCCGGCAGTTTCGTCAACGGTGTGGACTACGAACGCTCGCTGACCAAGGCGATCTGCGACGCGGGCGCGACGGACGCCGTCACCACGTCCGGAGCGCTGGCGGAGGTCCTGCACCAGCTCGACCTCCACCGGGTCTCGGTGCTCACGCCCTACGACGGCGACCTGACCGGGAAGCTGCACGACTTCCTGTCCGAACTCGGGGTCCGCACCGTCTCGAGCGACCATCTCGGCCTGGGTGGCGGCATCTGGAAGGTCAGCTACCGGACCATCGCCGAACGCATCCTCGCCGCCGACCACGCCGACGCCGAAGCCATCTTCGTCAGCTGCACCAACCTCCCCACCTACGATCTGATCGAGCCACTCGAAAGCGCGCTCGGCAAACCGGTCCTCACCGCGAATCAGCTCACCATGTGGGCCTGCCTCCGGCGGATGAACCTGCCGATCGTCGGGCCCGGCAAGTGGCTCCGGGAGGTCGACTGACCTCTTCGCCTACGATTGTCGACAATCTGCCCTCCGGAGGTTCCGTGCCCATCACGCCGTTCGCCCCGCCCGAGCCGCCGTCCGAGACGACCACCATCGGATTCATCTACCCCGATCACGCGGCCGAAGACGACTACCCGCTCGCGGAACAGCTCCTCGGCGGGGACATGGCCGGGATCAAGCTGCCGGTCGAGCACATCTACGGAACCGATCTGCACGCCGTGCCGGAGCTCTTGGACCTCGGCAGCGAAAGCCGGCTCGCCGACGGCGCCGCGCTCCTGGCCAAACACGAACCCGACGCGGTGGTGTGGGCATGCACCAGCGGCAGCTTCGTCTACGGCTGGGAAGGCGCCCGCGAACAGGCCGACCGGCTGGCCGCCGTCGCCGGTGTCCCGGCGTCGAGCACCTCCTTCGCCTTCGTCAACGCCGCGAGGGCCCTCGGCGTCCGGCGGGTCGCGGTCGCCGCCAGCTATCCGGACGACGTCGCCCGGCTGTTCGTCGAGTTCCTCGGCGCGGGCGGGGTCGAAGTGGTGTCGACGGGCAGCGCGGACATCGACACCGCGGCCGAGGTCGGCGAACTCAGTCCGGAAGCCGTCGTCGAGCTCGCGGTGAGCCGGGACCACCCGGCCGCCGACGCGCTGCTCGTCCCCGACACCGCCATGCGGACGCTCGGCGAGATCAACACGCTCGAAACCAGGCTCGGCAAGCCGGTGCTGACCGCCAATCAGGTCACCGTCTGGGAAGGTCTGCGGCTCACCGGGAAGTCCCCGCTCGTCCGCACCTTGGGCGCACTGTTCGGAAAGAGGGGCAACTGAACCATGTCCTTGCCGGATATCGAGCCGGTCAGCCGGGAGTCGACCGCCGGGATCATCGCGCGGCAGTTGCGGGACGCGATCATGACCGGCGCCCTCCCTCCCGGCACCCAGCTCGGTGAAACGGATCTGGCCTCCCGGTTCCAGGTTTCGCGGGGGCCGCTGCGCGAGGCGATGCAGCACCTCGTTTCCGAAGGGCTCCTGCGCAGCGAGCGCCACCGCGGCCTGTTCGTGATCGACCTCGAGCCCGGCGACGTCTACGACATCTACTCGGCGCGCTCGGCCATCGAGCGCGCCGCGATGCTGCGAGCGCTGCGCGGGGACCGTGAACGGGTCGCCGCCGAGCTCGAAGAGGCCGTACGCGCCATGGCCACCGCCGCGGACGACGACGACCCGACCGCGCTCTCCTGGGCGGACCTCCGTTTCCACGAGGCGCTGATCGCCGCTTCCGGCAGCAAACGGCTCGTGCGCATGGCCCGGACCCTGCTGATCGAGACCCGGATGTGCCTCACCGCGCTGCAGGCGACCTATCAGCAGGTCGAGGAACGGGTCACCGAGCACACCAGGATCATCGAAGCCCTGCGGGCCGGCGACGAAGAGACCGCGCTGTCGCTGCTGGAAGCACATATGGAGGACGCCGTCCAACGGCTCGCCCCGGGAACCAGCCTGCGGGAAGGCGAAGCTCCCGCGGTGCCTTAGGGATTCAGCCACGGCCCCGCACCCCCAGCACCGGCTGACCGCCCGTCCCGCCGCGGAAATCCCTGTCCCATGGCCACTTTCCGTGCTCGTCCTCGTAGACCAGTTGCAGCGCACGGAATTCTTCGCCGTACAGGAGAACGGCGGTGAGCAGATGCGCCGGCGGCGAACTGAGCGGAACGATCTCGAACGACGGCCATCCCACCGCGGCGGGCAGCACCTCACCCGCCTCAGGCGGCCCCGATCGGACCACCTGCTGGGCGAAATAGTTCAGCAGCTGGCCGGATCTTCGTTCTCTCAAGCCGGTGACGACGAGTTCGGGCAGCCCGGCGTCGGTGAGCCCGACCGTGTACGCGAAGCCCGGTTGGACACTTCCGCGCTCGACCGTCTGCACCATCCAGCCGTACTTCCGGATCAGCGGACGGACCTCCTCGACGAGGTAGTCGTCGCGGGTCTTCCCGGGGTTGTCGCAATGCCAGCACATCGGCGCTCCTCCAGTCGTCGAATCCGATGACCGGCACTGTGCACCGGGGCACCGACAAAAACTCACGGCCCCGGCTGCCAGGCAGGCGGCGAACGGTCCTTCGATGGCGAATCTCGCACCCAGATTCCCTTTCAGGGCAACATTTACGCCTTTTCTCGAGAAATTCGCCGAGGGGCAAGGCCAGGTTGCGTGACGGACTGCCAGCGCCTTACCTCGGGATCCCTAGTGACATGTGCTGGACAGGGAATGCTTGCAGGGAGCCGAGTTCACGGGCCTTGACGTCCCCAATGCGGCATTGGCGACCCTCAACGACTCCAATGCCACAACGGGAGCGCCGAACGAGTCACCCGACATGCTTGAGATCTCGGCGTATCTGGCTGCCCCAGGGGCGCAAGTGGCGAATCAAGAGCCGGCCAGGTTCCCAATGTCGCATTGGGGACGCTGAGCCTGGATCCACCGATGTGTTTGTTAGGTGATCTTGGTGGGGTTTGTTGATCTTTTGGCTGGTTGCTGGCAGGGCGGGGTGCCGGTCGTCTCATCCGGTGTGTCCACTGTGGTCTGTTGTCGGGGTGTGGGGTCAGGGTGTTCGGTGTGTTGCGGTAAAGAGGGCCTGGTAGGCGGCTTGCCAGGGCCAGTTGGCGGGTAGTCGGAGGGTGATGTGGCGGGCGGTGCGGGTGATGCGGGCGGGGATGGTGATCAGGTGCCGGCGAAGGGTGCCGGTGCGGGCTTTGGAGTGGAAGATGCTGGTCAGGCAGCCTGTGGCGCGGAGCAGGTTGTGGGTGAGGCAGGCCAGGATCAGCCAGGCGTGGTTGGCCGGGAAGCGGCCTGAGGGGAAATGGGCGAGGGCGGAGTCGTTGAGGTCGGCGAAGACCTGTTCGATGATCGCGTGCTCGCGGTGATATTTGTCGGCGGTGTGCAGGTCGAAGCCGGTGTCGGTGAACACGGCGTGGTAGTTCCAGACGTGGAACAACTCGCCCTGGTCGTTGGTGAGGAATCGCGGGGTGCGGCGGACCAGCAGTCGTGCGGTGACCTCGCGGCCGGGGTTCTGGGTGGTGTTGATGAACGCGGTCAACGTGGTTTCGGCGATCTCGGCATGTGTGATCAGCTCGCCGGATAGCGGGTCGGGGATCGGGTGCCGGTATTCGATCGTGCTCCAGTCGTCCTCGCCGATAGCGTTGATCGCGGCCTTGGTGGCCACGTTTTTCTGGGCTGTGACCGAGAAATACGCGCCCGCTTTCCGGATCGCGGCGATGATCGGGCCAGTGAAGAACGCCGAATCCGCGCGGACCACGATCGTCCCCGTCGCTCCGGCCCGGCGCGCCAGCCTGATCGCCTCGGTGATCATCGACGCCGCCCCGCGGCGGGAATCGCAGTTCCCGCTCCGCAGCCGGGCGGTCAGGATCACCGGCGCGCAGACCGGGGACGACAAGGTCGCTATCAGGTGGTTCAGGCCACGGACCCCGTTATAGGCGAACCCGCTGCCTTGTTTGCCGTGGCCGTAGGTTTCCTTGATCTTGGCGTCGATATCGACGAACGCCAGCTGCTCGATCCCGGGCAACAGCGACGGAATCCGCCCGGCCAGCCGGACCAGGGCCTCCGCGGCGGCCGAGGCAAGCTGGCCGACGTGGCCGTGGGTGAACCCCCGCAGCCAGGACCCGCAGGTCGAGGGCGCCCGAAGACCCGTGAACAACCGGCGCATCCCGCCGTGCCGGATCACGTCCAGATCCTCGATCGAGTCAGCCCCGGCAGCCATGCCCGCCACTACCGACAACGCTTTCGCGTCCGGGTTCGCGCCGACTGGAATCCCCAGGTCAACGCGCTGCTCGATCAGCTGGCCCAGGCCGATGTCCTCGGCCAGCCGCAGCACCGGGACAAGCCCCGCGCACGACACGAGACCCTCGTCATCGAACCTCACCGACACCGCCGAGGGGGTATGAGATGATCGCATCCAGCAGATGCCCTCTCGCTCAGTGGATTTTGTTCCGTCGCAAGAACAATCATCCCAAGCCAGAGGGCATTTGCGTGCCCGGACACACCCCAAACACCCACATCACACCGGTGGATCCAGGCTGAGCGTTTCCAATGCGACATTGGGAACCTGACGCGACTACAGACTTACGTCCCTTGAGTACATGAAGGGACCGTTCATGACTTCCGGGACTTGACACGCCACCATGCGGATGGTTCAAGATAGAGAGGCGACCACCGCGGACCCGAGTTCGGCGGTGGTGGACTTCCCGCCGAGGTCGGGGGTTCGCACGGCCCCCTCCTCGAGAACCTTTTCCACCGCCACGCGTACATCTTGTGCCGCGACGGTTTCCCCGAGATGGTCGAGCAGCATCGCCCCCGCCAGGATCTGCGCCACCGGATTCGCGATGCCCTGTCCGGCGATGTCGGGGGCGCTGCCATGCACCGCCTCGAACATGGAAGGGAGCTCACCGGTCGGATTGATGTTGCCCGAAGGCGCCATTCCGAGCCCGCCCGTCACGGCCGCCGCCAGATCGCTCAGGATGTCGCCGAACAGATTGGAAGCCACCACGACGTCGAGCCGGTCCGGCGCCTGCACCATCCGCGCGGCGAGCGCGTCGACATGGCACTGCTCGGCATGCACGTCCGGGTACTCCGCTGAGATTTCGGCGAAGATCTCGTCCCAGAAAGGCATCGAGTGAATGAGCCCGTTGGACTTGGTCGCCGAACAGACCCGCCCTGTGCGCGTCTTCGCCAGCTCGAAGGCGTAGCGGATGATCCGCTCCACCCCGACCCGCGTGAACACGGATTCCTGTAAGACGAACTCGTTCCCCAGCCCACGATTGTGCCTGCCGCCGAGCTCCGAGTACTCGCCCTCGGAGTTCTCCCGGACGATCACCATCTCCAGTTCGTCGGCACCGCGGCCCGCCAGAGCCGACGTCGTCCCCGGCAGCAGCCGGACCGGCCGGAGGTTGACGTACTGGCTGAACGCGCGCCGGACCGGAATGAGGAGACCCCACAACGACACATGGTCCGGGACGCCGGGAAAGCCGACGGCGCCGAGAAAGATCCCGTCGAAAGCGGAAAGCCGCTCGATCCCGTCGGCGGGCATCATCGAGCCGGTTTTGGTGTACCGCTCACAACTCCAGTCGAACTCCGTCCAGGACAAGGAGAAACCATGCGATGCCGCCGCGCGGTCGAGGACCTTGCGGGCCTCGACCGTCACGTCCACGCCGATCCCGTCGCCGGGAATGCTCGCAATGCGATAGGAAGTCACAGAGCCACCGCGATGTACTTGGTCTCGAGGAACTCGTCGATGCCGACGCTGCCGCCCTCACGGCCGAGCCCAGACTGCTTGATCCCGCCGAACGGCGCCGCCGGGTTCGAAACCAGTCCCTGGTTGAGGCCGATCATGCCGGCTTCCAGCCGTTCCGACACCCGCAGTGCCCGCTTGAGATCGGAGGTGTACACATAGGACACGAGACCGAATTCGGTGTCGTTCGCCGCAGCGATGGCCTCGTCCTCGCTGTCGAATGGAGTGATCGGGGCGACCGGTCCGAAGATCTCTTCCGAAGCGAGCCTGGCGTCCTTGGGCACGTCGGTCAGCACCGTGGCCTGGTAGAAGTTACCCGGACCGTCGACTGTGGATCCTCCGGTGAGGACGCGCGCTCCTCGCTCGGTGGCATCGGAGACCAGGCCACTGACCTTCTCGACGGCGGCTTTGTCGATGAGGGGGCCGACGACGACACCCTCCTCGGTGCCGCGCCCCATCGGCAAGGCCTCCATGCGCTCGGTGAGGCGCCGGGAGAACTCGTCGACGACGCCGCGCTGGACATAGAAGCGGTTCGCGGCCGTGCAGGCTTCGCCGATGTTGCGCATCTTCGCGGTCATCGCGCCTTCGATCGCCGCGTCGAGGTCGGCATCTTCGAAGACGAGGAAGGGGGCGTTGCCGCCGAGTTCCATCGAAGTGCGGAGCACCTTGTCCGCGCACTGTTCCAGCAGCTTCCGTCCGACGCCGGTCGAGCCGGTGAAGGACAGCTTCCGCGCGCGGCCATCGCGGATCAACGGCTCCATCACGCCGCCGGAGTCCGACGTCGTGAGCACGTTCAGCACACCTTCCGGCAGCCCCGCTTCGGCGAGGATCGCCGCGAGGGCCAACATCGAAAGGGGGGTTTGAGCAGCGGGTTTGATGACCATCGTGCAGCCTGCCGCGACCGCGGGTCCGATCTTGCGGGTGCCCATCGCCATGGGGAAGTTCCAGGGCGTGATCAGCAGACACGGCCCGACGGGCTGCTTCGTCACGAGGAACCGGCCAGACCCGTTGGGAGCGACGGCATAACCTCCGTCGATCCGGACGGCCTCCTCCGCGAACCAGCGGAAGAACTCGGCGGCGTAGGTGATCTCGCCCTTCGACTCCGCGAGCGGTTTGCCCATCTCGAGGGTCATCAGCAGCGCGAGTTCGTCGGCGCGCTTGATCAGCAGCTCGTAGGCGCGGCGCAGGATTTCCCCGCGTTCGCGCGGGGCGACGTTCGCCCAGTCGGCCTGTGCGGCGACGGCCGCGTCGAGTGCGCTGACACCGTCCGCCGGTGACGCGTCGGCCACCTCGCACAGGGCTTCGCCTGTCGAGGGGTCGAAAACGGGGAAGGTCTTCCCGTCCGTGGCGGGTACCCACTTGCCGCCGATGAACAGTTCCTTGCCGACCGACGTGACGACGCCGGCCTCACTGATCGAGCTCATCCCAACGCTCCTCCATGTTGTCCCGAACGCCATGCTATGGATATTGTCAACAATCGACAACAGCTCAGCCGACCTAGGAGCGCAGCCCATGGCCCAGCTATCACCGCTGCTCAAGCAGGCAACGCCGGTCGTGGTCGACCACGGTGAGGGGGTTTACCTCTACGGCACCGATGGCAAACGTCACCTGGATTTCACCGCCGGTATCGGCGTGACCAGCACCGGCCACTGTCACCCGCACGTGGTGAGCGCGGCGCGGGAACAGATCGGCAAACTCGTCCACGGGCAGTACACGACGGTCATGCACAAGCCGATGCTGGAGCTGACCGAGAAACTGGGCGGTGTCCTCCCGGAAGGCCTGGATTCCCTCTTCTACGCGAACTCGGGCAGCGAGGCGGTCGAGGCGGCACTGCGGTTGTCGCGGCAGGCCACGAAGCGGCCCAACGTCATCGTCTTCCAGGGCGGGTTCCACGGCCGGACCGTCGCGGCGGCGACGATGACGACGTCGGGCACCCGGTTCAGTGCCGGGATCTCGCCGCTCATGTCCGGCGTGCACGTCGCGCCCTTCCCCTACGCGTTCCACTACGGCTGGGACGAGGAGACGGCGACGAAGTTCGCGCTGCGCGAGCTCGACTACCTCTTCGCGACGGTCTGCGCGCCGAACGAAACGGCCGCGTTCTTCATCGAGCCGGTGCTCGGCGAGGGCGGGTACGTCCCGGCGAACACCGAGTTCCTGGCCGGACTGCGGGAACGCGCGGACAAGCACGGGATCCTGCTGGTGATGGACGAGATCCAGACCGGCTTCGGCCGGACCGGCCGGTTCTGGGGACACGAGCACTTCGGGGTGCGCCCGGACATCGTGCTCATCGCGAAAGGGCTCGCGAGCGGGTTCCCGATCTCGGGTATCGCCGCGTCGGAAGAACTGATGGCGAAGGCGCTCCCCGGCTCCCAGGGCGGGACCTACGGCGGCAACGCGGTGGCCTGCGCGGCGGCGATCGCCACGCTCGAGGTGATCCAGCAGGAGGGCCTGGTCGAGAACGCCGCCGAACGAGGACGCCAGCTCCTGGAAGGCGTGCGGGTGATCGCGGACAAATCAGCGTCGATCGGTGATGTCCGAGGGCTGGGGCTGCTGGTCGGTTCCGAGTTCACCACGCCGGACGGCGAGCCGGACACCGCGAAGGCCCAGGCGGCCCAGAAAGCCGCGTCCTCCAACGGCTTGCTGCTGCTGACTTGCGGGGCGTACATGAACGTCGTCCGGATGGTGCCGCCGCTGATCGTCGACTCAGCACAGGTCGACGAGGCACTGCGCATCTGGGGCGACGTGGTGGCGGGGGTCGAGTGATGGCCCGCTACATCACGATCACGCTCGACAAGCGCGGAGTGTCCTGCCGGGCCCGGCTGCTCGACGCCGAAGCCCCGCGGACCTGCCGCGCCGTCTGGGACGCGTTGCCGCAGAGCGGTTCGGCGTACCACGCGAAGTACGCGCGCAACGAGGTCTACACGCTCGTGCCGCCCTTCGCCGAACCGAAGCCGGGCCGCGAAAACCCCACGGTGACCCCGATTCCGGGGGATGTCGTGTACTTCGGGTTCGAGGCGTGGGAGATCGGCAACCCGGCGTACGGCTACGACGAGGGCAGCGAGGCGCACAGCGACCAGGGCGCGACGGACCTCGCGATCTTCTACGGCCGCAACAATCTGCTGATCAACGGCGACGCGGGCTGGGTACCCGGCAACGTGTTCGCGACGATCGAAGAGGGACTGGCGGAAATGGCCGAAGCCGCCCAGGACCTTTGGCTGCGAGGTGTCGAGGGCGAGACACTTTCGTTCGCACGCGCGTAGGAAACCCGTGGGCGGTGCGGGCTCCCACCCTCACCGCCCACGGGCCGGCACCCCACCCTGGCTTACTGTCGCGCTTCGGTGAGCCGGTACTCGACACCACCGACCTCTTCACCACGCTGGTCGACCTGGGTCACGTGGACGGTGTACTGCCCGCCGGCAGCTTCGGCCCCGGCGGTGAAGCTCAGCTTGGCGCCGACCTGTTCGCCCGATTTGAAGGTCAGGCCACTGATCCGGGCTCGCTGCGGGTTCACGATGGCCAGCTCGGTCTCACCGACCCGTTCGACGCCCTCGCCCTTCGCACCGGCCGCCCGAACTCGACGCGCCCGCACGAGGGCACCGCCAGCGCCGCCCCCAGCGCCGCGCTCCGTCTCATCCTGGATCCCATCGAGCGTCCACCCCTTCCGGCGGACCACCGCGGCCCGCTGCGACAGGGGTAACCGAGCGAGGTTGTCACGAGGTTGTGGACACAGAGGAAGACAAACGTGAAAAGGATTCATGGCCATCCTCGCCCACGACGTACTACGCTTCGACAACCAGGCAAAGAGGCGTGAGGAAGGGCAGTCGATGGGCGATGTTGCGGCACGGTTCGCCGAGATCGTCGGGGACACGAACTTGCTCTCGGGCGAGGCGATCCCCGAGGACTACGCACACGACGAGGCTTTGACCACCACCGCGCGGCGGCCCGCCCACCTGGCGAAACCGGGAAGCGCCGAGGAGGTCGCGGAGCTGCTCAAGGCGGCGACCGAACACGGCGTGCCGGTCACCGCGCGAGGGTCGGGCACGGGGCTCTCGGGTGGCGCCACACCACGCGAAGACAGCCTGGTGATCTCTTTCGAACGAATGAACGCGGTACTGGAGATCGACACGGAGAACCACGTCGCCGTCGTCCAGCCGGGTGTCACGCTGTCCGATTTGGACGAAAAGACCACAGCGGCCGGACTCGGCTACACCGTCTACCCCGGCGAGCTGAGCGCGAGCGTCGGCGGCAACGTCGGGACGAACGCGGGCGGCATGCGCGCGGTCAAGTACGGCGTCACGCGGCACAACGTCGTGGGCCTGCAGGCCGTGCTGCCGACCGGCGAGATCATCCGGACCGGCGGCAAGACCTCGAAGGTCTCGACCGGGTACGACCTGACCCAGCTGATCATCGGCTCCGAAGGCACTCTCGCGATCGCGACCGAGGTCATCGTGAAGCTGTATCCGCGCCTGCCGCACGGCGCCACGGTGTTCGCCCCGTTCGAGACCTTCGACGAGGTGATGACCGTCGTCCCGAAGATCGTCGCCAGCGGCCTCGCGCCGCACATCCTCGAGTACATCGACAACCTCACGCTCGCGGCGATCAGCTACAACGAGAAGCTCAGCCTCGGTGTCCCGGACGCCATCCGTGACAAGGCGCAGGCGTATCTGGTGGTGGCACTGGAAAACCGCGACAACGACCGGCTGCACGCCGACATCGAGGAACTCGGCGGACTGCTGGGCGATGTCGGCGCGATGGACGTGTACGTGCTCGAGGGCGCTTCGGCGCGCAAGCTCATCGAGGCGCGCGAGAAGGCGTTCTGGACGGCCAAGGCGGCCGGTGCCGACGACGTCATCGACGTGGTGGTCCCGCGGTCCGCCATGCCCGAGTTCCTGCGCAAGGCCAGGGAAATGGCGTTGTCGCGCGAGGCGGGCGCGCTCGGCTGCGGGCACGCCGGCGACGGCAACGTCCACCTGGCCATCTTCTGCAAGGACCCGGAGAAGCGGAAGCAGCTGCTGACCGACATCTTCGCACTCGGCATGGAACTCGGCGGCGCGATCTCCGGCGAGCACGGACTCGGACGGGCCAAATCCGGCTATTTCCTCGATCTGGAGGACCCGGCGAAGATCGCGCTGATGCGCCGGATCAAGGAGAGCTTCGACCCGGCCGGGATCCTCAACCCCGGCGTTCTTTTCGCTGAGAGGGCTTGAAAAGTGAGTGAGATGAACGGCGCCCAGTCCCTGATCCGCACGCTCGTCGACAGCGGTGTCGACGTGTGCTTCTCGAATCCGGGCACCTCGGAGATGCACTTCGTGGCCGCGCTCGACTCCGTACCCGAGATGCGCGGTGTGCTCGGCCTCTTCGAAGGCGTCGTCACCGGTGCCGCGGACGGATACGCGCGGATCGCCGACAAGCCGGCGGCCACGCTGCTGCACCTCGGCCCCGGTCTCGGCAACGGGCTGGCGAACCTGCACAACGCGCGCCGCGCGCGCACCCCGATCGTCAACGTGATCGGCGATCACGCGACCTACCACAAGCAGTACGACGCCCCGCTCGAATCGGACATCGAGGCCGTCGCCGGTTCGCTCGAAGGCTGGGTCCGCCGCTCCGAGCACACGAAGGACGTCGGTGCCGACGCCGCCGCGGCGGTCGCGGCCTCCCAGGACGCCCCCGGCCAGGTGGCGACCCTGATCCTCCCCGCCGACGCGTCCTGGGGTGAGGGCGGCGAGACCTGCGCGCCCATCCCGCCACGGATCCCGCAGGTCGTCGACGCGACGACGGTGAAGAACATCGCCGAGGTGCTGGCCAGTGGTGAACCGGTCGCGCTGCTCGTCGGCGGCAGCGGCTGCCGAGAAGCCGGTCTGCGCGCGACCAGCCGGATCGCGGCCGCGACCGGCGTGAAGGCGTTCGTCGAGACCTTCCCCGCCCGGCTCGAACGCGGCGAAGGCCTGCCGACGATCGAGCGGCTGGGCTACCTCGCCGAGCAGGTCGCGTACCAGCTCGACGGGATCAAGCACGTGATCGTCGCCGGGACCAAGGCGCCTGTGTCGTTCTTCGCCTACCCCGGCAAGGCGAGCAACCTGGTTCCCGAAGGCGCGCAGGTCCATGTGCTGGCCGAAGTCGCGCAGGACGTGCCGCGAGCGCTGAACGACGTCGCCGACCTGGTCGCCGCCGAGACCGAGCCGGTGCTGCAGGAGTCCTCCCGGCCCGCGCTGCCGTCCGGGCCGTTGACGCCGCAGAACTGGGTCGACGTGATCGGCGCGCTGCTGCCGGAGCGCGCGATCATCGCGGACGAGGCGAACACCTCCGGTCTGCTGCTGCCCGCCGCGACCGCGGGCGCGCCCCGGCACGACGTGCTGACCCTGACCGGCGGCGCGATCGGCTACGGCATGCCCGTCGCGACCGGGGCGGCCGTCGCCGCGCCGGACCGGCCGGTGATCAACCTGCAGTCCGACGGCAGCGCGCTGTACACGATTTCGGCGCTGTGGACGCAGGCTCGGGAGAACCTCAACGTCACCACGGTCCTGCTGAACAACCGGGCGTACGCGATCCTGCGGCTGGAGCTGCAGCGGGTCGGCGCGGACGCCAACGGCCCGAAGGCGAACGAGCTGCTCGACCTCTCCCGCCCCGACATGGACTTCGTCAAGATCGCCGAGGGCATGGGCGTCCCGGCGACCCGGGCGACGACGGCGGAGGAGCTGGCCGAGCAGTTCCAGCGCGCGCTCGCCGAGCCGGGCCCGCACCTGATCGACGCGATCGTTCCGACGCTGTTCTGAGCGGAGCCGCCCCTGCGTGCGATGAGTCCCTTCATCGCACGCAGGGCGCTAGCGGACCGAAACGACCATCGGCTCGGGCTGACGTTGCTTCGGGACGAAAACGGTCAAGACGAGTCCTAGGAGCGCCGCACCGGCGGCGACCACGAAGCTCAGCCGGAACCCCGTCGCGGACGGGACGGAAACCCCGCCGATGGTGATCGCCAGCGACGCGAGCATGGTCGCCATCACCGCGCTGGACGTCGACGTGCCGACGGAGCGCATCAGCGAGTTCAACCCGTTCGCGGACGCGGTTTCGGTGACCGGGACCGAGCCCATGATCAGCGCCGGCATGGCCGCGTAGGCGATGCCCACGCCGCCGCCGATGATGATCGACGCCGTGATCAGCTCGAAGGCGTTGTCCATCAACACGGTCGCGAAGGCGTATCCGGCCGCGATGGTGGTGGCGCCGACCATCAGTGTCGTCCGTGGTCCGTAGCGCTCGATGAGCCTGGCCGAAACCGGCGACAGCATGAACATGACCAGGCCGTTCGGCGCGAGGCACAGCCCGGCCTGCACCATGGTCAGGCCGAGGCCGTAGCCGGTCGACGCGGGCGCCTGCAGCAGCTGCGGGAACGACAACGCCATCGAGTACAGCGCGAACCCGATCATGATCGACGCGAGGTTGGTGAACAGTACCGGCCGCCGCGCGGAGACCCGCAGGTCCACGAGCGGATCACGCCGCCGCAGCTGGTAGGCGCCCCAGACCAGCAGGATCACCACCGCGCTCCCCGCGAAGACGAGGGTGCGGCCGCTGCCCCAGCCCCATTCGCCGCCCTTGACGATCGGCAACAGCAGGCAGACCAGTCCGATCGTCAGCCCCAGCGCGCCGAGGTAGTCGAACGGCGCCGGTGTCTTCACCGGCGACTCCGGCACCACGAACAGGATCAGCAGGCCGCAGACGAGCCCGAGCCCCGCCGACGCCCAGAACAGGACGTGCCAGTCTGCGTTCTGCGCGACCAGCGCCGACACCGGGAGCCCGATGGCACCGCCGACGCCGAGCGTCGAACTCATCACCGAGATCGCGGCGCCGACCCGCTCCGGCGCGAGTTCGTCGCGCATGATGCTGATGCCCAGCGGGATCGCGCCCATGGCGCAGCCTTGCAACCCCCGGCCGAGGACCATCAGCGCGAGCGAACTGGTCAGCGCGGACACCACCGAACCGGCGACCAGGAAGCCCAGGCTGATCAGCAGCAACCGGCGTTTGCCGTAGAGGTCGCCGAGCCTTCCGCTCACCGGCATCACCACGGCTCCGGCGATCAGGGTCGCCGTGACCACCCACGACGCGTCCGACGGTGTCGCGTTGAGCAGCCGGGGAAACGCGGGGATGAGCGGGACGACGAGCGTCTGCATGAACGACGCCACCAGACCGCAGGTGGCGAGCACGACGACGAAGATCCGGGGCGAAGGTGCCCGTCCGACCGGTTTCACCCTGTGCATCCCATGATCCGACCTTACACAGCATCACCCTTCTCAGTGAATGGTTGACCGACGGGATCACAGCCAGGTGCGAACCCCACCATGGCCGGAACAGGTACCGCGGCGATTCTGGCTGTAGCTATAGGAACCGTCCTCGCAGAGGGCGGTCGCTCCGTCGGCCGCGCCGGGTCCGGCCGACGGCCGATGGACACAGACACCGTCGGTGTTGCGGTAGTAGTCGCTCCCGCACTCCGCCAGGTTCGGCACCTTCGCCGCCTGCGTGGTCTTCGGAGGTGTTTTCGTCGGTTTGGGCTCGACCTGCTTCGGCACCTCGACCGCGGCCGTGGTCGTCGGCACGAACTGCTGAGGCGTCGGCGGTGCCCAACTGCTGGTCGGCGTCGACGTTGTGGTCAGCGCTGTCGGGACTGTCGGCGTTGTCCGCACCGGGTCGCTCTGCGGCGTGACCCGCCCGGTGGGCACGGTCTCCACACCGCAGCCTCCGGCGACCAGAAGTCCGATCGCCAGTGCCATGCCCAGCTTCGTCGTTCTCTTCGGCATAACGACCTCCCCGGCACCTGATGGTGCCGCGTAGTCGGGAGATCGCCCGCCGGTGTTACCGCCGGCGAGAGGGTCAGTCGACCATCGAGCCGCAACTGATGTTCAACGCCGTCGCGGTCATGCTGCGCGCATGGTCCGACGCGGCGAAGGCGGCCACACGGGCGACGTCTTCGAGCGATGCCGTCCGCTTGAGCATCGTCGCGTCGACCATGTCACGGATGGCGTCGTCGAGGCCGGCGCCCGCCGGAATCGTCTCCGGGATCCCGCCGGTGCGCAGGGTCACGACACGGATGCCCTGCGGCCCGAGTTCGCACGCCAGCCCGCGCCGCAACGCCTCCATCGCGCTGAACGCGACCTGCAGCCCGCCGAGGTGGTACCCCGGCAGCGGGTCACCGTCGCCACCGAACATCAGGATCACCCCGGACCCCTGCCCGATCATGTGCCGGGCGGCGGCCCGTGCGGTGAGGAAGTTCGTCCGCACCGCCGTCCGGACCGGGCTTTCGAGGTCCTCCAACGACATCTCGACCAGTGGAGTGCCCTGGACGTCGTTGTGTGTGATCACGTTCATCGAGATGTCGACGCTGCCCGCCGAGGAAACCACCGAAGCGGCATGCTCGTCGATGGCGGCTTCGTCGAGAGCGTCGAATTCCGCGGTTTCGGCTTTCCCGCCCGCCTCCCGGATTTCGTCCGCGAGCGCGTCGAGCTTCTTCAAGGTGCGACCGGTGAGGTGGACGGTCGCGCCCTCCCTGGCGAATCCGCGGGCCACCGCGCTCCCGATTCCGCCCGCCGCCCCGTAGATGATCGCGTTCCTGCCTTCGAGCAACATCGCTTCCTCCTACTTGCCATCCAAGGTGATGAGTCCTTCGGGTGTTCCCTCCAGCTGGATGTCGACCCACAACGGGCGCCACGAGTGGACCTCGTGGAACCTGCGTAGTTCCGCCAACCCGCTGAGCCAGCCCATCCACATGCCGTACGGCGGTTTCTCGTCGGAGAATCCACTTTGGACGAAGGTCAGCTTCGTACCGCCGCCGGAGTCCTCGAGCTCCCAAGTGGCGACGACACCGTCCTGGTACGCGAGCGACATCTTCGAGTCGGGCACCAGGTCGACGATCTTCGCCGGGTCCGGATCCTTTTCCAGTGAACCCATCGCCCAACGTCCGCCGACGTGGGGCTCCGCCTCGATCCGGGCGCCGAACCAGCGCGTGAACACGGCGGGATCGGCGATCGAGGAGTAGACCTCACCTCGCGGCGCGTCGATCCGCACTTCTTCGCTCATCAGCGGGGAAGTGAGGTCACAGCGGGCGGTGAGCGGCCGTCCTTCGACGTGGTCGACGAGGTTCGCGACGGAAAGCGCCCAGAACGTGTGCATCATGCCGAGTGACGAGTCCGGATCGGCCAGCATCGCGGCGTAGTCCGGCAGACCGCTCTGACTGAACGACAAGGACGTCTCGTCCCCGTCTTCCGCCAGCGCGATCTCGACGACGGTCTCCGTCCCGTCGACGGTCCAGGCGAACCGCAGGACATTGTTCTCGGCCAGTAGCAGCCGCTGGCGCGGACGATCGCCTTCCGGCGTGTAGCGACCCCAGAACTCGTACCGGGACAGCAGGTCGACTTCCGCGTACTCGGAAAGCCACACGCGCAGTGCCCCGGGATCGGTCAGCGCGTGCCAGACCTCGTCGATCGGCGCGCGCAGGCGCACCTCGAACCTCGTCGGTTCAGTCACGGGCATCTCCCTTCGGGTAACAGGCCACGGCGAGCTTGAAGGCGTCGCCTTCCGCTCCGCCGTAGCGGGTGAACAGATCCTGCAAAGTCGTCTTCAGTTCGTCGAGGAACTCCTGGCGCCGCTCCGGCTCCACCCGGATCTCGCCGGCAACGCCGATCGACGGCAGCTCCGGCGCGGTCCTGTCGAGCGCGGCGACGTCCGCCTGGACCTCCTCCATGAGGTCCACCAAGTAGCCAAGGCTCAGCTCGTCCCGCGCCGCCCGCGGGCCCAGCCGTCCGACCAGTCCGGGTGACAACCAGTACGAACGGGCTGTCGCCTGATACACGCCCTCACTGACGGCGCGCACCTTCCGCTCCGACACCTGCTTCACGAGACCGGCTTCCACCAGTCGTTTCACGTGGTAGTAGACCCGCTGCGGAGTCTGATCCAGCACCGTCGCCACCTCGGTGCACGACCGCGGCTCCGCCAGCTGCCGCAGGACGTCCACCCGCTGCGGTTTCAGCAACGCCTCCGCCTGCTCCAACCGCTCCAGGTACTCCACGTCTCTCACAGCACCACGTCCTTGATCACAAAAATCAGTTTGAACGTAAAAATCTATTTTGTCAATCGCCCCGGTTCGCGCTACTCTCGTCGTGTGGCGATCCTGCGGCGGTACACGGCGGACATCGCGGTCACCGCGGCGGTGATCGCGGGTTCCGTCGTGGTCTCGCTCGGGGACGGCGCGGAAGCACCGCGCAACGCGGTCATCGGCTGGACCTGCGTGGCACTCGCCTGCGCCGCGCTGTTCCTGCGCCGCCGGTATCCACTCCCCGTCGCGATCTTCACCGCGGCCTGCTGCGCGATCCACTATCCGCAGACCGACCCCGACGGATTCGTGCTGCTCGCGTTCGCCTTCGCGCTGTACGACAACGCCTCGACCGGGCGGATCCGCAGCGCGGCGGTCGTCGCGGCGGCCTCGATGGGCGGCGTCGTGATCGGCGAGGCACAGGCCGGCGCCGTACGGCAGGTGGACGACTTCGCGTTCCTGCTGATGACGGGCTGGTTCATCGCGCTCGTCGCGGTCGGCGCGCTGACGTACTACCGCCGCGAAGCCGAACGCACCAAGGAGACCGAGGCACGGCGGAGGGCCACGGACGAGCGGCTCCGGATCGCGCGCGAACCGCACGACGTCCTCGGCCACAACCTGGCGCTCATCAACGTCCAGGCGGGCGCGGCCCTGCACGGCAAGGATCCGGCGAAATCAGAGGAGGCACTGACCACGATCAAACAGACCAGCAAGGAGGCGTTGCGTGAACTCCGCGCCACATTGGGCATGCTGCGACAGGTGGACACGCCCAGCCTGGCCAGGGTCGCCGAGCTCGCCGAATCGGCGGGCTTCACGGAACGCCCGGGTGTAGGTGACGCCGCCCGCGAAGCGCTCCCGCAGGTCCTCCGGCAGCAGGCGGTACATCGCGCGGCTGTCGGCGATCGGCGTCGCGCCGCCGGTTTCGGCCGCGGTGTCGCACAGGAAGAACAGGCGGGCGGGCCAGCGCGCCGAGTACGAGTTCTCGTTGTGCATCGGGATCGACTCGGCAGGCGGGTACTCCGTCGAGGTGTAGATGTTGCCCGAGACCGCCGACCGCGGCGTCGACCGTTCCGTGTACGTCAGCAGCGAGCCGCCGATCTCCTCCGTGACCTGGTTGAACACCGCCAGATCGGCAGGCATCCCGCGCAGCAGGATCGCGCCGTGCTCGCGCAGCCGGCCCTGCAGCACTTCGCGATGCGCGCGCACCCAGTCCAGACCCGTGGCCGCGTACACGGTGATCTCCGTGTGTTCGTTGCCACCTCCTCGAAGCTGGGCCCCGAGGAATCCCGACCCGGAACATTGGGCACCCATCGGCACAGACCCCCAGCCTCCTGGGTATTGGCTCCCTCAGCTGAACCGCAAGAAGAAGTAGCAAGAGCGTCGCAGTACGAAACCGGCCCGTTCCTGGCGAATTTCGCAAGGAACGGGCCGTTCACGAAGCGGCTTATTCGTAGATCTCGCCCTTCGCGGCCTTCTCGACCAGCGAAGCGGGCGGGGTGAAGTGGTCGCCGTAGCGTTCCGCCAGCTCACGAGCCCGGTCGACGAAGCCCTGCAGGCCACCCTCGTACTGGTTGATGTACTGGATGACACCACCGGTCCACGCCGGGAAACCGATACCGAAGATCGAGCCGATGTTGGCGTCGGCGACGGTGGTGAGCACGCCCTCGTCGAAGCACTTCACGGTCTCGAGCGCCTCGGCGAACAGCATGCGCTCCTTGAGGTCCTCGAAGGGAACCTCGGCGGTGCCCGACTTGAACGCGTCACGCAGGCCCGGCCAGAGACCGGCCCGCTTGCCGTCTTCGTCGTAGTCGTAGAAGCCCGAACCGGTGGAACGGCCCTTGCGGTCGAATTCCTCCACCATCCGGTCGATGACGCCCTCGGACGCGTGCGCGTTCCAGGTGCCGCCGGCGGCCTCGATCGCTTCGCGGGTCTCCTTGCGGATCTTGCGCGGCAGCGTCAGGGTCAGCTCGTCCATCAGCTGCAGCGGCGGGGCCGGGTACCCGGCCTGGGCGCCGGCCTGCTCGATCGACGCCGGCTCGACACCCTCGCCCAGCGCGGCGACGGCCTCGTTGAGGAACGTGCCGATGACGCGCGAGGTGAAGAAGCCGCGGCTGTCGTTGACGACGATCGGGGTCTTCTTGATCTGCAGCGTGTAGTCGAAGACCTTCGCCAGCGTGGCGGGCGAGGTCTTCTCACCGCAGATGATCTCGACCAGCGGCATCTTGTCCACCGGCGAGAAGAAGTGGATCCCGATGAAGTCCTCGCTCCGCTGGACACCTTCGGCGAGCGCGGTGATCGGCAGGGTCGAGGTGTTGGAGCCGAGCACGGCGTCGGGGTTGACGACGCCCTCGATCTCCTGGAACACCTTGTGCTTCAGCTCGACGCTCTCGAAGACGGCCTCGATCACGAAGTCGACGCCGGCGAAGTCCTCCGCCTTGTCGGTCGGCTTGATCTTGGCGAGCAGCGCGTCGGACTTCTCCTGCGTGGTCTTGCCGCGGGAGAGCGCCTTCTCCTCCAGCTTGACCGCGTAGCCCTTGCCCTTTTCGGCGCCTTCGAGGGTGACGTCCTTGAGCACGACGTCGATGCCGGCCTTCGCCGAGACGTACGCGATCGCGGCACCCATCATGCCCGCGCCTACAACGCCGACCTTCTTGGCGGTGTACTTCTCGAAGCCTTCCGGACGCGAGCCGCCGGAGTTGATGCTCTGCAGGTCGAAGAAGAACGCCTTCGTCATGTTCTTCGAGACCTGGCCGGTGGCGAGGTGCACGAAGTAGCGGGTCTCGACGGTGATCGCGGTGTCGAAGTCGACCTGCGAACCCTCGATGGCCGCGGCCAGGATCGCCCGCGGAGCCGGCATGTTCGCGCCCTTGATCTGCTTGCGCAGGTTCGCCGGGAACGCGGGCAGGTTCGCCGCGAAGCTCGGGTTCGACGGGGTACCGCCCGGGATCTTGTAGCCCTTGACGTCCCACGGCTGCACGCCGCCTTCGGGGTTGGCCTTGATCCACGCCTTCGCGGCCGGGACCAGCTCCTCGACGGTGCCGACGAGCTCGTTCACGAGGCCGAGCTCCTTCGCCTTGGCGGGGCGGTGCCGCTGGCCCTGCAGCAGCACGTTCAGCAGCGCGCTCTGGATGCCCAGCAGGCGCACGGTGCGGACGATGCCGCCGCCGCCGGGGAGCAGGCCGAGGGTGACCTCGGGAAGGCCGATCTGGCTGCCCTTGACGTCGGCCGCGATGCGGTGGTGCGTCGCGAGCGCCAGTTCGAGACCGCCGCCGAGCGCGGCGCCGTTGATGGCGGCCACGACCGGCTTGCCCAGCTGCTCGAGCCGTCGCATCTGGCCCTTCATCAGGGCGCTGCTCTCGGTGATCTCGGCGGCGTGCTCCGGCTTGGCCTGGATCAGGTCGTTGAGGTCGCCACCGGCGAAGAAGGTCTTCTTGGCCGAGGTGAGGACGACACCGGTGATGCTGTCCTTCTCCGCCTCCAGGCGGTCCACGACCACGCCGAGCGACTCGCGGAAGTCGGCGTTCATCGTGTTGGCGGACTGCTTCGGGTCGTCCAGGGTGAGCACGACGATGCCGTCGGCGTCCTGCTCCCAGCGGATGGTCTTCGCTTCAGTCATTGTCTCTTCCTCAGACCCGCTCGATGATGGTCGCGACGCCCATGCCGCCGCCGATGCACAGGGTGACCAGGGCGCGGCGCGCCTGGCGGCGCTCCAGCTCGTCGACGACGGTGCCGACCAGCATCGCGCCGGTGGCGCCCAGCGGGTGCCCCATCGCGATGGCGCCGCCGTTGACGTTGACCTTCTCCTCGTCGAGGTGCAGGTCCTTGATCCACTTGAGGACGACCGAGGCGAAGGCCTCGTTCAGCTCCCACAGGTCGATGTCGTCCGGGGTGAGGCCGGCGATCTTGAGGACCTTCTCGGTGGCCGGGGTCGGGCCGGTGAGCATGATCGTGGGCTCGGAGCCGACGGTCGCGGTCGCCACGATGCGGGCGCGCGGGGTCAGGCCGAAGTCCTTGCCGATCTGCTCGTTGCCGACCAGCACCACCGCGGCGCCGTCGACGATGCCGGACGAGTTGCCACCGGTGTGGACGTGGTTGATCTTCTCGACCGAGTGGTACTTCTGGAGCGCGACGGCGTCGAAGCCGCCCAGCTCGCCGATGCCTGCGAAGGCGGGCTTGAGCTTGCCGAGGCCCTCGATGGTGCTGCCGGGACGACGGTGCTCGTCGTGGTCGAGGATCGTGACGCCGTTGATGTCCTTCACCGGGACGACGGACTTCGCGAAGTAGCCGCCGGACCAGGCCGCTTCGGCCCTTTCCTGCGAACGCACGGCCCACGCGTCGACGTCCTCTCGGGAGAAGCCCTCGATGGTCGCGATCAGGTCGGCGCCGGTGCCCTGCGGGACGATGTAGTTGTCGTACGCGGTGGCCGGGTCCATGAACAGCGCGCCGCCGTCGGAGCCCATCGGCACGCGCGACATCGACTCGACACCACCGGCGATGATCAGCTGGTCCCAGCCGGAACGCACCTTCTGCGCGGCGGTGTTGGTGGCTTCGAGGCCGGAGGCGCAGAAGCGGTTCAGCTGGACGCCGGCGACCGACTCGGGAAGACCCGCGTTCAGCGCGGCGGTTCGCGCGATCACGGCGCCCTGCTCGCCGACCGGGGACACCACGCCGAGGACGATGTCGTCGATCACGGCGGGGTCGAGGTTCGGGTGCCGGACCTTCAGTTCCTCGATGAGGCCGACCACGAGATCGACCGGCTTGGTGCCGTGGAGGGCACCGCCCTTGTTCTTGCCGCGAGGCGTACGGATCGCCTCGTAGATGTAGGCCTCGCTACTCACAGAAAAACTCCTCCGCAGTACGGCGCTGTATCAGGGATGGACACAGCCGGGTCGTACCGGCCGGTAGCCATGCTAATGGTCATTAACATAAACCGCGATAACCCCAAGGTGTCAATGGGTTGCGATGCACGCAACCGGCGCTATCGTGTGTTCACCCATGGATCACCCGACCGAGCGTTCAGCCCGACCGCGCGACCGCAAGGCCCAGCTGGCAGGCCTCGCCGCGGAGCTGTTTCGCGCCCGCGGGTTCCACGGCGTCGGCATCAACGACATCGCCGCCGCGGCCGGGATCACCGGGCCCGCGCTGTACCGGCATTTCTCGGACAAGCAGGCGGTGCTGTCCTACGTCGTGCTGTCCGGCATCGACGACATGGAGACGGCCACCACCGAGACGCTCGCGGACGTCGACCTTCCCGTTCCCGCCCAGGTCAACGCCCTGTTGGGCACCCTCGCGGCGCAGGCGGTGGAGCGGCGCGAGGTCGCCGCGCTGTGGCGCTGGGAGGGCAGACACCTGCCGCGGGAGGAACGGCGCGAGATCCGCCGCCGGTCGGGCGCGGTGCTCGAAGCGTGGTCGAAGGCACTGCTCGCGTTGCGGCCCGAACTGACCGCCGACGACGCCGAGCTGCTGTGCTGGGCGGGGCTGAGCGTGTTCGGCAGCGTCTCCGTGCATCACACGTCCGTGGCGAAGAAACGCTTCGCGCAGATCCTGGTGCAGCTGGCGGAGTCGGTGCTGCATGTCACACTTCCCGAACCCTCGGAGCCGCCGGAAGAGACGCCGTCGATGGCACTCGGCGAACCGTCCCGCCGCGAGCAGATCCTCGCGGCCGCGACGGAGCTGTTCGGCCGACGCGGCTTCCGTTCGGTGAGCATGGAGGAGATCGGCGCGGCCGCCGGGATCGCCGGGCCGAGCGTGTACCGGCACTTCCCCAGCAAGGCCGCGCTGATGGTGGCGATCGGGCACCGAGCTGCCGACCGGCTGGCGCTCGCCGCGGAACGCGCGTTGCGGACCGGCGACGAACGCGACGCGCTGCGCAGGCTCGCGGCGTCCTATGTGCACACCTTGCTGCACACGCCCGAACTGCTGGTGTCGTTCTCCGGCAGCCCCATGGAACTGCCGGAACGCGACAAGGCGGACCTGATCCGGGTCCAGCGAGACTACGTCGCGCGCTGGATCGCGCTGGCGTCGGAGGTCCGGCCGGAACTGAGCCTGCGCGAAGTGAAGATCACCGTGCACGCGGCGCTGACCATCGCGAACGACCTCGCGCGCACCCGGCGCGTCAACGGCCGCCCGAATATCGAGGCCGAGCTGACGACGTTGATGCACGCCGTCCTCGGGGTCTGAAAGTCCGCTTTGGGCAAACTCGCGTGTCCCGCAAAGGAGTGAAGGGCACGATATGCGCGTGCCCACGAAACGCGGCCTGCATCTGGTGACCCGGGAAGAAGACCACAAGGTCACCACGCTGGAGCTCTTCTTCGATCTGGTCTTCGTCTACGCCATCACCCAGACCACGCAGCTGATGGCCGATCACCTCACCCCGCTCGGCATCGGACAGGGCGTCGCGATGATCGCCGTGCTGTGGTGGTGCTGGTGCGCCTACGCCTGGCTGGCCAACACCCTGCACGTCGACCGCGGCATCGCCCAGCTGGCGATGTTCGCCGCGATGGGGACGATGTTCCTGGTCTCACTGACCATCCCGGAGGCGTTCACCGACCTGCCCGGCGGCCT
The DNA here is from genome assembly GCF_056435685.1 of Amycolatopsis sp. NPDC043885. Classification (NCBI taxonomy): domain Bacteria; kingdom Bacillati; phylum Actinomycetota; class Actinomycetes; order Pseudonocardiales; family Pseudonocardiaceae; genus Amycolatopsis; species Amycolatopsis sp. NPDC043885. The sequence continues at coordinate 135,089 of NZ_JBWKEA010000006.1, forward strand.
GTACGCGCCGCTGATGTTCGTCGGCTGCTACTTCCTCGTCCGGCTGCTGCATCTGACCGCGTACTTCGGCGCCGCGCGGACCGACCCCGAGCTGCGCAAGACCGTCTTGAAGATGTTCGTCGGCCTGCTGCCGAGCGTCGCACTGCTGACTGTCGCCGCGTTCTTCTCCGGCTGGGCGCAGCTCGGCATCTGGGCCGTCGCGATGCTGGCCGACTACGTCAACGTCTTCCGGACCCGTTCCTCGGACTGGCGGCTGCACCAGCCCGGCCACTTCGCCGAGCGGTTCGGGCTGATCGTGATCATCGCGCTCGGCGAGTCGATCGTGGCGATCGGCATCGGGATCAGCTCGTACCCGATGTCCTGGCCGATCACGCTGGCCGCCGTCTTCGGGCTCACGCTGGCTTCGGCGATGTGGTGGATGTACTTCGCCGTCGTCGCGCACGTGTCCGAGCACAACCTGAAGCGCGCGGAGGGCGTGGAGCGGGTACGGATCGGAACCGATACGTACACCTTCCTGCACCTCCCGCTCATCGCCGGGATCGTGCTCGTGGCGCTGGGGCTGAAGAAGTCGCTGCTTTACGTGTCCGACACCGAGCACCACAGCCTCGCCGACGGCCTCCACGGAACCCCGATCTGGGCGCTGACCGGCGGGCTCGCGCTGTATCTCATCGCGTTGAGCGGGCTGCGGCGCCGGAACCTGGGCTCGTGGAACGTGCGGCGACTGGTACTCGCGGTGGTCCTGCTGGCCGCGACTCCGCTGCTGGAACTGGTGCCGGCGATCGCGCTCGTCGGCATCGTCGCGCTGGCGGCGGTGGGTCTCGTGGTCGTCGAGAGGCGCAAGATCGTGAGTAATCCTGGCCTGCCCGGCCTCCCGGATCACTCACCGGCGTGACGTTCGCCTCCCCCATGGTGGCGCATCAGCCCAAGGCGAGTTAACCTACTCACGAGTAGGTAAGCGAGGCAGGGAGACTCACCGTGGGTGCGCCTAGGAAACGAGACGCGATGGGCCTTGGCCTGTCCGCGCTCACCCGGCTGGCCGGGAGCAAGGTCATTGAACGGGCCGGACTTCGGAAGCCCGTGCAGAACCTGGTCAGTGCCGGGACGCGCAACGGCTTCCGGGTCGCGGGCGCGGCGGGACGGACCTTCAAATCCGCCCAGAAGCTCGGCAAGCCCGCGCGGCTCGCGCCTGCCGAGGACACCGGGCTGTTCGACCTCACCCCGAGTGAGGACCAGCAGCTCATCGTCGAGACCGTGACGGAGTTCGCGGCCGAACAGTTGCGGCCCGCCGCGTCCGACGCCGACGCGAAGCTCCATGCGCCCGAGGGCCTGTTGAGCCGTGCCGCCGAACTCGGCATCACGCTCGTCGGCATCCCGGAGGAGCTGGGCGGGGTCGGCACCGAACGGTCGGTCGTCACGAACGCGCTGGTCGCCGAGGCCCTCGCGCACGGCGACCTGGGTCTCGCGGTCGCGGTGCTCGCGCCGTCCGCGGTCAGCACCGCGCTGGTGTCCTACGGCGACGAGCAGCAACAGGCGGACTACCTGCCCGCGTTCGTCGGCGAGAACGTCCCGGCCGCGGCGCTCGCGTTGCAGGAGCGCACCGCGCTGTTCGACCCGTTCAAGCCCGCGACCAAGGCCCGCCGCACGCCGAAGGGCTACCAGCTCGACGGTGTGAAGTCGCTGGTCCCGAGGGCCGCCGACGCCGAGCTGTTCATCGTGTCGGCCGACCTGGAAGGCCGCGGCCCGGCGCTGTTCCTCGTCGAGTCGTCGAACTCCGGTGTCACCATCGAAAACGAACCGGCGATGGGCCTGCGCGGCGCGGCGACCGGGAAGCTGCACCTGGAGAAGGTCGCCCTTCCGGCCGGTGCGCTGCTCGGCGGCGGCAAGGCCGAGGTCTTCACCGAGGTCGTCCGGCTCTCGCGGCTCGGCTGGGCCGCGCTGGCCGCCGGTACCGCGAAGGCCGTCCTCGACTACGTGGTGCCGTACGTCAACGAGCGCAAGGCGTTCGGCGAACCGGTGAGCCACCGGCAGGCCGTCGCGTTCTCGGTGGCCGACATCGCCATCGAGCTGGAAGGGTTGCGGCTGGTCACGCTCCGCGCCGCTTCCCGCGCCGAACAGGGCAAGCCGTACGCCCGCGAGGTCGCGCTGGCCCGGAAACTGGCCGCCGACAAGGGGATGCAGATCGGCAGCGCCGGGGTGCAGCTCCTCGGCGGGCACGGGTTCGTCAAGGAACACCCGGTCGAACGCTGGTACCGCGACCTCCGTGCGATCGGCGTGATGGAAGGCGCCGTCCTTCTTTAGGTCGTGCCCTGCAAGTCATGTCCGCGGTCTTCGCGCCCAGGCGGCCACTGACGGCACCAGAAACCACCTGGATCACGAAGCCCACCGAACGGACTCACAGGACACGACCCAGGACTTTCGAAAGGCAGTCATGATCAACCTTGAGGTTCCGAAGAAGGCCGGTACCCTGATCAACCAGGCGTACCAGGCCGCGGCCGAGGTGTTCCGGCCGATCTCGCGCAAGTACGACCGCGCCGAGCACACCTATCCGGCCGAACTCGACATGTTCGCCGCGCTGCTGGACGGGCTGAACTCCTCCGGCGAGGGCGGTGCGGGCGCGGCGGGTGTCCGCCGGTCCGAGAAGAACGAGAAACCGGGCAACCGCAACGGTTCCAACCTCAACATCGTGCTCGGCACGATCGAGATGTGCTGGGGCGACGTCGGTCTGCTGCTGTCCATGCCGCGCCAGGGGCTCGGCAACGCCGCCATCGGCTCGGTCGCCACGGATGAACAGCTCAAGAAGTTCTCCGGGCTGTGGGCCGCGATGGCGATCACCGAGCCGGACTGCGGCTCGGACTCCGCCGCGATCACCGCGACCGCGCGGCTGGACGGCGACGAGTACGTGCTCAACGGGGAGAAGATCTTCGTGACCGCGGGCGAGCGCGCCGACGCGGTCGTCGTCTGGGCCACGCTGGACAAGACGAAGGGCCGCGCGGCGATCAAGTCGTTCGTCGTCGAGAAGGGCACACCCGGCTTCGAGGTGGTGCGCGTCGAGCACAAGCTCGGCATCCGTGCCTCCGACACCGCCGTGCTGCGGTTCGAGAACGTCCGCGTGCCCAAGGAGAACCTCCTCGGCACGCCGGAGATCGACACCGCCAAGGGTTTCGCCGGGGTCATGCAGACCTTCGACAACACCCGCCCGCTGGTCGCCGCCATGGCCATCGGTGTCGCCCGCGCGGCGCTGGAAGAGACCCGGAAGATCCTCACCGACGCCGGGGTGACCATCGACTACGACAAGCCCGTCCACAGCCAGCACGCCGCCGCCGCGACGTTCCTGCAGCTGGAGGCGGACTACGAATCGGCGTACCTGCTGACCATGGAATCGGCGTGGATGGCCGACAACCGCAAGCCGAACTCGTTGCAGGCCTCGATGGCCAAGGCGAAGGCCGGCCGGTCGGTCGTCGAGATCACGCTGAAATGCGTCGAGCTGGCCGGAACCTTCGGCTACACCGAGGAATCGCTGCTGGAGAAGTGGAGCCGGGACGCGAAGATCCTGGACATCTTCGAAGGCACGCAACAGATCCAGCAGCTGATCGTGGCGCGCCGGATCCTGGGCAAGACGTCGGCGGAGCTCAAGTAAGGCGTGGGGCTCGTGAGTGGTAAGGACGGTTAGAACCGTCCTTACCACTCACGAGCCCGTTTATTTCCACCATTTCGACAACACCTCCGCGGCCGCCGGACAGGGGTACTCTCCTAGCTTCCTCAGCCAGCGAAGGCCGGAGTCGTGATGAGACCGCTTTCCCCCGCCGCACGCTGGTGTCTCATCGTCCTCGGCGTCACGATCTGCTACTTCGCCACCGCCCGGATCGGGATCCAGTGGGCGATCGTGCGGGGACAGATCTCGCCCCTGTGGCCGGCCGCCGGTGTCGCGCTGGCGGTGCCGATGCTCCTGGGGCCCCGGTTCTGGCCGGGCATCTTCCTCGGCGCCCTCCTGACGAACATCGCCCTCGGTCCTTCGCTGGGCACGGTCCTGGCGATCTCCGCGGGCAACACGATCGGCCCGATGCTGGCGTACGCGGTCATGCGGCGGCTGGGTTTCCGCAACGAGCTCGACCGGCTTCCCGACGCCGTCCTCCTGGTGGCGGTCGGAGCGATCGGGGGCACGGCCTTCAGCGCCGCACTGGGCACCGGCGTGCTGATCGTCGGCGGCGCGCTGAGCCCCGGCGACTTCTGGGCGACCGCGCTCGTGTGGTGGACCGGCGACGCGATGGGCGTCCTGACGATCACGCCGTTGCTGCTTCTAGCGCCGAGGTTCCGTCTGCCCAGGCGGGTTCCGCTCCTCCGCTGGGGCGAGGCGGCGACGCTCGCGCTCTTCGCCGTCGGCACGTCGATCCTCGCGTCCACGACGACGGCGAAGCTGTTCCTGGTCTTCCCCGTGCTCGTGTGGGCGGCGCTGCGCTTCCGGCAGGCCGGGGCGCTGCTGTGCTCCTTGTGCGTCTGCACCGTCACGATCATCGCCGCCATACGCGGGCTCGGTCCTTACGGCTCCTACGAACTGGCCGCCCGGATGCTGCACGTCCAGGCCTTCGACGCCACCGTCGGCCTCACCGCGCTCGTGTTGTCCACGGTCGTCCTGCAACGCGACCGCGCGACGGCCGAGATCGCCGACGCCTGGCGCCAGATCACCGAGATGGTGGACATGATCGCGCCACGCCAGTCCCTGCGCAGCGCCATCACCCAGCGCACCGAAGACGAGGCTCAAGCGGCCTGTTCGTCGAGGAAACGGTCGAGGTAGCGCCACGTGGTCCCGCGGGCCTTCCGGCCGGTGAGGACGCCGAGGTGCCCACCGGGCGCGGTCTCGAAGGTCACCGACGGCGAGTTGTCCAGCAGCTCGGTGAGCCGTTCGACGGCCGCGCGCGGCGCGATCGTGTCGTTCTGCCCGGCGATGACCAGCGTCGGCACCTTGACCCCGGACAGCGCGATGATGCGGCCGTTGAGGTCGACCGTGCCCTCGGCGAGGTCGTTGGCGCGGAAGAACCGGTGGTAGATCTGGCCGAACGTACGCCCGGGGTAGGCGATCATGTTGTCCATGAAGTGGTCGACGGCCTCGATCTGCGCCAGGTAGTCCCGGTCGTCGAGATTCTTCAGGATGGCAAGGGGTTTGGTGATCTCCTTGCTGATCCCGGTCGCCCGGAAGACGCGGCTGACCAAATAGGACGGTGCGCCGCCGAGCGCCCGGTAGAACGGGGTCAGCAGGTGGCCGCCGGTGAGGTCGACCAGCGGGCGGAACGGGGCGATCAGCGGGATCGCGGTGAAATCGAACGGCGACGCGATGGTGGCGATCGACTCGATCGGCAGATCGGGCTGGTCGGCGGTGGTCAGCAACGAGAAGATCCCGCCGAGGCACCACGCGACGACGTGCACGCCCTGGCCACCGGAGTCCTCGCTGACCTTGCGGATCGCGCGCGGGAGCACCTCCTCGATCCAGTGCTCGATGCCGAGGCGCCGGTCGGAGAAGGCGACGTTCCCGTAGTCGACCAGGTACGTGTTGCGGCCGCCCTCGACCAGGTGCTCGGCGAGGCTGCACCCGCGGCGCAGGTCGAAGCACAGCGCGGGCGCGGCCAGCGGCGGCACCAGCAGCACCGGCGGGCCCGACTGGGGGCTCTTGCCGTTCGTCAGCCGGTACAGCGAACGATTCGGGCCCTGGTCGATCAGGACGCGCGGCACCGGGCGAAGATCGGCGACACCACCGTGCAGCACCTTCCCGACGACGTTCGACGCGGCGGCGGCGAGCCGTGCCGGGGGTGTGGCCATGGTGTGCCTCCTGGGGAATCAACGCGGTAAGACGTAATCTTGCCGCCTGGGAGCGCACGACTCAACACCCCGGCCGCCACAGGTCGTCCATTTCGGACAGTGGCTAGGCCGTACGAGTTAAGAATCGGTGCCCTTTTCCGCCCCTGGAGCACTCCGCGCGGCACGCGATTCGTACTCCGCGCGAGCACTGGAATGCGTTGCGGAGGAAAGAATCTTGTCGCCGCCGAGCGCGCGAAGCAGGCCTTCGCCGAGGCGGCGCGGAAGCAGCCGTGTGATCCTGCCCATGGCGTCCAGCGACGCGGGCACGAAGACGTCGAACTTGGGACGGCGTAACGCATCGACAATGGCCTGCGCCACATCTTCCGGCTGCACCGATTTGAAGAACTTCGCCTCGCCGAGCCCGCTGGCCAGTTCCGTGCGCACCACCGCGGGCATCACGCAGGACACCAGCACGCCCGTGCCGTGCAATTCCAGATGCACCGATTCCGACAGGCCGACGACGGCGTGTTTCGTGGCGCAGTAGGTGGCGGCGCCGGGGAAGCCCGCCTTTCCCGCCATCGAAGCGATGTTGACGATGTGGCCGGTGCCACGCGGGCGCATCCGCTTCACGGCTTCCCTGGTGCCGTGGATGACCGCGTGCAGGTTGATCTCGAGCAGCCTGCGGGTCGCCGCGTCGTCCTCTTCGTCGAGCGGTGCGAGCGGCATGATGCCCGCGTTGTTGATCAGCACGTCGATCGGGCCGACGCGCCGCTCGACCTCGTCGAGGAACTCGGTGAAGCCGCGCGTGTCGGTGACGTCGAGCGGCAGCGCCTCCGCGCCCAGTTCGGCCGCGGTCTTCTCGGCGAGGACCTGGTCCAGGTCGCCGATGACCACCTTGGCGCCGAGCCGGGACAGCGCCGTCGCGGTGCTGGCCCCGATGCCCTGCGCCGCTCCGGTGATCACGACGACCTTGCCTGCCAGGGAACGTTCACGCTTGGCCATGCTGGGCTCCTCCGCGGCTTCGCTGTCCGGGCACTGTTGGCGTTGTGTCAACTATGGTGCACCCGAAGCCGGGACGACGCCAGTCCTACGGACGCTGCTCGAACACCTGCCCGATCCAGCCCTTGACGTCGAAGCGCTCCGTCGGCTTGAAGCCCTGGCTCTCGTAATAGCGCTGCAGGTCGCCGTCGCCGCCCGCCCAGCAATCGACCCGCACCAGGCCGATACCGCGTTCCCGCGCCTCGGCCAGCGCGAACTCGATGAGCCGCGAGCCGACCCGGTGACCGGTGAACCGGCGCGAGGTCAGCAGCAAGCCGATGTAGATCTCCGGTTCGTCGACCGGCGAGACATGCGGGAAACGGTCACCGAGGATGATCGCACCGGCCACTTGGCCGTCGATCTCGGCGAGGTACAGCCCCGGCCCGTCCGCCATTCCTCGGACCCGCTCGACCCTCTTCGGGATCGTGGACCACGGCTCGGCCCCCCACTGCCCTTCGCTGCCGCGCGAGGCCAGCCACGCGACGACCTCGTCGAACATGTCCAGCAACGTTTGGAAGTCCCCAGAACCACCCTGGCGGATGATGAAGTCGCTCATCCTCCCGTTCTACAACATCGTGAGCACGCGCGGGCCTTCTGTGGTGATCGCTACCGTGTGCTCGACGTGCGCGGCCCTGGCGCCGCGCACAGTGCGCAGCGTCCAGCCGTCGTCCTCGATCCGGTAGCCGTCGCGGCCGTCGGCGATGAACATCGGCTCGATCGCCAGCACCAGCCCCGGCTTGAGCCGCATGCCGCGCCCCGCCTTGCCTTCGTTCGGCAGATGCGGATCCTCGTGCATGCTGCGGCCGATCCCGTGCCCGCCATGGTGAGCGAGGAGGCCGTACCCGGCTTCGCGACCGACCGCGCCGACGGCATGGGAAATATCGCCCATCCTGCCGCCCGCCAACGCGGCGGCGATCCCCGCGGCCAGCGCGCGTTCGGTGGTCGCGATGAGTTCGAGGTCGGCGGGATCGGCCTCGCCGACGACGTAACTGATCGCCGCGTCGCCGTGCCAGCCGTCGATGTAGGCGCCGGCGTCGATGCTGACCAGGTCGCCGTCACTCAGCCGGTGGTCCGACGGGATGCCGTGGACCACGGCGTCGTTGACGCTCGCGCAGATCACGGCGGGAAACGGCGCCGGGGCGGAATGCGGCTGGTAGTGGAGGAACGACGGCTTCGCGCCACCGTCCCGGATCACCTGCGCGGCGATCTCGTCCAGTTCTTTCAGGCTCACGCCGATCGCCGACGCCTCTTTCACGGTGTGCAACGTCTGCGCCACGACACGGCCGGACTCGCGCATGGCGTCCAGCTCGGCGGCGGATTTCAGCTCGACCATGCAGATAACTATACCGGTATAGTTATCTGCATGGTCAAGGGTGTCAGGCGACGCCGAGGTGCCGCGCGATCAGCATCCGCTGCACCTCCGAGGTCCCTTCACCGATCTCGAGGATCTTCGCGTCCCGGTAGAAACGGCTCACCGGGAACTCGTTCATGAAGCCGTACCCGCCGAAGATCTGCGTCGCGTCGCGCGAGTTGTCCATGGCGGCGTTCGACGCGACGAGCTTCGCGATCGACGCCTCCTTCTTGAACGGCTCGCCGCGCAGCATCTTCGACGCCGCCGCGTAGTACGCCAGCCGTGCGGTGTGCGTGCGCACCTCCATGTCGGCGATCTTGAACTGGATCGCCTGGTACTCACCGATCTTGTGCCCGAACGCCTCGCGTTCCTTGACGTAGGTCAGGCATTCGTCGACGCAACCCTGCGCGAGCCCGACGCTCAGCGCGGCGATCGCGACCCGGCCTTCGTCCAAAATGGACAGGAACTGGGCGTAACCGCGGCCCCGTTCGCCGACCAGGTTCTCGGCCGGAACGCGGACATCGTCGAACGAGAGCTCGTGCGTGTCCGAGCAGTTCCAGCCGACCTTGGAGTACTTCGGCGCGACGGCGAAACCCGGGGTGCCGGACGGGACGATGATCGCCGAGATCTCCTTGCGCCCGTTCTCCTTCACGTCGGTGACGGCGGTGACCGTGACCAGTTTCGTGATGTCGGTGCCGGAGTTGGTGATGAAAGACTTACTGCCGTTGATCACCCAGGTGTCGCCGTCGAGTTTCGCGCGCGTGCGGGTGGCACCGGCGTCCGAGCCGCCGCCGGGCTCGGTGAGCCCGAAGGCGCCGAGCGCGGTGCCGGCGCACAGCTCCGGAAGCCACTTCTGTTTCTGCTCCTCGGTGCCGAACCGGTAGATCGGCATGGCGCCCAGGGAAACACCCGCCTCGACGGTGATCGCGACCGAGGAATCGACGCGCGCCAATTCCTCCAGGGTCAGGCAGAGCGCGAAGTAGTCGCCGCCCATGCCGCCGTATTCCTCGGGGAAGGGCAGGCCGAACAGTCCCATCTCGGCCATCTTCGCGACGATCTCGTACGGGAACTCCTCCCGCTCGTAGAGGTCGCCAATGACCGGGGCGACCTCGGAGCGCGCGAACTCCTCGACCGTCTTGCGCAGCGCCTCGTACTCGTCATCCAGCCGAAAGTCGATCATCGCTCATCCTTTTGGGGTGTCACAACGGCTACCGTCTCGTCCAGCGCGACCTGTTGGCCCGCCCGGACGGGGAGTTCGCTGACCACGCCGTCGATCGGCGCGGTGATCGTGTGCTCCATCTTCATCGCCTCGACGACCACGAGCGGCGTCCCGGCACTCACGACGTCACCGGCGGCGGCCTTGACCACCAGCACGGTTCCGGGCATCGGGCTGGTGACCGGTCCGGCGCCGCCCGCGGCACCGGCCGCCGAGCGCAGCCTCTCGCGCTCGCCGATCGCGAAGCTGTGACCGTCACGCGCGAGCCACACCGTCCGCCCGCTCCCGGCCGCGTGCCGATAGCGGTGGAAACCGGTGGGATGCCGGACTTCCAGCAGATCACCCTCGTGTCGCGCGGAAACCCGTACCGGCTCGGCGCCGTCGACGCTCACGAGCGCGTTCGCCGGAGTGCCCTGCACCCGCACGACGACTTCGGAACTTCCCGACTTCAACGCGAAGTCGATCCCGCCGGATCCGCCGAGCCGCCAGCCGTCCGGCACGTCCCAAGGATCGATGACGGCTCCCCGCGGTTGCAGGGAAAGCAGCCTGTCGAGCGCCGCCGCCACGAAGAACTCCGGCGGCACCTCCTCGGAGACCAAAGTGGACAGTCGCCGGTCGACGAGTCCGGTGTCGAGCTTGCCGTCGCGGACGTCGCCGTCGGCGAGGAGCCCGCGCAGGAAGGCGACGTTGGTGCCGACGCCGAGCAGCGCGGTGTCCGCGAGCGCCAGATCGAGCCGGTGCAACGCGGCCGCGCGATCCGGGCCCCAGGCGATGACCTTGGCCAGCATCGGGTCGTAGTTCGAGCCGATGACCGCGCCCTCGCTCATCCACGAGTCGACGCGCACGCCCTCGCCGGACGGCTCGTGGACCGCGAGCACGGTTCCCCCCGTCGGGATGAAGCCGCGAGCGGGGTCTTCGGCGTAGACACGGGCTTCGACGGCGTGGCCGTCCAGCCGGACGTCGTCCTGCGCCACGGTGAGCACGTCCCCCGCGGCGATCTTGACCTGCCACTCCACGAGATCCAGCCCGGTGACCAGCTCGGTCACCGGATGCTCGACCTGGAGGCGGGTGTTCATCTCCATGAAGAAGAACTCGTCGGGCGCGGTGGCCGAAACGATGAACTCGACCGTCCCCGCGCCGACGTAACCCACCGAGCGCGCGGCCTCGACCGCGGACGCGCCCATCTTCGCGCGCGTGGCTTCGTCGAGGAGCACCGACGGCGCCTCTTCGATGATCTTCTGGTGCCGCCGCTGAAGACTGCACTCGCGCTCGCCGAGGTGGATCACGTTGCCGTGCGTGTCGGCGAGCACCTGGATCTCGATATGGCGCGGCGTGGTGACGAACCGCTCCATGAGCAGGGTGTCGTCACCGAAGGAACCCTTGGCCTCACGGCGCGCGGACTCGACCGCCGCGTCCAATTCGGAAAGTTCGGTGACCAGCCGCATACCCTTGCCACCACCACCGGCGGACGGCTTGAGCAGCAGCGGGAAGCCGACCTTTTCCGCGGCGGCCGCGAACCCGCCTTCGGGAATGTCCACATCGGACGCACCGGGCACCACCGGGACACCGGCCTTGGACACCGTCGCCTTGGCGCGGATCTTGTCACCCATGGCGTCGATGGCCTCGACCGGCGGGCCGATGAAGACCAGGCCGGCGTCGGCGCAGGCACGCGCGAATTCCGCGTTCTCCGCGAGGAAGCCGTAACCGGGGTGGACCGCCTGCGCGCCCGTGTCGACCGCCGCCTGGACGATGGCCGGGATGGACAGGTAACTCTTCGCCGCTTCGGCCGGGCCGATGCGGACGGCGGTGTGCGCCTCCCGGACGTGCCGGGCGTCGGCGTCCGCGTCGCTGTACACCGCGACCGAACGGATACCGAGCCCCCGCAGCGAGCGGATCACGCGGACGGCGATCTCGCCGCGGTTGGCGACCAGAACCGTGTCGAACATGCTCACATCCTGAAGACGCCGTAGTTGACATCGGACAAGGGCGCGTTGGCCGTCGCGGACAGCGCGAGGCCGAGCACCGTGCGGGTGTCCGCCGGGTCGATCACACCGTCGTCCCACAGCCGCGCCGTCGAGTAGTACGGGCTGCCCTGCGCCTCGTACTGGTCTCGGATCGGCTCCTTGAAGGCCTCTTCGTCCTCTGTGGACCATTCGCCGCCGCGAGCCTCGATGGCGTCCCGGCGGACCGTCGAAAGCACCGACGCCGCCTGCTCGCCACCCATCACGGAGATCCGCGCGTTCGGCCACATCCACAGGAACCGCGGCGAGTACGCGCGGCCGCACATCGAATAGTTGCCCGCGCCGAACGAGCCGCCGATGACGACGGTCAGCTTCGGCACGCGCGCGCAGGCCACCGCGGTGACCATCTTCGCGCCGTGCTTGGCGATGCCGCCCGCCTCGTAGGCCTTGCCGACCATGAAACCGGTGATGTTCTGGAGGAACAGCAGCGGGATCGAGCGTTTGTCGCACAGTTCGATGAAGTGCGCGCCCTTCATCGCGGACTCGGCGAACAGCACGCCGTTGTTCGCGATGATGCCGACGGGGTGGCCGTGGATCCGGGCGAACCCGGTGACCAGCGTCGAGCCGTACTCCTTCTTGAACTCGCCGAACCGGCTGCCGTCGACGATCCGGGCGATGACCTCGCGGACGTCGTAGGGCACGCGCGGGTCGGTCGGGACGACGCCGTACAACTCGTTCGGGTCGGCGACCGGAGCCTCCGTCGGGAGGACGTCCCAAGGACGCGGCGTCCGCGGCCCCAAAGTCGACACGATCGAGCGAACGATGCGCAACGCGTCGGCGTCGTCCTCGGCCAGGTGGTCGGTGACGCCGGACTGACGCGAATGGACGTCGCCGCCGCCGAGCTCCTCCGCCGTGACGACCTCGCCTGTCGCGGCCTTCACCAGCGGCGGGCCGCCGAGGAAGATGGTGCCCTGGTTCCGCACGATGACCGCTTCGTCGCTCATGGCCGGGACGTACGCGCCGCCGGCGGTGCAGGACCCGAGCACCGCGGCGATCTGGGGAATGCCGCGCGCCGACATCGTGGCCTGGTTGTAGAAGATCCGGCCGAAGTGCTCACGATCCGGGAAGACCTCGTCCTGCCTGGGCAGAAACGCGCCGCCGGAGTCGACCAGGTAGACGCACGGCAGGTTGTTGTGCAGCGCGACCTCCTGCGCGCGCAGGTGTTTCTTGACCGTCATCGGGTAGTAGGTGCCGCCCTTGACCGTCGCGTCGTTGGCGACGATCACGCATTCGCGGCCGGAGACCCGCCCGATTCCGGTGATGATCCCGGCCGAGGGCGCCTCGTCGTCGTACAGTCCGGTAGCGGCCAGCGGGGACAACTCCAGGAACGGCGAACCCGGGTCGAGGAGGGTGTCGACCCGGTCGCGTGGCAGGAGTTTGCCCCGCTCGACGTGGCGGGTGCGGGATCTCTCCGGGCCCCCGAGCCGGGCCGCGGCGAGCCGCTTGCGCAGGTCCTCGACCAGCTCGGCGTGGGAGGTGACGCTGCGGGCGTACTCGTCGCTGCCCGGATCGGCAGAAGTGCTCAGTACGGGTGTGTCCATGGCTCCTCGTCGCCAAGTTAGCCGTCGTTAACTCGCTCGCCCAGGTTAACGCCCACTAACCCGCTCTGTCCACCGCATCCCTCGAAGCGCGTGAAGGCCCCCTTCCCCTTGGCTGAGCCGAGGGGAAGGGGGCCTTCACGCGCGAAACGATCAGCCGATCGCGGAGACCAGCGGGTTGTAGTAGCCGCCCCGCTGACCGGCGGCCGTCGGGTGATACGAGTTCACGATCGGCCAGGTGAGGCTGTGCAGGTAGTCGTCGGCCGACGAGCAGATGTTGTGCCCGGTGAACGCGCCCCGCACGTCGACGAACTTCGCGCCGTGCGCGGCGGCACGGACCGAGAGCACCGACGCCAGCGCGTCGGAACCCGAGTTGATCGCGGTGCGCTTCGTGTCGCTCAGCCCGACCGAGCACGAACCCGGCACGGTGTAGAAGCGCGGGTACCCGAGGACGACCAGCTTCGCGCCGGGCGCCTTCGCCTTGATCTTGCTGTAGACGTTGTTCAGCAGCCCCGGAAGCGTGTTGTTCACGTACGTCTTCGCGGTGTTGACCCGGTTGATGCAGGTCTGGTCGCTGCCGGTGGTGCAGGTGGTCATGACGTCGGCGAACCCGGCGTCGTTGCCGCCGACCGAGACCGTCACCAGCGTGGCGCTGGAGGTGACGTTCGCGATCTGGTTGAGGACGTCGCCGGTGCGCGCCCCCGAGCACGCGACGAACTTGAAGGTGGTCCCGGCGTGGGCGTTGGCCCACAGCTGGGGATAGGCGTTGGCACTGCGCATGCAGTCACCCGAGTTCCCGTAGCTGCCGGCACCGACGCCGGACGAGTACGAGTCACCGAGCGCCACGTAGTTGGTCGCCGCTTGGGCGGTGCCCGCGAGACCGAGGGTGGCAAGGACAGCGACCCCCAGGGCCGCACCTAAACGAGTGAAGGAAAGAGCTTTGATCCGAGCAGGGACGGCCATGGTCACTCCTTCGTGACAAGTTAACGAGAGACAGCATTACCAGGTGGTAGCCCCACGCAACAGGGTCATTTCCCCAGGTAACCCGCTTGGCTCAGGCTGGAAGTAAGGGTGGCGTGTCGGCGCTCGCTTACTGTGATGATGAGCTCTCGGCGGAAAAGCGTGCCTCGAGCTGTGCGGCCTTAATATGGCCAGATGCCGGCGAACCCCACCCCACTCGTGAACGGCGAGAAGGCGAACAGGCGCGAACAGATCATGGCCGCCGCCGCCGAGCTCTTCGCCCACCACGGTTTCCACGGCGTCGGCATCGACGACATCGGCGCGGCCGTCGGCATCTCGGGTCCGGCGCTGTACCGGCATTTCCGCAGCAAGGACGCCATCCTCGGCGAGATGCTGAACTCGATCAGCCGCTATCTGCTCGACGGCGGGACGGCGAGGGCGAGCCAGCGGGACGAGCCGGGCGAGGTCCTCGAAGCACTGGTGGACTTCCACGTCGACTTCGCGCTCGCGCATCCCGCGTTGATCACCGTCCAGGAACGCAACCTCGCCAATCTCACCGACAGTGATCGCAAACAGGTCCGGGCCCTACAGCGCCAGTACGTCGAGGTCTGGGTGCGCGCGATCAGTGACGCCGTCCCCGGGATCGGCGAGCGTCAGGCGCGGTCGGCGGCGCACGCGGTCTTCGGGTTGATCAACTCGACGCCGTACAACCGCCATCTCGGTGACAGCGAACTGGCCGAAATGCTCTGCCGCCTCGCGCTGGGTGCACTGCACGCCGCCAAGTGACCACGTCCGGGTTTCGGCCTATCCCCACTTTTCCGTCCTCTGGTGTTTGATAGGCACGTGGAGCCGGACAGGAGCGAGTACGAGCGGAGGCTCGTCGAAAAGGCGCAGCGCGCGCTCGTGGCGATCAGCCTCGGGGAGGACGCCGAGGCGCTCGACGAGCTCACGCCGACCGCCGTCGAGCCCCAAGCCCGCTCCGAAGAGACCAAAGAGCTCGTGATGATGCTCTTCGGTGAATGCAGCGCCATGGTGTCGACCCTCGGTGACGGCGGCAGCGCGCCGGTCAAGGTCCAGGTGTTCGACGAAGACGGCGAAGAGGTCTCGATCGACCAGGCGGACCCGCCCGTGCGGACGGCCGTGCGCACGCTGCTGGCCGAGGTGCACGGCAACAGCGAGGCCGCGCAGGAACAGGTCGAGATCGCGCTCGCCAACGCCGCGCCGGACGAGGTCGACAGCCTCGTGCTGCAGGCGCTGCGCTGGACGATCCGGCTGTCGGCGGAATGCCTGGACCGGGATCTGCCGGTGGCGCCCTGGATCTCGGACGCCGTGGCGGACTAGGCGGTGTCCTGACTCCGAGGAGCCGCCAGGTTCCCAATGTCGCATTCGAGACGCTCAGTGTCCCCGATGCGACATTGGGGACACTGAGCGTCGGCGGCAGGGCGGACAGTCCGGCGGGCCGCGTTGCGAAAGTGGCTTTCGCAACGGCACCTTCCCCGCGCCAGTAGGTACCACCGACTAGCCCGTAAGGGACGACACGCGTGATCAGCCGGACATCACGCGAGTCACCTGATCGAGCAGCAGCTTCACCAGCCGCGCGATCTGCTCGGTCTCGATCAGGAACGAGTCGTGCCCGTACGGCGAGCCGATGACGGCGAACTCCGCCCCGTCGATCCCGTCCGCGATGGCCTGCGATTGGTACAGCGGGTAGAGCCGGTCACTGTCCACCCCGGCCGCGACCGTGCGCGCGGTGATCCGGCCGAGCGCGCTCGCGACCCCGCCCCGCCCGCGACCGACGTCGTGCGTGTTCATCGATTCGGTGAGCACCACATAGCTGCCGGCGTCGAATCGGCGGGAAAGCTTCCCGGCATGATGGTCCAAATAGGACTCGACGGCGAACCGCCCGCCGCGCAAGGGGTCTTCACCGTCTTGGTAACGCCGGCCGAAGCGTTGCGCCAGTTCGGCTTCGCTGCGATAGGTCGCGTGCGCGATACGGCGCGCGATACCGAGGCCGGCGTCCGGGCCGCCGCCGGGGACGTCGTAGTAGTCGCCGCCGTGCCAGCCCGGATCCGCGCGGATGGCGTGCAGTTGCGGCGCGGCCCAGGCGATCTGGTCCGCCGACGCCTGCGCCGTCGACGCGAGCACGAGCAGCGCCGCGACCCGATCCGGCTCGCTCACCGCCCATTCCAGCGCGCGCATGCCGCCCATGGAGCCACCGGCCACCGCGGCCCACCGGCCGATGCCCAGCGCGTCGGCGAGGACGGCCTCGGCGCCCACCTGATCCCGGACGGTCACGGCGGGAAACCTGCTGCCCCAAGGCTTTCCGTCCGGATGCCGCGAAGACGGGCCGGTCGAGCCCTGGCAGCCGCCGAGTACGTTCGGGACCACCACGAAGAAGGCGTCGGTGTCGATCGCCTTGCCCGGCCCGATCAGGCCGTCCCACCAGCCGGGACTGACGTGGCCTTCCTCCGCGGGGCCGACGGCGTGGCTGTCCCCGGTCAGCGCGTGCTCGACGAGGATCGCGTTGGAGGCGCTGGAATTCAGCGTTCCCCAGGTCTCGTAGGCGAGGGTGAAAGGCAGCGTCCCGCCGGTTTCGAGCGCCTGGACGCCGCCGACGAACCGGCGACGTCCAGGCGGCTCTCCCTCTCGCCACGCACCGGTCACAGAGCGGCCTTGGCCGCCCGGAATCCGGCCTCGAGATCGGCCTTGAGGTCCTCGATCCCTTCCAGCCCGACGGCGAGCCGCACGAGACCCGGCGTGACCCCGCTGGAGGCCTGCTCCTCGGGCGTGAGCTGGCTGTGCGTGGTCGAGGCCGGGTGCACGATCAGGCTGCGCACGTCACCGATGTTGACCAGCTGGCTGTGCAGTTCCGTACCGTCCACAAAGGCCCGTCCGGCTTCGACACCGCCGCGCAGATCGAACGACAGCACCGCGCCGGCACCCTTCGGCAGGTACTTCTTCGCCGCCTCGTGGTGCGGGCTCGACGGCAGCCCGGCGTAGTACACCTTTTCGACCTCGTCGCGCTGCTCCAGCCATTCGGCCAGTGCCTGTGCGTTGGCCACGTGCCGCTCCAGACGCAGCGAAAGTGTCTCGATTCCTTGCAGGATCAGGAAACTGTTCAACGGCGCGATCGCGGCGCCGGTGTCGCGCAGGATCTGGACCCGGGCCTTGGCGGCGTACGCTCCCGGGCCGAGGGCCTCCCAGTACTTGAGGCCGTGGTAGCTCGGGTCGGCTTCGTTGAATCCGGGGAACCGCGCCGGATCCTCGCCGAAGTCGAAGGTGCCGCCGTCGACCAGCACACCGGCGACCGTGGTGCCGTGCCCGCCGAGGTACTTGGTCGCCGAGTGGACCACGATGTCTGCGCCGTGCTCGATCGGGCGCACGAGGTACGGGGTCGGCACGGTGTTGTCGACGACCAGCGGGACACCGGATTCGTGCGCGGCGTCGGCGACCGCGCGGATGTCGAGCACGTTGCTGCCCGGATTGGCCAGCGTCTCGGCGAAGAACAGCTTGGTGTTGGGCCGGACGGCGGCCTTCCACTGCTCGATGTCGTCCTGATCCTCGACGAACGAGACCTCGATGCCGAGCTTCGGCAGCGTGTAGTGGAAGAGGTTGTAGGTGCCGCCGTAGAGGGAGGGGCTGGAGACGAAGTGGTCGCCCGCGTTCGCGAGGTTGAGGATGGCCGCCGTCGTCGCCGCGCTCCCGGAGGCGAACGCCAGCGCCGCGACACCGCCTTCGAGCGCCGCGAGCCGCTGCTCCAGCACGTCCTGCGTGGGGTTGTTGATCCGCGTGTAGATGTTGCCGGGCTCGGCGAGGCTGAAGAGGTCGGCGCCGTGCTGGCTGTCGCGGAACACGTACGAGGTGGTCTGGTAGATCGGGGTCGCCCGCGCGCCGGTGGCGGTGTCCGGCGCCGCACCCGCGTGGATCTGCTTGGTCTCGAACGACCATCCGTCCGCGCTCATCGCGATTCTCCTAGCGGTTCAAGGGGTTTCGGCTGTTGTCACCGACGCTAGCTCCGCCGCACGCAGCACCCAACCACTCTCAGGAGGTGGGATTCCTTTCCTGAAGAGCGAACCTGTTGCCCTCCGAATCGGTGAACATCGCCCACCAGCCCCACGGCTGCTTCTCCGGCTGGGAGGGGAACTCGACTCCCTTCGCCGAAAGCTCCTCATACGTCTTTTCGATGTCGTCGGCGTAGAAGAAGAAGTTGCCCGTCGGGAGTTCGTCCCGCACTTCGAAGCGCTTGAGGTCCTCCGGCGCGGTACTCAAAACGAGCGACGTCACCCCATCGGCCGAAGTGACCTCGACCCACCGGTTCCCTTTGTCGTCGTACGGCACGTCGGTGGTGATCTCGAACCCGACGACCTCGGACCAGAACCTCTTCGCCCGATCCTGATCCCGCACCCCGACCACGATCTTGTGCACACCTTGAATCGCCACGCCGGCTCCTTTGTATCCATGATGGATATAACGAGATCGGAGTGTATGCTTCCCGGATGGCCGACGGCAACCCGCAGCTCACCCCCGCGGCGTTCCAGACCCTGCTGGCGCTCGCGAAAGGTCGCGCGCACGGCTACGCGATCATGGGTTTCGTCGACGAGGTGAGCGGCGGCACCGCCCAACTCGGTCCGGGCACGCTGTACCGGACGCTCGCCCGGCTCGTCGCCGACGGCCTGGTCGAAGAGGCCCCGGACACGAGCGAGGACCAGCCGCACGACTCGCGCCGCCGCTACTACCGGCTGACCCCCGCCGGCCGGGACGTCGCCGCCCGCGAGGCGGAGTTCCTGAGCAGGCTCGTCGCGGTGGCCGGGCAGGCCGGGCTGCTGAAGCGGGCGGAGTCGGCGTGAGCCGGGCGCTCGGTTTGGTGCCACATCTGTTCGTCAAGGACGTCGACGCGTCGCTTTCTTTCTACACCAAGGCGTTCGGCGCCGTGGAACTGTTCCGCAACGTGCTGCCGAACGGCGTCGTGCTGTTCGTGGAAGTCGCCGTCGGCGACGCGCGGCTGCTGGTGAGCCAGGAGATCCCGCGGCTCGACGCGCTCGCGCCCGCCACCCTCGGCGGCACCCCGATGCTGCTCGTCCTGGAGACCGAGGATCCCGACGACCTCGCGCGGCGCGCGGTGTTCGCGGGCGCCCGGGTGGAGGCGCCGGTCGAGGAGATGTTCTTCGGCGAGCGCTACGGCCGCATCGTCGACCCCGACGGCCACCGCTGGGCGCTGACGACCAAACGGGAACGGTTCACGCCGGAAGACATCGACGCGCGGACGCCACGCGAGGTCTGACGTGTGCGGCGGTCCCACCTGCTGGACAATCGCCCCATGGTTTCCGTGCGGAGCGTGGTCGATCGGGTCGGTCCGACGCTGTTGCACGCCCTCCAGGTCCCCGAGGAGTCCCCGGCCGTCGGCGACGTCGTCATCGCCGAACCCGGCAACACCCTCGCCGCGGGGGATCTCGTCCTAGGTGTCGCGATCACCGAAACGCCGGACGCCGCGGAGCTCGTCCGGCTCAGCGCGGCCAAAGGTGCCGCCGCCGTCCTGCTGAAACCGCCGCTCGCGGCGAAACCCTCGGTGAAACGAGCGGCGAAATCGGCGGACATCGCGTTGATCGAGGTGCGTTCGGCGACGTCGTGGGCCCAGCTCGTCTGGCTGCTCAGGACCGTCCTCGACGCGCTGGCCGACGAGTCGGACGCGCTGGAGGACGGCGGCGGCCCCGGTTCCGGTGACCTGTTCCGGCTCGCGGACGCCGTCGCTTCGGTGGTCGACGCGCCCGTGACCATCGAGGACACCAACTCGCGGGTGCTCGCCTACTCCGCCCGGCAAGACCTGACCGACTCGGCCCGCGTGTCCACGATCATGGGCCGCCGCATCCCCGACGACGTGCTCGCGCGGTTCCGTTCGCGAGGGGTGTTCCGCGAGCTTTCCCGCGGGCGGCAGACGATCTTCGTGCCCGCGCAGCGCGACGGCACCCTGCCCCGGCTCATCGTGCCGATCCGGATGGGCGGTGAGCTGCTGGGGTCGATGTGGGCGGTCGTCGCGGGCCCGGTCTCCGACGAACGCGCGGCCGCGTTCGCCGACGCGGCGCCCGTCGTCGCGCTGCACCTGCTGCGCCGCCGCGCGCACACCGATTCGCAACGCCGGGTCTCGGCCGAGCTCCTGCGTGCCGTACTGGAAGGGAAGGCCAGCCCGCGCAAGGCGATCGCGGAACTCGACCTCTCCGAGGAGCCGCACCGCGTCGTGGTCATCGAGGTCTCCGGCGGCGACGGCCGCGACGACGAGGGCCTGCGGCTCGCCCTCCTCGAACGGATCTCGCAGGGTGTCGGCAGGCGGCCGGTGGCCACCGAACTCGGCGGCGTGCTCTACGCGGTCGTCCCCGACGGCGACGGCTGGAACGAACTCCGGGCCGCACTCGAAGCCCTGCCGTCGTCGAGGAAGGGCGGGACACCGCGGGCGGCCGCCGGGTCGGCCTGCGAAATCGGCGAGCTCGCGACGTCACGGCTTCAGGCCGACGAGGCACTGGGGCTGCTTCGCGCGAAGCTCGTGCCCGGCCGCGTCGTGGCCTTCGACGAGGCGTGGACCGCACTTTCGCTGCACCGCGGGGCGACGGCGGCGAGTACCGCGAGGGTCGCCGAGCTCGGCCCGCTCGGCTTGCTGCGCGCGCACGACGAAGCCCACGAGAGCGGCTACGTCGACACGCTCTATCAATGGTTGCGGCATCCCGGAGACCCGCGCGCGGCCGCGAAGGAACTCCGGATCCATCCCAACACCCTGCGGTACCGGATGCGGCGGCTGCTCGACCTCGTCCCGCTGGACCTCGACGATCCCGATGTCCGGCTGGCACTGATCACGCAACTCGTTTCCCTGCGATGGAGCTGATTCCACTACAAAATGCTCGATAACGAACAGTTTGTAGTTCGACAAAACCGTGTCCAGACGTCAGGAAAGGGTCTTTCAGGACGAAAAACGTCTTGAAAGACCCTTTCCTGACATCCGACGGTTCAGTGCGCGCTGGCGCGATAACCGTCCTCAATGGTCTGCCGCACCGCGGCGAGCAGATCGGCGCCGGGGTAAAGCGGCAAAAGAACACCGGGGCCGCCGTCGACCCGCAGCGCGGCTTCGTAGCCGTTTCCCGGGGTTTCGACCAGGCCCACGATGACATCTGCCGGATTGCCTTCGGTGTCGACGGTGCGGACGCGCCGCTCCCGTCGCCAGTCCTGATTTGTCATGCGGAACAGAATGGCAGCTTACCGGCCAGTAAGATCAACATCTTGACTCGATCGTGCTGCATTTACCGTTTCGCAGGTTGCAGGGCCGTTCGTCATACCCGATAGCCGAGGTCTTCGGCGACGAATCTCTTCGGCACCATCCGGACCCAGACGGTCCCTTTCACCTCGGGATCATCGTGCAGGTAAGAACGAAAACGCGCATCCCATTCGCGTTCGTCCCGACCGAGGTACCGGCTCAGCAGCCGGCGTCCACGAGGGACGTCGAAGGGCAGCACCTCCGCTTCACCGCGCGCGAGCACTTGCCGCACCAGGCCGGTTCCGACGTCGCATACGTCGACCGTCACCGCGATCGACGGCGACTCGCGGACGAGGCCGGCCAGCCGCGCCCACGGTCCGGTGAGGATCCAGAAGGCCCGCTTCTCCCAGAGGTACCAGGCCGGGCGCACGGTCGGGCCCGCGGTGGCGACCCTGGCCGTGAGCGGACCGGCGAGGAATTCGTCGACGTCGAACATCAGACCTCGAGCAACGTCTTGCCGATCGCGCCACGCGTCTGCATGACCGCGTGCGCGTCGGCCGCCCGTTCGAGCGGGAATCGTTGACCGATCACGGGTTCCAGCCGTCCGGCGGCGGCTTCGGCGAGTGCCGACTCGGTGAACGCCCGCATCTCGGCCGGTCCGCCGAGGCCGCGGATAACCGTGACCCCGCGCGCGGCGGCGTCTTCTTCGGACACCTCCGTCCACGAACCACTCGACAGTCCGTAGATCAGCATCCGGCCGCCGGGCCTGAGCAACCCGAACGACTTCTGCCCGATCTCGCCGCCGACCCCGTCGAACACGACGTCGACCTCGCCGGCCTTCGCCGCCCAGTCCGGCTCGCGGTAGTCGACCGCCACGTCCGCGCCGTGCTCCCGGACGTGCCCGGTCTTCGCCGCGCCGCCCGCCGCGCCGACGACCTCGGCACCGGCCGCCTTGGCGAGCTGGACGACCAGCCCGCCGACACCGCCCGCCGCTGCTTCCACCAGCACGCGCTCGCCGGGCCGGATACGCGCGGCGGTCACGAGCGCGGTCGCCGTGCGGCCGTCGGCGAGGATCGCCACCGCGGCGTCGAGGGCCAAGCCGTCCGGCACCTCGAAGACACCGTCGGCGGCGACCGCGACCCGTTCCGCGTACGCCCCGGAACCGCCTGTCGAGGTCACGACGCGTTTGCCGACCAGGCCGAGGTCGACCCCTTCCCCGACCGCGCTGATCACGCCGCCGACGCCGTTGCCGGGGATCATCGGCGGTTCGGCGCGGAACGGCCCGCCTCCGCCGGCGCGGAACTGCGTCTCGACGAACGTGATGTTGGCGAACGCCACCTCGATCAGGACCTGCCCCGCGGCGGGGACCGGATCCGGGGCATCGCCCGCGACGAGCACTTCGGGCCCGCCGAACTCTTTCAACCACACGGCTCTCATGTGACCCAAGGTGCAAGCTCCAGCTGACTGGAGGTCAAGCGATTGTGCTCGCGAAACCATGATCGGTTCTCAACACTGTCGCGGGCGAACGATGACACCGCCGTCCGGGTGGCTCACCGTGAGTGGCAGCACCTTTGTTCGCAGACCCGCCGCCAGGA
The DNA here is from genome assembly GCF_056435685.1 of Amycolatopsis sp. NPDC043885. Classification (NCBI taxonomy): domain Bacteria; kingdom Bacillati; phylum Actinomycetota; class Actinomycetes; order Pseudonocardiales; family Pseudonocardiaceae; genus Amycolatopsis; species Amycolatopsis sp. NPDC043885. The sequence continues at coordinate 157,835 of NZ_JBWKEA010000006.1, forward strand.
GGCATTCCGTGCGTATCGCCGTCCCCCGTGAGATCAAGAAGCATGAATACCGGGTGGCGCTCACCCCGGCGGGCGTGCACGAACTGACCGGGCGCGGCCACGACGTCTTCGTCGAGACCGGCGCCGGCCTCGGCTCGTCCATCACCGACGAGGAGTACCTCGCCGCGGGTGCGAAGATCCTCGCGACCGCGGAGGAGACCTGGTCCGAGGGCGAGCTCGTGCTCAAGGTCAAGGAGCCGATCGCCGAGGAGTATCCGCGGCTGCGCGCCGGCCAGGTGCTCTTCACCTATCTGCACATCGCCGCGGACCGCCCGCTGACCGACGCGCTGCTGGCCGCGGGCACCACCGCGATCGCCTACGAGACGGTGCAGACCCCGAACCGCGCGCTGCCGCTGCTCGCGCCGATGTCCGAGGTGGCCGGACGGCTGGCCCCGCAGGTGGGCGCGTTCTCGCTGATGAAGCCGAGCGGTGGCCGCGGCGTGCTGCCCGGCGGCATCCCCGGCGTGCACCCGGCGCGCGTGGTCGTCATCGGCGGCGGTGTCGCGGGCCTCAACGCGGCGCGGGTCGCGCTCGGCCTCGGCTCGGACGTCGAGATCCTCGACACCAACGTCGACCGGCTCCGTCAGATCGACAACGACTTCGGCGGCCGCATCCGCACGGTGACCTCGAACGCGCTGTCGGTGGAGCAGTCCGTGCTGGAGGCCGACATGGTCATCGGCGCGGTACTCGTGCCCGGCGCGAAGGCGCCGAAGCTGGTCTCGAACGAACTCGTTTCGCAGATGCGCCCGGGCAGCGTGCTGGTCGACATCGCGATCGACCAGGGCGGTTGCTTCGCCGACTCGCGGCCGACCACGCACGACGAGCCGACCTACAAGGTCCACGAGTCGGTGTTCTACTGCGTCGCGAACATGCCGGGCGCGGTGCCCCGGACGTCGACCTACGGCCTGACCAACGTGACGCTGCCGTACGCCGTGCAGCTGGCGGAGCACGGCTGGCAGAAGGCGCTGCAGGCCGACGCTTCGCTGGCGAAGGGCCTCAACACGCACGCGGGCGCCCTGACCAACGCCCCCGTCGCCGCCGCGCACGGCCTGGCCGCCACCGACCTGGCCGACGTCCTGGCCTGACCCCCCACGCCACACTCCCACGCGAGGGATCTTTGCCACCCCGGTGCGCAAAGGTCCCTCGCTCCTTTCCGCGCGACGACAGCTCGTGGGCAGGGACGGTTACTCAAGGGACAAGGCAACGTGGCGTTCCGGGCGTCGGTGGCTTCGAGGCCGAACGAGGAAGTCCCCAATGCGACATTGGAGACACTGAGCGTCTCCGATGTGGCATTGGGGACACCGAACGAGCCACCGGCACACCCGTAGCTCTCTCACCTGGCCAGGGCGCCCCGCGCCCTAGGCCGACCCACCCGCCAACCGCCGCCGACCGCACCGCGGGGGTCCGGGGGGGGCTCGGCCCCCCGGGTGATACGACAAAGCCCCACCTTCGGGAAGACGCGCCAACGTCGACCGAAGTGGGGCAAAGGGGCTGAGGGCGGCCCGCTCGACCAGCCTGGGGGTCACTGGGAGCGGGCCGCCTCCTCCATCGTAGGCAATAAGTCGCCGTCGCGCTGCATGGGGTTGCCATGTCTTCCGAATTATTTGTTCACCGCCCCTCTTCATGGTCGGTGATTTTCCATGCTTGGCGGCGCATAACCGGTAGTCAGCGGCCATTCGGCGCAGCGACGGGTGCGCCGGAGGACCGAGTCGTCACCGTGCCGAACGTGACGAAGGTCGCTTTCGGCGGATTGACCCCTTCCTCGGGTGCGAACTCACCCCGTGAGGCAGGATGTCGCGTGATCGGCCTTCGTCAACAAAAGGGGACGGTATGCACGACGGCAGTGGCCGCATCGCGGTGCAGAACCTGAGCAAGCAGTTCGGTGCGGTCAACGCGGTCCAGAATCTGAGCTTCACGGTGGAGCCGGGTTCGGTGACCGGCTTCCTGGGGCCCAACGGGGCCGGGAAGACCACGACGCTGAGGATGCTGCTCGGGCTGGTGACGCCCACGAACGGCACGGCGACCATCAACGGGCGCCCGCACGACCAGCTGGGGAATCCGGCGCGGGTCGTCGGTTCGGTGCTGGAGAACGAGGGTTTCCACCCGGGACGCACGGCGCGGAATCACCTGCGCGTGTACTCGGCGGCGATCGGGATGCCGGATCAGCGGGTGGACGAGGTCCTGGGGCTGGTGGGTCTTTCGTCGGCGGCGGACCGCAAGGCGGGCGGGTTCTCGCTCGGTATGCGGCAGCGGCTGGCGCTGGCGACGGCGTTGCTGGGGAATCCGCAGGTGCTGGTGCTGGACGAGCCGACGAACGGGCTCGATCCCGAAGGCATCCTGTGGCTTCGGAACTTCCTGCGCGCGTACGCGCGTGAGGGGCGCACGGTGCTGGTCTCGAGCCACCTTCTGAACGAGGTGGAGCAGACGATCGACCAGGTCGTGATCATCAGCCAGGGCATGACGCGCTACAACGGCTCGCTGGACCAGTTGCGCAAGAGCAACCAGTCCCGGGTGCTGGTGCAGTCCGCCGACGCGAACGGCCTCGTCGCCGCGTTGCAGGAGGCGGGGATCACGCAGGTCTCGCCGATGCCGGACGGCCGGGTCGCGGTGTCCGGCGCGACGGTGCAGCAGATCGGTGACATCTCGGCCAAGGCGAGCATCGCGGTCTACGGCATGCAGGAGGAGACGGCGGATCTGGAGCGGATGTTCTTCCAGCTGACGCAGGGTCAGTACGCCGCGCCGCCGCCCGGTTTCCAGCAGGGCCCGCCGCCGGGCTACCAGGGTCCGCCTCCGGGATATCAGGGCCCGCCGCCCGGTTATCAGGGGCCGCCTCCCGGCTACGCGCCGCAGAACACGCCGCCGCCCGGTTTCGCGCCTCCGCAGCAGTTCCAGCAGCAGGGCCAGCCGCCGCAGCAACCGCAGTACCAGCAGGCGCCGCCTCAGCAGCAGGCGCAGCAGCAGGGCCAGAACGAGGGCTGGGGAGGCCAGGGCTGATGGGCAACCTGATCAAGGCGGAGTTCCGCAAGACGCTCACGCTCAAGGCGTGGTGGGCGCTGATGATCCCCGCGGTGGTCTTCGCTTTCGCGTTCGCCCTGTTCTGGGGCATGGTCACCAACGACTTCAGCGACTTCCTCGGCCGCTCCGACACCCGTGAGCTGACCGAGGCGCTCGGCATCTCGACCGGCGAACTGCCCGTCGGCCTGCTCGCCCTCGGGCACGGCATCAACATCGGCACGATGATCCCGATCATCTTCGGTGTCTTCGCCCTCGCCGGCGAGTACACGAAGAAGACGATCACCACGACGTTCCTCACCGCCCCGAACCGGGTTTCGGCGTTGAGCGCGAAGATGATCACCTACATCGCCTGGGGTGCGATCTACGGTGTGATCATCGTGGGCGCGGCGAGCCTCGGCACCGTGATCACGGTCGACAGCGCGCGCCTGCCGACGGCGGGCCAGTGGCTGGGCGTGCTCGGCGCGGGTGTCCTCGCGACGATCCTGGCGACCTTGTTCGGCATCGGGGTCGGCGCGGTCTGGCGCAGCGTGGTCGGCAGCATCATCACGCTGACCATCTGGATGCTGGTGGTCGAGAACGTCCTGGTGTTCGTCATGTTCGGCGCCGCCGACATCACGTGGCTGGGCGGGGTCCTGCCGAACGGCACGGTCAACGGCATCGTGGGCGCCATCGGCGCCGAGGCGTTCGGCGCCGCCGGCGTGAAGGTGCCCGGCCTGCAGGACGAGACCGCGTGGGCGCTGCAGTACGCGGCCGGTGCGCCCGGCGCGTTCTCGTGGTGGGCCTCGGCGCTGATCTTCTTCGGCTGGACGATGATCTTCTTCCTGGCCGGCTGGGCCGTGAACCAGAAGAAGGACATCACGTAGGTCACAGCTGCCTCACCCAACCGCTATGAAAGGTCCTTTCCTTGCAAATTTCGCAAGGAAAGGACCTTTCATGGCGTTCGGCCCTGCGCGAACCGGCCGGTCCTGTCGGTGCGGACGCATAGGCTTGCGGGGTGACCACTGCTCCACCTCGTCCGCGTCAAGCCAGTCCGGCTCGTGAGACCGCCCCCGCGCCCACCGGAGGCTGGATCCGCCGCCTGGCCGCTTCGTGCTGGAAACATCCTTGGCTCGTCGTGCTCTCGCTGGGCGCGGCGATCATCGGCGTCGGGCTGCAGGCCGCCGGTCCGCTGCTGATCCGCGAGGCGCTGGACGACGCCGTCGCGGGCGACACCTCCCGGCTCGGCCTGCTCGCCGCGGTGATGGCGGTGCTGCAGGTGCTGACCTTCGGCAACGCCTTCGCCCGCCGGTACGTCGGCGGGCGGCTGGCCCTCGATGTCCAGCATGATCTGCGCCGCCAGGTGTTCAACGCGGTCTCCCGGCTCGACGGCGGCAAACAGGACGCGCTGCGCACCGGCCAGGTCGCCTCCCGCGCGATCTCGGATCTGCAGCTGGTCACGTCGGTCCTGATGCAGGTGCCGCTTTCGGCGGGTTCGGTGATCTTCGCGCTGCTGTCGCTCGGCGCGATGCTGTGGATGTCGCCGACGCTGACCCTGATCGCGATGGTGGTCGCCCCCGCGATCGCGATCATCATGGCGGTGAGCCGGAAGCGGCTCTTCCCGGCGACGTGGGCGGCCCAGCAGCGCGCGGCCGACGTCGCGCAGCAGGTCGAGGAGACCGTCACCGGCGTACGCGTCGTGAAGGGCTTCGGCCAGGAGGCGCGCGAAGTCGCGAAGCTGGAGAAGACGGCGAAGAAGCTCTTCGCGGAACGCATGCGCGCGGCCCGGCTCTCGTCGTTGCCGACGGCCACGACGGCCGCGCTCCCCGCGGCGGGTCAGGTCGCGGTACTGGCGGTCGGCGGCATCCTCGCGTTGAAGGGTGAAGTCAGCCTCGGCACCTTCCTGGCGTTCGCGACCTATCTGTCCATCCTGATCGGCCCGGCACGGATGATCTCGAGCCTCGTCGTGCAGGCCCAGCTGACCAGGGCGGGCGCGGAACGGGTCAACGAACTGATCGACGCGCAGCCGGACGTAGTCGACAGCCCGGACGCGCGGCCGCTGCCCGAAGGACCGCTCGGCGTCCGGCTGGAGGACGTCTCCTTCGGCTACACGCGGTCGGATCCCGTCCTCGACGGTCTCACCCTGGAGGCCCGGCCGGGCGAGACGCTCGCGCTGGTCGGCACGGCCGGTTCCGGCAAGTCGACGATCTCCTTGCTGCTCCCCCGGTTCTACGACGTGCACAGCGGCTCGGTCCAGGTCGGCGACCTCGACGTCCGCGAGGTCCGGCAGCGAGAACTGCGCAGCGTCATCGGCGTGGTCTTCGAGGAGGCGTTCCTCTTCTCCTCGTCGGTACGAGACAACATCGCCTACGGCAGGCCGGACGCGAGCGACGAGGAGATCCGCGCGGCCGCGCGGGCGGCGGAGGCGGACGAGTTCATCCAGCGCCTCCCCGACGGCTACGACACCCTCGTCGGCGAGCGCGGCCTCACGCTTTCGGGCGGCCAGCGACAGCGGCTCGGCCTCGCCAGGGCGCTGATGACCGATCCGCGCGTGCTGGTCCTCGACGACGCGACCTCCGCCATCGACACGGTCACCGAGGCCGCGATCCACGACACGCTGCGGTCGGTCACCGCGAGCCGGACGACACTGCTGATCGCGCACCGCCGCTCCACCCTCGCCCTCGCCGACCGGATCGCCGTGCTCGACAAGGGCCGCGTCGTCGACGTCGGCACCGAGGAGGAGCTGCTCGCGCGCTGTCCGCTGTTCCGCGAACTCGTCGCGGGCCCGGGTGACGACGTCGAGGAGCCACATCGCTGCGAAGGCCTGGACTGCGGCCCCTCGGGAATCACCCCGGCGCTGTGGCCGGAGCAGGACAAGGCCGACGAGCTGCCGGGTGAGCGAAAGGGCACCGGCGGCGAATGGGACGTCGACCTGCCGCCCAGCCCCGAACTCGTCGAAGGCGTCCGGAAACTGCCGCCCGCCACCGACGTCCCGCGCCTGCCGGGCACCGATGTCACCACGCCCGAACCGAAGTTCCGCCTCGGCCGGCTGCTGAAACCGGTACGCGGCCCGCTGGCCGTGGTGATCGGACTGGTCGCGGCGGACGCGCTGGCCACCATCGCGATGCCCGCGCTCTACCAGCACGGCATCGACAACGGGGTGCGCGCCGGGGCGGAGGCGGTGATCTGGCTGGCCGCCGTCATCGGCGCGCTGGTGATCCTCACGGACTGGCTGGTGGTCTACCTCCAGACCAGGATGACCGCGCGGGTCGGCGAGACGGTGCTGTATTCGCTGCGCGTCCGCAGTTACGCCCATCTGCAACGGCTCGGGCTCGACTTCTACGAACGCGAACTGTCCGGGAAGATCATGACCCGGATGACGACCGACGTCGACGCGCTCTCGACGTTCCTGCAGACCGGCGTCGCGCAGGCCGTGGTGAGCGCGCTGACACTGGTCGGGATCGCGGCGGCGCTGATGATCACCGACATCGGGCTGGCGACGTACGCGCTCGCGGTGCTGCCGATCCTCATCGTGGCGACGGTGATCTTCCGCCGGGCGTCGTCCAAGGCGTATACCGAAGCCCGGGAACGGGTCAGTGTCGTCAACGCGGACATGCAGGAGAACGTGAACGGGCTGCGGGTCGCGCAGGCGTACACCCGCGAGGAGCGGACGGCGGAGAAGTTCGCTTCACGCAGCGACGAGTACCGGCGTTCACGGCTGCGGGCCCAGCGCTATGTCGCGACGTACTTTCCTTTCGCTGCAATGCTTTCCGGACTGGCCGAGGTGGTCGTGCTGATCGTCGGCGCGAACCGGGTGGCGGCGGGCACGCTGTCGGCCGGTGTGCTGGTGGCGTTCCTGTTGTACCTGGGTCAGTTCTTCTCGCCGATCCAGCAGCTGTCCTCGGTGTTCGACGGCTACCAGCAGGCGCGGGTCGGCCTGACGCGCATCGGCGATCTGCTGCGCACGCCGACCTCCGTTCCGGCGGCGGAAAACCCGGTCCCGGTCCCGGAGCGGCTGCGTGGTGAAGTCTCCTTCAAGGACGTCGATTTCGCTTACACCGCAACGGATGAGCCCGCGCTGAAGGAACTGACGCTGGAGGTCGCACCCGGGGAGACAGTCGCCCTGGTCGGTGCGACTGGCGCCGGGAAGTCGACGGCGGTGAAGCTCGTCGCGCGCTTCTACGACGCGACAGGCGGCGTGGTCCGGATCGACGGCACGGACATCCGCGAGTACGACCTGGCCGCACTGCGCACGAGGATGGGCGTGGTACCGCAGGAAGCGCATCTGTTCTCGGGAACTGTGGCGGACAATGTCCGCTACGGCAGGCCTTCCGCGACGGACGCGGAGGTCGAGGAAGCGGTACGGTCGGTCGGCGCGCTCGACGGCGTCGCCGCGCTCCCTGCCGGTTTCCATCAGCCCGTCGGCGAACGCGGACGGTCTCTTTCGGCGGGACAACGGCAACTCGTCGCCCTCGCCCGCGCCGAACTCGTGGATCCGGACGTCCTCCTGCTCGACGAGGCGACCGCGGCCCTCGACCCGTCCACCGAAGCCGCCGTCCTGCGCGCGACGGAGCAGCTCGCGCGCCGCCGCACGACCTTCGTGGTCGCGCACCGCCTCGCCACCGCCGCCAAGGCGGACCGGATCGTGGTGCTGGACCACGGCCGGATCATCGAACAGGGCACGCACGCGGAACTGCTCGCGGCGGACGGTCACTACGCGCGCCTTTGGTCCTTGGGCTGACCAGCTTTCGTGAGTGGTGGCGGTTTCGCGTGACTGGATGGACGACACACGTGATCGGGCGGACGACTCGTGGCGGAACCCCGGCCGCGATCGTGTCGTCCGTCCAGTCACGCGTGTCGTCCACCGGATCACGTGTGTCGTCCGGTCAGTCACGTGACATCGCCGGTTCTGGGCCTCGTGAGTGGTAAGGACGGTTAGAGCCAACGGTGTCTTGCGTACCTACCGGAGGTGGCTGCCGGTCGGTCGCGGGTCCGTGAAGGCCTCCTTCCCTACGCTCAAGGTAGGGAAGGAGGCCTTCACGGACACCAGAACGCCGGCAACGGCACGTTCAGGCTGGCCCAGGTCCCCTCGTGAGTGGTAAGGACGGCTAGTACTCCAGCTGTAGATCGTGATCTTGGTGTCGTCGCTGGTAGTGGCTTGTTTTGGCTCGGTGCTGGTGTCGGCGTCGCCATTGCGACCAGCCCAGGGTGTCGATGGTGGTGTAGGCCGGTTCGATGACGAGTTTGCTGTAGAGGTGCCTGATCTCGTTGCGTGTCAACGAGATCAGGCCCGGGGTGGTGTCGGCGCGGGCGTGAGCGCTGACGATGGCGAGGAAGGCGTGCGCGAGCATGACCAGGGTGGTCCAGCGATACCAGGAGGTCCAGGTCCTCACCTGGTGCTGGTCGAGGCCGGTGAGTTCTTTGCCGGTCTGGAAGGTTTCCTCGATGGTCCAGCGGCGCCCCGCGATCCGGGCGAGCTCGGGCAGCGACGCCGGATGCGGGCTGTAGCAGCGGTAGAACGCGGTCTCGCCGGTCCGCCGGTTCCGGCGCATCAAGACCCAGTGATGCCCGGATTTCCCGGCCGGGTTCAGTCGGATCCGTGTCCAGAGGTAGTAGCGATGTCCTTTCGCGCCGGGCCCGGCGGAGAGTTTCTGCCACGCTCGTTTCGGGAGCCGGCCGGCCAGCTCGTCGACGCGGACGTTGCCGTCCGGGCCGGGAACACGGTGGTCGCAGGCCACGGCCAGCACATAGGCCTGTTCCCGGGTCTCGAGCGGATCCCGCAGCCCAGCGCCGTCTTTGCCGTAGGCCTCATCCCCGGTCACCCATTTCGCGGGCGTGCCCGCGTCCAACGCACGGATGATCATCGACAAGGCCAGCGCCGACTTCGTGGCGAACCCGGTTCCGGCCGGGACACCCGCGCGTTCCCGCCGCCCCGGGTCCCGCGACCAGCTCGCCGGGAGGTAGAGCTCCCGATCGATCAGCGTGTGCCCACGCCGCGCCGAATAGGTGAGAAACACCGACATCTGCGAATTCTCGATCCGCCCCGCCGTGCCGGTGTACTGCCGCTGCACCCCGACCGTCTCGGTGCCTTTCTTCAGATCCCCGGTCTCGTCGATGACCAGCACCGCATCCGAATCGGCGAGGTGCTCCAGCACCCAGCCACGCAGGTCATCACGGACGCCGTCGGCATCCCAGCTCGCCCGCGACAGCAGATGCTGCATCCCGTCCGGGGTCCGTTCCCCGACCCGCTCGGCGATCGTCCAGCAATTCACCCGCGACAACCCCGACAACAGGCCCGCCACGAACCGGCCCGCCCGCCGACGCGGCTCCACCCGCGCGAACCGGCCCGCAACACGACCTAAACCCTCACCCAGCAACGCCTGCCACCGCACAACGTCTACGCTGATAGCCGCGGCCACCACACGATCTTGAGTTGTCCTCACAAACACCCATGATCACTACGGTGGCCGCACCCATCTCAGCGGGTCAACCAGCACCATCACGATCTACAGCTGGAGTACTAGAACCGTCCTTACCACTCACGACATCCGCCCCCGCTCACCAGGAACGCGGCTCCGGCGGAGGGTGTCGCGAGCGGCAATTCGGGTTCCAGCCCGAAACGCCGTTCACGCGGCGGAGAGATCCAGCTGGAATTGCGCCCCCGGAGCCGACGGCTCCCACCCTCGCGCCAGCGCCAGCCGGATCGCCCGTTCGACATCCGAAGGCAGCACGGCCTTCGACGGCACCCCCATGTAGTTCACCGGATGCGCGTGATCCGTCCGGACCACCAGAACGGCACCCCGCGCGTCCTCCAATTCCACCCCGTACGAAAGGAAATATCCGCCGTCCTGTGCGTAGGTGGGCTTCCGCCGGACGATCCACCGATAAGCGGTCTCGTCGACCACGATCCGTCGCGAACCCTTGCGCAGCAATGCCATGCGTTCAGCATGACCCGACGGGCAAGGGAATTTCGGTCGCGCGCCGACACCGGCGTCTGCCACGCTGCACGGGAAATGAACGAAGAGATCCCGGCGCGGCAGATCCGCGCCGTGCACACCGAGACCACCATCCGCGTCTATCAGGCGTACTCGCCGGCCATCGCCGACGCCGCACTGGAGGCGGGCACTTTCGTGCCGCCGTTCAAACGCGAACGCATGACCTGGATCAAGCCGTCCTTCCTCTGGATGGCGTACCGCTGCGGCTGGGCCGCGAAGCCCGGCCAAGAGCGCGTACTCGCCCTCGACATCACCCGCGAGGGTTTCGCGTGGGCGCTCGAACACGCGGCGCTCAGCCACTTCGACCCCGACGTCCACCCCGACCTGAAGACGTGGCAGGACGAGGTCAGGGCCAGCCCGGTCCGTATCCAGTGGGATCCGGAACGCAGCATCCGGCTCGGTACCCTGAAGCACCGTTCGCTCCAGATGGGCCTGAGCGGCGAAGCCGTCGATCGCTATGTCGACAAATGGATCACGGTGGTCACCGACGTCACCCCGGTCATGCGCGAGGTCGGCGCCCTGGTCGCGACGAACCGCATCGAAGACGCCGAAGCGCTGCTACCCGCGGAGCGTCCGTACCCCGGCTAAGGCCGCCACTCGAGGCCGCTCATCCCGGCGACCTCGAGGTCCTGAGCCGAAGCCCAGCGGACGGTCCCCGGCCGGACATGCACCCCGGCCGTCACCGTCCAGTCCGGCTCGTCGGGCTCGACGTGCTCCATCTCCTTGAAGTCGGCGAGCGTCGGCCAGACCGCCGAGCACGAGTCGCACATCAGCACGACCTTGCCGGACTCGGTGACCAGCGGGCGCACACGCCCCTCGTCCCAGAACGACGGGCACTCGTCCAGCCACATCGGCTGCCACCACCTCGCGGACGATCGGCGGCCGGCACGACACCGGCCGCATCCTCCACCCAGGGAAACCCCCTGACGTGAACTCCAGGCTGTCCGGGCACGACGTCCCAGCCAACCTTTGCCGACGGGACAGTGACCTGACCAGCACGGACGGTGAAAACGAGAGCAAAGGTCCCTTGCTCCCCAGCAGGACGCGGACGGGGCCGATTTTCGGTCTCTTGATCGAGACAGTGACCCATCACCTAGTGCGCCACGCCTCACACAGGCCAGTTCCATCACACGGCCGCGACCGAGGGGGTTAGCCTGGTAGGCGCATCAGCGGTGTTCAAGATCTCGAGACGGATAGAGGCGAGTCCAAGCCGTGTCCAGCAGCAGCCCTGCGTCACAATTCGGCCCCAACGAGTGGGTCGTCGAGGAAATGTACGACCAGTTCCTTGCCGACCCCAGCTCAGTCGATGCCGCCTGGCACGACTTCTTCGCGGACTTCAAGCCAACGCAGGACGCGCAGGCGAAGGCTGACGACGCACGTCAGACCTCTGCGGAGACCGCGAAGGGGAGCCCGGACACCAACGGCCAGGCCGCCAAGCCGACGCCGCAAACGGTCCGCAACGCCGAGTCCACCGCGAAGCAGACCGCCCCGGCGAAGGCTGCGCCGAAGACGGCCCCGAAGACCGAGGCGAAGGCGGCGGCACCCAAGGCCGCGCCCAAGGCGGCTGAGAAGGCCCCCGCCGAGAAGGACGCCGAGCCGGAGTCGAAGCAGCTCCGCGGCGCCGCGGCGGCGATCGCGAAGAACATGGACGCCTCGCTGTCCGTGCCGACGGCCACGAGTGTGCGCGCGGTCCCGGCGAAGCTGATGGCCGACAACCGCATCGTCATCAACAACCACCTCAAGCGCACGCGCGGCGGCAAGATCTCCTTCACGCACCTCATCGGGTACGCGATGGTCCGCGCGCTGAAGAACTTCCCGAACATGAACCGGCACTACCAGCTGATCGACGGGAAGCCGTTCGCGGTCACGCCGGAGCACGTGAACTTCGGTCTCGCGATCGACATGAAGGGCAAGGAAGGCGCCCGCACGCTCGTCGTGGCCTCCATCAAGGCCACCGAGAACATGACCTTCATGCAGTTCTGGCAGGCCTACGAGGAGATCGTCAAGAAGGCCCGCAACGGCAAGCTGACCGCCGACGACTTCGCCGGCACCACGATCTCGCTGACCAACCCCGGCGGCATCGGCACCAACCACTCGGTGCCGCGCCTGCAGGCGGGCCAGGGCGCGATCATCGGCGTCGGCGCCATGCAGTACCCGGCGCACTTCGAGGGCACCAGCGAGAAGGCCCTGGTCGACCTCGGCGTCTCCAAGATCATGACGCTGACCTCGACCTACGACCACCGCATCATCCAGGGCGCGGAGTCGGGCGAGTTCCTCAAGCGCATCCACGAGCTGCTGCTCGGCGAAGACGGCTTCTACGACGACGTCTTCACCAGCCTGCGCCTGCCCTACGAGCCGATCCGCTGGGTCGCCGACATCCCGGACGGCCCGGTCGACAAGACCGCGCGCGTGATCGAGCTGATCGACGCCTTCCGCATGCGCGGTCACCTGATGGCCGACACCGACCCGCTGAACTACCGGCAGCGCAGCCACGCCGACCTCGACGTCCTCTCCCATGGCCTGACCCTGTGGGACCTGGACCGCGAGTTCCCGGTCGGCGGCTTCGCCGGCCAGGAGCGGATGAAGCTGCGCGACATCCTCGGCGTGCTGCGCAACTCGTACTGCCGCACCGTCGGCATCGAGTACACGCACATCCTCGACCCCGAGGAGCGCCGCTGGATCCAGGACCGCGTCGAGATCCCGCACGAGAAGCCGGACCCCGCAGTCCAGAAGTACGTGCTCTCGAAGCTCAACGCCGCCGAGGCGTTCGAGACCTTCCTGCAGACCAAGTACGTCGGCCAGAAGCGGTTCTCCCTCGAAGGCGGCGAGACGGCGATCCCGCTGCTCGACACGCTGCTGGACAAGGCCGCCGAGCACGAACTCGACGAGGTCGTCATCGGCATGCCGCACCGCGGCCGCCTGAACGTGCTCGCGAACATCGTCGGCAAGCCGATCGCGCAGATCTTCCAGGAGTTCGAGGGCAACCTCGACCCGGGCCAGGCGCACGGTTCCGGTGACGTGAAGTACCACCTCGGCGCCGAGGGCAAGTACTTCCGCATGTTCGGCGACGGCGAGACCAAGGTGTCGCTGACCGCGAACCCGTCGCACCTGGAGACCGTCGACCCGGTCCTCGAGGGCATCGTCCGCGCGAAGCAGGACATCCTCGACAAGGGTGACAGTGACACAGGGGGCTTCACTGTGTTGCCTGTCCTGATGCACGGCGACGCGGCCTTCGCGGGCCAGGGTGTCGTGGCCGAGACGCTGAACCTCGCGCTGCTGCGCGGGTACCGCACCGGCGGCACCGTGCACGTCATCGTCAACAACCAGGTCGGCTTCACCACCGCGCCCGAGCACTCTCGTTCGAGCCAGTACGCCACCGACGTCGCCAAGATGATCGGCTCGCCGATCTTCCACGTGAACGGCGACGACCCCGAGGCCGCGCACTGGGTGGCCAAGCTGGCCGTCGACTACCGCCAGGCGTTCCACAAGGACGTCGTGATCGACCTGATCTGCTACCGCCGCCGCGGCCACAACGAGGGCGACGACCCCTCGATGACGCAGCCGGCGATGTACGACATCATCGACACGAAGCGTTCGGTCCGGAAGACCTACACCGAATCGCTGATCGGCCGCGGCGACATCTCCGTCGACGAGGCCGAAGCCGCGTTGCGCGACTTCTCCAGCCAGCTGGAGCACGTGTTCAACGAGGTCCGCGAGCTGGAGAAGCACCCGGCGAAGGCCAGCCCCTCGGTCGAGGAGGAGCAGCAGGTCCCGGCGAAGGTGCCCACGGCGACCACCACCGAGGTCATCGAGCACATCGGCGACGCGTTCCTCAACGTGCCCGAGGGCTTCACCCCGCACCCGCGGGTCAAGCCGGTCATGGAACGCCGCCACAAGATGTCCCGTGAGGGCGGCATCGACTGGGCGTTCGGTGAGCTGCTCGCCTTCGGTTCGCTGGCCATGGAAGGCCGCCTGGTGCGGCTGTCCGGCCAGGACTCCCGCCGCGGCACCTTCACCCAGCGCCACTCGGTGCTGATCGACCGCAAGACCGGCCAGGAGTACTCGCCGCTGCAGAACCTGGCCGACGGCCAGGGCCGCGTGATGATCTACGACTCGGCGCTGTCCGAGTACGCGGCGGTCGGCTTCGAATACGGCTACTCCGTGGCCAACTCCGAAGCGCTGGTCATGTGGGAAGCGCAGTTCGGTGACTTCGTCAACGGGGCGCAGACCGTCATCGACGAGTACATCTCCTCCGGCGAGGCCAAGTGGGGCCAGCTCTCCGACGTCGTGCTGCTGCTGCCGCACGGCCACGAAGGCCAGGGCCCGGACCACACCTCCGGCCGTATCGAGCGCTTCCTCTCGCTGTGCGCCGAAGGCTCGATGACCGTCTCGGTGCCGTCCACGCCGGCGAACTACTTCCACCTGCTCCGCCGTCACGCCCTCGACGGGGTCAACCGGCCGCTGGTGGTCTTCACCCCCAAGTCGATGCTGCGCAACAAGGCGGCGACCTCGGCGGTCGAGGACTTCACCGGCCAGTCGAAGTTCATGTCGGTCATCGACGACGCCGACGTCGACCCGTCGAAGGTGCGCAAGGTCCTGCTGACCTCCGGCAAGCTGTACTGGGAGCTGGTGGCCGAGCGCGCCAAGCGCGAGGCGAACGACATCGCGATCGTGCGGGTCGAGCAGTACTACCCGTTACCGAAGAAGAAGCTGCTGGCGGCGCTCGAGCGCTACAACGGCGCTCCCGCGGTCTGGGTCCAGGAGGAGCCGGAGAACCAGGGTGCGTGGCCGTTCTTCGGCCTGAACCTGCCGCGGAAACTCCCGGAGGTGTTCTCCAGCCTGGACGTCGTGTCGCGTCGTCCGATGGCGGCGCCGTCGGCCGGTTCGTCCAAGGTGCACGAGGTCGAGCAGAAGGCGCTGATCGCGCGGGCCTTCGACTGATCGCCTAGAAGTCCGTGAAGGCCTCCTTCCCTACTCTCAAGGTAGGGAAGGAGGCCTTCACGGCGTTGGGGTGTCGAAAACGGTGAGGCCCGTTCGTGTAGTGGGCAAACGACCGAAGGAGACACCATGAAGACCCTGCTCGACGGCCTCAAGCTCCCCGAATCCGCCCGCTGGCACGACGGCCGCCTCTGGCTGGCGAACTGGGGCGGCGGTCAGATCCTCGCGGTCACGCCCGGCGGTGAGAGCGAACTGATCGCGAACGTGCCGACCGCGATGCCGATCACCTTCGACTGGCTCCCCGACGGCCGCCTTCTCATCGTCGACGGCCCGAACGCTCGCCTGCTCAACGCGGACCTGAGCACCTACGCGGATCTGAGCCCGGTCGCCTCCCTCTGGAACGAGGTCGTGGTCGACGGCCGCGGCAACGCCTTCGTCAACGGGATGAACGACTTCCAGGCGCCGGGCGCCATCGCCGTCGTCACCCCCGACGGCGAGATGCGCCAGGTCGCCGACGGCATCCTGTTCGGCAACGGCATGGCCGTCACGCCCGACGACGCGACGCTGATCGTCGCCGAGTCGTACGGCAGCAGGCTCACCGCGTTCGACATCGCCGAGGACGGCTCGCTGTCCGGCAGGCGGGTATGGGCCGAGCTCGGCGGCGACCACCCGGACGGCATCTGCCTCGATGCCGACGGCGCCGTCTGGTACGCGGACGTGGCGGGCAAGCACTGCGTCCGCGTCCGCGAAGGAGGCGAAGTGCTTCAGAAGGTCGAAGCCGACCGAGGCTGTTTCTCCTGCACGCTCGGCGGCGAGGACGGGCGTTCGCTCTACGTCCTCGCCGCGGAGTGGCACGGCTGGGAGAACCCGTTCGGCGACGGGCCGACCGGGCAGGTCCAGGTCACCGAAATCGGCTAACCGATCGCCTCGGAGGTCGCCTTCGCGACCTTCAAGGCGTTCTCCTTGCACAGCGTCTGGTCGAGCGGTTTGGACGGGTCGGCGCCGCTCACGATGATCTGCGCTTCGACGTTGCCTTGGTAGAGCTTGATCGAGCACTGCCCATCGGACCGGATGTCGTTATAGCCGGCCTTCGTCGCCTTGGCGAGGGTGGGGATCACTTCGCCGCCGTCCCGCATGGCATTGTCGTAGCCCGCTTTGGCCCAGTCCTCGCCGGCACCCGTGCCCGATTCCTTCGACTTCGCCAGGTACATGGTCACCGAAGCCGACGGAGCCCCGTATTCGCGCCAGGAACACGACGACGCGGTGTAGATGATGTCGTTGTTCGAGGTGCTCGCCGGCTCCTCGCCCTTCGGGGTTTCGAGCGGCGGCAGGTTCCTCACCCCGGTCCCGATCTTCTGGCAGGTGGGCAGCTTGGAGTACTTGTCCGGCGGACCGGTCTTCTTGGACGACGTCGGCGCCGCGGTCGACGACGAACCGGAGTCGGACAGCAGCAGGAAGGCCGCGACCCCGCCACCGCCGAGCAGCACGACCGCGCCGATGACGAGGCCGACGATGAGCCCGGTGTTCGACTTCTTGGGCGGCGGGCCGTATCCGGGCGGCGGATACCCCGGATATCCCTGCGGCGGATACGGCTGCTGAGGTCCCTGCTGATAGGGCGGTCCGGGCTGCATGCGGAGAGGTTAAAGCCTCGCGAAGGTCCTTAGTGGACGAACGCCGCAACTGGGCGCCGAATCACTCTCCGGAGACGGGAAGGCCCCCTTCCCAGCAGGAGGAAGGGGGCCTTCACGTACTCCAGGGGTGGATCAGACGGTCAGCGACCAGCTGTTGAGCGTGCCGGTGTCGATCCGGTAGACGTCCTGGACCTTCAGCTTCCAGGCACCGTTCGCGGCCTCGCTCGAGACGTTGGCGGTGTAGGTGGTGTTGATGTTGTCGGACGAGTCGTTGCTCGAACCCTTCAGGCGGTAGGAGCTGCCGTCCGGCGCGACCAGGTCGATGACGAGGTCACCGACGTAGGTGTGCGTGATGTTCACCGCGACCTTGGTGGTGGCCGAGGCGTTGCGGGCGCAGTTCGCGACGGTGATCGTGCTGGTCACCGCGGCACCGGCGTCGGGGATGGCGACGACGCCGCTGTTGGTCTGCGTGCCACAGGGGGTCGGCTCGGGGTCGGGGCCACCGCCGGCGCCGGTGTAGAGCAGCACGTTCGGCGACCCGGTGCCCGGGTTGGTCACCTTGTCCTTGGTGCCGTTGGCGACCAGCGCGTCACGGACCTGCTTCGGCGTGGCCGTCGGGTTGGCGGAGGCGTACAGGGCCGCCGCGCCCACGACGTGCGGGGTCGCCATCGAGGTACCGCTGATGGTGTTGGTGCCGTTGTTCAGCCACGTCGACGTGATGCCGCTGCCCGGCGCGAAGATGTCGAGGCAGGTGCCGATGTTGGAGAAGCTCGACCGCGCGTCCGTGTTCGTCGTCGAGCCGACGGTGATCGCTTCCGGCGTGCGGGCGGGCGAGGTGTTGCAGGCGTTGGCACCGGTGTCGTTACCGGCCGCGAGACCGTAGGTGATGCCTGCCGCGATCGACCGCTGGACGGCCTGGTCGAGGGTCGTCGAAGCGCCACCACCGAGGCTCATGTTCGCGACGGCGGGCTTGACGGCGTTCGCGGTCACCCAGTCGACACCGGCGATGACGCCGGCGGTCGTCCCGGAACCGGAGCAGTTCAGCACGCGGACGGCGACGAGCTTGACCCCCTTGGCCAGACCGTGCGCGGTACCGCCGATGGTGCCGGCGACGTGGGTGCCGTGGCCCTGGCAGTCCGTGGCGTTGTTGTCGTTGTCGACCGTGTCACGGCCATGGGTCGCGCGCCCGCCGAAGTCCGGGTGCGTGGTGAGGATGCCGGTGTCGATGACGTACGCGGTGACGTTCGACGCCGTGGTGCTGTAGCTGTACTTCTGGTTGAGCGGAAGGCTCTGCTGATCGACCCGGTCCAGGCCCCACGACGGCGGGTTCAGCTGGTCCGCCGAGATCGAGACGGTCTGGTTCTGCTCCACGTACGCGACGGCGGGGTCGGCGGCGACGCGCTTCGCCTGCTTTTCGGTCAGCGCACCGGAGAAACCACGGACCGAAGACGCGAAGGTCTTCTCGACCGTGCCGCCGTGGCGCTGGGTCACGCTCTTCGCGGTGGCTTCGACCGACGAGCCGTCCTTCAGCACGACGATGTAGCTGTCCTTGATCGCCTTGTCGCTACCCGCGTTGACGATCGAACCCTCGGCCGCCGACGCGACGGTGGTGCCGCCCAGCGCCGTCAGCACGGCGACGGCCGCGGCCACACCGAAGGCGGGCAGTCGTCTCTTCAAGGTTCCCAGGGAATTGTTCAAGATATTCCTCCCAGGCAGGGTCGACCCACGGGCATGACGAAGCCCGCCGGATCGTTGGGGTGACTCAGAGGTGAAGCGCGTTCCACTTAGGAGCGCAGGCTGAGACTAAGTCGCGGTTTCACCCCAAGGAAGACCTTGCATTACGGACATCCCGGTAGTAATGGACGTCGCGTCGACGCAGCTCGGGCACCGTTCAGCCCCCGCCTTTAGTCGCGTTTTACCGCCGTACGGCCCACGAAGAATTGGGGATCCGCACATCTGGTGGTCGTTTTCCGTCCCCTCGGCCGTTTCAACGCCGTGGAAGTACACACGGATGGCCGCCTACTAAAGTCGCGACCTCGCGGCGCGGAAATCGATTTCCATCCTACCTTCGGATGGAGCACACTCGGGCGCATGCTGCTCCGACAGGAAACCCCGGCCGACCGCGAGGCGATCCACGCCGTCCATCTGGCCGCGTTCGAGAAACTCAGTGTCCCGGTGGTCGAGGCGAAACTCGTCGACGAACTGCGGGAGGACGGTGACCTGATCGGCGCACTGTCCATCGTGGCCGAACGCGACAGGGAGGTCGTCGGGCACGTCTGCTGCAGCCCGGCCAAACTCGGCTCCGACGAGAAGTCCACGGTCGGTCTCGGCCCGCTCGGAGTCCTGCCCCGGCATCACGCTTCCGGCGTCGGCTCCGCGCTCGTGCACGCCGTGCTCGGCGCGGCGGACGCGCTCGGTTACGGCGCCGTGGTCCTGCTGGGCGACCCGAACTACTACTCCCGCTTCGGCTTCGTGCTCGCCTCGCGGCACGGGATCACGCCGCCGGTCGCGGAATGGGCGCCGCACTTCCAGGTCCGCACCCTGCGCGCGTACACGCCCGGTCTCCAGGGCGAGTTCCGCTACTCACCCGCCTTCGACCGCCTCTAGCCCTCCTCCCGCGTTTAGTCCTCTGAATGCGGTAGTTGCACACGCAAGGACCGCGTTCAGAGGACGAAATGCATGGGGTCAGGCGGGCGCGAGGAGGTTGTTCCGGCGCAGGAACTCCTCGGCGACGTCGAGCGGGTTGCGCTTCTCCTCGCTGAACTGGACGTTCAACTCGGTCAGCTCGTCGGTCGTGAGCACCGCCGAAACCCGGTTCAACGCGTCGACCTCCTTCGGCGACAACGTCCCCTTCGCGACAAGCGGCACGATGTTCTGCGCGGGGAACATGTTCTTGTCGTCCACCAGCGGGACGAACCCGTTCGCGGCGATCGACGACGACGTGCTGAACAGATCCGCGACCTGGATGTCACCCGACTTCAGCGCGGCGACCGTGACCGGGCCGCCGGTGTCGGTCGTGCGGATCTCGGCGAACTCGCAGCCGTAGAGCGCCTTGATCTTGTCCTTCCAGCGGCTGCTCCACTGGCCGGGACCGCCGAACACGAATTCCCCGCACCGCTTGCCCAGATCGGAGAACGTCCGGATCCCGGAATCGGCGAGTTCCTTGCGCACCACCAGCAGATCCTTGTCCTCCGCGGGCGCTTGTTCGAGGACCTCGAACCCGGAAGGCAGCTTCTGTTTCAGCTGCGCGTAGACGTCCCGCGGTGTGGTCGCCTGCGTGTCCTTGTCGAAGTAGCGCAACAGGTTGCCGCTGTAGTCCGGCACCACCGAAAGCGATTTGTCCTGCAGGGCCTTGACGACGACCTCGCGGCTGCCGACGGGCGGGCGCACGGTCACGTTCTCGGCGCCCGCGTTGCGCAGCGCGCCCGCGTAGATCTGGGCCAGCAGAAGGCTTTCCCCGACGTCGGACGCGCCGATGATGATGTCGCCGGTCGCCCCGCCCTCGGCGCCTCCGGCGAGCGGGTTGCCACAGCCCGCAGCGAGCAAAGCGATACCGGCGAACAGAGCCGCCACCCTCCGCCTCATGCCTTCGCCTTCTTCCCGCTCGCGGCCTGCGCCAGCCGAACTCCCTTGGGCACCAGCACTCGCTGGACACCCGCCAGCGCGAGGTCGAGCACGACCGCGAGCAACGTCGTCAACACCGCGCCCGCGACCACCTGCGGATAGTCCAAAATGGCCAGTCCGTCGAGCAGGAACCGGCCGAGCCCGCCGAGCCCGACGTAGGCGGCCACGGCGGCCGTCGCCACCAGTTGCAGCACCGAGTTCCGCACCCCGCCGAGCACCAGCGGCAGCGAGATGGGCACCTCGACCTTCCACAACCGTTGCCAGCCGGTCATTCCGATGCCCTGCGCCGCGTCGACCACGCCGTGGTCGGTCGCCTGGAGACCCGCGTACGTCCCGGCGAGGATCGGCGGGATGGCGAGTACCACGAGCCCGATGATCGTCGAGAGCTCGCTTTCGGTGAAGAGCAGGAACAGGAAGGTCACCAGCCCCAGCGTCGGCAACGCGCGGATCGCGTTGCCGCCACTCACCAGCAGCACCGCGCCGCGGCCCGTGTGCCCCACGTAGAGCCCGAGCGGGATCGCGATGAACAGGGCGAAGACCAGTGCCAGCGCCGTGAAGCCGAGATGCTGCAACAGCCGGGCCGGGACGCCGTCCGCGCCCTGCCAGTGGGCCGGGTCGCCGAACCAGTTCAGGACGTCGCCGATCATTTCGCCCCCGCCTTGGTCGCCACCCGGTCCCAGGGTGTGAGGAGATTGCGGAGCTGGACCAGCACCAGGTCCACGATCAGCGCGAGCAGCAGGGTCGCGACGATCCCGACGACGATCGGCGAGAAGTACTCGCGCTGGAAACCGTCGGTGAACAACACGCCGAGCCCGCCTGTGCCGATCAGCGCGCCGACACTGACCAGGCTGATGTTGCTGACCGAAGCCACCCGGACGCCCGCCGCGAGCACCGGCACCGAAAGCGGCAGCTCGACGGCGAGGAAGCGGCGCGCGGGTTTGTAGCCGATCGCCGTGGCCGCGGCGACGACGTGCGGCGGGACGGCGTCGAGCGCGTCCAGCACCGGGCGCACGAGCAGGGCGGCGGTGTAGACGGTGAGCGCGACGATGACGTTGACGCTGTCGAGGATCTTCGAACCGATGATGCCCGGGATCACCACGAACAGGGCGAGTGACGGGATCGTGTACAGCAGGTTCGACACCACGAGCAGTACGTTGCACACGGCCCGGTAGCGATGGCCGAGCCAACCCGCCAGCACCGCGATCACCAGGCCCAGCGCCAGCGGGACCAGCGAAAGGTAGATGTGGTCGAGCAGGTCGCCGAAGAACTGCGACCGGTTGTTGGCGCTGCCCAGGTAGCGGCCGAGCTCCGCGAAGAAGTCCCCCATCAGGAACTCAGCGACGGCGCTTCGATCACCTCGAGGACTTGCCGGGCTCTGACCACGCCGAGGACCTTCTGGTCGGCGTCGACCACGACACCGAGGCTCGCGGGCGACGAAAGCGCGGCGTCGAGCGCGCCCCGGATCGGCGCACCCTGGACGTACAGGGATCCGCCCGCGACGAGATCGGTCTCCGCGAGTTCACCGTCCACAGTGGACCCAGGACGCAGCCAGCCGCGAGGCTGGCCCTCGGCGTTGACCGCGACCTGCCAGTCGTCGGACGGCTCGGGGGCGGGCTTGCCGACCTCGACCCGCTTGACCTCTTCGACGACGATCCCGTCCGCCGACAGGAAGGACAGCCCGCGGTAGCCGCGATCCTTGCCCACGAAGGACGCGACGAAGTCGTCGACGGGATGACGCAACACGTCCGAAGGCGTGCCGTACTGCGCGAGCACCCCGCCGACGCGGAGCACCGCGATCTTGTCGCCCAGCCGCACGGCCTCGTCGATGTCGTGGGTGACGAAGACGATCGTCTTCCCCAGCTGCGATTGAAGACGCAACAACTCGTCCTGCAGTTCCTCGCGGACGATCGGGTCGACGGCGGAGAACGGCTCGTCCATCAGCAGCACCGGCGAATCCGCCGCGAGCGCCCTGGCGACGCCGACGCGCTGCTGCTGGCCACCGGAAAGCTGTGCGGGGTACCGCTTCCCGAGCTCCGCGGGCAGGCCGACGGTTTCGAGCAGCTCGGCCGCGCGCTTGCGTGCCTTGCCCTTGTCCCAGCCGGACAGCAGCGGCACGGTGGCGACGTTGTCCAGCACCGTCCTGTGTGGAAAGAGGCCGGCGTGCTGGATGACGTAGCCGATGCCGCGGCGCAGCAACGCCGGGTCGCCGTCGCTGACGTCCTTGCCGTCGAGCAGCACCGTGCCCGAAGTCGGCTCCACCATCCGGTTGATCATCCGCAGCGACGTGGTCTTGCCGCAGCCGGACGGCCCGACGAAGACGGTGATGGTGCCGTCCTCCACGGTGAGGTTCAGGTCGTCGACCGCGACCGTCCCGTCCGGATACCGCTTGGTCACGCCACGGAACTCGATAGTCACGTGTCTCTCCCCATGTCTGGTCGAAAAACCGTAGCCCAGATCGGCCCTGTTGGCACGGTGTCCCAGGGGGCGGGTCACCGGCCGTGTCCTGTGCGGCACGCTCGATGGGCTCCGTGATCCAGGGCAGCCTGGGCGTGGAGACCGCGAGCGTGCCGCACAGGACACGGCCTAGGCTGCGTGGCGTGAGTTCCTCCGTCGATGACGTCCTCGCGGCGCACGGTGTCCACGTGCGACCGCTCCATCAGGTGATTTCCCTGCTCCGGACGGATTGGCGTGACCTCGGCGAACTGGTCCGGATCAGCACCGCGCCACGCCGGAGTGTCGAAGACGTCCTGAACGCGCTCGGCGACGACCTCGAGCGGAACGAGGCCCGCTTCCGGCTGACCCCCGCCGCGCGCGAGAAGTACGCGCGCTTCGAGGCACGGGACCGGAAATCCGACCCCGACCTGCTGAAGATCATCACCAGCTACGTCGAGAACGTGCCCGCGCCGCTGGCCGCGCTGGACCACGTGCAGGCGACGCCGGAAACGGTGCTGAACCGGGCGTTGTGGCTGGACGAGCGGTACGACCTCGGCACGGCGAAGCTGCTGTTCCTCGGCGACCACGACCTCACGTCACTGGCCGTGCGCGCGTTGCGGCCCGACGCGGACCTCACCGTCGTCGACCTCGACGATCGTGTTCTCGCCTACATCGACGAACTCGGCGAGCGGTCCATCCGCACCCTGCACACGGATCTGCGCGTCGGCCTCCCACCCTCGGTGACCGGGCGGATGGATCTCGTGTTCAGTGATCCGCCTTACACGCCCGAAGGAATGGGGTTGTTCGCGGCACGCGGGGTGCAGGCGCTCACCGAACCCTCGGACGGACGACTGCTGCTCGCCTACGGTTACAGCCCGCGCCATCCCGCGCTGGGCGCGCAGGTGCAGCGGGCGCTCGCGACGCTCGGGCTGACCTTCGAGGCGATCCTGCCGGACTTCAACCGGTACTTCGGCGCGCAGGCGATCGGGAGCGCGGCGGACCTCTACGTCTGCCAGCCGACCGCGAAGTCGAAGAAGAACCGCGGCGGCAAGGGGAAGGCGGCGATCTACACGCACGGCCCGCAGTCGGTGGAATCCGCCGGTGCGGCCAAGCCGTCACTGCTGGACAAGCTGCACGAGATCGCCACCGAAGGCGGGCTGGCGCTCGAGTCGCGTCCGGTCGACTGGTCCGGCTCCGGCCCGGAGGGCGACGCGGTCGCGATGGACCTTTCGGCCGACCCCGGCCCGTGGCTGCTACGGACCCTGCTGGGCACCAACGCGCGAAGGCTGGCGCTGCTGGTCCCGAACTCGCATCCCGACCTGACGAACGCCGAGGCGCAGGCCGCGCTGAACCGGCTGATCGGCGCGAAGTACAAGCTGCGGCTGTTGCGGAGCACCCCGGACAACCGGCACGCCATCGTCGTCGCGGACGCCGTCGACCACCAGGAAGAACTGCTGACCCGGGCGCACGCACGGCTCGCGAACGTCTCGCTCGACGTGCCGCCGGACCTGACGGACGCGCGGCTGATCGACCTGCCGCGGCACCGGCTGGCCGAGCTGCTCGGCTGAGCCGCGCTTCCGGCCGTTGTGTCATCGGAACTTCATGCGGTCTTTCCAGGTTCGGTCCCATGCACGGACCTCAAGGCCACGGAACGCCGATAGCACAGCCGTACAGGTTCGACCAGCGGCGTGGCGATCGCCACGCTCGTACTGGGCCTGGCCGGCTGCCTGCCGCTGCTCCCCGCGATCATCCTGGGCATCATCGCCCTCACCCAGACCGGCCCGGGAAACAGCAGGGCCGGGGGCCTGGCGATCGGCGGCCTCGCGGCCGCCGCGTTCTGGGCCATCGGCTGGGTCGCGCTGCTCGGGAACACCATGGGGGACCCGGACCGCTACACCGCGAGCCCGCCGAGCGCGAGTTGCGCGACCCCGCCGGCAGGACGCGCCGACGCACGCACCTGAAGTCGGGCGATGCTTCGATCAACCCGCGGTCAAAGGCACTTTCGCCGCCGTCGAACTCACTTCGTGCGGGAGCGCGCACGCCGCCGAAGCGATCGGGGCCTTCACTCCGGCGGACACCTCCTGGCCCGGTGCCGAAAAGCTGCGAGCGGAGGCCGTGGTTCAGTGCCAGCGGATCATGGCCAAGAACGTGGACCGTCCGCGACTCGAGGCGTCAGGTGTCCACGCCGAGCTGAGCTACCTGGGGCCCGGACGCGAGAGCTGGGAAAACGGCGTGCGCACCGTCTTCTGCACGATCTACTCGCCCGACTCACAGCTGTCCGGTTCCGTCCTCGTCCCCGGCGCCGATCTGTCCATCCCTACCGGCTGACGTGCGCAACCCCCACACGCCATGAAAGGCCCCTTCATTGCGAATTTTGCAATGAAGGGGCCTTTCATGGCGCTTGAGCGAGTGTGAAAGGGACCGTCACACCACGCCGTCGGCCTCGGCGGCCTTCGCGACCGCGGCGGCCACCTCGGGCGCGACACGCGGGTCCAGCGGGCTCGGGACGATCCGGTCCGGGCCGAGGTCGTCCTGCGCCACGGCGAAGATCGCTTCGGCCGCGGCCAGCTTCATGTTCTCCGTGATCGCCCGCGCGCCGGAGTCCAGCGCGCCGCGGAAGACGCCGGGGAACGCCAGCACGTTGTTGATCTGGTTCGGGAAGTCGCTGCGCCCGGTCGCCACGATCTTGGCGTACCGCGACGCCACGACCGGGTGGACCTCCGGGTCGGGATTGGACAGCGCGAACACGATCGCGTCGTCGGCCATCCCGGCCAGCAGGGTCTCGTCGATGGTCGCCCCGGACAGGCCGAGGAAGACGTCGGCGCCCTTCAGCGCCTCGCCGAGGCCGCCGCGCAGACCGGCCGTGTTCGTGGTCTCGGCGAGCTTCTGCTTGATCGGGTTCAGGCCTTCGCGACCCTCGTGGATGATGCCGCGCGAGTCGAGCACGGTGACGTCCGCGACGCCGGCGTTCTGCAGGATCCTGGCGCAGGCCACACCCGCCGCGCCCGCTCCCGAGACGACCACGCGCTGGCCGGAGATGTCCTTGCCGAGGACCTGGTTCGCCCCGCGCAGCGCGGCCAGCGTGACGATCGCCGTGCCGTGCTGGTCGTCGTGCATGACCGGGCAGTCGAGGGCCTCCTTGAGCCGGTCCTCCAGCTCGAAGCAGCGCGGCGCCGAGATGTCCTCCAGGTTCACCGCGCCGAACGACGGGCGCAGCCGGACCAGGGTCTCGATGATCTCGTCGACGTCGGTGGTGTCGAGCACCAGCGGGATCGAGTCGAGCCCGCCGAAGGTCTTGAACAGGACCGACTTGCCCTCCATGACCGGCAGCGAGGCGCTCGCGCCGATGTCACCGAGGCCGAGCACCGCCGTACCGTCACTGACCACCACGACCAGCCTGTCCGCCCACGTGTACCGCTTCGCCTTGGCCGCGTCCTCGGCGATCGCGCGGCTCACCTTCGCCACGCCAGGCGTGTACGCGACCGAAAGGTCACGGGGCGAGGAGATCGGGCGCGTCGCGGCCACGGAGAGCTTGCCGCCCTCGTGACCCTCGAAGATCTCGGTGTCCGTCACTGGCGTGGTCATCGTGGTTCCCGTCATTGCTTCCGCCGTGTCTAAGGACGGCGAAGTCTCGATTCGAGCGAAGGTCATGGGATTCTCCTGGGACTGCGAGCGGGGGAACTGGCCGGTGAGCAGGCCAAACTGGGCATGGCCCGGCCACCTGGGGTAACTCGTCCTCCGACACGGCAGCCCAGCGCGGTAGCGCCGGCCTGTCGGCGAAGCGTCCAATCGGCCATCGGTGCCGTGGGTGTGGCGACGGCCGCGGACGCAGCGGTCAGATCATTGTGACAGGCGTGCGGACCAGTGTGCCCCTCTGGTGCGGTTGATGTCACAAACCGGCCCGGCTTTCCGCAGCTCAAGAGATGTTTCGCAAGACGTCCATCCGGTTTGGGAAGGCGGCCTCAGCCCTGGTTAGCATTGGGGTCATGCAAGCCAGGCGCCTCAGCATCCCCGACTGTTTCGAGTTCACCCCGCGGGTTTTCCCCGATCACCGCGGTCTGTTCGTGGCGCCGTACCAGGAACAGGCGTTCGCCGACGCGGTCGGGCACCGCTTTCGCCTTGGCCAGGCCAACACCAGCGTCTCCCGGCGCGGCACGATCCGCGGCGTGCACTTCGCGGACACCCCGCCAGGACAGGCGAAATACGTGTACTGCCCGCGAGGTGCGCTGCTCGACATCATCGTGGACCTCCGGGTCGGCTCGCCCACCTTCGGCGAATCGGCCTCCGTGCTGCTCGACAGCACCGAGTACAAAGCGGTCTACATCCCCGAAGGCCTCGGCCATGCCTTCATGGCACTCGAAGAAGACACGGTCATGACGTACGTCTGCTCCGAGCCGTACAACCCGGTGGGCGAGCACGGCGTCAACCCGATGGACGCGGATCTCGCGCTCCTCTGGCCCCAGGAGATCGAACCCGTGGTGTCCGAAAAGGACACCACGGCGCCCTATCTGAAGGAGGCCTTGGAGCAGGGAGTGCTTCCTCGATACGAAGATTGCGTGGCCTACTACGAAAAGTTGCGAGCCGAGAACTGAGCTAGCGCGCCACGTCCTCGCCCAGCACCCGTTCGACGTTCCGTTCCGCCAGCGCGGTGATCGTCACGAAGGGGTTCACGCCGGTACTGCCCGGGATCAGCGACCCGTCGGTGACGTAGAGATTCCGATAGCCCTTCACCCGGCCGTACAGGTCGGTGGCCTCACCCAGCACCAATCCGCCCAGCGGGTGATAGGTGAACCGGTTCTCGAACGACCGCGTATCCCCGAACAGGTCACTGCGGTAGATCGTGCGATTCGCCCGGTTGACCTTGTCGAACAACGACTTCGCCGCGTCGATCGACGGCTTCCCCTGCGCGGCGTTCCAGCGCAGCCGCACGGAGTCGGTGGCGGCGTCGTAGGTGAAGTGGCCGCGTTCGGGGTTCTTCGTGATCGCCAGGTAGAGGCTCAGCCAGGTCTCGACCCCGGCAGGCACCGGCGCGACCTCGGCGAAGACCGGGTTCACCGGGTCGTCCCACGCGTCGATGCCGAGCGCGGGCATCCCCGACTGCAGCGATCCGCCGAGATCCCACGCGTGGTTGGCGCGGCCCAGCATCACGTTGCCGTTGGTACCCCAGCCGCGGCCGACCTCGTCGTTCAGTCCGGGCAGCGTGCCGGTTTCCCGTGCCCGCACGAGCAGTTCCGTCGAACCGAGGCTGCCGGCGCCGAGGAACAGGTACTTCGCGCCGAGTTGTTTCCTCGCGACGACCGCGCCGTCCTCGGCGGTTTCGTGCACGGTGAGGACGTACGTGCCGTCGCTCTGCCGGGTGATCCCCCGGACCTGGTGCAGTGTCTTGATGGTCACGTTCCCGGTGCCCAGCGCGGCCGCGAGATAGGTCTTGTCGAGGGAACGTTTGCCGTGGTTGTTGCCGTAGATGACCTCGGACGCGAGGGCCGACCTCGGCACCGTGCCCGCTTCTTCCCGCTTCATGTACTCGAAGTCGTAGACACTGGGCACGAACACCGTCTTGAGGCCTGCCCGCGTCGCGGCCTTCCGGGAAACCCTCGCGTAGCGGTAGGAACGGCAGGTTTCGAACCAGTGCGGGTCGATATGGTTCACGCCGAGGGCCCGGTTGGCCAGGGGAAAGTACTTCCCGTACATCTCGTCCGCGTCGACGCCGGGCAGGATCTCCTCGAAGTACGACCGCTTCGGCGTCACGGCCATCGCGCCGTTGACCAGCGAACCGCCGCCGACGCCACGTCCGACGTAGACGGACATGTCGCCGTGGTCCACCCTGTCGAGCACACCGGGGTACCGCTTGATGTCCCGGTTCGCCAGGTCCATCCAGAGAAATGACGCGAGCGGGGCCTGCGTGCGGTTCTTGAACCACGCGGCCCGCCGGTCCGGCCGGAGCATGTCGCAGAAGACCTTGCCGTCGGGACCGGGGTCGGCCCACAGTTTGCCCATTTCGAGCATGACCGTGGGAATCCCGGCTTCGCCGAGCCGGAGCGCGGTCACCGCGGCGCCGTACCCGGTGCCGACGACCACGGCCGTCGAGAAGCCCGGCGACGATTCTCCGGCCTGTGCGGTGGAAATCGTGGTGAGCCCGAGAGCGGCGGCGGAGTTGAGCGCGGTGAACCCGAGGAACCCGCGGCGCGACAGTGGGGACATGGGCCGATGATCGCCCGCTGTTCGAGCCGTCTTCAAGGGCGAATCCGAAGCGGATTCGCGTCAGCTGGGTAAACACCGTTTATTTTCACCCGAACGTGGCGATTCCAGGGGTCCCTTGGGTGGCTTCCCCGATGTGATTCAAACTCGCGCAGACCACGCTTTCGGGTCATGAGACGTCTTCTCGCCGCGACCGCGGCCGCACTGTCCGCAGCCGCCCTCATCGCCTTCCCCGGCCACGCCTCGGCGGCACCGTCGCCGCTGCCCGACTTCGACTTCTCCGCCTGCCCCGCCCCGCCCGCCAACGCCGACCCGGGCACTTGGCGCTGCGAAGCGTTTGTCTCCCAAGGAGTCCTCACCATCGGCGACCGGGAGATCCCGCTCGGGGAGATGCGACTGACGTTCTCCGAAGGCAAAGTGGCCGGGAAGTACGCGCAGGTGTTCGGCGAACTACGGCACGCTCCCGCCCGGATCCGCGGCGCTTTCGGCACGAGCCTGCAGCTGAAGTACGGCGGCTACTCGGACTTCCAGTCGAACGACGAGCGCCGCGGCGAATTGGATCTCTACGCGGCCCTGCGGCATCCCTTACTGCCCAAGGAATGCGCGGTCGGCACCCTCGCCGAGCCGCTGCACTCGGTCGTCAAGGACGATCCCGCGGTCCCCTTCGAGGTGATCTCGCAGAACCCCACGACGGTGAAGTTCGGCGTCGTCGACTCGCAGCTCGCCCTGCCGCGCACGACCGGTTGCGGCCCGCTGACGCAAGTAGCCGACGAATTGCTCGGCCTGCCGTCCGCGAGCGGGCGGAACACCTTCAAGCTGGCGACCTACGTGCAGTTCAAACCCCTCTGACGACCCGCATTTCGTCCTCTGAATGCGGTAGTTGCACGCGCAACGACCGCATCCAGAGGACTAATTGCGGAGGCGCTCACTTCTTCTTGGTCACCCAGATGGTGATGGTCGCGGTCACGACGGTCTTTCCGTTCGTGTCCGTGATCGTCACCGGCACGGGGAGCTCGAAGCCCTCGTCGCCGAATTCCGGCAACTCCGGCAGTTCGGCGACCGCGCGCAGGCTCGTCTCGGCCTTCGCCACGTACTCGACCGTCATCCCCTTGGGCAGCCAGCGATGCGTCGTCGGGACGGTCGCCTCGGCGAGCATGCCCATGGCGATCTCGGCGAGGTTGCATGCCGCGATCGCGTGAAAAGTCTTGATGTGGTTGTAAACACCCCACCACTTCGGGGACGTCACCTCGCACCGGCCGGGACGCAACTCGCGCACCGACGGGAGCACCGTCCGGAAGTACGGCACACGCAGGCACATCGCCGCCGAGAACAGCTGTTTGCCGACCGGCTTGCCCGCCAGCCGGTTCCACATCGCGTAGGTCGGATTCTGCGCCATCACGGTCTCCTCATCATGTTACTCGCCAGTAGCATAACCGGACCGCAGGCTATATTCGCAACGTGGCACATCGGCTCTTCCTCCTCCGGCATGGTCAGACCGAGTGGTCCGTCAACGGACGGCACACCGGACGCACCGACATCCCGCTCACGGCCGCCGGCGAGGGGCAGGCCCGCGCGGCGGGCGGCACCTTGCGCGCGGTGCTCGGCGGCAACCCCGCGCTCGTCCTCTCCAGCCCTCGCACCCGCGCGCTGCGAACGGCCGAGCTGGCCGGGCTGCGCGTCGACGAGGTCACCGAAGAGCTGGCCGAATGGGACTACGGCGACTACGAGGGCGTCACCACGCCGGTGATCCGCGAGACCGTTCCCGGCTGGACGGTCTGGTCGCATCCGATCCCCGGCGGCGAAAGCGCGGAGGACGTCAACGCCCGCGCCGACAAGCTGATCGAACGCGTCCGCGAACCGCTCGGCGAGGGTGACGTGATCATCGTCGGCCACGGGCATTTCAGCCGCGTCCTGGTCGCGCGCTGGATCGGCCTCCCGTCGACCGCGGGCGTCCACTTCGGACTCGACCCGGCCGGCGTCGCGGTGCTCGGCGACGAACGCGGCGAGCCGCAGATCGAACACCTCAACCTGCTCCCCACCACAGAGGACTGAAATGGGCGACGACCGCATCCGGCGCATCCGCGAAGAAGACGTGGACGCCGTCGTCCAGCTCGTCTACGACCTCGCCGAGTTCGAACGCGCCCCGGACGAATGCCACCTCACGCCCGAGCAGCTGCGCGTCGCACTGTTCGGTGAAGCGCCGGGGCTGTTCGGGCACGTCGCGGAGGTCGACGGCGAGATCGTCGGCTACGCGCTCTGGTTCCTCAACTTCTCCACCTGGCGCGGCGTGCACGGCATCTACCTGGAAGACCTCTACGTCCGCCCCGAGCAGCGCGGCTCCGGCCTCGGCAAGGCGCTCCTGGCCACCCTCGCGGCGGTCTGCGTCGAGCGCGGCTACGCCCGTCTCGAATGGTCGGTGCTCAACTGGAACCCGGCGCAGGGGTTCTACAAGTCACTCGGCGCGGTGCCGATGGACGAATGGACCGTCGACCGCCTCACTGACGCACCCCTGAAGGCGCTCGCCGCCCAGGTCTAGCCAAGGCGTGACTCGCGTGCTCAGGAGTCGCGTTCCTCGCGCTCACGACGCGCCGCGCGACCCGCGGCGCCGTCACGCTCGGCGGCTTCTTCCTCGCTCTCGCCTTCCTGCATCCCGAGCGCCCACGCGCGCGAAGGGCGGCGGAACAGCAGCACGATGACGGCGACGCCGATCAGCGCGAGCGGCACTCCCCACACCGGCTGCCCGGACGGGCCCGCGCCGTACCAGCCGACGCCCACCAGGATCAGCGCGACGACCACGCCGGGCGACCTCGCCCAGGTCTTCCCCATCATCAGGCCGGCCGCGCAGGCCAGCGTTCCGGCGGCGAGGACGAGGTAATAGGCGACCTCGGCCAGGAGGTTCTCCGGTCCGGCCCGGCCGTTGACCAGGAGCAGGATCGCGAACACGATCAGGGCGAGCCCCGGCAGCGCGGTGACGGCCCCGGCGAGGCGGACTTCACGGGGCGCGGGCGAGAGCTTGTCGGCGATGGACACGGCGAAACAGCCTTCCAGGCTTCCGGACACGGCGCTCCACCAGGGCGGGTCACCGTACGTGAGCACTTTCGATCGTATGCCACCCGGTCGGCCGTTTTTCCCTCGCCGCCGCATGGGAAGAATTGGAAGCGTCGTCGATGAGCGGGCGGTCGGCCCGGGTGCACTTGTCACGACGCGCTGTCACCAGCCGACAGTGAGGAGGGACGCCCGCCACAGGGCCATACGGTGCTGCTTCGAGGACGCACGGGCCATTGAGCTTCGCGTCACCTGACGCTCCCCTCTTCGGGCCGAAGAGGCTTACCCTGCGGTATGTGCGTGCCATCCTCGTCGTGAATCCCCAGGCCACCTCGACCACCGCCGGTGGACGTGACGTGCTGGCGCACGCACTGGCCAGCCAGGTCAAACTCGACGTGGTGGAGACCGACTACCGCGGTCACGCGATGGCCGTCGCGCGGTCCGCCGCCCGCGACGGGATCGACCTGGTGGTCGCCCACGGCGGCGACGGCACGGTCAACGAGGTGGTCAACGGTCTGCTCGCGGACGCCGACGGCGATCCGGCGAAGGTCGGCGGCGCCCCCATGCTCGGTGTCGTGCCGGGCGGCTCGGCGAACGTCTTCGCCAGGGCGCTGGGCATCGCGCACGATCCCGTGGAAGCGACCCATCAGCTCCTCAACGCCATCGAGAACGACCGGAGCCGCGAAGTGGGCCTCGGGATCGCCGACGGCCACTGGTTCACCTTCAACGCCGGCATGGGCTGGGACGCGGACGTCGTCGGCCGCGTGGCCAAACGCCGGGGCAAGCAGACCACCGCCGGGCTCTACCTGAGGGCCGCGGTGGCGTCGCATCTGCGGCCTCCGCTCGGCCGCCCGCCGCTCACGGTCAGGATCCCGGGTGAAGAGCCCACCGAAGTGCTGACCGCTTTCGTGTCGAACACCGATCCGTGGAGCTACCTGGGCAACCGTCCCGTCCACCTGAACCCGGACAGCTCGTTCGACACCGGACTGGGCCTTTTCGCGTTGAGCGGTCTGGGATTGCCCACCGTGTTCAAGCATGTACGGCAGGCATTGCTCACGAAGAGCGACCAACGCGGGCGACGTCTCCTTCGTCACGATGACCTGCCGATGATCCGCATAGACGCTGCTGAACCGGTAAACTTCCAGGTGGACGGCGACCTCGTCGGCCAGCGGAAG
The DNA here is from genome assembly GCF_056435685.1 of Amycolatopsis sp. NPDC043885. Classification (NCBI taxonomy): domain Bacteria; kingdom Bacillati; phylum Actinomycetota; class Actinomycetes; order Pseudonocardiales; family Pseudonocardiaceae; genus Amycolatopsis; species Amycolatopsis sp. NPDC043885. The sequence goes on from NZ_JBWKEA010000006.1 coordinate 190,904, forward strand.
AGGGTGGAGTTCTTCAGCGTCCCGGAAGCACTGACGGTAATCGTCTGACGACCGGACCGCTGATCACCTGCGGCAAAGTACGAACTGCCGCTCATCGACGCAGAACCTCCGCTCACCGCATCGGCCTTCCCTTCGGAAGGCCGTTTCGGACCGAAACCGCAGGTCAGAAGCGTCGCTCGGCCGGGTGAGCTGACTCACCGATCTTCAGAAAACCCTTGTCGAAACGGGTGCTTCGTGAAAGCATTCACAAGCACCCAAAAAAACGACCGCCATGACGACTATGGCGCGGAGTACCGCGCCGTTATGAAGGAGCTCAGAAACATGGACTGGCGCCACGACGCGGCCTGCCGAGACGAGGACCCCGAGCTGTTCTTCCCCGTGGGAACCAGCGGTCCTGCTCTGTCGCAGGTAGCGCAGGCGAAGGCCGTGTGCCACCGCTGCACCGTCGCTTCCGACTGCTTGGCCTGGGCATTGGCCAGCGGGCAGGACGCAGGCGTCTGGGGCGGGATGAGCGAGGACGAGCGACGGGCCCTGAAGCGCCGTCGTACGCACATCGGCACGCGTACCTCCGCCTGAGTCTTTCGGACTCAGCACGCTTCATCGCATTACTCACAACTGAGCAAGACCCCAAGCTTCGGGAAAACTCCCGCGGTGCGATGGCCGCATGGCCGTGCGTCGCGAGGTGACACGTACCCGACTTGAGCTTAACAAGCGAGGCCGACACGCCCTCACGGGGGTATGGCTTCAGCGGACTTTCCAAGTCCTCCCGCGGAACCGTTACAGGGCCGGCGCCATTTTCTCTTCGGGCGCCGGCCCTAAAACGTGTCCGGATGAGACTGTCCCTTGTGGATGATCAAAAGGGACAGTCCACTAGAGACGTCGCGACAACGGGATCCGCAGCGCCGCTTCGGTTCCCAGCCGTCGTCCGCCGGTCTCTTCGGATTCCCCGCGCAGTCCCCTGATCGACAGCGATCCGCGCAGCTCCGACTCCACCAGTGTCCGCACGATCTGGAGCCCGAGGCCGTCGCTGCGTTCCAGCGAGAAACCCGAGGGGAGTCCGCGCCCGTTGTCGCGGATGACGACGTCGAGCCAGCGCGCGGAGCGCTCCACCACGAGTTCGACCTTGCCCGGCCGTCCGTCGGGGAACGCGTGCTCGATGGCGTTCTGGACGAGTTCGGCCAGCACCATCACCAACGGCGTCGCGATCTCGGCGACGACGACTCCGAACGAACCGGTGCGCGAAAGCCCGACCTGCGACTCCGCCGTCGCGACCTCACCGACCATCGGGAGGACGTTGTCGAGCAGCTTGTCGAGGTCGACCCGCTCGTCCACCGAGATGGACAGCGCCTCGTGCACCATCGCGATCGACGAGACCCGGCGCACGGACTCGCCGAGCGCCAGCCGCGCCTCCTCGCTGGAGGTCCGGCGCGACTGGAGCCGCAACAGCGCGGCGACGGTCTGCAGGTTGTTCTTCACGCGGTGGTGGATCTCGCGGATGGTCGCGTCCTTCGAAAGGAGAGCACGGTCACGGCGCTTCACCTCGGTGACGTCGCGCACCAGCACGAGCGCGCCCGCGGCCTGCCCGGCGGGACGCAGCGGCAGCGCACGGAAGAGCACGACGGCGCCGCGGCGGGAATCCGCCTCCGTCCGGCTGCTGGGCTTGCCGTCGAGCGCCTCGATGATCCGGTGCGACACCTCGGTCGCGTCGAACGGGTCACGGATGAGCGACCGGGTCAGCGGCGCGAGGCGCTGCCCGACGAGGTCGGACTCGTGCCCCATCCGGTGATAGGCCGACAACCCGTTCGGGCTGGCGAAGACCACCGTGCCGGTCGGGTCGAGGCGGATCAGGCCGTCGCCGACCCGCGGGCTCGTATGCGTGTCCGTCTGGTTCCCCGGACTGGGGAACGTGCCGTCGACGATCATCTGGCACAGGTCGCCCGCGCTGCCGAGATACGCGATCTCGAGCGGGCTGGGCACCCGTGAGGCCGCCAGGTTGGTCTCGCGGCTGAGGACGGCGATCACCGTGCCCGCGAACACCACCGGGATGGCCTCGCGGCGCATCGGCAGGTCGCGGTACCAGTGCGGATCCTCTTCGCGGCAGATCCGCACCTCACGGCCGGCCTTGGCCAGCTGCGGGTGCTCGTCGACGGTGAACCGGGAGCCGACGACATCCTCCGGATGGGCCGTCGGCGCCGTCGTCGGGCGTGCGTGGGCGACGCACACGTAGTCGCCGCCGTCGGGTTGCAGCTCCTCCGAGACGGCGACCCACAGCAGGAAGTCGGCGAAGGACAGGTCGGCCAGCAGCTGCCATTCGGCGACCACGGTCTGGAGGTGGTCCGCGGCTTCACCGGACAGACCGGTGTTCTCCGCGAGCAGATCGGAAAGGGTGGACACGTCCCCATCCAAGCAGGGTGAGGGCCGCATGACACACTGGAGAGGTTGACCCTGGCCCAGCGGTGTCGTATCACCCCGCGAGGGCCACTCGGACGAGGAGTGAAACATGTCGAAGCGCGCCCGCAAGCGTCGCGACCGTAAGAAGAACGGCGCGAACCACGGCAAGAAGCCCAACTCCTGATCATCGATCAGACAGCGAAGGCCCCCGCACCGATCGGTACGGGGGCCTTCGTGTGTCCTGAGGCGCTACTGCTCGAAGGTCTGCTCGATCTTGACCTCGGTGCGCTCGATGGTGATCGAGCCCTTGGTCTGCACGGTCTGGCGGATGGAGGCCCGCAGCCGGGACTTGAGGTCGTCCGGCGCGTGGTCGCCGCCGCACTTGCGCGCGAGGAGCTGCTTGATGTGCTCGTCGATGCCGTATTCCTCGAGGCACGGCGGGCAGTCCTCGATGTGCTTGCGCAGGGCGGCGTCGCGCTCGGCGCTGCACTCCTTGTCCAGCAGCAGGTAGATGTCGGCGAGGGCTTCCTCGCACCTGACCTTGTCGTCCGCGCCGGCGCAGTAGTCCTCGGTCATCGCCCCGCCACCTCCTGCTGCTTGCCCGAGCGGATGAAGCCCCGCTCGCGGGCGACGTCGGCGAGCAGGTCACGGAGCTGGGCACGGCCGCGGTGCAGCCGGGACATCACGGTGCCGATGGGCGTGTCCATGATCTCGGCGATCTCCTTGTACGCGAAACCTTCGACATCGGCGAGGTAGACCGCGAGGCGGAACTCCTCTGGCAGCTTCTGCAGCGCTTCCTTGACGTCGGCGTCGGGCAGGTTGTCCATCGCCTCGACCTCGGCCGAGCGCAGCCCGCTGGAGGTGTGACTCTCCGCCTTGGCGATCTGCCAGTCGGTGATCTCCTCGGTGGGCTGCTGCACCGGCTGGCGCTGACGCTTGCGATAGCCGTTGATGTAGGTGTTGGTGAGGATGCGGTACATCCACGCCTTGAGGTTCGTGCCCGCCTTGAAAGACGCGAAGGCCGCGTACGCCTTCAGGTACGTCTCCTGGACGAGGTCCTCGGCGTCGGCGGGATTCCGGGTCATCCGCATGGCGGCCGAGTACAGCTGGTCGAGCAGGGGCATCGCGTCCCGCTCGAAGCGCTCGGCCCGCGCGGCCGCCTCTTCGGCGTCCGTGCCCGTGTCCGGCGCGGGATTCTGCGTGCTCGGCAAACCGTTCCCTTCCCGATCGGCGTCGATGCGCTTGTGCGCATGAGACGTCGTCGAGTTTACGCGGGGGCGGATCACCTGGCCGCCCGGCGTGCGCGGGATCAGGATTCGGGGAGCTTCGAGTGTGGTGGACACGTGCCTTTCAACAGTGACGCCCGGTCGGGCATTCCCGGCGCGCTCGTAGACTCCGCCCATGGCAGGCAAGGGAACCCCGGCGACGGCGCTGCTGGCGAAGCAGAAGGTGGCGCATGTTCTGCACGCCTACGACCACGATCCGCGGGCCGAGTCATACGGCCTCGAAGCCGTCGAAGCGCTGGGGCTCGACCCCGCGCGCGTGTTCAAGACACTGGTCGCCGAGGTCGACGGGAAACTGACCGTCGGTGTGGTCCCGGTCACCGGCCAGCTGGATCTGAAGGCGCTGGCGGCCGCCGTGCGCGGGAAGAAGGCGAAGATGGCCGACCCCGCCGCCGCGCAGCGCGCGACGGGATACGTGCTGGGCGGGATCTCACCGCTCGGACACCGGAGCCCGCTGCCGGTGGTGATCGACTCGTCGGCGGAGAAGTTCGAGACCGTGCACTGCTCGGCCGGGCGGCGCGGGCTGGAGGTCGAACTCGCGCCCGGCGACCTGGCGCGGCTCACCGGTGCCGTGGTCGCCCCGATCGCCGGCTGACCTCCCGCATTTCGTCCTCTGAATGCGGTAGTTGCACGCGCAAGGACCGCATTCAGAGGACGAAATGCGGGAGGAGACTCACTCTCGCGAGGGAGGGGAGTCGGTCCGCAGCGGGAAGATCACGCGGCCACGCTCGGGAATCGTCGTCGGCAAGCGAACGACGACCTCCTGGGAGCGACGAAATGACCAAGACCGTGCCCGGCGTACCGAGGTGGGCGAACCTCGCCGCCCACGCGACGCTGCTGGCGACCTTGCCCTCCGGGCTGTGGCGGATCGCGATGGGCCTCGGCATCCCGGTCGGGTTCACCGCGCAGGGGCTGGACGAGTTCGGCGTCCCCGGCTGGGGCACGGCCTACGCCTTCGGCCTGAGCCTGCTCGCCGAAGCGCTCGCGTTCCTCACCCTCGGGCTCGTCCGGCCTTGGGGTGAAGTGTGGCCGCGCTGGATCCCGGGGCTGCGTGGCCGCCGGATCCCGCCGCTCGCGGCGATCCTCCCGGCCGCCGCGGGCGCGATCACCCTGACCGCGCTGAGCGTCCGAGCACCGTTCGGCTGGGCGGAGGCCGGTTCTTCGATGGCGCCGGGAAGCTGGGAAGACTCGCCGGTCTACGGCGTCGTCATGGCCGCTTGTTACGCGCCGATCCTGCTCTGGGGCCCGCTGCTGGCCGCAGTCACCGTGCACTACGCCCGGCGGCGGTTCTCAGGTGAGCGGCCGCAGCACACGCTCCAGCCACTCGGCGGCCGCGCGTGACACGCCTTCGAGGTCGGCGCTGAGGTTGTGGTCGCCCTGGACCACCACGATCTCGTGATGCGGCCCGGCCTTCGGCAGGCCGAACGGGTCTCGTTCGCCCTGCACCACCAGGGTCGGGACCTCGACGGCGTCCAATTCACCCTGCCGGGATTTCTCCGGCTTCCCCGGCGGATGCTCGGGGAAGGCCAGGCAGAGCACCGCCACCGCCTGCCCCGTCGCGGCGGTCCGGCAGGCGACGCGGGCCCCGGACGACCGGCCGCCGAACACGAGCGGAAGATCGTCGAAGCGCGCGGAGATCTCGTCGGCCACGGTGAGCCACGCGGTGTCGAGCTGGGTGGCGGGAGCGGGCGCCCGGCGGCCCGCCACCCGGTACGGCTGCTCGACGAGCGCGACGTGGACACCGGCCGCCTGCGCCGCGCGGGTGACCGCGACCAGGTCCTTCGCGCCGATCCCCCCGCCGGCGCCGTGGCCGAGCATCAGCACCGCGACGCCTTCCTCGGCACAGAGCAGCTCGGCCCGCGCGGGGCCGTAGGCGGTGTCGATCTCCAGCTTCGTCATGAGTTCGGCAGCTCGAAGAGCAAGCTTTCGGCGGCGGGTTCGACGCGGTCCACCAGCTCCGGACCGTTGTTGCGGACGTTGTTGACCAGGCTGGACACCGGCCGCGGCTCGATCGTGTCGACCAGGTCCGCCGGGGGCGGGACGAGCAGATCGGTGACGTCGGCCAGATCCGGGTCGAGCCAGGTGTCCCACTTTTCGCGCGGCATCAGCAGCGGCATGCGGTGGTGGATGTCGGTGAGCCTGCCGACCGAGTCGGTGGTGATCACGGAGAAGGTGATCAGCGGGTCGGCCTCTTTGTCGTCCTTCGGCCGCCAGGTCTCCCAGATCCCGGCGAACGCGAGCGACTCGTCGCCCGGTCCGGTCATGAAGAAGGGCTGCTTCTCCTTGCCGTCACGCCGCCACTCGTACCAGCCGTCGGCGGGGACGAGGCAACGCCGCGCGGAAACCGCCTTCTTGAACGACGGCTTCTCCTTGGCGGTCTCGGCACGCGTGTTGATCATCTTCGAGCCGACGCCGGGGTCCTTCGCCCAGAACGGGACCAGCCCCCAGCGCATCATCCGCAGCGACCGCACGGCGGGCTCGTCTTCGAGCACCGCGCCGTCGGCGTCACGCGGATGCCGCTGCACGACGGTGGGGACGACCTTGGTCGGCGCCACGTTGTGATCGGTCCGGACCCGGCCCTCGGTCAGGTCCACCGCGGCGAACTCGTCGATCAGCGCCGCCGGGTCCTTGGTCGCGGCATAACGCCCGCACATGCGAAAACCTCCCTGATCGACAGCCATCGTTACACGCTACCGAGGCGTTGGCGAGCAGCATGGGATCATAGTTTCGCGGTGTGCGAAGAGCAGGAGGCGGTTTGGCTGGCAAGGACTGGCGCAGGCTGGACGAATCCGACGTGCGGATCCGTCCCGGCAAGGGCACCAGGCCGCGCAGCAAACGCCGCCCCGAGCACGCGGACGCCTCCACCGCGATGGTCATCGGCAAGGACCGCGGCCGCTGGACCTGCGCGATCGACTCCGATCCGGACCGGGTCGTCACCGCGATGCGGGCCCGTGAGCTGGGCCGGGTCCCGGTCGTCGTCGGTGACACCGTCGGCATCGTCGGCGACGTGAGCGGCAGGCCCGACACCCTCGCCCGCATCATCCGGGTGGACGAACGCTCCAGTGTGCTGCGCCGGACCGCGGACGACACCGACCCCTTCGAACGGGTGGTCGTCGCCAACGCCGAGCAGTTGCTGATCGTCACCGCGCTGGCCGATCCTCCGCCGCGCACCGGATTCATCGACCGCTGTCTCGTCGCCTGTTACGCGGGCGGCCTCGAACCGGTCCTGTGCCTGACGAAGGCCGACCTCGCGAGCCCGGACGAACTCCTCGCCGGCTACGCGGGCCTCGACATCCCCGCCGTGGTCACCCGGCACGACGAGCATCCGGAAGAACTGACCGGACGGCTCAAGGGCAGGCTCACCGCGCTGGTCGGGCATTCCGGGGTCGGGAAGTCCACTTTGGTCAACCGGCTGGTGCCGGACGCCGGACTGGCGACCGGCGTGGTCAGCGCGGTCGGCAAGGGCCGTCACACGTCCGTCGCGGCGGTCGCGCTCCCCCTGCCCAGCGGCGGCTGGGTGGTCGACACCCCCGGCGTCCGCTCGTTCGGGCTGGCCCATGTGACCGCCGACGACATCGTGCTCGCGTTCGAGGAGTTCGCCGAGGCCGCCGAGGAGTGCCCCTCCGGCTGCGGGCACCTCGGGCCGCCCTCGGACCCGGACTGCGCACTCGACGACGTGGTCACCGAGGGTGACGCGAGCCAAGAGCGTTTGACCTCGTTGCGGCGTCTTCTGGGCTCCCGAGCTGGGCATGACGACGATCGGTAACTAATTTCGGCTTCGCGCGATAACCCGTTCGGATTAGATCAACTTTTCTGAGGGGTCCTCTTGAAGCGCGTAACCACACTCGCCGCCATCACCACGGCCGCCGTCCTGGCGCTGTCCGCCTGCGGTGGCGAAAAGCAGCCCACCGCGGCTGCTCCCGCTCCTGCTCCTTCCGAGCAGAAGAGCCTGCTTTCGGCGCCGCTCGGCGACCCGATCCAGCTCGCGGCCCTGACCCGCGAGAGCACCAAGAAGGCCAAGTCGTCGAAGGTGACGATGGAGACCGTCGCCGGCACCGAGAAGAACACGGCGACCGGGCAGGGCGTGTACGACGGCGAGAACACCAAGTTCTCGATGTCCATGGACAGCGACGGCAAGAAGCTGGACGTGCTCTTCGTCGACAGCGCGTTGTTCTTCAAGCTCGACGCGGCCGACAAAGCCGAGATGAAGACCGACAAGTCGTACGTGAAGATCTCCGCCGACGGCCAGGACCCCATCTCGCAGCTGCTCGGCAAGATGATGTCGAAGGCCATCAAGGACAGTGACCCGTCGCGCACCCTCGAGCAGGTCTCGAAGGCCGGCAAGATCACGAAGTCGGATCAGGTCGAGCTGAACGGTGAGCTGACCAACCACTACGTCGTCGAGATCGAGGTCGAGAAGGCCATCGCCCTCGTCGTCGGCGACATCGGCATCCCCCTGCCCGCCGATGTCCTGAAGCAGCTCGACGCGAAGCTCAAGGGCAAGAACGTCACCATCCCCACCGAGCTGTGGCTCAACGCCGACCAGCTGCCGGTGCAGGTCGTTTCGGACCAGACCGCGTTTGTGAAGGCCATGGGCGCCCCCGGTGACGGCGTCGCCAAGACCACGGTCAAGTACACCGACTGGGGCAGCCCGGTGAACATCACCGCCCCGCCCGCCGACCAGGTCGGCGACCTGGCGGAGATCATGAAGAAGGCCGGCGGCCGGTAGGTGCGTGCCACCTTCAAGTTCGTCGCGGTGGCCGCGGCCCTGACCCTCGTGGTCACGGGCTGCGGCACCCGTCCGGAGGCGACCCCCGAGAACACCAAGGGCGGCGGCGAACTCGCGCTGGCCAGCCCGTTCACCGACGCGCTCGGCCTCGTCGAGGCCGCTAAGCAGGGGACTCAGAAGGCGAAGTCCTCCACGACGATCATCGACGGCATGCTCGGGGCCCAAGCGGTCACGGGCACGGTGAAGGCGTTCTACGACGGTCCCGCCACGAAGCTCGAGGCGAACATGACCGTCGACGGCGAAACGGTCGGGATGCGCCTGGTGGACCGGATCCTGTTCATCAAGCTGTCCGGCGACCAACGGGCCGAGCTCAAGACAGCCAAGACCTGGGGAAAGATCCCGTTGGACAGCGAGGAACCCCGGAGGAAGGTCATCGGGAAGGCCATGCAGCGGTCGTTCGAGATGGGCGACCCGGCGAAGCAGCTGGAGATGGTCGAAAAGACCGGCAAGATCATCAAGTCGGAACAGACCCAGCTGAACGGCTTGCCGGTGAACCACTACTTCGTGGAATTCGACATGCGGAAGCAGTTCGACCTGTTCCTCGGCGACGACCTGCCCGCGGACCAGCGGGCAGAGGTCGAGAAGCGGCTCGAAGGCAAGGACCTGCGGGTTCCGGCCGAGCTGTGGATCAACGCCGAGCAGCTTCCGGTGAAGATGACCATGGACATGACCTCGCTCATGAAGGGGATGGGGGCGCCCGAGACGGTCGAGGCCGAATCGACCTACACCTACAGCGACTGGGGAGCGGCCGTCGATGTCTCCCCGCCGCCCGACGGGGAGGTCGCCGACTACATCGAGCTGATGGACGGCTAGACCTTCACGCGCTTCCGGACCATCGGACGGTGGAAATTCACGCGATAGGCGCTACGGTAGTGGTACAGACCATTCACCCGAGGGAGTCCCATGCGTGCCACCGGATTCGCCGTCGTCTGTACCGCTCTCCTGCTGCTGGGCGGCTGCTCCGGGGAAGGGAAACCGGCGGCACAGCCGGTGAACGACGCGGCGCAACTGGCCTCGGCCGCCGCCGCGGGCACGCAGAAGGCCCGCTCGTCCAAGATCGCGCTGGAGACCACCACTGAGGACGGCCGCAAGGTCGTGGTCACCAGTTCCGGGCTCTACGAGGGCCAGAACAGCAAGTTCTCCATGGTCGCCGAGGTCGCGGGTGAGAAACGGGACCTGATCTTCGCCGACGGCGTCCTCTACTACCACCTGTCGGACACGCAGGTCCGGGAATTCAAGACCGACAAGGAATGGGTCAAGATCACCGCCGGCGGCAAGGATTCGCTCTCCGCGGCCAACGGCGCGTTGCTGACGAACGTCGTCGAGACGATGGATCCGACGCGGACGATCGACCGGATCTCGAAGTCGGGCAAGGTCACCAAGTCCGAACAGGCCGATGCGGACGGCACGGCCGCCACGCGGTACGTCCTCGACCTCGGCGGTGCCCCGGCCGAGCTGTGGCTGGACGGCGAGCAGCGCCCGGTGCGGGTCACCATCGACAAGGCCACGGTCAAGTACGACAGCTGGGCTTCGGACGTGGTGATCATCGCGCCGCCGCCCGAGGCGGTCGGCGACAGCCGCTGAGCCGTCCCCCGATCGGGGTGCGGGCCACCGCTGTGTTTCGCTTGGGCGCCCGCCTTTGAAAGCAGGTCCTCATGCGGAGAACGGCCCTGTCCACCGTCGTGCTCGTCGCCGGCGCGCTGCTCGGCGCGTGCGACGGCGGAGCCGTGTCGTTCGCCGACGCCCGCGCGCTCGCCGACGGAGCCACGTCCGCCATGGACGGCAAGGCCGCGAAGTTCGTCACCGAGGTCGCCGCGGGCACGATGCGGTCGAAGAGCCAGGGACAGGCGAGGGTCGCGGGGGCGGGCACCGCGCTGGCCATGTCCACGGACTTCCTCGGCGAACCCCTCGAACTCCGACTCGTCGACAAGATCGTCTTCGCCAAGGTCCCGGAAGCCGCCCGCGAGGACGTCCCCGGCGGAAAACCCTGGGTGAAGGTCTCCCCCGACGGCGCGGATCCGTTTTCGCAGGTCGCCGGCGGCAGCATCGACCAGCTGGCGAAGCAGAACGACCCCGCCCGCGCGCTCGACCAGGTGCGGAAGGCGGGCACGCTCACCGAATCCGGGCACACCGAACTCGACGGGATGCCCGCCGAGCACTACCGGCTGGACGTCGACCTGGTCGCGCTGGGCGGTGATCTGCCCGCCGGGTTGTCGGCCGAGGCCGTCGGCGAATTGCGGGGGAAGGTCGGGAAGATCCCCATGGAGGTCTGGCTCGACGACACGCACCGGCCGGTGCGGATCGTGCTCGACCTCGCGCCGGTCCTCGCCGCTTCGGGTGTCCCGGACAGCGCGACGGCCCGGATCGTCACGCGTTACGGCGAATGGGGCACGCAGGCCGACATCCAGGCGCCGCCGCCGGAGGAGATCGGGGAGATCCCGGCGGGCTGACCCGTCACGTTCCCCGCGCGCGTCTCGTCCCTCTCGTGAAGGCGGGACAGGAGGAGCGGACATGCGGGTGATGGTGATCGGGGCGACCGGGGTGCTGGGGCGTCCGCTGGTGCGGCGTCTGCTGGCCGAAGGCCACGAGGTGAGCGGGCTGGCCCGCGGGGTGGACCGGGTCGCGGCGGTGCGCGCGACCGGGGCGAAACCGGTGCCGGGTTCGCTGTTCGACGTCGATTCCCTGGCAGGCGCGCTGAACGGGCACGACGCGGTGCTGAACGTCGCGACCCGCATCCCGGACGCGCGCCACGCGATGACGTTGTCCGGCTGGGCCGAGAATGACCGGGTGCGGATCACCGGCAGCAGGACGCTGGCGAATGCCGTGCGCCGGGTCGGTGAGGTGGGAATCGTGGTGCAGGAAGGGATTTCGTTCGTCTACGCCGACGGCGGCGACCAGGAACTGGACGAGGACGCGCCCCTCGAGCTGCGCGGCAACATCGCGTCTTCGACGGTGGCGCACGCGAACATCGCGGAACTGGCGGACGAGGGGCGCACCGCGATCCGGTTGCGGATCGGGCTCCTGGTCGCCGACGATCCGATGACCACGACGATGCTGGCGGCCGCGCGGCACGGTTCGCCGCTGATCTTCGGCCGCCGGACCGACTGGACCGCGGCGATCCATCCGGACGACGCGGCGGCGGGCGCGATCGCGGCGCTGCGGGCACCGAGCGGCGTCTACAACCTGACCGCGGATCCGGTGCGGAAGCAGGAACTCGGCGAGGCGATGGCCGCGGCGGCCGGTGTCCGCCGTCCGCGCGCGCTGCCGAAGTGGCTGGCGAACCGCCTGGGCCTGATGTCGGTGCTGGCGCGCTCGCAGCGCGTCGTCTCGGCCCGGCTCACCGAAGCGACCGGCTGGCGCCCCGAGCGCCCGGTTCCCGGCCCGTCCTGGTTCTGACGCGTTTCGTCCTCTGAATGCGGTAGTTGCGCGTGCAAGGATCGCATTCAGAGGACGAAATGCGGAGGGGTTACAGGAGTTCCAGCAGGAACGGGAGTTCTTGAGGCGCGTACCAGGCGAGTTCGTGGTCTTCGGCGTCGCCGAGGGTGAACTCCGCGTCCGGGTCGCCGAGGTCGGCTTGGTCGATCACCGCGGCGGCGGCCTGCACGGTCTCGGCGGCCTCGGCCGCGTCGACGTGGATCGCGGCGACGCCGGCGATCTTCACCGGCCCGGACAGCCGGACGACGGCGGCGTCGAGATCCGGGCGCAACGTGACCTCCTCGACGTCTGCCGAGATCACCACGCGCCGCGGCTCGGGCTTCTCCTCGGCCGCGATCAGCCGGAGCGACGCCCTCGCGGCGTCGAGCAGCGCGGCGTATTCGAGTTCTTCGTCGGAACCGCTGGCGTAGGACTCCCGCAGCGCCGGGGTCAGCGCGAATCCCGTGCCACTCCGCGCCCGGAACTCGCCGGTGGTTTCGAGCTCACGGAGCATCGCGATCGTCGCCGGTAGATAGACCCTCACCAGTGCGCACCCTTCAGCTCTTCCAACGATTCCTCGATCATCCCGGCGAGCAGGTCCACATCGGACACGGCCTTGCGGTCGCCGTTCAGTCCGAAGTAGACACCGCCGTGATACGAGGTGACCCCGATCGCCAGCGCCTGATTGCGCACCAGCGGCATGACCGGGAACATCTCCACCATCTTCGCCTGTCCCGCGTAGAGCGGCACCTGCGGGCCCGGTGAGTTGGTGATCAGCACGTTGAAAATGCGCCCCGACATCGACCCGGCCGCCCGCGCGCCCAGCGAATGCAGCGTCGCCGGGGCGAAACCGCCGACCGTCAGCAGCCCGCGCGCGGCGACCGAACGGCCGGAGTCGAGGTGGTCCGCCATCGCGTGGCCGATGTGCTGCAGCCGCAGGACCGCGTTCGGCTCCCCGACCGGGAGATCGACCAGATAGGCGTCGACCTGGTTCCCGACCAGTGCCGGCGTCGAGAACTCGGCCGTCTCGGCGTCGCGGACGGCCATCGGCACCAGCGCGCGCACGGTGGTCGTCGCGGTCAGGTTCGAGCCGCGGGAGAGCAGCCATTCCCGCAGCGCGCCGGTGATCGCGGCGAGCACGACGTCGTTGACCGTCCCGCCGTGCGCGGCGCGGACCTTGCGGAAATCCTCCAGCCGCGTACGGACCACGGCGAACACGCGGCCGCCCGAGGTGCGGACGTTGAGCGGCCCGGACGGCGCCGGATTCACCATGGTCTTCAGCGCCGACGCGACGTCACCGACCGTTTCGGTGACCTTGCCCGCCATCGCGGTGGCGTCGTGGGCGATGGAGCGGACGTTCTCCACCAGCTCCGTCGGCCGCTGCACGGTCTCGGCGACCGCGTCGAGGATCAGCTGCGTACGGCTCGGTTCCCGGCGCGGATGCCAGGTGTCGTCGAACGGTTCCGGCTCCTGCGGGGTGGCGTCGAGGATCAACTGCCCGAGCTCGATGGTGCCGATCCCGTCCACGACGGACTGATGCGTCTTGGTCACCAGCGCGACGCGGTCGCCCGCGAGGCCCTCGACGAAATACGCCTCCCAGAGCGGCCTTCCCGGGTCGAGCCGCCGCGACATCAGCCGCGCCACGAGGTCGAACAGCCGGCCGTCGGAACCCGGCTGCGGCAGCGCGGACCGGCGGACGTGGTAGTTCAGGTCGAAGTCGACGTCGTCGACCCACACCGGCCTGGCGAGATGCCCCGGCACCTCCAGCACCCGCTGCCGGTAACGCGGCAGGAAGGCGAGGCGCTGCCCGATCAGGTCCAGCAGCTGCTCGTGGGTGAAGCCGTCGCGCGGCCGCTCGAAGATCGCCACACCGCCGACGTGCATCGGGGTCGAGTGGTCTTCCACGTACAGGAACGAGGCGTCCAGCGCGGAGAGGCGGTCGGGCATGAGCCGATCCTTACACAGTGGGACACTCGCCGGTGTGGGTGATGAGTCGGTGATCTCGCCGAAGGACCGGTTCCTGACGGTGTACGGGCGCAAACCGGTGCTCGAGGCCTTGGACGACGCGGCGCTCGAGGTGGACAAGGTGATCCTCGCCGACACCGTGCGAGGGCCGAACGCCGCCGAGATCCAGCGTGCCGCCAAGGCCGCCGGGGTACCGGTACAGCGCGCGAGCGCGCATCGCGTCAAGGTGCTGGCCGGCAACGGCAAACAGGACCAGGGCGTGCTGGCCGACGTCGTCGCCCCGCGGATGCGCTCCCTGCACGCGGCCCTGTCCGACGGCAGGCCGCCGTCGCGGGTGCTGCTGCTCGACGGCATCACCACCCCGGCGAACGTCGGGATGATCCTGCGCACGGCGACCGCGGCCGGGCTGGACGGGGTCGTGGTACCGCGGCGCGGCGTCGCCGCCCTCGACCCGATGGTGGTCAAGGCTTCGGCCGGGGTCGCGTTCCGCGCGCCGGTGCTGCGATGCGGCAGCGCGCGCGAGGCGGCCGAGATGCTCACCGAGGCCGGCTACGGGATCTTCGCGATGGGCGCTTCCGCCCGAAGCTCGGTGTTCGACGTCGAGCTGCCGCAGCGCGCGGCCTTCGTGCTGGGCGGGGAGACGAACGGCGTCGGGGCCGAGGTCGGCGAGCTGGTCACGGAGTGGGTGTCGATCCCGATGCCGGGCGAGGTCGAGTCGCTGAACGTGTCGGCCGCCGCGGCGGTGCTGTCCTTCGAGCTTGTGCGGCGCGCTAAGGCGCCGGGAACAAGGCGCTGAGCTCGGTCAGCGTCTCCTCGACCGAGGTGTGGTGCACTCCCGCCATCCCGGCCGCCACCGCCGCGCGGACGTTGTGCGCGGCGTCGTCGACGAACACGCACCGGCCGGCGGGCAGGTCGAGCAGTCCCGCGGTGAGCAGGTAGACCTCGCGTTCGGGTTTGGCCACGCCGACCTCACCGGAGAAGACGAGGGCGTCGAAGAACGGGCCGAGCGACCGTTTGGCCTCGTCGGAGGCGCCGGGAGCGTTCGAGAGCAAGGCCGTTTTGATGCCGCGCTCCCTCGCCGCCCGCAGGAAGGCGTACAGCTCGTCCGCGCCGGCGTCCGTGAGCACCCCGACGTAGTCGATGACCAGCCCTTTCAGCACGGGCCCACCGTACACAAGCGATCACCGCCCGGTTCATCCTCTCGGGCGGTCCTTGTCGCGGTTCCGCCCGCCATCTGCCCCTTAGTTGCTGGGCGCGGCCGAGGGGGCCGCGGAGGGGGACTGTCAGATGAAGTCGTACGTACTGAGACGGCTTGAACCGTGTGAGCCGCCGTACCGGGTCGCCGGCAGGCCGGACGGCCTGGTGCACCGGGCCGCGGCGCCGGACAACCAGCTCGTGCTGGACCTGCCGCTGTTCGGCGAAGCCGTCGTGGAGGAACCACGGCCGCGACCGGACACCCCCGACGGCCGGCAGGTCGGCAGGCTGCTGACCACCATCCTCGAAGCCTGTGACGGGCGCCGTCCCGCGGTCCAGGTGCGGCCCATCCTCGACCCGGCGCTGCACAGCGCGCTGCTCGACAGCGGCCGCCGCCGTCCCTCGGGCGGCTACCGGCCGAAGTCGGTCCACCTGGGGCATCCGGCGGACGGCGTCGTCGAAGCCTGCGCGACCGTCGAACAGAACGGACGCTGCCTCGCGCTGGCCGCCCGCTTCGAGCGGACACCGTCGGGCTGGGTGTGCACCCGCTTCCACCTGCTGAAGCCGCCGAGACGAGTCTCCGCGCTCGCGGCCTGATGCGCGTGAAGGCCCCCTTCCCTCGGCTGGTCATTCGAAACCGTGGCCGAGGGAAGGGGGCCTTCACGCGCATTGGGGCCTTTAGCGGCGCGGGCCCTTCTTGCCCTTCTTCTGGGAGGCGCGCTGCGCGGCGCGACGCTCCCGGCGGGTTCCGCCCTGGTCGCCACCGGCACTGCCGGCACTGTCCGAATGCGACTCGACGCCGCCGTCCTCGGACGGGCCCGACATCGTCAGCCCGGACCGCGAACCGCCGCCGAGTCCCTTGCCCCGCAAGGCGGACGGCACGGACTCGGTGTCGGTCGCCGGCGCCTGCGGAGGCGTCGGGCGGGCGTGCCGTCCGTCGCCGTTGGCGGCCTGGCCGTTCCCGGAGCCGACACCGGCGGGCAGCGCGGACGCCGACTCCGGCGCCGGGGTGGTGGGCTCGGCCTGCTCGACCTGGAGGTTGAACAGGAAACCAACGGCCTCCTCCTTCAGCGACTCCAGCATCGCGCGGAACATGTCGTAGCCCTCGCGCTGATACTCGATGACCGGGTCGCGCTGCGCCAGGGCCCGCATGCCGATGCCCTCCTTGAGATAGTCCATCTCGTAGAGGTGCTCACGCCACTTGCGGTCGAGCACGGTGAGCATCACCTGGCGCTCCAGGCTGCGCATCGCGCCTTCGCCGACCTTCGCGTCGATCTCGGCTTCGCGCTCGTCGTACGCGCGGTGCGCGTCTTCGAGCAACGCCTCACGAAGCTTGTCGGCGTCGAGGTCGTCGTCCTCGGTGAGCTCTTCCCAGGTGACCTTGACCGGGTACAGCTGCTTCAGCGCCGTCCACAGCTTCTCGTGGTCCCAGTCCTCGGCGTAGCCCGTGGCGGTCTCTTCGGTGACGTACGCGTTGATGACGTCGACCAGCATGTGCTCGATCTGCTCGCGGAGATCCTCGCCTTCGAGGACGCGCAGGCGCTCGGCGTAGATCACCTTGCGCTGCTCGTTCATGACCTCGTCGTACTTGAGGACGTTCTTGCGGATCTCCATGTTCTGCTGCTCGACCTGCGTCTGAGCGCTCTTGATCGCCTTGGAGACCATCTTGTGCTCGATCGGCACGTCGTCCGGCAGCCGCATGGTGGTCATGACCCGCTCGACCATCGTCGCGTTGAAGCGGCGCATGAGCTCGTCACCGAGCGACAGGTAGAACCGGGACTCGCCCGGGTCGCCCTGACGGCCGGAACGACCGCGGAGCTGGTTGTCGATCCGGCGCGACTCGTGCCGCTCCGTGCCGAGCACGTACAGCCCGCCCGCCGCGCGGACCTCCTCGGCCTCGGCCTTGGTGTCGGCCTGGACCTCTTCGAGCACCTTCGGCCAGGCGGCCTCGTACTCCTCGGAGTGCTCCACCGGGTCGAGGCCGCGGTCGCGCAGCACCTCGTCGGCGATGATGTCCGGGTTGCCGCCGAGCACGATGTCGGTACCGCGGCCCGCCATGTTGGTGGCGACCGTGACCGCGCCCTTGCGCCCGGCGCGGGCGACGATCAGCGCCTCCCGGTCGTGGTGCTTGGCGTTGAGGACCTCGTGCGGGACACCCAGCTTGAGCAGCAGCTTCGACAGGTGCTCGGACTTCTCGACACTCGTGGTGCCGACCAGCACCGGCTGGCCCTTCTCGTGCCTCTCGGCGATGTCCTCGGCGACGGCCTCGAACTTGGCCTGCTCGGTCTTGTAGATCAGGTCGGCCTGGTCGGCGCGGACCATCGGCTTGTTGGTCGGGATCGGCACCACACCCAGCTTGTAGGTCTGGTGGAACTCGGCCGCCTCGGTCTCGGCGGTACCGGTCATGCCCGCCAGCTTGTCGTAGAGCCGGAAGTAGTTCTGCAGCGTGATCGTGGCGAGCGTCTGGTTCTCGGCCTTGATCTCGACGCCTTCCTTGGCCTCGATCGCCTGGTGCATGCCCTCGTTGTAGCGGCGGCCGTGCAGGATGCGGCCGGTGAACTCGTCGACGATGAGGACCTCACCGTCACGGACGATGTAGTCCTTGTCGCGCTTGTAGAGCTCCTTGACCTTCAGCGCGTTGTTCAGGTAGCCGACCAGCGGCGTGTTCGCGGCCTCGTAGAGGTTGTCGATGCCGAGCTGGTCCTCGACGAACGCGACACCCTTCTCGGTGACACCGACGGTGCGCTTGCGGATGTCCACCTCGTAGTGGACGTCCGGCTTCATCAGCGGGGTCATCCGGGCGAACTCGATGTACCAGCGCGAGGACTGGTCGGCCGGGCCCGAGATGATCAGCGGCGTCCTGGCCTCGTCGATGAGGATGGAGTCCACCTCGTCGACGATCGCGAAGTTGTGGCCGCGCTGCACGCAGTCTTCGAGGCTCCACGCCATGTTGTCGCGGAGGTAGTCGAAGCCGAACTCGTTGTTCGTGCCGTGCGTGATGTCGGCGGCGTACTGCTGGCGGCGGACCTCGGGCGTCTGGTCGGCCAGGATGACCCCGACCTCGAGGCCGAGGAAGCGGTGGATGCGGCCCATCCACTCGGCGTCACGTTTGGCGAGGTAGTCGTTCACCGTGATGACGTGCACGCCCTTGCCGGAGACGGCGTTCAGGTACGCGGGGAGGACCTGGGTCAGGGTCTTGCCCTCACCGGTCTTCATCTCGGAGACCTGGCCGAGGTGCAGCGCGGCGCCGCCCATCAGCTGGACGTCGTAGGGCCGCTGGCCGAGCACGCGCCAGGCCGCCTCCCTCGCCACCGCGAAGGCCTCCGGCAGGAGGTCGTCGAGGGACTCGCCGTCCGCGTGCCGTTTACGGAACTCGTCGGTCTTGGCCCGCAGCGCGGAGTCCGACAGATCCTTGACGTCGTCTTCGAGGGTGTTGATGTGATCGGCGATGTGTCGCAGCCGCTTCACCATTTTGCCCTCGCCCGCGCGGAGCAGGCGGTTCAGCACCATCCGGTCGACCTCACTAGCTGATTGTGATCGCACCCGAGCCGGTCCCGGGCAATCTCGTACGCGGTGGTGCCTGGTAACGCACCACCGTCCGCCCCCATCGTAGGGAACACCTCGGTGTTCGCGCACGCACCGTCGGTCGGTAACTGACGGGACGAGGCCGCGTCCCGCCTGATCCGGACATGACGGCGGCCCGCACGGGACGCGTGCGGGCCGCCGTCTGGACGTGGGGCCGGCTAGCTCAGCCGGATGACGCCGTAGTCGAAGCCTCGCCTCCGGTAGACGACGCTCGGGCACCCGGCGTCGGCGTCGTTGAACAGGTAGAAGTCGTGACCGACCAGTTCCATCTCGTAGAGAGCCTGGTCGACCGTCATGGGCTCCGCGTCATGTTTCTTCTCGCGGACGACGCGACCGGGCTGGTGTTCGGTCACCCCGTCGTCCCAGCGCTGCTGCTGGGGCATCTCGAAGTCACCGCCCTCGACAGCGAAACCGTTGGCCATGGGTTCGGCCTCAGGCGCTTCGAGTACAGCGGTACCCGCCAGATGTCGGGTGTCGGTGGTCATTCCACCGGCGGCCGCCATCGAAGTCGCCTCGGCGACGGATTCCGGGCGGCTGCGGCCGTAGTGCACGCGCCGGCGGTCGTGTGTCTTCCGCAACCTGTTTTCGAGCTTGTTCAGTGCGGAATCCAGCGCTGCGTAGAAGTCGCCGGCACACGCTTCGGCGCGTACGGCGGGGCCTCGGCCCTTACCGGTGATTTCGACGCGCTGGCAGTTCTTCGACTGCCGGCGATTGGGCTCGTGGAAGAGCTCCACGTCGTAACGGATGACCTTCTTGTCGTAGCGCTCTAGCCGGGCCAGCTTTTCGCTGACGAGTGCCCGATAGTGGTCGGGCACCTCCACGTTGCGGCCCTTAACGACGATGTCCATACACGACCTCCCTCGCTGAAATGACTGCGAGCTGTAGATGTGTTCACTAGGGCGCCGGTAATGCGGGGACGAAGCCCGGATCGCGGGCGGTGAGGGAACTCGGCATACGGTCACGACGTCTCGTGTCGGATGTCCGAGCGCGGACTCAGCGCGGCTCCGGCGCCAGGGACATGGGCTGGTCACCTCCCTGCCTGCCGGGATTGCTGATAGCGCTGCACGTTAGCTGCATCACGCCGCGAGCAACAGCCCCCGAGCCGGGGGATATCAGGACGTGAGACCTCGTCACCGCACGCGACGAAGATCGTGCGGCCAGCGCGACAATCCGGCCTGTCGGGCGTCGACCCCGTGATTTGTTTTCACGCGGACGGCGCAAGCCTTCGGACAGGAAAATGCGGAGGGTGCCTAGGACACCGTCCCCGAGGGAATCCGCCGCCACCCCGGTGGAGTGGCGGGCCGTCGGAGTGTTCCCCTCAAGCTCCCTCATATCCCGTCAACGCCCTTGTACCCATTCGCGTTCCCGATCATTCACCACTCTTGTAGGTGACAGCGCGATCACCCGGCGGCGGCCAGCGCCACCACCGCGGAAACGTGAATTCCGCTTATGTCCAAAAAACGCGTACAAGCGGCGGCGGTCGCTCCGGTTGTGATGACGTCGTCAAGGAGAACGACCTTCTCCCGGCAGGCTCCGGGAGCGAGGCGGATCCGGCCATCAAGGTTCGCCGACCGCTCGGCCCGGCTGAGTCCCACGGCGTCGCGAACTCCGGACCTCAGCTTGAGGACCGGCGCCACTGTCGCGACTTTTCCCTTGCCTCTCAGTACTTTCACGCATTCTTCGGCAACCCGCCGGACGTGCGGCCCGCCGCGCACACGGGAGGCGTGCCGCCGCGAGGGCACCGGAACGAGACAAGGTTCCGGCTCCGGATCGGGCAGCTGGGCGAGGGCTTCGGCGATCGCCCGCCCCAGGGAAGGCGCGAGGTCGCGGCGGCCGCGTTCCTTGTAGGCGAGGATCAGGCGTCGGGCCTCGCCGGCGTAGGGGGCCAGGGCGTACACGGGCACAAGCCCGGCCGTCGGGCCGCGGATGATCTCGCTGAGCGAACCCCAAGCGGTCTGACAGGTGGCACAGCAGGGAGCGCCCGGTGCTCCGCAGGACGCACAGCGGGCGGGGATGAGGAGATCCAGGAGCTTGGACATGGGGCGAGTGTCGGCCGGGGCTCCGACAGTTCCAGGGCACGTCGTGTCGTGAGAGGTCCGGTTTGGACCCTTTTCGTCCTAAGGGGACCAGTCAGGACCGCAGTTGGGGAGAAGGCTTCCGGGCGGCTTGGCTTCTGTCCGTGAAGGACTCCTTGCCTACCCTCAGGGTAGTGAAGGAGGCCTTCACGGACTTCTGCCGCCACGGATCGCTAGCGCCGCCAGGAAAGCTAGCGGTACTAAAGGTCCCTTGCTCCCCACCGCAAGGATGGCGCGTTGCGAAAGTGGCTTTCGCGACATGCGGGCGCCCCGAAGTAAGCCGAAGTGCTCAGCCTGGGTAGAACGGGTCCGCGTCGGTGACGGTGTGCGCCTGCGGCCGCCAGACTTCGCCCAGCTCGGAGGCGACCCACAGCCCGCCCGCGTCCGCGACCAGGTTCTGTCTGCTCGGCGCCGCGGTGACGCCGTGCACCGGCGGGGTCAGGTTCGAGCTGTTGAACGCGTCCATCCGCTGCCCGTCCAGCGGCACCTTGACCACCGGCAGCGAGGTCGACGACGTCGCGGCGATCAGGTGGTCCTGGGTCGCCCAGTCGACGTCGACCACGTCCTTGAGGTCGCGTTCCTGCAGTTTCCGCGGCGCCCGCAGGGCCACCGAGTCCGCCGTCCGCACGATCGAGGCGACCACCAGCTGCCCGTTGACCACGGCGGCCAGCCGCGATCCGTCGCGCGAAAGGCGCAGTTCGGTGATCTGGCCGAGGCCGGTGAGCATGGTCGCGTCGACGCCGGCCTTCACCCAGCGGCCGTCCGCGGCCAGGGTGACCCTGGCGACGGTGTTGTGGTCGACGACCGTCCAGACCTCGCCCGAGAGCCCGCCGCCACGGGCGACCGGGCGCCAGGTGGGACGGCTCAGGCTGCCGCCGAACAGGTCCACCGAGGCGAGGTCGTGCCCGAGGTCGCCTACCCGGAGCCACTGCCTGCCGTCGCGTTCTTCGACCACCGCGAGCCGTTTCCCGTCGACGGACTGCGCGGCGCTGACCACCTTGTACCCGCCGTTGCCCGCGGGACCACCGACCGGCTGTCCGTCGCCGAGCGACCGGACCCGCCCGTTCACGGTCATCAGTCCCAGCAGTTCCGAGTTGGGCGCGATGTCCACGTTGTAGTTGGGCAGCTCGCTGGCGCGCCAGTATTCGTGGTCCGGCACCAGCGCGGTGCCGTCGGCCAGCAGCCGGATCCGGCTCAGCGTCACCGTCTGCAGCGAGAGGACGATCTGCGCGGCGATCAGGTTGCGGTCCGCGAGGCTGGCCCCGCCGACGCCGGTCAGGTTGATGTCCAGTGTCCCGTCGTCCGTGCTGCGGACGTTGCTTTCGGTGGTGACCTGGTCGCCGAGCAGGTCCTTGACCGCGCCCTTCAGCCCTTCGGACGGTCCCTGCAGCACCAGGTCCATCACCCGGCCGGGCAATCCGGCCTGCGGTTTCGCCGCGACGTAGCGGAGGTCGGGGACGAAGGCGCCGGAGTCGGGCGAATAGAAGCTGATCGGCACCCGGAAGTAGTTGAGCGCGAAATCCTCGTCGGTGACGGCGAGTTCCTGCGGCGGGTCCACGATCCGCCACTGGCCGTTCGGCTGCTTCCGCAGTTTGAATTGCTGCGAGTACTCGGCCTTCACCGGGATGAACGCGCTGTCGGGGCTCAGGTTGCCGAGTTTGAACCCGCGGACGTTCACCACCTGCTCGTCCGGGTTCCCCGACGACGACGATGTGTCGTAAACGGTGCCGAAGGTGTCGTCGATGATCGTCAGCCCCGGCGACGGCTTCCAGTTGCGCCGGCCTTCTTCGTCGAGGTAGACCCGCGCGTCGGCGTTCGCCGTGCCCGGGGTCGCGGAGTTGCGGATGAACTGGCGGGTGACGGTCAGCGGGTCGATCCCGGCCGCCGGTTCGGCGACGTCCGCCGGCGCCTGCCCGGCTTTGTCCCCGGAGACGACGGCGGGCTGGGATTCGAGCGGGATGTTCGCGCAGCCCGCGAGCAGCAGCAACACCGCGAGCAGGGGCAGGAGCCGTTTCACCGGCCGACCTCCTCTGGCTCGGCGAGGATCGCGTCGGGGGCGGGGCGGACTTCGAGCAGCCCGGAGGACCCGTGCGTGTCCGTCGGAGTGTGATCGGGCGGGGGCAGGACCAGCGGGCTCTCCCCCATCGGCGTGTCCTGCCGCCGCGGCAGCACGAGCCGGAAACAGGCGCCGTGACCGGTCTCGCCCCACGCGTCGAGCACGCCGCCGTGCAACCGGGCGTCCTCCTGGCTGATCGCGAGGCCGAGCCCGGTGCCGCCGGTCCGGCGGTTACGGGACGGGTCGGCGCGCCAGAACCGGTTGAACACCAGTTCCGCTTCGCCCGGCCGCAGGCCGACACCGTGGTCCCGCACGGTGACGGCGACCGCGGTCTCGTTGACCGCGAGGGTCAGCACCACCGGGTTCCCTTCACTGTGGTCCACCGCGTTGGCCAGCAGGTTGCGCAGGATCCGCTCGACGCGGCGCGCGTCGACCTCGGCGTGCGCCTCCTCCTCCGGCAGCACCAGTTCGACCGAGCTGCCCGCGTTGCCCGCGATCACCCGGACCTGCTCGACGGCCCTGGTCGCGATCGGCCGGACGTCGATCAGCTCGGCGGAAAGCTCTTCGACGCCCGCGTCGAGCCTGCTGATCTCCAGCAGGTCGCCGAGCAGGGCCTCGAACCGGTCGAGCTCGTCGACCAGCAGTTCGGTGGAGCGCGCGAGCCCGGCCGGGAACTGCTCGCGCGACGCGTGCAGCACGTCGGCGGCCATCCGGACGGTGGTCAGTGGGGTGCGCAGTTCGTGTGAGACGTCCGAGGTGAACCGGCGTTGCAGGCCGCCGAACTCCTCCAGCTGGCGGATCTGCCGCTGGATGCTCGCGGCCATTTCGTTGTAGGAGACGGCGAGTTTGGCCAGGTCGTCCTCGCCGAGCACGGCGAGGCGCTGGTCGAGGTCTCCGCCCGCGAACTGTTCGGCGGCCGCGGCGGCCTGCCGGACCGGCCGGACCACCTGCCTGGTGACCAGGTTCGTGATCCCGGCCAGCAGGAGCAGCAGCACGAGACCGCCGACGAGCAGCGTGTTCTGCACGGTCGAGACGGTGTTCTGCTCGCTGGTGAGCGGATACAGCAGGTAGAGCTGGAGCGGGTTGATCATCGTGCTCACCGGGGCACCGACGATCAGGTACGTCGTCTTGCCGCCGTCGGCGTCGGTGACCGTGTGGATCAGGTGGCTGACCTGTTCGGTCTCCACGAACTGGCGTAGCCGCTCCGGGACCCGGTCGTAGGGGCCGGCGAACACCGGTTTGCTCGACTGGTCGCGGCCGCCGGCCGCCAGCACCGGTTCGAAGGTTCCGGCGGCCGATCCGGCGCTGTCCTGCGAAGTCGTCGTGCTGGTGATCTTCTTCAGGGCGTTCTTCATCCGCGCGGTCAGCGCTTCGGGGCTTTCGGTGCCGACGCCGATCAGTTCGCCCGCCGCGGTCTCGACGACCGCCCTCGTCTGCGCGATCGCCGCGTTCTGCTTGGTCTCCAGCAGCCGTTCGGTGATCTGGTTCTGCAGCACCATGCCCAGCACGAACACCACGGCCGACGACAGCGCCAGTGTGGACACCGTGACCCGGAACTGCAGCGAATGCCGCCACAGTTCGTTGAACGAGACGACCTTGCGGCGCACGAAAACCACGATGCGCCGGAAGTGGCGCATCGTGGTCTGGGCAAGCCTTCGCAAGCGTCCGCTCATGGGGTGATCACGGCGGGCCGGCCTTGTACCCGACGCCACGAACGGTCAACACCACCTCGGGGTGTTCCGGATCCTTCTCCACCTTCGAACGCAGCCGCTGGACGTGCACGTTCACCAGCCGGGTGTCGGCGGCGTGGCGATATCCCCACACCTGCTCGAGGAGCACCTCGCGGGTGAACACCTGACGCGGCTTGCGGGCGAGCGCGACCAGCAGGTCGAACTCGAGCGGGGTCAGCGGGATGGCCTTCCCCTCGCGCGTCACCTCGTGGCCGGGGACGTCGATCGCGAGGTCGCCGATCGTCAGCGACTCGGCGGGCTCGGCCTCGGTGCGGCGCATCCTGGCGCGGACGCGGGCCACGAGCTCCTTCGGTTTGAAGGGCTTGACCACGTAGTCGTCGGCCCCCGACTCGAGCCCGAGGACGATGTCCACGGTGTCGCTCTTGGCGGTGAGCATCACGATCGGCACGCCGGACTCGGCCCGGATCGCCTTGCAGACGTCGATGCCGTTCATCCCGGGCAGCATGAGGTCGAGGAGGACCAGGTCCGGTTTCAGCTCGCGAAGCGCGGGCAGCGCCCGTGAGCCGTCGGCCACGACCGCTGTGTCGAACCCCTCCCCACGCAGCACGATGGTGAGCATCTCCGCGAGAGCAGGGTCGTCGTCGACGACCAGAACACGTGCCTTCATAAACCTATGTTCGCACTAGTTTCCCCGCGCGAGCGCGCGACCCGGCGATGTGACCACCAGAAAGATCATCGAATCGGGCAAATTGCTCCATCCGAGTAGGGTCTTCGGGCCCTAGAGCGCACGTCGGAGCCTGGTGAACGGCCTCGGCGAGTCGATCGCGAACACACCGGCCAGGACGTCGCCGCGGTGATAGGTCGCGACGAACCGCTTCGAAGCGACGTCCCCTTCGGCGATCCGTACGTCTTCCGTGGCCACTCCGGCGAATTGGAGCCGCCGTCCGTACTGATCGGACCAAAAGTAACCGTGTCGTGCGAAATGCGTGACGGTCGATCCGGCGAGCAGATTCGCGACCGCGACGCCCGGCTGTTCCGAGGCCGCCGTCCAATGCTCGGCGCGGACCCGCCCGCCGCGCAGTGGACAGCGGTACCGCGCGACGTCACCCACCGCGATCACTCGGGGATTCGCTGTGACACAGCCGGAATCGACCAGCACCCCGCCGTCGACGGCGAGCCCGGAGCCGGTCAGCCATCCGGTGGCGGGCAGCGCCCCCACTCCGGCGACGACGAGATCGGCGAGAAGCCCGCGGCCGTCGGCGAGCCGCACGCCGGTGACGCGACCGTCACCGTCGAACCCTGCGACAGGCACGCCCGTGATCAGCCGGACGTCGTTCTCGGCGTGCAGTTCCCCGCACACCGCGCCCATCCGCGCGCCGAGGACCGAGGCGAGCGGCACGGGCGTCGCCTCGACCACCGTCACTTCGTGCCCGAGCAGGCGGCACGCGGACGCGACCTCCGCGCCGATGAATCCCGCGCCGATGACGACGACCGAGGAAGGTCCCGCCGCGAGAGCGGCTTTCAGCGTGACCGCGTCGCCGAGGGTCCGCAAGGTGTGGATGCCGGACAGATCCCTTGCCGCGCCGAGGGTTCTGGCCACAGCCCCGGTCGCGATGACGTAGCCGTCGGCGGCGATCGTGGTGCCGTCGCCGAGCGTCACGCCTTCGCGGCCGAGCTTCTCGGCGCGGACACCGAGATGCCATTCGGCGGCCAGCGCGTCGAGATCGTCCTGCCCGGCGAGCGCGAGATCATCGGCGGAAACCTTGCCCAGCAAGAAATCCTTCGACAGCGGCGGCCGGTCGTACGGCGGTTCGGCGCCGATCATCACCAGCCGCCCGTCGAAACCCCGCCCGCGCAACTCCTGTGCCGCGCGAAGTCCCGCCAGCGAGGTGCCGACGACGGCGATCGTTCTCAAGCCACTTCCTGGCGCGCCTCGGTGTCCACGTAGATCACGCCGTCCGCGATCACGACCGGGTATGTGCGCACGGCGTTCTTGGCCGGCAGGCAGTCCGGGGCGCCGGTCCGCAGGTCGAATCGCGCGGCGTGCAGCGGGCATTCGACGTAGCAGCCCTCGATCCAGCCGTCCGCGAGCGACGCGTCCTGATGGCTGCAAGTGTCGTCGAGGGCGTAATAGGCGCCCCCGGCATGGAAGACCGAGACGGGAACGGGGCCCGGCAGGCGAAGGGCTTCGCCTTCGGCCAGTTCGGAGACGGAGCAGGCACGAATCATCGGGGCCTCCGGGGAAAGGACCGACGGTGGTTGATGTTGCGTATTACGAGACAGGATGTGCTCTGCGCAACAATCACCCCGGAGGGACCGGTACGTCAAGGGATTCGCCCACTCAGCCGAGCGAATGCGGGCGAAACGGCTACTGTTGCGTCATGCGGAACCAGGACGCGGGGAACGCAACGCCCAGTCAGGTGCAGTCCGTCGACCGCGCGATCAGCGTGCTGGAACTGCTTGCGCGCAACGGGGAAACCGGGATCACCGAGATCGCGGGCGAACTCGGCGTGCACAAGTCGACGGCGTCGCGCCTGCTGAGTGTCCTGGAGAATCGCGGTCTCGTCGAGCAGCTCGGCGAACGCGGGAAGTACGCGATCGGCTTCGGTGTCGTCCGGCTCGCCGGCGCCGCCACCGGCCGGATGGACCTGGCGAAACTGGGCAGGCAGACCTGCCAGGGCCTGGCGGAGACGCTCGGCGAGACGGTCAACATCGCGATCGCCGACGACGGCGTCGCGATCAACGTCAGCCAGGCCCGCGGCTCGGCCGCGATCACCACGCAGAACTGGACCGGGCAGCGCACTCCCCTGCACGCGACGTCCAGCGGAAAGGTGCTGCTCGCGTACCTGGGCGACGTCGAGCGCAAACGTTTGCTCCGGCGGAAGCTCGAACGGTTCACGCCGCGGACCACGGTCGATCCTGAGGAGCTGGCCGCCGAGCTGGAGCGGGTCGCCGAGGACGGGTACGCGGCCTGCTTCGAGGAGCTGGAGCTGGGGATGCACGCGGTCGCGGTGCCGGTGCGCGGCCCCGGTGGCGACGTCGTCGCGGCGATGAGCGCTTCCGGCCCGTCGTACCGGCTGTCGAAACAGCGGGTGCGGCAGATCGTCCGGCCGCTCACCGAGGCGTCGGCGGATCTTTCGGCGCAGCTGGGGTACTTCACCGAGTGAAGAGGCCGACCTCTTCGGGCTCTTGACAGCGCGCCCGCACGTGCCGCACTTTGTTGCTGAAGACGGAACAACGTGCCTCATCCGCAACAGCGCCTGTCACCCCGATGCCCTCGTGTCCTTTGTGGATTCTCCAGGGCAGGCAGGAGGTACCCCGCATCATGCCCCCAGGACCCCGCGTCGTCGTGATCGGCGCAGGCATCGTCGGCTGCGCCCTCGCCGACGAACTCACCGAACGTGGCTGGACCGATCTCACCGTGCTGGACCAGGGCGACCTGTTCACCACCGGCGGGTCGAGTTCGCACGCACCCGGTCTGGTCTTCCAGACCAACTCCTGCCGCACGATGACCGAGTTCGCCGCGTACACCGTCGCGAAGTACGGCGCGCTCGACCTCGACGGGAACCCGTGTTTCCACACCGTCGGCGGGCTGGAGGTGGCCACGACGGCGGAACGGCTCGCCGATCTCAAGCGCCGGCACGGCTGGGCCACCGCGTCCGGCGTCGAAAGCAGGCTCGTCGAGCCGGACGAATGCGCCGCGCTGCATCCGCTGCTCGATCCGGCCAAGGTGCTCGGCGGGTTCCACATCCCCTCCGACGGCCTGGCCAAACCCCTGCGTGCCGCCGAGGCGCAGGCACGCCGCGCGATCGCGCGCGGCGCGAAGTTCCTCGCGCACCAGAAGGTCGTCGGGATCGAAGGGTCGGGCGGCCGGGTCACCGGCGTCACCACCGAGACCGGGAGCTTCCGCGCGGACATCGTGCTCTCGTGCGCCGGGATGTGGGGGCCGTTGCTCGGCGAACTGGTGGACCTCGCGATCCCGCTCGTTCCGATGGCGCACCAGTACGCGCGCACCAGCCCGCTGCCGTCACTCGCCGGCGTGACCGAGGAGGCCACGCGGCCGATCCTGCGGCATCAGGACGCCGATCTCTACTTCCGCGAGCACGTCGATCGGATCGGCATCGGCGCGTACGGGCACCCGCCGATGCCCTTGCCTCCCCACGAAATCGGCGCCGGCGAGAGGATGCCGTCGGAACTCGCGTTCACCCCCGCGGATTTCGAGCCGTCCTGGGCCGCCGCCGTCGACCTGCTGCCGTCGCTGGGCGAGACCAAGGTCGAGGAAGGCATCAACGGCCTGTTCTCCTTCACCCCGGACGGGATGCCGTTGCTGGGCGAACACCCGGAGCTCGACGGGTTCTGGGTCGCCGAAGCCGTCTGGATCACGCATTCGGCGGGAGTCGCCAGGGCCATGGCGCGGTGGCTGGTCGACGGCCAGCCCGGCGTGGACCTGCACGGGTGCGACCTCGCCCGGTTCGAGCAGGTGCAGCTCGCCCCGGACTACGTCATGGCCCGTAGCTGCCAGAGCTTCACCGAGGTCTACGACGTCGTCCACCCCTTGCAGCCCATGGAAGATCCGCGACCGCTGCGAACGAGTCCCTTCTACGAAAGGCAGCAGGAGCTCGGCGCGTTCTTCCTCGAAGCGAGCGGCTGGGAGCGTCCGCACTGGTACGAGGCGAACGCGGACCTTCCGGAGGTCGCTCTCATCCCGGAGCGCAACGACTGGGCCGCGCGGTACTGGTCGCCGATCGGCGGCGCCGAAGCGCTGGTCGCGCGGCAACGGGTCGCGATGTTCGACATGACCTCGCTGAAACGGGTGGAGCTCACCGGCCCCGGCGCGTTGCCGTTCCTGCAGACGATGACCACGAACCAGCTCGACAAGAAGCCCGGTTCGGTCACCTACACGCTGTCGCTCGACGAGGACGGCGGCGTGCGCGGCGACCTGACCGTCGCCCGGCTCGGCGCCGAAAGGTTCCAGGTCGGCGTGAACAGCGCGATCGACATCGACTGGCTGCGGCGGCATCTCCCCGGCGACGGTGCCGCGCAGATCCACGAGACCACGCCGGGTACCTGCTGCATCGGCCTGTGGGGACCGCTGGCCAGAGCGGTACTGCAGCCACTGTCCACAACGGACTTCTCGCACAAGGCGATGGGCTACTTCAAGACGAAGCAGGCGTACGTCGGCCAGGTGCCGGTGACCGCGATGCGACTGTCCTATGTGGGCGAACTCGGCTGGGAGCTGTACACGAGCGCGGACCTCGGCCGCCGTCTGTGGGACACGCTCTGGGAAGCCGGGCAGGCACACGGGATCATCGCCGCCGGCCGGGACGCCTTCTCCAGTATGCGGCTGGAGAAGGGATACCGGCTGTGGGGAACGGACGTCACCGCCGAGCACGATCCATACGAGGCCGGGCTCGGCTTCGCCGTGCGGATGGACAAGGGCTACTTCATCGGGCGGGACGCGCTGGCCGGTCGCTCGGAGGAAACGGTGACCAGGAAACTGACCTGTCTCACCGTCGACGATCCGTACTCCGTCGTGCTCGGCAAGGAGCCGGTGTTCGCCGACGGGCGTCCCGCCGGGTACGTCACGAGCGCCGCGTACGGCTACACCGTCGGCAAGAACATCGCGTACGCCTGGCTTCCGCTGGAGTTCGCCCAGCCGGGCAGGCCCCTGGAGATCGAGTACTTCGGCGAGCGGATCCCCGCCGTCGTCGCGCGTGAACCGCTGTTCGACCCCGGCATGAACCGGATCAGGAGCGCCGCATGAGCCACTACGACGTCATCGTCATCGGCCTCGGCGGGATGGGCAGCGCCGCGGCGTACCGGCTCGCCCGGCGAGGTCAGCGCGTGCTGGGCATCGACCGCTTCGCGCCCGTGCACAACCTCGGGTCCAGCCACGGCGGCTCGCGGATCACCCGGCAGGCGTACTTCGAGGATCCCGCGTACGTCCCGCTCCTGCTGCGGGCGCACGAACTGTGGGACGGGGTCGAACGCGACTCCGGCCGGAAGATCTTCACCCGGTGCGGCGGGATCATGCTCGGCGGCCCCGAGTCCAGGACGGTGTCGGGAAGCCTTGCCAGCGCCCGGAAATGGGAGCTGCCGCACAAGCTGCTGGACGCGGCGGAGATCCGGCGCCGGTTCCCGACGATGAACCCGGACGATCACGAGATCGCGCTGTACGAGGAGAACGCCGGGTTCGTGGTGCCGGAAAGCAGTGTGGCCGCGCATCTCCAGCTCGCCGCGCGGGCCGGGGCGGAGCTGCACCACGAAGAGGAGGTCCTTTCGTGGCGGGAGACGTCCACCGGTGTCCGGGTGGGGACGTCACAGAACTTCTACACGGCGGGACAACTGGTGATCTGCCCCGGCGCGTGGGCGCCGGAACTGCTCGCCGAGCTCGGCATCGTCTTCACCGTCGAACGCCAGGTCCAGTACTGGTTCGCGCCGTCGGGCGGGGCGGAGCCGTTCCGCGCCGGACGGCATCCGATCTACGTCTGGGAAGGCGCGAACGGCCGCCAGTTCTACGGTTTCCCCTCGCACGACGACGCCGGGAGCGTGAAGGTCGCGTTCTTCCGCGGCGGTGAGACCTGCACACCCGAGTCCATCGACCGGACGGTGCACCCCGAGGAGGTCGGCGAGATCTCGGAGTTCGTCCGGCGAAAGATGCCGGCGCTGCCCGGCACCTTCCTGCGCGGGGCGACCTGTATGTACACGAACACGCCCGACGAACATTTCGTCATCTCCCGCCATCCCGCGCACGAACGCGTGGTGGTCGCCTGCGGGTTCTCCGGGCACGGCTTCAAGTTCGTCCCGGTGGTCGGTGAGATCCTCGCCGACCTTGTCGTGGACGGCGCGACCGGGCATCCGGTCGCCCTGTTCGATCCCGCCCGGTTCGCCGGAGTCCCGAGATGACGAGTCTCATTCCCACGCTGAGTGGCGGCTACTACACCGATCCCGCGATCTTCGCTGCCGAGCAGGAAAAGATCTTCGAACGTCAGTGGTTCTGCGCGGTCCGGGCGGCGGATCTGCCGTCGGCCGGCGACTTCCGGACCGTCCAGGTCGGACGGGAGAGCGTGCTCGTCAGCCGCGGACGGGACGGCGGACTGCGGGCGTTCCTCAACGTCTGCCGCCATCGCGGGGCCCGGTTGTGCACCGACGAGTCCGGCACGGTGAAACGCGCGTTCCAGTGTCCGTACCACGCGTGGACGTACGGGCTCGACGGCGAGCTGATCGCGGCGCCGAACCTGGCGAGCCTTCCCGGCATCGACCGTTCCGAATACGGGCTGCACGCCGTCCGCCTGCGCGAATGGCTGGGTTACGCGTGGGTCTGCCTCGCCGCGGACCCGCCGTCGTTCGAGGACGACGTCGAAGGCGCGGTGCGGGAACGGCTGGGCGACCTGGAATCGATCGAGCGGTACGGTCTCGACCGGCTCTCGGTCGGGCGCCGGATCACCTACGACGTCAAGGCGAACTGGAAACTGATCGTCGAGAACTTCATGGAGTGCTATCACTGCGCGACCATCCATCCGGAGCTGACCGAGATGCTGCCGGAGTTCGCCGACGGCTACGCGGCGCAGTACTACGTCGGGCACGGCGCCGAATTCGGCGAGGCCGTGGACGGCTTCACCATCGACGGCACGACGGGCTTCGACCGGCTCGACGGTGTCGCGGACGAGCAGGACAGGCGGTACTACGCGATCACCATCCGGCCGCAGGTGTTCGTGAACCTGGTGCCGGACCACGTGATCTTCCACCGGATGTACCCGCTCGCGCCGGACCGGACGGTCGTCGAATGCGACTGGCTCTATTCCGAGGAGGTCGTGGCGTCGGGCCGGGACGTGTCCCGGTCGGTGGAGTTGTTCCACCGCGTCAACGAGCAGGATTTCGACGCCTGCGAACGCTGCCAGCCCGCGATGGCGTCCCGCGCCTACCGCGGCGGCGGGGTGCTGATGCCGTCCGAACACCACATCGGCGAGTTCCACTCCTGGCTGCTCACGCGTTTGGAGGACGAAACGCGGTAGTTGCGCGCGCAAGTACCGCATTCAGAGGACTAAGTGCGGAGGAGGGAGGTGGCGAGCGCCGGGGTGTCCACGCCGGCGACGCCGTCGAGGACGTGCCAGGGCGCGAGCCAGCCCGTCGCGGCGAGCTCGTCGTAGACCACCGAGCACCGCTTCTGGAGCGCGTCGTCGGTCTCGAAGGAATCCCGCGCGCGGTCGGCGTCGCTCTCCGCGCGCCGCTGCGCGCGGTCGGCGGCGACGTCGGCGGTGACCCGGAGCAGCAGATGCGCGACGGGCACCGGCAGGCCGAACCGGTCGATCTCCAGCTCCTTGAGCCAGCGCACGAACTCGCCGTCCGCGCCCTGGTGGAGCCGGGCGGCGCCGTACGCCGCGTTCGACGCGACGTACCGGTCGAGCAGCACGACGTCGTGATCGCCGAGACGAGCGCGGATCTCGTCGGCCGCGCCCCGCCGGTCGAGCGCGTAGAGCATCGCCATGCCGTAGACGGAGTCGGCGAGGTCGCCGTGGCCGCGGTGCAGCGCTTCCTTCACGAGGTCGGCGTGCACGCTTTCGCCGTACCGCGGGAACGCGATGGACGTGACGCTCGCCCCGGCCGCGTTCAGCGCGCCGGTCAGCGCGTCGGCGAGGGTGCGCTTGCCCGCGCCGTCCAGACCTTCGATCACCACGAGTCGTCCCACGCGCTCAGAATATGACCAGCACCGCGAAGCGGTTCCGTTGAGGGCGGTGGCGGGGGCATGGATGGATGACCAGCACCGCGAAGCGGTTCCGTTGAGGGCGGTGGCGGGGGCATGGATGGATGACGAGGTGGTCGACCGGCGGGCCAGACGGGTCAGCTCACGTCCGGCCCACCGGTCCGCTAGGGGACGCGCCTCTTCGAGTGCAGGAAGAAGCCGGCGACACCGATGAGGAGCAAGCCGCCGAAGATCAGCAGCGGCACGAAGCCGGTGTCCTGCGCGTCGGGCGCGGGGCCGCCGTCGCCGCGCGGCATCACTTGGGCGTTGTAGCCGCCTGCCTTGCCCTCCTGGGCGTACGGCGAGTTCGCGAGCATGGCGCCGTACCGGCCGGAGACGGTCTTCTGGTACTCCGCGAGGGTGGCCGAGGCGCCGCTCGCGTAGCCGCTGGCACCCGAGTCGAGCAGGGTCACCCGCCCGTCGCGCAGCGCGTACCAGGCGTCGACCTGGGGTTCGTGGAGCAGCGTCGCACCGGCGGGCAGCCGCCGGGCCAGTTCGCTTTCCCGGTCACCCGACGCGATGTTGCCGACGCGCCAGACGCCGTCGTCGCCGCGGACCGACCAGACGGTCGCGGTCCGCCCGTCGGACGCCGCCACCGGTACCGCGACGTAGGCGAGCCGCCCGGCGACCGCGCCGTCACCGGCGACGAAATCCCTCGAAAGCTCGTAAACCGGGAAGGATTCGTCGACGACGCTCACCGACGGCGCAGTGCCCGAACCACCCGTCTGTGTGAAGAAGCGGCCGATTTCGGCACGCAGCGTGGGGTCGTCGGCAGCCGCCTTCGCGGCCGCGAGATCTTCACCGGACAGGTGATCCGCGCGCGCTCCGGGCGCCGAGACCAGCAGCGCGACCGCGACCAGCCCGGCGAGCCCGAGGAACTTCCGCGCGCTCATCGCCGGATCCCGGTGAGCGTATGGGTCCAGGTGAAGGACTTGTTCGCCGAGTAGAAGTCGTAGGTCGACCAGTTGTAGCGGTTGCCGGTGGGCAGTGGATCCCCCCACGAGATCCACTTCCGGCCGGCGTCGTGGCCGTAGAGAACGTGCATGTGGCCGCCGCCCGCGGCCCAGCCGACCCGCGTCTGGACGGGCTTGCCGTCGCCGGTCTGGGCCTGGACGGCGGCGAAGGGGATGCGGCTCTTGAGGTAGTTCCCCGGGGCCGCGAAGCCGAGCTTGCCGAAGGCGCGCCGGACGTCACCCAGCGTTCCCGGCTCGTCGGCGCACTCCCGGCGGCGCTCGTCGTGGGCGATCCGGCAGAATTCGTTCTGAGTGACGGTCACGCCGTGGTGTGCCGCGATGGTGTTGCCGGAAGCCACCCAGCACCACTGGGACTTCTCCTGCGTCTGCATGGCGATGGGGTTCTGGCGGGCAGGCGGCGAGGGCAGCGCGCTCGCCGGGGTCTGGATCGCCAGCCACGCCACGAGACTCGCGGCGCCGGCGGCGCAAAACCTCCTCGAGAACACAGGCACGACGGGCCTCCTGGTCACCATGGCGAACCAATGTGGTCACAACGGTGAACAGCAGGCTCACACAGAGCAAGATGGGCACTCGGCGGAACGGACCGTTCCGGGGCGTTTCCACACCCCGGAACGGTCACTCTTCCGGGGTCAACCACCCCGAACGGGGGACGTAGTGTTCACAGTGCGCTGCTAACGTGAACGTTCCGCGGTGTTCACGCTCAGCGCACACACTGGTCTGGTGAAGGGACGAGCGGTGACACGAGACGGTGCCGATACGTTCTCGGCGGGAAAGCTCGCCTCGACTCGAGCTGACGCGTCCTCGGCGGGAGGGCATGCCTCGAACGACGACACCCCGACGATCATCGACGGCACGCGCCGTCAGCCGCTCGAAGCCTTGCCCAAAGAACTCGTCGAGGCCCTCCGCAGCGGCGAATTCCACCACGCGCTCCGGCAGGCGATCGCCTACCGGGGCCTGTCACTCGCCCGGCTCCGCGCCCACCTCGGGCTCCGCGGCGTCCAAATCGGACAGTCGACGTTGAGCTACTGGCAGCGCGGATTGCGGCAGCCGGAGGTGCCCAAGGCGCTGCCCGCGGTGCGTGCGCTGGAATCGGTGCTGCAACTGCCCCCGGACGCGCTCGTCGTGCTGATCGGACCGCGGACGGCGCGGGCGCGCGGACACCAGATGGCCGCGTCGTTCCACGACATCCGGTCCGGCGACATGGGCTCGATCGTCGACCAGCTGCTGGCCGAACTGGGCGCGTACCCGTCGTCCAATCGCTACAACGCCGACCTCGAGATGCTCTCGGTGCACGACACGATCACCTTCGACGCCGCGCACCGGCAGGTCGGCCTCCAGACCCGGCTGGTGTGCCGGGCCCGGCGGCACGGCCCGGACCGGTACGTCACCGTCTACAACGGCGACCCGGGCTGCAACATCGGCGACGTCGAGCTGATCACCGCCGAGGGTTGCCGGGTCGGCCGGATCCGGCGCAACGCCGGGGCCGAGACGATGGCCACCGAACTGCTCTTCGACCGGAAGCTCGCCGAGGGCGAGATCCACGTGTTCTGCTTCGAGGTCCGCGACGACTCCGGCACCGCGTCGCCGGGGTACTTCCGGATGCTGCGGGACCAGTGCTCGAGCTACCTGGTGCAGCTGAAGTTCGCGCTCGGCGCGCTGCCCGCCCGCTGCACCCGGCAGTTCCGGACGCGCGACGACGCCGTGCCCGTCGAGTCCGAGGAGCTGCCCCTCGACATGGGCGGCGTGACCAGCGGTTTCTTCAGCGACGCCGGGCCGGGGCTGGCCGGTATAGAGGTCGAGTGGCGCTAGCGCGTGCCATGAAAGGTCCTTTCCTTGCGAATTTTGCAAGGAAAGGACCTTTCATGGCAGTCGTCAGTACCGGTAGTGGTCGGTCTTGAAGGGACCTTCGACGTCCACGTCGATGTACTCGGCCTGCTCCTTGGTCAGCTTCGTGAGCTCACCGCCGAGCGCGTCGAGGTGGATCTTCGCGACCTTCTCGTCGAGCTTCTTCGGGAGGCGGAAGACCTCCTTGTCGTACTCCTCGTGCTTGGTGAACAGCTCGATCTGCGCGATCACCTGGTTGGAGAAGCTGTTCGACATCACGAAGGACGGGTGCCCGGTCGCGTTGCCCAGGTTCAGCAGGCGGCCCTCGGACAGCACGATGATGCTCTTGCCGTCCGGGAACACCCACTCGTCGACCTGGGGTTTGATGGTGATGCGCCGGATGCCCGGGTAACGCTGCAGGCCCGCCATGTCGAGCTCGTTGTCGAAGTGGCCGATGTTGCCCAGGATCGCCTGGTGCTTCATCTTCGCCATGTGCTCGACGAGCACGACGTCCTTGTTGCCGGTCGTCGTGATGATGATGTCGGCCTCGCCGAGGACGTTCTCCAGCTTCTTGACCTGGTAGCCGTCCATCGCCGCCTGCAGCGCGCAGATCGGGTCGATCTCGGTGACGATCACCCGCGCGCCCTGGCCGCGCAGCGATTCCGCGGCGCCCTTGCCGACGTCGCCGTAACCGCAGACGACCGCGACCTTGCCGCCGATGAGGACGTCGGTACCGCGGTTGATGCCGTCGATCAGCGAGTGCCGGATGCCGTAGCGGTTGTCGAACTTCGACTTGGTCACCGCGTCGTTCACGTTGATCGCCGGGAACAGCAGCTCACCGGCCGCGGCGAGCTGGTAGAGCCGCAGCACGCCGGTCGTGGTCTCCTCGGTGACCCCGCGGACGCCTTCGCCGATCTTGGTCCATTTGCCGGTGTCGGCCGCGACGGAGGCGCTCAGCAGCTGCAGGAACACGCGGAACTCGTCCGAGGTGTTCTCGTCCGGGGCGGGGACGACACCGGCCTTCTCGAACTCGGTTCCCTTGTGCACCAGCATGGTGGCGTCACCGCCGTCGTCGAGGATCATGTTGGGACCCTCGCCGTCCCAGGTCAGCATCCGCTCGGTGCACCACCAGTACTCCTCCAGCGACTCGCCCTTCCAGGCGAACACCGGGACACCCTTGGGCTCCTCGGGGGTGCCGTGCGGGCCGACGACGACCGCCGCGGCGGCGTGGTCCTGGGTGGAGAAGATGTTGCAGGAGGCCCAGCGCACCTCCGCCCCCAGCGCGACGAGGGTTTCGATCAGGACCGCGGTCTGTACGGTCATGTGCAGCGAGCCCGAAACCCGGGCTCCCCGCAGGGGATAGACCTCGGCGTACTCGCGGCGCAGCGCCATCAGGCCCGGCATCTCGTGCTCGGCGAGGCGGATCTCCTTGCGGCCGAACTCGGCGGCCTCGAGATCGGCGACGGCGAACTCGATGCCGTTGCGGGTGTCGTGCCGCTTGGCAACGCTTTCGGGGGTCATATGCGCGCTTCCTCCAAGGTTGGATGACATCGGAACAGTACCGTTGTCGGCTCAAAGCCCACTGGAACGGTTTGGAGGTCTTCACCGTGGTCATGCCGGGTCCCGATACCCGCGTCGTCGAAATACGCGTACCCGGGCTAGTGGGCACGAGCGGTGAAAGCCTGCTGGATTCGACGTCGGTGGTCGACGTCGCGGGCGATGGGATCGGCAGGCTGATCCGGCCGTCGGACCGGCTGCGCCGTCCCGCTCCCGGTCCGGTGCTGCCCGCGCTCGGCCGTTCGATCCCGCGCATCCTCGAAGGCTACCTGTGGAGCGGGATGACCTCCGGGGGCGCGGCGAAGGCGACCTGGGCGCTGCTGTTCCCGTTCTCGCTGGCGAACGTCGCGCACTGGATGCTGCCGCCGGTCCCGGAGGGCAAGCGGTTCGCGGCCCTGCTCGGCACGGTTTGCCGAGGGCTGCTGCGGGTGGCCTCGCTGTTGCTGACGATGTTGCTGATCAGCCAGCTCGCCGTGGTCTCGCTCGACCTTTTCGCCGCGCAGTGCCTCGCGCCCGGTTCGACCTGTCTCGAAGGGGCGCCGTCGTTCCTGCGGGACTTCGCGCCGCTGCGGACGGCGATCGGGGTGCTGCCGCTGCTGGCGCTGATCTTCGTGCTCGACCGGATCCCGTCGTCGGACTGGCGATCGCGGAACAGGCTGCACCGCGTCCCCAGTTCGAGCCCGCTGCAACCGCAGGACCAGCCGCGGACGCCCGGCCTGCGCACCCTCCACACCGTCGCCGCCTTGACCTGTGTCGCGCTTCCGCTGCTCGGCGGGCCGTTCCGGCTGCCGTCCGCGACGTTCGACCTGATCGTCTGGATCTGCGCGCTGGCGCTCGTCCTCGCCACGCTGGTGGCCTCGACGGTCGGCTTCTCGGCCGGGCCGGTGATCCGGGGCGGGCTGATCGGGGTCGCCGTCGTCCTGGTCGGCATCGCCGTCGTGCGCCGGACGCCGCTGCCCGCGGGGCTCCCTGGCGGTGGGCTCGGTGGAGCGGACGGGACGGTCGAGGCGCTCGGGGCCGCGATGGTCGCGGTGACCGTGCTGTTCGCGCTGATCCTCGTCCCGGCGGCCCTGCTCGGACGGCCGGCGTGGAAGCACCTGCCGCACCGGCTGCGGCCGTGGCTCGGCGGGTGGGCGGCGGCGCCGGTCGTCGCGCTGGCCGGTCTGCTCGGCGGCGGCTTCGGCGCGGGGCTCGCGGTCGCGCTGCGGCAGCTGGTCGGCGCGAGCGAACTCCGGCTGCCCGACACCTACGCGCTCGTGACCGTGTTGTGGGGTGCCGGTCTCGCGCTCGCCGTCGTGCTCGGTGTGCTGGGCTTCGCGGTCGCCGTCCCGCTGCGACGGCTGCGCCGCGGCATCCCGAAGATCGTCGCGCTGATGGAGATCGACAAGGCACAGGAAGAGGAAGCCGCGAGTGCCTGGGCGCGTGCGTCGTGGGAACGCAAGCACCTGCACCATCTCGCGCTCACGGTGGCGCTGGCGATGGCGGCGGGCGGCGGGGCGCTCCTGGTGCTGCGCTTCGGTTTCGGCCCGCTGCCGGGCTGGTTCAAGCCTCTCTCCGCGATCGGCGTGTTCGCGCTGGGCGCGATGGCGGCCGGGCTGCTGCGCGTCGTGTTCGCCGCCGCGACGACCCCCAAACGCAGCCGTCACCTCGGCGCGCTGGCGGATCTCGTCTGCTTCTGGCCGCGTGCCGCCCATCCGACCGTTCCGCCGAGTTACGCGCTCAAGGTCGTGCCGGAACTCGCGGACCGGGTCAAGGAACATCTGGCCGATCCGGGCACCAGGGTCGTGCTTTCCGGATACAACCTCGGCAGCCTGCTGACCGTGCTCGCCGCGGCACGCGTGATCGCCGATCTCCCGCCGGAGGACCGCGACCGGGTCGGGCTGCTGACCGCGGGGTCACCGCTGCAATGGGGTTACCAGCGTGCCTTCCCCGC
Organism: Amycolatopsis sp. NPDC043885; assembly: GCF_056435685.1. NCBI lineage: Bacteria > Bacillati > Actinomycetota > Actinomycetes > Pseudonocardiales > Pseudonocardiaceae > Amycolatopsis > Amycolatopsis sp. NPDC043885. The sequence goes on from NZ_JBWKEA010000006.1 coordinate 230,378, forward strand.
CATGCTGCCGCAGGCGCAGCTGGCCGGACTGTTCGAAGGCCTCGACGGCCGCTGGCGTGCGCTGTGCCGCGGCACGGACATCTTCGGCGGCGGCGTCACGACGTGGCGTCATCGCGTGGTGGCCGGGAAACTGCTGGGCGACGGCTACCTGCCCGGCGGCGGGACCGGGCCGCTGGCCGCCGAGGCCGACGATCAGGGCGTCCTGGTCCTCGGCGGCGACCACTGGCTGCCCGACCCGATGCGCGGGCCGACCGGGCGGCACCGCTGGGCACCCGGGGTCCTCAAGCACACCGACTACGTCGTCGACGCCGAATGGGACAACGCCGTCGCGATGGCCGCCGGCCTCGGCAGGCCACGCCCGAAGAACCCTTGGGGCGAGCAGGGATCGCTGTTCGGGGACTTCCCGCAGATGCGCTGAAGGCCCCCTTCACGAGGAAGAGGGCCTTCAGGCGTCAGCTAGCTTCAGTTGGCCTTGCGGCGCAGGCGCAGCAGGACCAGGACGCCGGCACCGGCCAGGACCAGCAGGCCACCGGCCCACAGCAGCCAGGCGTTGTCGAAACCGGTGTCCGCGAGGCCGCCGCCGTTGCCGCCGTTACCGTCGACCACGGGGGCCGGGGCGGTGGTGGTGCTGCTGGGGGCTTCCGACGTCTGGGACGGCTTGTCCGGGGAAGTCGGGGCCGTCGTCGGCGGCTTGGCCGTGGTGGTCTTCGTCGGCTCGGTCGGCTTCGTCGGCTCGGACGGCTTGGTCTTCTCACCGCAGACGAACCAGTGGCTGATGTCAGCCTGCTGGTCACCCTTGTTCAGCGGCGAACGCAGCTGCGTCCACGGCGGGTTCTCGGGCAGCCCCTTCTCCCCTGGCACGTAGACGTTGTAGCCATGGCCGCCCTTGACCACGATCGCCGTGACGGTGACGCCCTTGGCGACCGCGGTGATGTCGAGGTACTTGTCCTGCTGTGTGCCACCGGTGAAGGTCAGGTCCGAGGTGGGCAGGACCTTGCCCGGGACCTTGGCCCCCTCGCAAGTGGTGGCGTTGCGATCCACGACCTGGGTCGCGCGGTCGTCGCTGCGGGTCGCGAGGGCGGTGCCTGCGGTCCCGACGAGGGCCACGGCGGCGAGGGCGACGACGGTGACGGCGGAACGAACACGCCGTCTGGGCTTGGTCTGCATTCGGAGCTCTCCTGTACCGATCGGGGGAACAAACGAGCGAAGCGCGGCGCCACCTCCGAGGGAACGCGGTCAACTCGCGGTACTTCTGCAGGAGTCGCGTTAACCCATCAGGGGGGAAGCAAGGTCCCGGACGGTATCGCACACGGATTTTACGGCGGCACCGGGACCCCCGGGTGTTATCACTCCGAGACCGGACGGGCCAGGGACGAAAACGGCCCACCATCCACAAAGGAATGGTGGGCCGCCGAAACGAGAATGATCAGTCCGAAACGGACGTCGGCACCTCGCCCTTGTCCTGCTTGCCGAGCAGTGATCGGCGACGGCTGTAGGCGAAGTAGATGACGACGCCCAGCGCCATCCACGCCAGGAAGCGCAGCCACGTGAGCACGGTCAGGTTCAGCATCAGCCACAGGCAGGCGACGATCGCCAGGATCGGGATCACCGGGACCCACGGCACCCGGAAGGCGCGGGGCAGATCGGGCCGGGTCTTGCGCAGCACCAGCACGCCCGCCGAGACCAGGACGAAGGCGAACAGCGTTCCGACGTTGACCATTTCCTCGAGTTTGTCCGCCGGGAAGAACGTCGCCGCGACCGCGACCAGCCCGCCGACGACGACGGTCGCGCGCTTCGGGGTCCCGTTCGAGCCGGTCTTCGCCAGGCCGCGCGGCATCAGGCCGTCACGCGACATCGCGAAGATGATCCGGATCTGGCCGAGCATCAGCACCATGACGACGGTCGTCAGACCGGCGAGGGCACCGACGGAGATGATGTTGGCCGCCCAGTCGACGCCGTTGGCCGCGAACGCGGACGCGAGCGTCTTCTTGCCGCCGTCACCCGCCGAGGTGGCGAGATCCTTGTAGTTCACCATGCCGACGACCACGAGCGACACGGCGACGTACAGCACCGTGACGATGGCGAGCGAGCCGAAGATGCCGCGGGGCACGGCCTTCTGCGGGTTGCGGGTCTCCTCGGCGGTGGTCGCGACGATGTCGAACCCGATGAACGCGAAGAACACCAGCGACGCGGCGGCCAGCAGGCCGAAGACGCCGAACGCGCTGCTGCCGCCACCGGCGATCAGCGAGAAGAGCGACTGGTCGACGCCGGTCGACGCCGACTCCGCGGCGGGCTGGGCGTCCGGGACGAACGGGGTGTAGTTCGATCCCTTGATGTAGAAGATGCCCAGCACGATCACGAACAGCACCACCGCGACCTTGATCCCGGTGATCACCATGGAGAACCGCGAAGACAGCTTCGTGCCGACGGCGAGCAGCGTCGCGAGCACCAGCACCACGAGCAAGGCGCCCCAGTCGACCGGGATCGGGCCGAGCTCGAACGTCGTCTTCGTGCCCTTGCCGAAGATGTAGGAGAGCACGGTTTCGAGGTACGCGGACCAGCCCTTCGACACCGCGGCCGCGCCGACCGCGAGCTCCAGGATGAGGTCCCAGCCGATGATCCACGCCATGAACTCGCCGAACGTGGCATAGGAGAACGTGTACGCGCTCCCGGCCACCGGGACGGTCGACGCGAATTCCGCGTAGCAGAGGGCGGCCAGTGCACAGGCGATGGCCGCGAACACGAAGGCGAGCGAGACCGACGGGCCCGCGAAGTCACCGGCCGTCCGCGCGGTGAGGGTGAAGATACCGGCACCGATGACGACGGCGACCCCGAAGACGGTCAGGTCCCACGCGCTCAGGTTCCGCCTGAGCTTGGTCCCCGGCTCGTCGGTGTCCGCGATGGACTGCTCGATGGATTTCGTACGCCACAGACCGTTTCCGGGCACCCTGGACCTCCTACACCTGACTGCGGTTCAAGGGACCCTATCCTCCGCCCGGATCGCCAGCGCGGTGGGAGAGCAACGAAGTACCGGGAGGTCTTGGCGGTGATCGCCGGAGTACGCGGGGTTACTCCGGATGGCGGTCGCGGCCCCGCCTCCGGAAGCGAGCATCCGCCCCGGCCCGGCCCCATCACGCGCCAACGCCATGAAAGGTCCTTTCCTTGCAAATTCTGCAAGGAAAGGACCTTTCATGGCACGTGAAGCGAGCGGAGACCGGCTCAGGCCAGCGCGCGGTCCAGGTCCGGCTCCAGGTAGATCAGCTTCGCCGTCGGCACCTTCGCCCGCACACGCGCTTCGGCGTCGTCGATGGCCTGCGCGATGTCCGCGGTCTCCAGCCCCGGCACCAGCGCGAGCTTCGCGGCCACCAGCATCTCGTCCGGGCCGATGTACAGCGTCCGGATGTGGATGACCCGCTCGACCTTGCCCGCGGCGAGTTCGTCGACGATCACGTCGAGGTCGGTCTCGGAGGCGCCTTCGCCGATCAGCAGGCTCTTCATCTCGATGATCAGGATGATCGCGATGATGCCGAGCAGCACACCGATCGTCACGGTGCCGATGCCGTCCCACACCGGGTCGCCCGTGATCACCGAAAGCCCGACACCCGCGAGCGCGAAGACCAGACCGAGCAGCGCGCCCGCGTCCTCCAGCAGCACCACCGGCAGTTCTGGCGTCTTGGCCTGGCGGATGAAGGCCCACCAGCCCGCGTCACCCTTGATCTTCTTCGACTCCTGGATCGCGGTGTAGAAGGAGTAGCACTCCAGCCCGATCGCGACCACGAGGATGCCGACCGCCACCAGCGGCGAGGTCAGGGCCTCCGGCTCGCTGATCTTGTGGATGCCCTCGTACAGCGCGAACACCGAGCCGAGGCTGAAGAGCATCAGCGCGACGATGAACGAGTAGAAGTACCGGTCCCGCCCGAAACCGAACGGGTGGGTGCGGGTCGCCTTGCGCTGCGAAGTCTTCTGGCCGAGTAGCAGGAGGCCCTGGTTCGAGGTGTCCGCGAGCGAGTGCACGGATTCGGCCAGCATCGAGGACGACCCCGTGATGAGGAAGCCGGTGAATTTCGCGGCCGCGATTCCGGCGTTCGCCACGAGCGCGGCGATGATCGCCTTGGTTCCGCCACCTGCAGACACGTGCAACTCCCCAATGGTGTCCCGATATGCCGGGTTCGAAGGCTAGCAGTGCGGATGAGCCCGGACACGGCGGGCGGGACAGGTCACAGAATTGTCGGGCCCCCTCGCTAGTCTCGCCCCTCTCATGACCTGGGGAGGTGCCCGTGCCGCGATTCGGCGTGCTCGGACCGCTGACGATCGAGAGCCCGCCCGGGCGGCGCACGACGCCGCGCGGCGATCACCAGCGCGCCCTGCTGGCCGTCCTGCTGCTGAACGCGAACTCGTCCGTCCCGGTCGACGCCCTGGTCGAGACCCTCTGGCCGGACACGCCACCGAAGTCGTATTCCTCGAATCTGCACACGTACGTCTCCCGCCTGCGGGCCCGGTTCGAGGGGCTGGAGATAGAGCGGGATCCGCACGGCTACCGGCTGGTGGTCGAGCCGGCCGACCTCGATCTGCTGTCCTTCCGCGAAGCCGCCGCGGCGGGGAAGGCGGCGGCGCGAGCGGGCGATCCGGCGGCGGCCGCCGGGCACTACCGCCGGGCGCTGGCGGAATGGCGCGGGCCGGTCCTTTCCGGACTGCACGTCCCCCGGCTCGACGCGGACATCGCCCGCCTCGAGTCGGAACGTCTCGCCGCCTTCGAAGACTGTGTCGACGCCGAACTGTCCGACGGCAGGCATGGCGAACTCACCGGTGAACTCCAGGCGATGATCACCGAACATCCCCTGCGCGAGCGGCTGGCCGCGCAGCTGATGATCGCGCTGCACCGCGCCGGACGGCAGGCCGATTCGCTGGCCGTCCACCGTGATCTGCGCGCCACCCTCGTCGAGGAACTCGGAGTGGAGCCCGGCGCCGAGGTCCGCCGGGTGCACGCCGCCGTGCTGCGCGGCGAGGATCCGGTGCCCTCGGTCAAGGCGGCGCCGGTCTTCCCGATCTGCCAGCTGCCGCCGGACATCGCGGATCTCGCCGGCCGCGAGAGCGAGATGGCGAAGCTCTCCGCGCTGCTCGGCGACGGCAAGGGCGTCCCGGTCGCGGTGATCACCGGCGAACCGGGCGCGGGCAAGTCCACGCTCGCGGTCAGCACCGCGCACAGGCTCCGCCGGTCCTTTCCGGACGGTCAGCTGTTCGTCCCGTTGGCAGGCGCCTCAGACCCCCGCGAACTCGCCGACGTCCTCGGCGACCTGTTGCGCGCGCTCGGCGTCACCGGTCCGGCCATCCCGGACGACGTAGAGGCCAGGGCGGCGGTCTATCGCGGCCGCCTCGCCGATCGGCGGGTCCTCGTGGTGCTCGACGACGCCGCGAGCCCCGACCAGGTTCGCGCGCTGCTGCCGGGAACGCCGGGCAGCGCGGTGCTGATCACCAGCAGGCAGCGGCTTTCCGGGCTCGCGGGGGCGGATCGGCTCCATCTCGCGCCGCTGTCCGGCGCCGAGGCGATGACCCTGCTGGCGCGGTTGGCCGGGCCGGACCGGGTCGGCGCCGAACGCGCGGACGCGGAACGCATCGCCAAGGCCTGCGGCAATCTCCCGCTGGCGTTGCGGATCGCCGGCAGCAGGCTCGCGATGCGGCCTGGTCTTCCGCTCGGGAAACTCGCCGGGAAACTGGAGGACGAGGTCTCGCGCCTCGACGAACTCCAGGTCAGCGATCTCCAGGTCCGCGGCAGTATCGCGTTGAGCTATCAGGCGCTGAGCCCGGCGGCGCGGCGCGCGTTCCGGCTGATCGGTCGCTGCCGCACCCTCGACCTGCCCGCGTGGGCGGTGTCGACGCTGATCGACAGTGCCGACAGCGAAAACGCCGACGAGGCCATCGACGAACTCGTCGAGGCCAGCCTGCTCGAAGCCACCGGTCTCGATCCGACGGGCGAGCAGCGGTTCCGTGTCCACGATCTCGTGCGCTTGTTCGCCACGGAACTCGGCCGGGCGTTGGAGACCCACGCCGAGCGGGTCGCGACGGTCGCGAAGGTGTCGGACGCGGCGCTGTGCCTCGCCGACACGGCGGCCCGCCGCTTGCCGAGGACGGTGCCGATGCCGTTGTCGGATCACGACGTGCCCGCGCAGCCGTTGGCCGGCGAGCTGGTCGAGCGGCTGCTGCGTGACCCCGGCACCTGGTTCTCCGTGGAGCGGGCCAACCTGGTCACCGCCGTCTCGTCGCTGTGCGCCGTCGGCTGGCGGCGGAAAGCGTTGCGGATACTGGAAAGGCTGAGCGCGTACCTGTACTTGCACAGTCATTACACCGACATGCGGACGGCGTACGAGACCTTGCGCGACGCCGCCCGCGAGGCCGGTGACAGGCACATCATGGTCATCGCCGAGGCGAACCTGGCGGTACTGCTGCACGTTCGCGGCGAGTACGAGCTCGCCGCCGAGGGCTACCGCGAGTGTTCGAAGGAATTGGCGGAGCTGGGCGACATTTCCGCGCAGGCGTGGGTCGAGACGAACCTGGCGCGCTGCCTCGTCGGGCTCGGCAGGGCGGGCGAATCCCTGCACGCCGCGACCCAGGCCCGCGAACTGTCCACTGTGGAGGAAAGTGGGGCGTACGCGCGGCAGGCGGAGTCCGCGGCGTTGCACCGCCTCGGCAAGATCTCCGAGGCGCTGGAGATCGACAGGCGTAGCCTCGCGCACGCGCGCGAACGCGGCGACGAACGGCAGCTCGGTGTTGCCCTGCAAGGACTTTCGTGGTCGCTGATGCTCGACGGCCGCCCGGAGGAGGCTTTGGCGACGATCGAGGAATCGGTCCGTGTGCTGCGCCGGACGACGGCGAAATCGGCGCTGGCGAAGTCGTTACGCACCCAGGGCGCGATCCTCGCGGGCGCCGGACGGCGGGACGACGCGGTGAAGGCCTACGAGAACGCGCGACGGCTGGCCGGAGCGCTCGAAGAACGACCGCGAGAGCTTTCGTGCACGCGCGCGATCGCCGCGAGCTGGATCGGCGACGGGCGGGCCGATCGCGCGATTCCCGTGCTGCGCCAGTGCCTTGACGAATTCCGCGCCATGGGCGGGAAACCCGCGACGGCCCTCACCCTGCACGTGTTGCGCAGGGCGTACGAGGCCGTCGGGGAAACGAACGCGGCCGAGGCGGCGGGCGAAGAGGCGAAGCGATTGGAAGTCCCCCACGACGCCAACGCTTCGACCCTCGTCCGGTTGCTGTTGTCGCTCACCGAACCCGCCCCGGCCTGACCGGGGGGTGCCCGACCCCTCAGACGGGCACCACCCGGAAATCACCATCAGTCCGGAATCACACCGCGGCGAGCCGTGGTTCTCGCCGTCCGGCGGAGAACCAGGCCAGCACGATCACCAGCACGCCGTTGGCCGCGGCGTCCCACACCGGCGGCGCGGCGGGCCCGAGGCGCGCGACCGCGAACACGTTGATCAGCCCGGCGACGGTCAGCATCACGCGGACGGGCTGGCTGCCGGTCACCACCAGCGCGGCCGTGAGCAGCACCTGCGCGCCGAGCGAGACGAGCACGACCAGCGGAAGGCTCAGCCTGCTCTCCGCGCCGGCGGCGAGTCCGTGCAGACCGGAGCCCGCGGCCTTGACGGACTCGATCGTTTCGCCCGCCAGCCCCGACAGCGCCTGCGCGGAGCCGACCAGGTCCTGGCCGCTCGGCAGCGGGAGCACCAGGTCGACGACCGGGACGAGCACGGTCACCACGGCGGCTCCGAGCGCGGCGAGGAGGGCGGTGGGGCGCGCGGAGACCGGCACCCGGTAAGCGCGTCCGCTCGCCGCGTCGGGATGGGAAGTCACTGCTGCTGCTCCTTGGCTATCGACATCCGGGGCGAGCCGACGCCAAGCGCCGGGTCACCCCTTCGGGTGATAGTTGCGGAACCCACCACACGGAACGCACACACTTCGGCCTAGCGCGCACGCGTTCAGTCCTCTGGATGCGGTCCTTGCACACGCAAGTACCGCATCCAGAGGACTGAACGCGAGGAATCAGCAGGTGCCGGCGGTGGCGCGGAACACCTGGGTGCGCTCCCCGGACAACGGACGCACACGGACCTCCGGATCGGCGGCCGGGAGCCACACCGACTGGCCGCGGCGGAGTTCGACCTGCTCGCCGTCGTCGGCCGTCACCAGCAGGCCACCGGCGGTGCACAGCAGGATCTGCGGCCCGACGTCGTGGACGGCGACCTCGCCGCCGTCCCCAGCGTCCCATTCGATCCGCGACAGTTCGAACTCCGGCGCGTCGGTGCGATACACCGACAGGCGCTCCTCGCGTTCTCCGCTCTGGACCGGCATCTCGCCACACGCGAAGTCGACGACGCGCAGCAGCTCCGGCACGTCGACGTGCTTCGGGGTCAGCCCGCAGCGCAGGATGTTGTCCGAGTTCGCCAGGATCTCGACGGCGGTGCCGTGCAGGTACAGGTGCAGGTTGCCGGCGGGCAGGTAGATCGCCTCGCCCGCGCTGAGGGTGAGCCGATTGAGCAGCAGCGCCGCGAGCACCCCCGCGTCCCGGGGATGCGACTCGCCGAGCTCCAGGATGGTGCGGCATTCGACGTCGAACTCGCCGCGTTCCTGGACGTGCTTCACGCACGAATCGAGGACCTCGGGCAGCAGTTCGTCGAGCGCCGCCTGCGGCAGCGTGATCCAGGTGGTGAACAGCGCCCGCAGCCCGGCCGGATCCGGCTGGGCCTCCAGCAGCACCGCGTACTTCGCCAGCCCGGGCGTCTCGATCGCCTTCAGCAGCGCGATCGTGCGTTCCGGGTCGCGGAAGCCCGCCAGCGCGTGGAACTCCGTCAGCGCGCAGACCAGTTCCGGTTTGGCCGTCGGGTCCGGGTAGTTGCGGTTCGAGGCGTCGCGCGGGATCCCCGCCGACTCCTCGCGCGCGTACCCCTCCGCCGCCTGCGCGGCCGACGGGTGCGCCTGCATCGAAAGCGGCTCTTCGGCCGCGAGGATCTTCAGCAGGAACGGCAGCCTGCCGCCCCAGCGGCCGGCGCAGGTCGTGCCGAGCTGACCGACGGGATCGGCTTCGACGAGCTCCAGCAGGCTCCGCTCGGTGCCGTCGGGGCCGATGACGTGGGACGGGTCGCCGGGGTGGGCGCCCATCCACAGTTCCGCCTCCGGATGCGGCGCCGGCACCGGGCGCCCCAGCAGCTCGGGGATCGTCGTTCTGGACCCCCACGCGTAGGGCCGCACGGCATTGCGCAGCAGCTCCACTGTCACCTCAACTCCTCGCCGGGCACGGGTGGTGTCGGCCCTCATTGCTTACGTCGCGCTCGGGACTCACGCCGTTGCAGGCGTGTACCTCCCGGCGCCGCCGATGCTGCCGACGGCCAGCCCCAGGTAGACCGCGGCCAGCTCGAAACGCAGCGCGAGAACGGCCGCACGCACGATCTCGTCCGTTTCGATCTCTTCGGCCGGGGCGATCACGTCGCTGCCGGGCAGCAGGTCTTCCGCCTGATAGCGGGCCGCCTCCGCGGCGGGCCCGGTCCGAACCGAGAGGAGCAGCACCCTCGGCGTCGCGCCGTCCCCCTCCTCAGGGTCCGCGAAAATATCGCGATCCACGCCCCCGGACAACGCCGCCCGCCGCAAAGCGGGCCTGGCCAGTGCCTGGCGGTAGTCCTCCACGTCACAGACGACGGCGGCGTGCGCGGCGAACGCGTGGGCCGCGTGCTCGCCGACGGCGACCGCGACCGGGTCCAGCCCCCACAGCAGCGGCTGGCGCTCGGCCAGCTTCAGCGCCATCGCCTTGGCCGGGTTCGCGAACGAATCCCTGGCCAGGTAATCCTTCTCGGCCTCCGCGTCGAGCTGGTCCGCGAGCTGCTCCAGGTCGGCCACGAGCAGGCCGAGCGCGTTCGCGGTGAGCAGGGCGGCGGCGAGCCCGCGCGGGAACGCCATCTCCGGCGGGACCGGGAGCCTCGGCGCGAGCAGCAGCCCCTTGCCCGCGACGGCGGCCGCGACGGGACCTTCGCCGGGCGCGGACAGCACGACGGTCGCCCCGAACCGGGCGGCGCGTTCCAGGGAGGCGGCCAGCTCGCGGTCACCGGCGTCGTCCGTGTGCGCGAAGACCACGTCGAGCGCGCCGATCCAGCTCGGCACCACCTCGGCGACGACCACCGGCACCGGGCACGACGGGGTCAGGAGCGCGGCGACCAGCCGGGTCAGCGTCCGGCTGACCCCCGGCCGGTCGATCAGCACGAGCGAGCGCGGGCGCCCGACGTCCAGGCGATCGCTCAGCTCGATTTCGGCCGCGGCTTCGGCGGTCGCCCGGACCTGGGCGCCCGCCATGGCGGCGGCACGGAGAAGCCCCGCGGTGTCGGCCTCGGCCAGCCTCGCGGGATCGTCGAGCAGGGACTCGTCAGGGACCGTCGGCATGGGCGCCATTCGGGGTCGTCGGCTCGGTGGCTTCGTCCAGCAACAGTACCGGAATTCCATCACGGACCGGATACACGCGACCGCATTCCGTGCAGGTCAGCGCGTCGGCCTCCGGGTCGGCCGTCGTCCCCGGCCGCAGCGGCGCGTGATCGGGGGACGGGCAGGCCAGGATCTCCAGCAACTGTGCGTCGAACGTGACGGCCATGGTTACTCCCTACCTGTGGGACGTCTCTATGTGCGTTTTCACGACACATTCGTTACCCACGGACGATCGCCAATACGTCTTCGGTCAGTGCCCGGACGGCCTCGGCGTCGGCGGCCTCGACGTTCAGGCGGAGCAGCGGCTCGGTGTTGGACGGACGCAGGTTGAACCAGCCGCCGCCGGGAAGCTGCACGGTGAGCCCGTCCAGTTCGTCGATTTCGACGCCGTCGCGGGCGCCGAACGCGTCCTTGACCGCCATCATGCGCGCGACCTGGTCGTCGACGGTGGAGTTGATCTCACCGGAAGCCGAGTAGCGCGAGTACTCCGCTGTCAGCTCGGACAGCGGGCCCGTCTGCTCGCCGAGGGCGGCGAGCACGTGCAGCGCGGCCAGCATGCCGGTGTCGGCACGCCAGAAGTCACGGAAGTAGTAGTGGGCGGAGTGCTCCCCGCCGAAGATCGCGCCGCTCTTGGCCATCTCGGCCTTGATGAACGAGTGCCCGACCCGGGTGCGCACCGGCTTGCCGCCGTGTTCGGCGACGATCTCCGGGACACCCTTCGACGTGATCAGGTTGTGGATGATGGTGCCGCCCGGCTCCTTCTCCAGCTCGCGGATCGCGACCAGCGCGGTGATGGCGCTCGGCGAGACCGGCTCGCCGCGCTCGTCGACGACGAAGCAGCGGTCCGCGTCGCCGTCGAAGGCGAGGCCCGCGTCGGCGCCTTCCTCGCGCACCCTCGCCTGGAGGTCGACGATGTTCTTCGGGTCGAGCGGGTTGGCCTCGTGGTTCGGGAAGTTGCCGTCGAGTTCGAAGTACATCGGGACGACCTCGATGGGCAGGCCCGCGAAAACCGTCGGAACGGTGTAGCCGCCCATGCCGTTGCCGGCGTCGACGACGACCTTCAGCGGACGGCTGCCCGAGAGGTCGACGAGCTTGCGCAGGTACGCCGCGTAGTCCGCGAGGACGTCCTTCTCGGTCACCGAACCGCGCTGGCCCTCGAAGGCGGGCACACCCTGCTCGACGGTGTCGCGGATCTCCGCGAGACCGGAGTCCTGGCCGACGGGGGCGGCGCCCGAGCGGCACAGCTTGATGCCGTTGTACTTCGCCGGGTTGTGGCTGGCGGTGAACATGGCGCCCGGCAGGTTGAGCGACCCGGACGCGAAGTACAGCTGGTCGGTGCTGGCGAGGCCGATCGACACGACGTCGAGGCCCTGCGAGGTCACGCCGTCGGCGAACGCGGCGGACAGCTCGGGCGAGGAGTCGCGCATGTCGTGGCCGATCACCACGGAGTCGGACTCCGGCTTGATCAACAGGGCGAACGCCGATCCGAGGTCGCGGACGAGTGCCGCGTCCAGCTGCTCACCGACCACGCCGCGAATGTCGTAGGCCTTCACGATGCCCGAAAGGTCTGGCACGCCTGCTCCCCGCCAATAGTCTCGTTACAACGCCCTCTGGCGCGCTCGAAAGCCTACCGGCGAGCCCTCGCGTCAGGCGCGGCCGGGCAGGACGCGCAGGTGGCCGCGCCTGCCCGAGGGGCCCTCGGGTTCGGGCTCGGGCGCGGGCTTGTCGGACCGGCCCGCCTCGCGCACGGCCTCGGCCAGCGCGGTCAGCTCGTCGGCGGACGGGTCCGGGGCGGCGAAGGCCCCTTCGTGCCGCACGACTTCCCAGCCCTTGGGCACGGTCAGCCGGAGGGCGTGCGCCTCGCAGAGGTCATAGGAGTGCGGCTCGCTCGCGGTGGCCAGTGGGCCCACCACGGCTGTCGAATCACTGTAGGCATACGTGAGCGTGGCGACAGCGGGTTCGAGACAACCCGTTCGCGAACACTTTCGTACGCTCCGCACGATCGAGAACGATAGCGCGTCGCGGGCCGGGCGTACCGGCGACACGCGCTTTGAATCGCCGAGCGCGTACCCTTCGGTTCGTGGCGACGGCTCGTGATTCCCGACAGCGACGGCGGATGCGACGGGACCGGCACGGCCGGGGCCTGCGCGGAGCGCTGTATCCGTCGACCCTTCCCGCCGCCGCTAGCAGGGCGGAAAGGTTCGACGCGCTGGTTTTGGACGCGCTCGAACCGATCGAAGCGCGGTGGCGGCACGAGCTGACCAAGCTCGACGTCGCCGTCGACGACGTCCCCGAAGTTCGCTCGGATGGCGCACCGACCGGAGTGGACGGCGTGCTGCACGACGGCGCCGTCCCGCTCTCGCGGCTCGTGCCCGCCGGCGTCGACCGCGCCGGCCTCCCGACGCGGGCCCGCATCGTCCTCTACCGCCGCCCACTCGAAGCGCGCGCGAAGGACCCCGGCGAACTCGCGGAACTCGTCCACGACGTCCTCGTCGAACAGGTCGCGGGCTACCTCGGCGTCGAACCCGACGTCATCGAAGGCGAATAACCCTCACCTCCGCACCCCAGCCCCCGCCCTTCCCCGGGGGGCGTCCCCAGCCCAGTGTATCGCGGGGCGGCGACGGGACCTGCGGAAACAGCGCTGGAGCGCCGAGTTGTCCACAAGGGGAAGGGGCTGTGGGCAACTCTGGGGCCGACGTGTGGGCCAGGTAGCTCAGAGGGTTCCCAAGCCGTGGCGACCGGGCCTACCGTCGGAGGCGCGATGTCGCCAATGCGTCAGTGGGGACGCTGAGCGACCCGAATGCCACATTGGGGACATCAGAGCCCAAACCCAGCGGCAGAAGCCCGGCGACCCCGGCCGAATGTCCTGAAGGCCTCCTTTGAGATGTTCAACGTCTCAAAGGAGGCCTTCAGGACAGCGAGCCCAAGCGCAGCGGACAGAAGCGCAAGCAGGACCCACCGAGACAAGCGCTCAAGAAACCGGAGAACGCCTCCGCGCAGGAACGGCCGTCAGCAGCGTGAACAGCACCGCGGCCACCTGCGCCAGCAGCAGCAGATTCCGCGTGGTCCCCTGGTGCTCCACCACGACCTCCGACGGCGTGGGCGGAACCGAGACCGCCACCTGATGCCCCCACGCCCGCACGATCGGCACCGCCTTGCCGTCCACGCTCGCCTGCCAGCCCGCCTCGAACTCCGCGGCCAGCACGAGCAGCCGCCCTGTCGGTCCTTCCGAGACGCGCACCCGCACGTCCGGCAGCCCGGCCTGCACCGGCGCCACCCCGGGCGACGCGCCGGGCGCGCCCTTCCCGGTCACGGCCGCCTGCGCCAGTTCCGGCGAGATCAACGCCACCTGCCCGCCGGCGGGCAGCAGGCGCAGCACCGGACGCCCGTCCGAGGTCGGTGCGGCCGGGGCGACCAGGTCACGCGCGAGTTCGACAAAGGCACCGCCGTCCGCGCCGCTCGGCAGGACGACATACGAGACCCCCGAGGCCAAAGCGGCCGCGAAGGCCTGCTTGACGGCGTCCGGCGAGCCTTGCAGGAGGTCCCGGCGCCACGTCGCGAGCCGATCGGCGCTGCCCGGCGTCGGCGCGAACTCGTCGTCGCCGAAAGTCGGCAACCGCCCACCGGTCTGCCGGGCGAGGTCACCGATCACCAGCACCGAGCGGCCGCTCGAAGCCAGTTCCGCCGAGATCTCCGGCGCCAGCGAGGGACGCTCACCCGCCCGCAGGGGCCCTTCCCGTCCGGCGACGACCGCACCGGTCGCCAGCGCCAGCAGCACGAGCACCCCCGCCACGGCCGTGACCTTCGCCAACCACGGCGCGGGATCGACCCCGGACCCGCCTCGCTGCCAGGTCGCCAGCACCGTCCACAGCAACCCCGCGCTGATCACCAGCAGCGGCACCCCGGCGTATCCGGTCGCGTGCGCGCCGCCCGACATCGGCGTCACGGCAACGAACCGCACCGCCACGAGCCCGAGCACACCCAGCACGACGACCGCGACACCGCCACCGGCGCCCTTCGACGGCCGGACCACCAGCGCGACGATCGCGGCGGCGACCAGCGCCACCCCGATCGGCCAGGCACCGGGACCGCCCGGGTCCAGTCCGGCGAGGTCGGCCCCGGACGCGGCCGTGGCACCGCCACCGAGCCCGTGCAGCAGCAGTTCCGGATGCCGCAGCAGCACACTCGGCCACGGCAGCAGCAACGCCAGCGGCAGGAACACCACGATGCCGACCGAAGCGATCCGCCGCGCGAGCCCGGTCGGCGACGGCAGCACCACGAACCCGATCAGCAACCCGACCAGCGCCAGCGCGTGCGCCAGCGGTGAGAAGGCGCCGATCAGCGCCAGCCCGATCGCGCTCAGCGCGGAAACGTGCAGCCATCGCGAGTCCGCGCGGACGAGCAGCCCGACGATGCCCGCGATCACCAGGGGCAGCAGCAGATGCACGACGACGACGTCGAGCCGTCCCTGCGCGACCGAAGCGGTGGCCGCGGGGAGCACGCCGTACGCAGCCGCGACGACGGCCCGAACCCAGCGACGCACGCGAAGGTGCCGAGTGGCGGCGTACGCGCTCAGGGCGGCGAGCGGGATGTCACCGATCAGCAGGATCGCGACCAGCGCCGCCGGCCCGCCGATCGGGGTGAAGATCGCGCCGAGCGTGCCCAGCACCGGCAACGTCGCGGGCGCGGGGCTCGCCGTCCCACCCGCGATCGCGTGCCACGGCGCGAGATACGACGACCAGATCTCGCCGAGCCCGCCGACCGGCAGCAGCTTCCCGCCGAAAAGGTCCAGCCCGAGCCGGGAACCGTTGATCACGAAGGCGAGGGCCGTCAGCACCACGAGCATGATCACCGGCGGGGCGAACACGGTCGCGCCCAGGACGCGTTTCCGGTCCACCTCGACGAACACGAGTTCCGGTTCCGGCCGCCGCCCGCCGTCCCGGGGCACCGGCGACGGTTTCGGGCCGACCGCCGCGGGCTTTTCGGGGATCGCGACCGCGACGACCCCGCTGGGCCGCCGCAGACCCGTCCCCCGCGAGCCGACACCGCGCATCGCCCCCGCGGGCAGCGCGCCGGGACCGACCGGGCGATCCTGTCCGGCCTTCACCGCCTCCGGCGGGATCCAGGCCCCTCCCTGATCGACGCTCTCCGGCACCGTCCCGAGGGCGAAATCCCGTTCCACGCCACGCCGGACGAGACCGACGACACCGGCGCGCACCGCGTTGCGCACCCGCGTCATCCGGCCGGTGAACAACCCGCGGACGTGGCCCGGCCGATCGGTCTCCCGGCGTTCGGCGCGGGCCGCGCGCAGTCCGCCGCGACCGCGCAGCAGGTACCAGGTGGCCCCGAGCTCCGCGCCGGCCTCGCCGGTACGCCGCAGCACCAGGAACGCGAGCGCCCGCAGCACCGCGAACAGCGGAATTCGAAAAAGACCGAACCAAAAGGACAGTGGCGAGCAGTTGACGAGGAACACGCGCAGCCCGTGCGCGCGGTTCGCCGTCGCGAGGGAAAGACCGAGGGCGTCCGGTTCGCGCTGTCCGGTGCTGAGCGCGCGAGCGTGCCGGAGCCGGGCCGCCGGCACCGAAAGCACGCGGCCGCCCGCGGCGTTGGCACGCCAGCCGAAGTCGAGATCTTCGCGCAGCAAGGGAAAGCGCGGGTCGTAGCCGCCGAGTTCGTGCCAGGCTTCCCGCCGCACCAGCGATCCCGCGCTCGGCACCGCGAGCACGGCGGTGTCGTTCTCGTCCGGTGAGATCTGCTGCCGGTGGCCGATGGCGTCGGTCGACAGCCCGGCTTCGACGATGAGCCGCGGGTCGCTCCAGTCGACCGCGAGCGGGCCGAGCACCGTCGCCTCGGGCTCGTTTTCGGCCGCTGCCAACAGGTTTTCGAGACAGTCGGGTTCCGGCGCGCAGTCGTCGTGCAGCAGCCAGAGCCAGCCACCGGGATCACCCCAGCGTTCGACGGCGTGCTCGACGGCCTCACCTACGGCGGCGCCGAAGCCGACATCACGGGAAAGTGTGAGGATTCCGTCCAAGACCGGGGCTTCGCCGACGGACGCCGCGTCGGCGAGGATCTTCGCCGTCCCGTCGGTGGATCCGGTGTCGACCGCGAGGATGTGCCGCGGCCGGACTCCGCTGCGCCGCAGCGCGGAAAGCGCCAGTGGCAACCAGTTCTCGCCGTTGTGACAGACCACAATGGCCAGAACGGGGACCGTGCGCAACACAGGTGACGCGGCAGTGCGGGACAACGGGCACTCCAGATGTGGCGGCGAAGTCGAGTGCCGCCACCCTACGACGCGACCCTGTCACCCGTTGGTGGCCCCACTTGGTGGAACCGGGCAGGAGCGATCTCCGGCGCGCACAGGCCACCGGAGATCGCCGTCACACAGCTCGCTTTTTCAGTTTCCTACGCTCACGTTCGGAGAGCCCGCCCCAAATACCGAACCGCTCGTCATGCGCGAGGGCGTACTCGAGGCACTCGTCCTTGACCTCGCAACCGAGGCAGATCCGCTTGGCTTCACGGGTGGAGCCGCCCTTCTCGGGGAAGAACGCCTCCGGGTCCGTCTGCGCGCAGAGGGCCCGTTCCTGCCAGTCCTGCTCTTCCGCGGAGGCATCGTCGAAAAGCTCGGTGAGATCGCCCAGTTGCTGCTCCGGGACCTCACCCCAACCCACGACTTGCCCCCATTCCCTTCCATCTGCTTCCAACCGCACGTCCGCCTCCTCGCTATCCACGCACTCCCCAGGCTGGCGGTGTTGAAACACCATCCGCCGCCCCCTTCCAGCGACGAATGACATCACTGTGATTACACCCGTGTAGTGCGGTCAGGTCAAGCGGAGTAGCGAGTTCGGGGGATACCCGCGCGCGGAAGCGCAAGGGGACACGCCGAGAACTTCACATCGGGCATACGGAAGACTGGAGGGGTGCAGAGATCAGCAGTGCGGCCAAGCCCGATCTTCCTCGGCATCCTCGCGGTCACCGCCCTGGGCGGTGTACTGGCGGCTTTCGGTGACACGACGACGATTTCCAGCCAGAAGTACGACCCGCTCATCATCACCGGCGTCGTCCTGCTCGTCGCCGGTGGCTGGGTGGCGTCCCTGACGCTGCACGAGTTCGGCCACGCCGTAGTGGCGTTCCGGGGTGGTGACCACAGCGTCGCCCATAAGGGTTACCTCTCCATGGACGTCCGGAAATACACGGATCCGGCACTGTCCATCATCCTGCCCTTGGTATTCCTCATCATCGGCGGCATCCCGCTGCCGGGCGGCGCGGTCTGGATCGAACACGGACGCCTGCGGTCACGCGGCGTCCAGTCGTGGGTTTCGCTCGCCGGACCGCTGAGCAACCTCGCCGTCGGTGTCCTGCTGACCCTCGTCGTCGCGCTGGTGCCGATGGCGAGCGGCCTCGTGATCGGGCTCTCGTTCCTGGCGCTGCTTCAGATCGTCACGTTCATCCTGAACATCCTGCCGATCCCCGGCCTCGACGGCTGGGGCGCGATCGAGCCGTACCTTTCGCCCGGTGCGCGCGAGCTCGGTGCGAAGGTCCGGCCGTGGGCGCCGCTCGCGCTGTTCGCCGTGCTGTTCCTCGTACCCGGAGCCAGCTCGTTGCTGTGGCAGGGCTCCTACGCGGTCTTCGACTCCGTCGGCGGCTTCACGCTCGCTGCCCAATACGGACAAGACGCGTTCATGTTCTGGAGGTGAGCTCGCCCTCGGGGTGCTCGGTGAACCACTCGTGCGCCCGCTTCCAGACGCGTTTGAGGCCGGACCGCTCGCCGAGGTAGTCGCCCGCCATGCCGACGACCGGCAGCTTCCCGAGCGCACGGTGGAAAAGACGGCCGCGAGGGCGCTTTTCCAGTTCGTCGACGATGCCGAGCAGACCACGGCCGAGGCGCCACAGCGTGCCGGCGGCAGCCTTCAGGGTGATCTTGCCGTGCTTCTTCTTGGCGTCGTCGAGTTCTTCGGTGAGCTTCGCCGCTTCGTCGTCTTCGGCGGCCTTGTCGTGTTCGGCGTGTTTGCCCGCCGCGATCACCGGATCGATGTCGCGTTCGAAGAGGACCCACGCGATCAGCCGGACGCGGGCGCCGACGTCGGTCACGCCGTACTCCCCCGCGATCGCGCACAGCAACACCCCCTGCGCCGCCGAACCGAGCGCGTCCTGCACGGGCAGCCGGTCGGCCAGCGCTCCGCCGAGGCCGGGGATCGCGGTGATCAGCGCGGTGAACCGGCCGACCCGGTTCACCCACCAGTCTGTCCGCTGGTAGTTCGACATCTCGGCCCACGCCGCGGTGCCGGGCACCTTGACCGAGGTGATCCCGTTGAGCAGCTTGTCCTTCAGTCCGGGCTCGACGCCGTCGAGATCCTCGTGGCGGCGCCCTCTGGCCTGGAGGCCGAACGGATCCGCGTCACGCAGCGCGTCGACCATCGGCCCGCAGGCACGGACGAACGGCCGCAGCACCGCCACGACCTGGCGGTCCGAAATCGCTTCACCCACCGCTGACTCCCTCCGCGGCTTTCGCCGCCCTTCCCAGACCACCACCCAGCGCCAGTGCTCCGGGCAGCGCCCCGCCGCCGATCAGCAGCAAGGCCCGCCAGTCCTGTATCAGCACCAGATCACCACCGGGTCCGGTCGCGCCCATTCCGAGTACGACTAGTACCCAGACGAGCAGCGGAATCACCGAAAAGGAGGGCCGCACCACTTTCGCGGTCGCCCGCACCAGCAGCGGGGTGGTGATCACCGCGAGCACCACGGTCACCGGCATGGGCGCGTCCCCGAGCTTCGGCAGCACGATCCCGTCGAGCCGGAGCGGCAGGAAGAACAGTTCGAGCAGTCCGAGCAGGAACGCGTCGAAGGTCAGCAGGGCCAGCAGCAGACGCTGCCGCGAGGTGAGCGGCGTGTTCACCTCGCGAGGCCCCCGAACAGATCGGCCGCTGTGCCTTCGGCCGGTCCGTATGCGAGCACGAAGTACTCGTCCGGGGTGATCGGCTGCGCGATGTCGTTGCTCAGCGCGAAGTGATCCGCGAGATGCGGCGGAGCGGGCACGCTGACCTGAGTCTCGTGCGCCCGCAGCGCGGCCGCCTTCGCCGGGATGTGCGCGCCGACGTCGAGGACGGTCGTGATGGTCTCGTCCGGCGTCACCGGCAGTTCGCCGTCTTCGGGGACTCGGAACGGGGAGCGCCCGCGCAGCGCGGCGAGGCCCGCCGCGACGGCGTCGCGGGAAGAAACCGTATGGAAGACCCGCTCGACCGACGCGGCCTTCGGCGCCGCTGCCATCGTGACCTCGTG
The DNA here is from genome assembly GCF_056435685.1 of Amycolatopsis sp. NPDC043885. NCBI lineage: Bacteria > Bacillati > Actinomycetota > Actinomycetes > Pseudonocardiales > Pseudonocardiaceae > Amycolatopsis > Amycolatopsis sp. NPDC043885. The sequence goes on from NZ_JBWKEA010000006.1 coordinate 250,118, forward strand.
CGCACGGATGTGGTCGGGGTGCCCGTAACCCCCGAAGGCGTCATACGTGACGACGACCTGGGGCCGGACCTCGTCGAGGATCTCGGCGAGCTGAGCCGCCTGCTCGTCGAGGTCGCCGCCGGAGAAGGCCCGCGGGTGGGCCGCCGACGGCGTCCCGGCCATGCCCGAATCACGCCAGCGGCCGATGCCACCGAGATACCGGTGCCGCGTGACGCCCAGCGCCGCGCAGGCCGACGCCAGCTCGCCCGCGCGGTAGCCGCCGAGCTGGTCCGAGGCCCACGAACCGAGACCGTCGAGGGACGGCGGGATGATCTCGCCTTCCTCACCGAGAGTGCACGTGACAACGGTCACTTCAGCGCCTTCGGCGGCGTAACGCGCGATGGTGCCACCGGTGGTGATGCTCTCGTCGTCCGGATGGGCGTGCACGAGCAGCAATTTGGGCAGATCGGAGATCACGGCTTGAAGACTAATTCGAACACGGCGCGCTTTCCTTTATAGGGTGTCGGGAACGGAAGCCCCGAGCACCGACCTTAGTCGGGCGGCTCTCGGTTATCCTCGCGCACGTCCGAGGCACTCTTTACCGCCGAGGACGCGTTGACACCGTCACGGGCACTGCGCCGTGACTTATAAGTACCCCCACGAAGGGCATCTTGGTGAGCACTGAAGCAGCATCGTCGGACCTCGGCGGCGTGTCGGGTTCGGTTCTGTCCATCTCCGACCTGAGCGTCTCGTTCCCGACCGACGAGGGCGTGGTCAACGCCGTCAAGGGCATCGGTTTCGACGTCAAACCGGGTGAGATCGTCGCGGTGGTCGGCGAGTCCGGTTCCGGCAAGTCGGTGACCTCGATGTCGGTGCTCGGGCTGCTCCCGAAGACGAGCCGGATCGCGGGCGAGCTCCGCCTCGGCGACCGCAACCTGGCCGACCTCAAGGAGAAGGACCTCCAGAAGATCCGCGGCAACCAGGTCGCGATGATCTTCCAGGAGCCGATGACCGCGCTGAACCCGGTCTACACCGTCGGCTGGCAGCTGCGCGAGGCGCTCCGCTCGCACCAGGACATCTCGAAGGAAGCCGCCGACAAGCGCGCCATCGAGCTGCTGGAGATGGTCGGCATCCCGAACCCGCCGCTGCGCTTCAAGCAGTACCCGCACCAGCTCTCCGGCGGTCTGCGGCAGCGCGTCGTCATCGCGATGGCGATCTCGTGCGACCCGAAGGTCATCATCGCCGACGAGCCGACCACGGCGCTCGACGTCACCGTGCAGGCGGAGATCCTCGGCCTGCTGCGCAAGCTGCGTGACACCCTCGACACCGCGATCGTGCTGATCACGCACGACATGGGTGTCGTCGCCGACCTCGCCGACCGCGTGGTCGTGATGTACCAGGGCAACATCGTCGAAGAGGCGCCGGTGCGCGAGCTGTTCGCGTCGCCGTCGCAGGAGTACACCCGCAAGCTGCTCGCCGCGGTCCCCGTGCTCGGCCAGCGTCCGGAAGGCCGCCGCCTGCTCGAGGAGGGCATCTCCGCCGACAGCGACGAGGCCACGAAGATCGCCGAGGAGATCCGGCTCGAGGACTCCGAGCTCGCCGCGGTGATCGAGGAGAACGCGCCCGCGCTCGAAATCAAGAACCTCGTGCTGGAGTACCCCGGCCGTCGCGGCCAGGCGAAGAACCGGGCGGTGGACGACGTCTCGCTGAGCATCGCCAAGGGCGAGATCGTCGGCCTGGTCGGCGAGTCCGGTTCCGGCAAGTCGACCGTCGGCCGGTGCGCGATCCGCCTGCTGACCCCGACCGCGGGCACCGTGTCGATCGCGGGCAAGGACATCACGAACATGTCGAACAAGGAGCTGCGCCCGCTGCGCCGCTACTTCTCGATCGTGTTCCAGGACCCGGCGTCCACACTGGACCCGAAGATGACCATCGGCGAATCGATCGCCGAGCCGATGGTGCTGCACAAGTTCCTGCAGGGCAAGGCCCTGAACGAGCGTGTGGCGTCCCTTTTGGACAAGGTCGAGCTCGGCGGCCACTACCGCAACCGCTACCCGCACGAGCTGTCCGGCGGCCAGCGCCAGCGCGTCGCCATCGCGCGGGCGCTCTCGCTCGACCCGGCGCTGCTGATCGCGGACGAGCCGACCTCGGCGCTGGACGTGTCGGTGCAGGCGCGGGTGCTGGACCTGTTCCTGGACCTGCAGCGCTCGCTGCAGTTCGCCTGCCTGTTCATCAGCCACGACCTCGCCGTCGTCGACCTGCTGGCCGACCGCGTCGCGGTGATGCAGCACGGCAAGCTGGTCGAGGTCGGCACGCGTGACCAGGTGCTGCACTCGCCGCGCGAGGACTACACCCGTCGCCTGCTGTCGGCCGCCCCGGTCGCGGACCCGGTGCTGCAGGCCGAGCGGCGTGCGGCCTGGGAGGCGGGCAAGCTGGCCCCGGTGGCCGACTGACGTTTCCGTGAAGGCCTCCTTCACCGCGCTGGACGCGGTGAAGGAGGCCTTTGTGTATCTGGACGCCACTCGCGTGTCTGGAGCCGTAACTCACGTGATTGAAGGCGGCATTCGCGTGTCTGGAGCCGTAACTCGCGTGTCTCCGGACAGATGTGAGAGTTACGCCTCCAAGCACGCGAGTTACGGCTCTGATCACGCGAGTTACGGCTCCCGGTCCGTGAAGGCCTCCTTCCCTACCCTCAAAGTAGGGAAGGAGGCCTTCGCTCCTCTGGAGTCGCTAGAGGGACCTGGCAGCGTGTCCCGAAAGTGGCTTTCGCGACACCTGTCACGGTGCACGAATGCCCCGCAGCGCGTGAAGGCCCCCTTCCCTCGGCTGAGCCGAGGGAAGGGGGCCTTCACGCGCTAAAGAGGGCCTTACGCCTTCTGGCGGCGCTGCCGCGGGTCGAAAGCGTCCCGCAGGCCGTCACCGATGAAGTTGATCGTCAGCGAGATCAGCACCAGCACGACGAACGGGCCGAAGAACAGCGCCGGCCGCGCCTGGAGCTGCGCGTAGTTCTCGAGGATGACGCGGCCGAGCGACGTGTCCGGCAGTTGCACCCCGAGCCCGATGAACGACAGTGCCGCCTCGATCAGCACGGCCTGCGCGACCGCGAGGGTCGCGTTGACCGTGATGAGGCCGACCATGTTCGGCACCAGGTGCTTGAACACGATGTGGAACGTCCCCGCGCCGGACGCGCGGGCGGCGTCCACGAACTCGCGCTGGGACAGCGACATCGCTTCGGCCCTGGCGATACGGGCGATCGGCATCCAGCCGAAGGAGGCCAGCACCAACGCGACGATGTACCAAGCACCGCCGCCGAACACCTTCGCCAGGATGGCGGCGGCGGCGATCTGCGGGATGATCAGGAACAGGTCCGTGACACGTGAGATCGCCGAATCGGTGAAGCCGCGCAGATATCCCGCCATGGCCCCGAAAACGGTGCCGATGGTGGTGGCGACGAGCGACACGATGAGCGCGATCAGCAACGAGTACTGCGTGCCGCGCAGGATCTGCGACACCATCTCCTTGCCGACCTGTGTCGTCCCGAGCGGATAGTCCGCACTAGGCCTGGCGAACGACGGGAAGGAACTGTCCTCGTAGTCGTACGGCCAGAAGATCGGCATGATCAACACGGTCAGCACCAGGAGCAGCAGCACCCCCGTGCAGACCATCGCCAGCTTGTGCCGCAGGAACTTGCGCAGGACCAGCTTGCCCTGGCTACGCGGCTCCGGCAGGGCTTCGGGGGGAAGCTTGCCTTCGGCGGCGGCGTCATCCGCCTCGATGAGGGAGTTCAAGTCAGCCAACGCGAATCCTCGGGTCCAGGATGCCGTACATCAGGTCGGCGATCAGGTTGGCGACGATGATGCTGGTGGCGATGACCACGAGCCAGCCCATCATCACCTGCGGATCGCTCTTGGTCACGGCTTCGACAAGCAGCTTGCCCATGCCATTCCAGTTGAACACCGTCTCGGTGATGATCGCGCCCGAGAGCACGGCACCGAAGTTGACGGAGAACAAGGTGGTCACCGGAATGAGAGCGTTTCGGAAGGCGTGCCGGAAGATGACCCGCCCATTGGGGAGGCCCTTGGCGCGCGCTGTCCGGACGTAGTCCGCGTTCAGCGTCTCCAGCATCGAAGCCCGCTGGAACCGGCTGTACGCGGCGAAGCTGATCGCCATGATGGACAGCGTCGGCAGCAGGTACGCACCGACATAGCTGGCGAGGAAACCACCCGGACCGTCGAAGTTCAGCGATTCCGGGCTGGTGGTCCGGATCCACGGGTTACCGAGAACATCGGTAAGGCCCAGATCACGGACCCAGCCGTTGACCTCGATCGCGGAGTTCTTCAGCACGATCGCGACGCAGAAGATCGGCATCGAGAACAGCAGGAACGCCACCGTCGTGGCGATGTAGTCGATGATCGAGTACTGCTTGACCGCCGCGACGACACCGACGAGAACGCCGAGTGCCAGCGCGAGCAGTTCCGCACCGATCACCAGCTTGGCGGTGACCTCGAACGCGGCGACGACCTTCGGGAACACCGGGGCCAGCGCGTTGCCCTGGGCGATCGAGATGCCCCAGTCGCCCGTCACGAACGCGCCGAGCCAGTCGAAGTACCGAAGGACGATGTTCTTGTCGAGACCGAGCTGACTGGCGACCTGGTTCAAGGTCTCCTGACTCATGGCAGGATTGCTTCTCAGCTCGCCCAGCGGGTCGCCGGTGCCGGCGACCATGACGAAACACAGGAAAGTCCCGACCAGCAGGACGGGAATCGATATCGCCAGACGGCGAAGAATGTAGATCACCAGGTTCAACGAACTGCTCCTCATCCGGGCCTGGCCGCCGAAGTGCTGGACCGCTGCCCGGTTGTCCACCGTAGTGGCGGTAACCCTACGGTCAACAGCTACTTCCGGCGGGTACGGGGCCCGGCTTTTGGCCGGACCCCGTACCACCTCCGATTGCGTAAGCGAGTGGTGAAAAAGCGGGGCGGAAGCCCTACTTCTTCTGCTCCCACTCACCGACGTTCCACAGGACACCGTTGTACGACTGCATGTAAGTGCGGTCGATGCCCTTGAACGCCCACATGGACGGGGTCTGGAACAGCGGCAGCGTCGCGTACTCGTCCGCGATCGCCTGGTCGGCCTTCTGGTAGTTCTCCAGCTGCACGGCCTCGTCGGTGGCCTTCACGGCCGCCTCGAAGGACGAGTCGATCGTCGGGTTCGACAGCCCCTGGTAGTTCTGGCTGCTGTCGTCGACACGGGTGATGTAGATCGACTTCTGCTCGGCCTTGAACGGAGCGGCGGACCAGCCGAAGAGCGCGACGTCGTAGTCGCCCGCCGCGAGACGGCCACCCTTCAGGAAGTTGGCGTCCGTTTCGTCGGTGATCTCGATACCGGCGAGCTTGGCCTGCGAGATGACGATCTCGACGGTCTGCGTACGACGGGCGTTCTGGTTGTGCGTGATCTTGAACGACGCGCGCTGGCCGTCCTTGGCGAAGATGCCGTCGGCGCCCTTGACCCAGCCGGCGTCGGTCAGCGTCTTGGCCGCGGCCTCGGCGCCCAGACCGGCCTTGCTGCTGTACAGGTCCTTGAAGCCCTGCTCACCTGGCATGAACACGATGCTGTTCAGCGGGGTCGCGTCGGCCTGGACCTCCTTGAGCAGCTTGTCGGTGATCTCCTGGCGGTTGACGACCTCGAAGAACGCCTTGCGCAGCGACTTGTCCTTGAACATGCGCTTGTAGTTCAGGTCGAAGTGCTCGAAGGTCAGCTGCGAGGCCGAACCGTAGGTGATGCCCTGGGCCGCGAGGCCCTTCATGGTGTTCGCCGCGGTGGCGTCCGGCTGGGTCGAAGCGGCGATGTCGATCTCACCGTTCTGCAGCGCGGTCGCCATGGCCTTGGTGTCCTCCATCGCCTTCACGACGATCTTGGAGGGGCCACCCTTGCCACCGATCCAGTTCGGGTTCTTCTCGAGCGTGACGGCCTTCTGGTTGGCGTCGAACGCGGTGATCTTGTACGGACCCGAACCCGGCATGTCCTCGGCCTTGAAGCCCTTGAACCCGTTGGTCCAGAAGTCACCGGCCTTCGTCAGCTGGGCCGCGTCACTGGTCGGGGTCAGCTTGGTGATGTCGGCGACGCCCGAGTTCTTCTCGACGATGTGCGCGGGCATGATCGCCGTCGAGTTGAACAGGCCCTTGTAGTCCAGGTACGGCTCGGTGTACTTGGTCTCGAAGGTCAGGTCGTCCTTGCAGGTCGCCTCGTTGATCAGCGAGTAGCCGGTGGTCGAAGCGGCGAGGAAGGCCTGCTTGCCGTCGGCGGTCTTCGCCTTGCCGGAGTGCGCCAGCCACGACAGGTACATGTCGTCGCAGTCGAACGCCTCGTTGTCCGACCACTTGACGTTCGGCTTGATCTTGTAGACGACGGTCTGCGGCTCCTTGGAGGTGACCTCCCAGGAGTCGAACACGTCGTTGTTCAGCAGCACCTTGTTGTTGCCGTCGAGCACGTCGGCGCCCGCGAGCACGGCGGTCAGGATGTAGGTGTTGTACGACGAGTTGGTGTCAGGCGTGTCGTTGTTGTAGCCCGAGTACCCGTCGTCGATGCCCACCGTGACGGTGCCTTCGTACCCCGGGGTGTCCGCGAGCTTGAAGTTTTCGCCGTTCTGCGCCTTGCCGGTCGCCATGCTCTTGATGTCGGTCGATGACCCGTTGGGGTCGGTACTGCCGCTGTCGCCACCGCTGCATGCGCTCAGCGCAAGCGCGGAGGCCGCGACCAGCGACCAGGCGGAGACTGCCTTGGACTTCCTCATGAAGTGTGCCCTCCTAGCACTGGGTTCCTGAGATCGGAACAGGACCCCACACCGCTCCGGTGAGATGGCCCGGAGCCTATGACACGCCAAGCAACACTCATTTGGCGCACTGCCGGTGCACGCTAGAAAGGAAATGCACGAACAGTCACCAGTTACGGAGGGATCGTGACCAAAGGGTAACTTGCGGCTGACATCAAGAAATACAGTGGTTACCTTGAGGAATCAGTCCACCACTCGAACGTGCCGGGAAACGTCACCCTCCAGGGTCCGACTCGGACTCGAAACGGCTACTTCGGACCCCGTGTCCAGTTCACCGCGGACCCGAAAGGGCCCACCATAGGAGGACCAGCGGTTACTCCGGAAATACCAGAGCCGATGGCGAGGGTATCGGCCAGCTGGAACAACGGAATGGCAACATTCCGACGCCACAATTCCGGTTCCAGGGCCGAAAGCGTGTCGGCCACCGAGGTGGCGCCGGTCAGCGCGGCGTCGATCGGGGCCTGCAGGGCCGGATCGCAGAAGCCCAGCGGGTTCCCCGGGACGACGGCCTTGGTCTTGTCGGTGAGCTGATCCGGACGGCAGCCGAAGGTGGACGCCAGCGCCGAAGCGACGTCCGCACCGCCGGTGACCTGGCCGATCACCGCGATGTCGATACCGACGTTGCCCGCGCCCTCCGGCGTCGTCTGCTGGATCCCGTTGAGCACCGGCATGGCCAGCATCGTCGAGAAGAGCTCCCTCGGCTGCGGGGCGATCGCGTTGACCTCGATCCCCGCGGCCACCAGTTGCGCCGTCAGCTCCTTGGCGATCGTCGCGTACGGCTCCTGTTTGGCGGGCGAGGCCACGACCAGCGAAAGGTTCTTCCCGTTCTTCCGCCAGGTGCCCGCTTCCTTGGTGTATCCGGCGGATTTGAGCAGTTCCTCGCCCTTGGCGGGATCCGCCGCCGACGGCGGGCCGGGGGCCGGGATCGTCGGCTGGAAACCGGGAGCCGACGGGACGCGGACCTGCGCGTCGGCGCGGAGCTTGTCGGACGGCCCGCCGTCGGTCGCCTCGGTGATCAGCTTGCCGCGGTCGATCAGCGCGGTGACGCCTTCGCGCACCTGGGGATCCGACAGCGTCGAGCTCACCGGCCGAAGGAGGATCTGCGCGACCGTGGGACGCGCGACCGTGTGCAACTGGACGGCGGAGCCGAGCTCGCCGAGCCGTTTGAGGCCGGTGCCGTCGGTCCTGGTCATCGCGAACTGGTCGTTGCCGCTGCGCAGGGCGGCCAGTGTGCCGTCCTGATCGGCCGCACGGAGCACGATCCGGTCGAGGGCGGAGGGTTTCTCCCAATAGCGCTCGTTGCGCTCCAGGGTGATCTCTCCGCGCGCGGTGTCGAGTCCCTTGATCGAGTACGGGCCGCCCACCGCCGGGAACGTCGTCGCCAGCGCGCCCTGCCACCCGTTCGGGGCGTCCTTGAGCAGATGCGCGGGCAGGAGGTTGCCGAAGAGCGTCTGCCAGCCCGGATACGGCTTCGCGAAGGTGACCTCGACCCGCTTGCCGCCCTCACGCGACTGGATATCCGAGATCAGCCGGTAGCCGGCGGCGCCGATGACGCCCGGCTGGTCGCGCATCGCCTCGCGGAGATAGGCGAAGTCCTCGGCGGCGATCGGCGCGCTGTCGGACCAGGAGGCGTCCGGGCGGATCGTGTACGCGACCGTGAACGGCTGCTGCGAGACGACCTCGGCGGACTTCATCAGGTTCTTGTCCAGCTCGAAGCTTCCGTCGTCCTTCGGGCGGAACACCGACGGGAGCAGCAGTTGCGAAAGCGCCGACGTGACCTGGGAAGCGTCGGCGAGGTTGTGCGGGTTGTAGCCGCCGAGGACGGCGTCGACACCCACGACCACCTGCGAAGGCGTCTTCGTGGTCGACGTGCTCACCGGGGAGGCCGAGGAGCTGACCACGGGCGGGGGTGGGGTGTTGCTGCAGGCGGCGAGGAGCACGGCCGCGCACGCCAGCATGGACGCCGCTGTGGTCGGTGACCGCACGCCTGGATCCTCCTGGTTTGTCCCTCGCCTGGTCGCCATAGAGCTATCACGCCGGCCATGGCCTCGGCAGCGAGATTCCCATATCGGCCCGGCCGTCGCCCGACCGGATGCCGTCCTCCTCCGGTGGACGTCCGGGAGGCCCCCGGGGTTCCTGCCGAGCCGAGGCTTTTCGGACGCGCCGAAGCGCGCTCGCGCGGCAATCGGTTCCGCAAACCCGGAACATTCCGGAACGGCCGCCGGAATGTTCGCCAGCGCACGATTGATGTCCGAAACGATCGCGACCGGGAGTCCTATCCGGACGCATTTAGCGTCTTTTGTTTCGCGCCCGCCCGGAACCGCGTTCGCCGCCCGGCGCGCGTGGCCGCTCCGTCGCCGTTCCGTCCGGGTGTTCCGGTGATGTGAACACCGTCAGAAAAGGAGATCGGCTTTCCATCGAAATTGTCGGGAAAGGACCTTTCTTTAACGAAGAACGCCCGTCCGAATACGGTGCGTGACCACATTTGGACCCGAAAACGCCGGAGGGCGCCTACTCACGGTGAGTGAGCAGGCGCCCTCCGGCGTGGGACGAGCGGGGTCAGCCGCGGTTCTTGTTGCGGTTGCGCTCCTTGGCGCGCTGGTTGACGTCCAGCGTGACCTTGCGGATCCGGACGACGTCGGGGGCGACCTCGACGCACTCGTCGACGGAGCAGAACTCCAGCGCCTCCTCCAGGCCCATCTTGCGCGGGCGGGCCAGCGTCTCCATCACGTCGGCGGAGGACTGACGCATGTTGGTCAGCTTCTTCTCCTTGGTGATGTTGATGTCGAGGTCCTCGGCACGCGGGTTCTCGCCCACGACCATGCCCTCGTACACCTCGGCGCCCGGCTCCACGAAGAAGGTGCCGCGGTCGGCCAGCTGGATCATCGCGTACGCGGTGATCGGGCCGGACCGGTCGGCGACCAGCGAACCGGAGTGACGGGTGCGGATCTCGCCCGCCCACGGGAAGTACCCCTCGAACACGTGGTTCGCGATACCGGTGCCGCGGGTCTCGGTGAGGAAGTCGGTGCGGAAGCCGATCAGGCCACGCGCCGGGAGGACGTAGTCGAGCTTGATGCGGCCGGTGCCGTGCCCGCCCATGTGCTCCATGCGGCCCTTGCGAGCGGCCAGCAGCTGCGTGATGCCGCCGAGGTGTTCCTCCGGGGAGTCGATCGACAGGCGCTCGAACGGCTCGTGCAGCTTGCCGTCGATCATCTTCGTGACCACCTGCGGCTTGCCGACGGTCAGCTCGAAGCCCTCGCGGCGCATCTGCTCGACGAGGATGGCCAGCGCCAGCTCGCCACGACCCTGGACCTCCCAGGTGTCGGGGCGCTCGGTCGGCAGGACACGGATCGAGACGTTACCGATCAGCTCCTGGTCCAGGCGCGCCTTCACCAGGCGGGCGGTGACCTTGTCGCCGCCGCTGCGGCCTGCCAGCGGCGAGGTGTTGACACCGATGGTCATCGAGATGGCGGGCTCGTCGACGGCGATCCGGGGCAGCGCCTCCGGGTTCTCGACGTCGGCGAGGGTGTCGCCGATGGTGATCTCCGGGATACCGGCGATGGCGACCAGCTCGCCCGCGCTCGCCTCGGTCGCCGGGACACGGGTGAGCGCCTCGGTGACCAGCAATTCGGAGATGCGGACGTTCTGGATGGTGCCGTCCTCGCGCATCCACGCCACCGTCTGGCCCTTGCGCAGGCTGCCGGAGTGGATGCGGATCAGCGCGATCCGGCCGAGGAAGTTGGAGGCGTCGAGGTTGGTGACCAGTGCGCGCAGCGGGCCTTCGCGGTCGGCGAAGGGCGGCGGCACGTGGCGCATCAGGGTCTCGAACAGCGGGTCGAGGTTCTCGCTCTCGGGCACCGCGCCGTCGGCGGGCTGCTCGAGGCTCGCCTTGCCCGCACGCGCGGAGGCGAAGACGACCGGGAGATCGAGGATCGCGTCGAGATCGGCGTCCTCGATGTCACCGGCCAGGTCGAGCAGGAGGTCGTGGGTCTCTTCGACGACCTCGGAGATCCGGGCGTCCGGCCGGTCGGTCTTGTTGACGACCAGGATGACCGGCAGGCCGGCTTCGAGGGTCTTGCGCAGCACGAACCGGGTCTGCGGAAGCGGGCCCTCGCTGGCGTCGACCAGCAGCACGACCCCGTCGACCATGGACAGGCCGCGCTCGACCTCGCCGCCGAAGTCGGCGTGACCGGGGGTGTCGATGACGTTGATCGTCACCATGCCCTCGTCGGTCTTGCGGCGGATGGAGGTGTTCTTCGCGAGAATGGTGATGCCCTTTTCCCGCTCGAGCTCCCCGGAGTCCATCACGCGATCGACGAGTTCGGCGCGTTCCTCGAAGGCGCCGGACTGCCGGAGCATCGCGTCGACGAGGGTCGTCTTGCCGTGGTCGACGTGTGCGACGATGGCGACGTTGCGCAGGTCGGGCCGGGTCTTGCCGGACGAGCGGCCGGCATCGACTGCGGTGGCGCTGGCTGCGGGCACGCGAAGGCTCCAAAGGTTTCAAGTTCGGGTGTGGTGCCCGCGCTCGCGCGTTCGAGACACGCCCGGCCGACTTTGGCCATACGCGGACCACACCAGGATACCTGTAGCCCGACTGTGAGCAGCCCCACGCCCCCAGATCGGTTAGGCTCACCTAACGTGTAGAGGTCGCCGACGCCGGTCGGAGAAGGAGCGCGAGTGGGCAAGAAACTACCCGATGACCCGCACAAGCTCGTGCGCAAATGGATGAAGTCCGGCAAGGTCAAGAAGAAATGCTGCCGGTCGAAGTCGAGGTGCGGCAAATGCCCCGTCCTCGCCCTGAAAAAGGCGAAGACGAAGATCGCGAAGGCCGCTTAGAAGATCGTCAATGCACCACCGCCTCGTTGATCGCCCGCAGCTCCGGCGCGGTCCTGGTCGGCGAGAACTCGATCACCTCGTAGGCGGCCATGTGCTTGATCGAGAAGGGGTCGGTCGCGAGGATCGCGTCCAGCTTTCCCCTGGCCATGGGCTTGGTGATGATCACGCCACCGATGCGCGGGTTGCGCCTGCCGGAGGCGAGGAAATTACCGTTCTCGTACTGTTTGGTCAGCCAGTCGGCGTGGTCCGGGAGCACGTAGTCGATTTCTTCGATGGGCGCGGTGTAGGTCAGCAGGACGACAAACATGAGTCGAAGGTAGACCCGCATCGCCAATATGACGGGTGTACTGCCTCGGCCGATATGAAGTGTTGACGCTACGTGCCCGTAATGAGTGAAATCACCCGCGTTTCGTCCTCTGGATGCGGTGGTTCGACGTCGAACCACCGCATCCAGAGGACGAAACGCGGGCCGCTCTGTAGGATGAGCCACATGCGCGCGCAGAACGCCCAGTGGTGGCCGCCCTCCGGCGGCCCCGAAGTCCTGCGCTGAACCAGACGAGCGCACCACCAGGCCGCCCCACCGGGCGGCCTTTTTCGTGCCCGGACCCGGGGCGGCCCGAATCCGGAAGGAAGAAGGCAGATGATCAGGTTGTCCGGGATCACCCCGTCCGGCCACGTCCACGTCGGGAACCACCTGGGGGCCGTCCGGCGCTGGGCGGACGAGGGCGGGCCGGACGACCTGTACTTCGTCTCCGACCTGCACGCCATGACCAACTCGCACAATCCGGCGAAGCTGCGTTCGATGGCCTCCGAACAGCTGGCCGTGCTGATCGCGGCCGGGATCGAGCCGGATCGCGTGTTCGTGCAGTCCGACATCGCCCGCGAGCTGGGCGCCCTCAACTGGGTCCTGGAGTGCACCTGCAACTACGGCGAGGCCGCCAGGATGATCCAGTTCAAGGAGAAGTCGAAGGGCCGGGCCGGAGTGCGGCTGTCCCTGCTGACCTATCCGGTGCTGATGGCGGCGGACATCCTGCTGCAGGGCGCGGACGAGGTCCCGGTCGGCGAGGACCAGCGGCAGCACGTCGAGCTGGCGCGAACGCTGGCGAAGCGGTTCAACTCCACCTACGGCGACGTGTTCACCATGCCGAAGGCGGCGCTGCCGCCCGCCGGCGCGCGGGTCATGGACCTCGCCGAGCCGACGCGGAAGATGTCGAAGTCGACGAAGGAAGAGGCGGGGGTGATCTTCGTCCTCGACGAGCCCGACCAGGTCCGCCGGAAGGTCAAGCGCGCGAAGACCGACGGCGGGTCGACACCGGCCTACGCGCCGGAAACCCGGCCGGGGATGGCGAATCTGCTGGACATCCTCGCGGCGTGCGTCAAGGAGAAGCCCGAGGACCTCGCCGACCGGTTCGACTCCTACGGCCAGGTCAAGGAGGCCGTCGCCGAGGCACTCATCGAGGAGTTGCGGCCGGTCCGGGAGCGCGCGCTGGCACTGCTGGCGGACCCGGGTGAGCTGGAGCGGGTGCGCAAGGCGGGTGCCGTCCGGGCGGCGGAACGGGGCGAGCACCGGCTCCAGTCCGCGCTGCGGCTCATCGGCGCCGGCTGAAGGTCCGCGAAGGCCTCCTTGAGGGACTCCGGGTCCCGGCGAAGTCGTCTATCCGCTGGTCGAGAGAGCGGTGGAGGACTCGTCACAACGGCCTGACACCTTCTCGACTGTCCACAGGGGACACCTTCGGGATGGCCGTACCCGATTCGGGCGTTTTGCGAAGGACTGTCGTGAGTGATAAAGAGGGTTAGAACCGTCCTTACCACTCACGACCCTCCGCAAAACGTATATATAGGCATCAAACGGATATTCACCTGTCATCTGGCGTCCTTTGTGGACATCGCCCGGCACCGGCAGGCGTTTATGCGACTCTGCCGGGCCCCTGACCTTGGCGGCGGGGAAGGAGGCCTTCACGGACTTGCGAGCAGGGCGTGCAGGGCGGGCAGAAGGATCCGGTCGGCGGGCAGCCAGTCGAGGTCGTCGAGGTCGTGCGCGGAGATCCACCGGACGTCCTTGTGCTCAACCGCCCGCGGCTCGACCCCCGCGCTGACCAGCGAAGCGGCGTAGATCCGCAGCACCTTCCCCTTCGGCAGCGGCACGTCGTCCCCGACCCGGCCCGCGACCGTCACGGCGACGTCCAGCTCTTCCAGGCATTCCCGGGCCAAGGCGGCTTCGTCGCTTTCGCCGTCCTCGACCCGTCCGCCCGGCAGTTCCCATTGCCCGGCGTGGTCGGCGGGCCAAGCCCGCTGCTGCGCCAGCAGCTGTCCGTTCCGCACGATGGCGGCACCCACGATCACCACGCGCTTACCCTACGACCGCACGTGCCCGAACCCGGATCACGCGTGCTTGAACCCGGATCTCGCGTGCTTGAAGCCGGAAGACAGGTGTTCCGCCTCCAAGCACGTGTGTTCGGCCTTCAAGCACGCGTGTTCCGTGCCTGGGCACGCGAATCACGCCGAGGCGCCAGGCCGCGCCGCCTGCCAGACGACCTGGAAACGCGCCCCGCCATCGGGTGACTCACCGACGCGGACGCGGCCCCCTCGGCGGCGGACGGCCTCCGCGACCATCGCCAGCCCCAGCCCGGTGCCGCCGGACGACCGGGCCCGCGAATCGGACACGCGGTAGAACCGGTCGAACACCCGCTCCCGGTGTTCGGGCGCGATCCCCGGCCCGTCGTCGTCGACCACCACCCGCACGGTGGACCGCGCCGCCAGCACCGACACCACGATCTGGCCCCGCGCGTACCGGCAGGCGTTGCGCAGCAGGTTGCTCAGCACCAGCTCGACCTCGGCGTGCGTGGCCAGCGCCCACGCGGTCCCGACCGTGCCGCTCACCCGGATCTCCGGCGCGCCGGCGGGCATCCGCGCGACCGCGGCCCGCACCTCGCTCACCAGCTCGACGGGTTCCGCGGGCGGGACCTCCCCCGCGTCCGACCTCGCCAGCGCCAGCAGCCCGTCGAGCAGCGCGGAGAGCCGTTCCGCCTCCTCCAGGATGTCGGCGAGTGTCTCCTGCGAGAGGTCGGGATCGGGATTGGTGACCGCGACCTCGGCCTGCACGCGGATCGACGCGACCGGCGACCGGAGCTCGTGCGCGGCGTCCCCGGTGAACCGGCGAAGCCGCTCGGCGCCTTCCTCCTGCCTGGCCAGCAACGCGTTGAACTCCTCCGCCAGCGCGCGGAGTTCGTCGTGCGAATCCGGGAGCGGCAGCCGCGCGCCGGGCGGGAGCACCCGCACCGACCCGCGCATCCGCGCCACCGGCCGCAGCGCGAACCGCACCAGCAGCCACGTCGCGATCCCCGCACCCACCGCGCCGACGGACGCGACCACGAACAGCCACAGCCCGCCGGAGTGCACAGCGGTCCCGAAGCCGACCAAGCCCGCACCCGCGACGACGAGCCGTTGCTGCCCGTCGGGGGCGGTGACCACGGTGCCCGCCCACCGCCAGCTGTGCTCACCGCCGGTCGTGACGGGTTCGCCCGCCTTCAGCGCGCGGACGTCGGAAGGGCCGAGGTTCGCGGGCGGGAGGCCGTCCACCGGGCCGCCGCCGGTGTCGAGGACGCGGACGGTGACCGCCGATCCCGACGGCGCCCGTCCCGCGGCGACGTCGGCCTTCGCGGTTTCCAGCTGGGCGCTCAGCTCGTCGTCGACCGAGCCGATCAGCAGTGGCTGGAGATTGTCCCCCGCGACCGCCGCCAGCCCGAGCAGGAAACCGAGCGTGACCGTGGCCGTGAGCAGGGTGATCCGGACCTCCAGCGATCGGCGGCGCCACCAAGACGGCGAGCCGATCACCCCTGTCCCGCCGGGGCGATCACTTCGTCGAGCTGCGGGTCCGACGCCAGGTAACCGTGCCCGCGCACGGTCCGGACCAGCGCGCCCGCGCCGACCGCGTCGAGTTTGCGGCGCACGTAACCGACGTAGACCTCGACGACGTTCCGGGTCGCGGCCTGCTCGTCACCCCAGACGGCGCGCAGCAGCTCGTCCTTGGTGACGACCGTTCCCGCCCGGCCGGCCAGTACCTCCAGCAGCGCGAACTCACGGGGGCTGAACGCCACCTCGACGCCGTCGTAGCGGACCTGCCGCAGGCTCCGGTCGACTTCGAGCGCGCCGATGCGCAGCGGCCCGCGGATGGCCTCCGGCGAGGCCCGCCGCAGCACCGCGCGCACCTGTGCGACCAGGACGACGAACGAGAACGGTTTCACGAGGTAGCCGTCGGCACCGAGGTCGAGGCCGTCCGCCTGGTCGACCTCGCCGTCTTTCGCCGAAATCATCAGTACCGGTGTGGTGACACCGAGGGCGCGCAGGCGTTCGAGCACGCGGTAGCCGGAAAGGCCGGGGAGCATGATGTCGAGCAGGACGACGTCGAAGGACCCCGTCTGCGCGAGCCGCAGACCGCTGGGGCCGTCGGCCGCCGTGACCACGTCCATGTCCTCGGCGCGCAGCCCCCGCTGCAACGCCTTGCGCACGCCGGGCTCGTCGTCGACCACCAGTACTCGAGGTTTCACGTCCCTCATCATTCACGCTTCGACCAGCTCACGCGCGACCTCTCAGCGCCATCTCAGCTCCGGCGGCGGAGTCTGAGTGGTGTCTCAGCGTTTCCGGGGAAGCGTTGTCGCCAAGACCCGAGCACACTCCGGGTTCGGGGAAACAGGGAGAGACAGCATGGATCCGAAGAGGAAGGCCATCACCGCGGCGGTGGTGGGGACGGCTCTCGGCGTCGGCGGGCTCGTCGTCGTCGCGATGCCGGCCACCGCGGGCGACGCGCCCGTCTTGCCGCAGGTCAGCGCCGAAGAGCTGGTGCAGTCGACGCTCAACGCGAAGCCGTCGGCGTTCGACGGGAAGGTCAAGGTCAGCAACGACCTCGGCCTGCCGCAGGTCGGCAGCACCCTGCCCGGTGTATCGGCGCTTAACATCGACTCGGCGCAGGTTTCGACCGACGGCACGGGCAAGAGCAAGATCTCGCTCACCGAGGGTTCCAGCCAGCAGACCATCGTCCGGAACGGCCAGACCGTCTGGGAGTACGACTCCAAGGACAACTCGGCCACCAAGGTGACCATCCCGGCCGATCTGGCCAAGGAGCACCAGGACAAGGCCCAGACCGTCGACCCGGCCTCGGTCGCCTCGGAACTGCTCGCCAAGGTGCGCGAGAGCAGCACGATCGCCGTCGACGGGACGGCCTCGGTGGCGAACCGGGCCGCGTACGAACTGGTGCTGACCCCGAAGCCGACCGAGCGGACGCTCCTGCGCGAGATCCGCGTCGCGATCGACGACCAGACCCGGCTGCCGCTGCGGGTCACGGTGCTGGCCAACGGCACGTCCGCCCCGGCGTTCGAGGCTTCGTTCAGCGAGATCAACTTCGCGGCCCAGCCCGCGTCGAACTTCGAGTTCACCCCGCCCAAGGGCGCGAAGGTGACCGAGAAGACCGCCGAGGTCGACCCGAAGAACCGTGAGCTGGCCGAGCAGGCGAAGTCCGAGATCAAGGTCGTCGGCGACGGCTGGGACACCGCGATCACCGGCAAGATCCCGGCCGACGCGCTGGCGAAGGCCGGCGAGGCCAAGGACGAGCAGGGCCGCCAGGTCGACCCGAAGGCGCTGCTTTCGCGGTTCGCCAAGCCGGTCAGCGGTGCCTGGGGCAGCGGCTGGCTGGTGACCACCAAGGTCGGCACCGGCGTACTGACCGACGACGGCCGCTACGCCGTCGGCGCGGTGCCGGAGCAGGTCCTCTTCGAGGCCTTGGCCGCGAAGTGACAACCACGTTCGAAGCCGGAGCGGACGCTTCCCAGGAGGCGTCCGCTCCGGCGGTACCCATGGCGGCCCGCACCAGGGGCCTGCGCAAGGTCTACGGCCGCACGGTGGCCGTGGACCACGTCGATCTCGACGTCCCCGAAGGCGCCGTGCTGGGGATGCTCGGCCCCAACGGTTCGGGCAAGACGACGACCATCCGGATGCTGCTCGGTCTCGTGCGGCCGACCGAGGGCGAGGTCGAACTCTTCGGCAAACGGATGCCCGACGAGGCGGCGCACGCGTTGCCCGACGTCGGCGCGCTGGTCGAGGGGCCGGGTTTCCACCCTTTTCTCTCCGGGCGGGAGAACCTGCTGCGCGTGGCCGCGGCCGAACCGCGGCTGGCCTCGGCGGGAATCCCCGGAGCGGTCGACGCGGCGCTTGAGCGCGTCGGCCTGACCGGCGCCGCCACCCGGCGCTACAAGGGCTATTCGCTGGGGATGAAGCAGCGGATGGGGCTGGCGAGCGCGCTGCTCGTGCCAAGGCGGATGGTCGTGCTCGACGAGCCGACGAACGGCCTCGACCCGGCGGGCACCAGGGAGATCCGCCGGATCATCGGCGAACTGCACGCCGACGGCGTCACCGTGCTGGTGTCGTCGCATCTGCTGGCGGAGGTCGAGGCGACCTGCACGCACGTCGCGGTGCTCCAGTCCGGGAACGTGATCGCCCAGGGCGAGCTCTCGGAACTGCTGGAGTCGGGGAACGCGGCGCTGCTGGTGCGGACGCCGGACGCCGAACTAGCGGTGGAGACGTTGCGGGAGAACAGGATCGGCAGCAGGCTCACGCCGGACGGCGTCCGCGTCGACCTGACCGCCGCCGAAGCCCCCGACGTGCTGCGTCATCTGGTGACGGCCGGAGTGGCCGTGCACGAGGCGGCGAGGGCGCGGACCGGACTCGAAGACCTGTTCGCCCGGCTGACCCAGCCGGAGTCCACTGTAGACGGTGAGGGGGAGTCGTGACCCACGCTCTGGCCGCGGCACCCGCGGCACGGACCGGGCAGGACACTGTCGGCCTGCTCCGGCTGTATCGCGCCGAACTGCGCTGGATCTTCCGGCGGCCCCGCACGCTCGCCGTACTGGGCCTGCTCGCGTTGATCCCGGTGATCATCGGGGTCGCGCTGACGTTCGTCGACGCTTCGGAAACGAGCGGCGGACGGGATGGCGCGCTGCTCGCTTCCGCGGTCAACAACGGCTTCATCCTGCCGGTCGCGGCACTGACCATGACACTGGGGTTGCTGCTCCCCCTCGCTTCGGCGATGGCCGGGGCGGACGCGATCGCCGGCGAGGCGGCCCACGGGACGCTGCGCGGCTGGCTGATCGCGCCGGTCGGCCGGGGCAGGCTGCTCGCGATCAAGGCGTTCGGCGTCGCGACGGTTTCGACGATCGCCGTACTGGCCATGACGTTCACCGGATTCGTCACCGGCCTGCTCATCAGCGGCACCGACTCGATGTTCACCCTCACCGGCTCGACGCTGAGCGTCTGGGACGCGCTGGGCCGCGTCCTGCTCGTGGCCGCGTGGGTGGTCCTGCAACTGTGGGCGGTCGGCGCGGTCGCGCTCGCGATCTCGGCGTTCACCGAACATCCGATGCTGGTCGTCGCCTCGGTGCTGGCCGGGACGATCGTGTTCACCATCCTCGGTTTCCTGGACGCGGTGTCGTGGCTGCATCCGTTCCTGCTCAACGAGAACTGGTCGCAGGCGCCCGCATCGGTGTTGATGGACCCGGTGGACACCGCGTTGCTCGGCGAAGGGGCACTGCGCGCTGCCTGCTACATCGCCATCGGGCTCTCGATCGCCTACGCGCGACTGACCACCCGGGACGGCTGAAGGATCCACGACCTCCGCGCTCAGTTGAGCGCGGAGGTCGAGCGGACACCGGGCCAACCTTAAGGGAACCCTGTCAGCAGGTAACGAACCACAGACTAATCGGCCACACCCTTGTGCACTCGGTCCGGTTTGTGTCGACTTGTCCCCCATGTTCCAGACAACGTGGTCCCTGCCACATCCCCAGTCCGCATCCGACCAGGTGCTCGCCGCGGAAAGTGGCATGCTGTCGGGGATCGAGAACACGATCAACAGCGTGTTCAAACCGATCTCCGACGCAGTGTCCGGCTTCGTGTTCGCCGAGGTCACCGTCTTCGGCGTCACCTTCCCCTGGATCGTCGCCTGGCTGGTCGTCGCCGCGGCCGCCTTCACCGTCTACTTCGGCTTCGTCCAGTTCCGGGCCTTCGGCCTCGCCACCCAGATCGCCCGCGGCCAGTTCACCCGCCCGGACGAGCCCGGCGAGATCTCCCACTTCCAGGCCCTCAGCTCGGCCCTGTCCGGCACGGTCGGCCTCGGCAATATCGCCGGTGTCGGCGTCGCGGTCACCATCGGCGGAGCCGGTGCCACCTTCTGGATGATCATCTGCGGTCTCCTGGGCATGTGCACCAAGTTCGTCGAGTGCACGCTCGGGGTGAAATACCGCGAGGTGCACGCCGACGGGACCGTTTCCGGCGGCCCGATGCACTACCTGCGCCGAGGTATCGCCGAACGCTTCCCCACCAAGGGCGGACGCACTCTCGGCAAGATCCTCGCGGCGGGCGCGGCGGTGATGATCCTGTTCTTCGGCATCGCCGGCGGCAACATGTTCCAGGCCAACCAGAGCTTCGCTCAGCTGCGCAACGTCACCGGCGGTGACGAAGGCTTCCTCGGCGGCGACGGCGCGGCCCTGATCTTCGGGATAGCACTCGCCGTCTTCGTCGGCCTCGTGATCGCCGGCGGTATCAAGTCCATCGGCGCGGTGACCAGCAAGCTCGTGCCCACCATGGGCATCGTCTACGTGGTCGCCTGCCTGGTCGTCATCGGCGCCAACATCACCTCGGTGCCCGCCGCCTTCGGCGAGATCATCAGCGGCGCGTTCGCTCCCGAAGGTGTGGCCGGTGGCGCCATCGGCGCGCTGATCGTGGGTTTCCAGCGTGCGGCGTTCTCCAACGAGGCCGGTCTGGGCTCCGCCCCCATCGCGCACTCCGCCGTCCGGACCAAGCACCCGATCACCGAAGGTTACGTGGCTCTGCTCGAGCCGTTCGTCGACACCGTGATCGTGTGCACCATGACCGCGCTGACGGTGATCATCGCCAAAACCCAGTTCTGGACCGACGCCAAGGCCACCGTGGCCGCGGGCGGCCCCACCCCGGACGGGGTGACGGTCACCTCCGAATCGTTCGCCAGCGCGCTGCCTTGGTTCCCCTACGTGCTCACCGTGGCCGTGGTGCTCTTCGCCGTGTCCACCATCATCACGTGGGGTTACTACGGACAGAAGGCCTGGACCTACCTGTTCGGCAAGAGCGTGCTCAGTGAGCGGCTCTATCACGTGGTGTTCTGCCTGTTCGTGGTGGTGGGGTCGGTGCTCACCCTCGGCAGTGTCCTGGACTTCGCCGACGCCGTCCTGTTCCTGCTCGCGCTGTTCAACATCATCGGGCTCTACCTGCTCGCCCCGGTCGTCAAACGGGAAATGACCAACTACCGCCAGCGCCGCCGTGAGGGAGAGGTCGTCCGCGTCAAGTGACCCGCGGGTGCGTGAGGCCTTGTCCGGCCTCACGCACCGCGAAGCGGCACCAGGTTTCGGCGCCCGCCACTCCGGGTATTTGGTCCCGACGACCCGAGCCGTCCGGATCTGCCGCCGACGCCGCGCGAAGGCACATAGTCGTGTTGACGCACTGTCCGAGGTAAGGAGCGAATCGTCGTGAACGAGCAAGCGGACAGGCCCGTGGTCGCCGGGGTCGACGGAAACGCGTCCTCGCTACTGGCCGTCCGCTGGGCGGCGGCGGAAGCGCGTCGCCGAGGGGCCGGACTCCGGCTGGTACTCGCGTTCGACAAGGACTCCCTGGAGTATCCACAACCCTTGCCGACGCGCGAAGAGCTCGCGGAAATGGCGGAGATGCGAGGACACCGCCTGCTCCGCGAGGCCGAAGACGTGGCACGGAAGGTGGAACCTTCCCTGAAGGTCGCTCTGGACCTGCGTCACGAGAAGCCGGCGCAGGCGTTGCTGGCGATGTCGGAGGACGCCGGCCTGCTGGTGCTCGGCCCGGAACAGATCCGTCCGCTGGGCAGGCTGCTGGTCGGCTCGGTGTCGATCGCCCTCGCGGCGCACGCGAAGTGCCCGGTCGCGGTGGTGCGCTCTCACGTAGCCGAGGACGACCCGCCCACGGAAGGCCAGGTCGTGGTCGGTGTCGACGGCTCGCACACCGGCGATGCCGCGCTGGCGCTCGCCTTCGAACAGGCTTCAAGGCGCGACGCGCCGCTGGTCGCGGTCCACACCTGGGACGACGTCCTCCCGTCGGCACTGTTCGACGAAACAGAGTGGACGTACAACGCCAGCGACATCGAGGAGCGCGAGAGCGAAGTGCTGGCCGAGCGGCTCGCCGGCTGGCAAGGCCGGTATCCGGACGTCTCGGTCGAGCGCGTCGTCACCCGAGGGAAGCCGGCTGAAGTGTTGCTCGGATACGCCGACCGTGCCCAGCTCCTCGTGGTCGGTACCCGTGGCCGGGGCGGATTCGCCGGGATGCTGCTCGGGTCGACCAGCCAGCAGGTGCTTTCGTACGCGCTATGCCCGGTCATCGTCGCCCGTTCCCCCGAGCGTTAGCGGGAGCCGGGCGACGCCGTCCGGGTCCAGCGCGAGGCACACGGTGTCACCGGGGCGCAGATCGGCGGCGACCGGCGCGACCGCGTCCACAGTGGACAGATCCCCGCCGGGAGCTACCACGAGCCGCACGTGCTCCCGCCGGTGCACCACCGCTACGACCTCGCCCTCGACACCTTCCGGGGCGACCCGCAGACCGTGCGGCCTCAGGCCCAGCCGCACCGCGCCGTCCTCGACGTCGGGCAGCGTGACCTCGCCGAGCACGGTCCGCACCGTCCCGCCCGACGCCTCGCCGTCGACGAAGGTGGTCACCCCGAGGAAACGCGCCACGTCCTCGTCCACCGGCTGCCGCCAGACGCGGCGTACCGCGCCCTCCTGCCGGATCTCACCGTCGTCGAGCACGGCGACCCGGTCGGCGAGCGTGAACGCCTCCTCCTGATCGTGCGTGACCAGCAGCGCGGTGATCTTGCTGCGCCGTAACAGGGCCGCGAGGTCGATCGCCAGCTGTTCGCGCAGCCCGGCGTCCAAACCGGACAGTGGTTCGTCCAGCAGCAGCAACCGCGGTTCCGGCGCGAGCGCGCGGGCCAGCGCCACCCGCTGCGCCTGCCCGCCGGACAGCTCGGTCACCCTCCGCCGCTCGTAACCGGCCAGGCCGACCAGATCGAGCAGCGCCCGGATCCGTCCGGCGTGCTCGGCGCGGGGGACGTCGTGCATCCGCAGCCCGAACGCGATGTTGGCGGCGACGTCCTTGTGCGGGAACAGCTGCCCGTCCTGGAACACCAGCCCGAACCCCCGCCGGTGCACCGGGACACCGGAGAGGTCCTCGCCGTCCCACCGCACGGTGCCCGACGTCAGCGGCTCCAGGCCGGTGATCGCCCGCAGCAGCGTCGACTTCCCCGAACCGGACGGGCCGAGCAACGCCAGCACCTCGCCGTCGGCGATGTCCAGCCCGGCGTCCTTCACCGCCGCGAAGGATCCATAGTGGACGGTCAGATCCCGTACCGACAGCGACACTAGAACTCCCCTACCGAATTCTGCCCACGGACCGCGCCGAACCGGTCGATCAGCACCACCGCCACCACGGTCACGATCATGAGCAGCGCGCAGGCCGCGTAGGCCATCTGGTTGTTCAGCTCCCCCGGCCGCGAGATCAGCGTCGCGACGGCGACCGGCAACGTCGGCGCGTCCGGCCTGGCCAGGAAGCTCGTCGCGCCGAACTCGCCGAGCGCGACCACGTAACCGAATCCGGCCGCCGCGACCAGCGAACGCGCCGTCAGCGGGAGATCGATCTCCCGCCACACCCGGCCGGGGCTCGCGCCGAGCGTCGACGCGGCCTGCCGCAGCCGGACGTCGACCGACCGCAGCACCGGCAGCACCATCCGCACGATCAGCGGGATGATCACCAGCGCCTGCGCGAGCGGCACCAGCAGCGGAGACGTCCGCAAGTCGCCGGGGAGCGCGTCGAGCGTGACGAGATAGCCGAAACCGACGGTCACCGCGGACACACCCAGCGGCAGCATCAGCGCGGCGTCCATCGTCTCGCCCATGCCCCTGGCCAGCCTGCCCGGCGTGCGGCGCAACGCCACCAGCACGACAGAGGCCAGCACACCGACGATCATCGCGAGCGTCGTCGCGTCGAACGCCGTCCGCAGCGACATCGACGCCGCGTCCCAGCCGGAAACCTGAAGGGCGCCTCGGGAGCCGTGCCCGGCGAGCGCTTCGTACCCGGCGAGGCTCCAGCCGTCCGAAGTGGACACTGACTCGACCAGCAACGCCACGATCGGCGTCATCAGGAGCGCGACCACCGCGAGCCCGGCGGACACCGCCCACCACTCGCCACCCCTCGGTCGCCGCGCGGTCTCGCTCCGCGAACGCAGCCGGACCGCGTTCTCCCGGCGCCGCCTCGCCAGCGTGCCGACGACCAGCGCGGCGACGACGGCGGCGAACTGCACCAGCGACAACGCGGCCGCGCCGGAGAGGTCGAGCAGTTCGACCGTGCGCAGGTAGATCTCGGTCTCCAGGGTGCGGTACTTCGCCCCGCCGAGGATGAGCACGACACCGAAACTGGTGGCACAGAACAGGAACACCACCGCGGCCGAAGACGCGACGGCCGGGGCGAGCGCGGGCA
The DNA here is from genome assembly GCF_056435685.1 of Amycolatopsis sp. NPDC043885. Classification (NCBI taxonomy): domain Bacteria; kingdom Bacillati; phylum Actinomycetota; class Actinomycetes; order Pseudonocardiales; family Pseudonocardiaceae; genus Amycolatopsis; species Amycolatopsis sp. NPDC043885. The sequence continues at coordinate 274,335 of NZ_JBWKEA010000006.1, forward strand.
GCGTCACCGAGCGGAAGGCACGCCACGGCGACGCGCCGAGTGCCCGCGCCGCGTCCACGGTGCGCGGATCGAGATGGCTCCACAGCCCGGAAACCGTGCGTGCGACGACGGCGACGTTGAAGAAGGCGTTCGCCAGCACCAGGGGCAGCAGGCCGCCGTCGGGCCAGAGGGCGCGGAACGCCAGGCCGACCACGACGGTCGGCAGCACGAACGGCACCAGCACGAGCGTCCGGACCAGCGAAACCCCCGGCAGCCGCACCCGCGCGAGCAGGAACGCGACCGGCAGGCCCGCCAGCACCGCCACGATCGTCGAAACCCCGGCACTGGCGACGGTGAATCCGGCGAGCTTCCAGGTCAGCGGGTCACCGATGGCCGTGCCGACCCCGCCGGAGCCGAATCCGCGCGCGACGATCGCCGCGACCGGCCAGGCGAAGAACACCACGAGGAAGCCGAGCGGCAGCACGGCGAGTGCGGCCAGCCCGGCTCCCCGGGAAGTCAGCCTGGAAGTACTCAGCCCTCTAGAAGAGTGCGCCACTGGGCGATCCACTGCTCGCGCCCGGCCTGGATCTTGGCCGGTTCGAGCGTCTTCGGCTGCTGCGGCTGCGGCGCGGCCTGTGCCCAGCCCTGCGGGAGCTCGACGCCCTGACGGGCCGGGTACACGTACATGTTGCTCGCCACCGTCACCTGGAACTGCTGGGACAGCAGGAAGTCCACGACCTTGCGGGCCTTTTCGACCTGCTTGCCGCCCTTCAGCACCCCCGCGTACTCGACCTGGCGGTAGCAGGTGTCCAGCAGTGCCTTCGTGCGCGGCTTGCCGTCGTCACCGATCTCGGCGGCGGGCGAAGAGGCGTAGGAGACGACGATCGGGCGCGGACCCTTGCCCGAGGAACCGGAGAATTCCTTTTGGTAGGCCTCTTCCCAGCCGCTGACCGTCTTGAGCCCGTTGGCCTTCAGCTGTGTCCAGTACCCCTGCCAGCCCTCCTCGCCGAACTGGGCGACGGTGCCGAGCAGGAACGCCAGGCCGGGCGACGACGTCGCGGGGCTCTCGGTGACCATCAGGTCCTTGTACTTGGCGTCGGCCAGGTCCGCGAACGACTTCGGCTCCGGGATCCCCTTGTCCGCGAAGTACCGGGTGTCGATGTTGACGCAGACGTCGCCGAGGTCGACCGCGGAGAGCCGGTGCTCGGGGTCGACGGAGTAGCGCTGCGGGCCTCGATCGGCCTCCGGGCTGGTGTACTGCTCGAAAACGCCCTCGGTGAGCGCGCGCGAGGCGAACGTCGAGTCGATGCCGTACGCGACGTCCCCGATCGGGTTCGCCTTGGTCAGCACCAGTTTGTTGGTCAGCGCGCCCGCGTCCCCCTGTTTGAGCACGGAGATCTTGATCCCGGACTGCCGCTCGAACGCGTCGAGGACCTCCTGCGGGGCGAGCCACGAGTCGTGTGTCACGAGCGTGACCGTCGCCGGCGCCTGCGGGTCGTTCCCCGTGTTCCCGGAGAGCGAGCAGCCCGCGACGAGGGCGGCCACCGTGCCTGCCGCAACGACCGTGCGGAGGGCGCGTTTCATCTAGCCTCCTGCGTTCTTCAAGGGGGGACCCGTGGCAAACGTGCAGCGTAGCCGACGGCGTACCACCATGGAGTCATGGCGGAAATCTTGAACGACCAGCAGGCCGACGAAGCCGTGACCAAGCTCTCCGGGTGGACCCGCGACGGCGTGACGATCGAGCGGACGGCGAAGCTGCCGAGCTTCCCCAAGGCCATCGAAGCGGTGGGCAAGGTGGCCGAATTGGCGGAGGCGGCCGACCACCATCCCGACATCGACATCCGCTGGCGGACGGTGACGTTCCGGCTCAGCACGCACTCCGCCGGAGGGCTGACGGAGAAGGACTTCTCGCTCGCGTCGCAGATCGACGGGGTACTCGACGGCATGTGACGTCCGCGACGATCGCGCCACGACTCCGCTTCTCGGACGTCATCCCGGTAGGGACACAACGAGAAAGGACGAGTGATGACGCAAGCGATCGTGGTGGGGTTCTCGGCGTTCGGCGCGATGGTGGCGGCCGCCGCCGGAGTGCTCTGGTACACGGCGCGCGATCGGCATCACCAGCACGATCAGTGATCTTGGTCACACCGGCGTCCGGCAGGTAACGCGGAGCCTGATCAACGCGCTGTTCCGGGCGGACCTGTCGCTTCTCTCCCCCGGGGAACCGCCGTGAACAACGCCTCCATCACCGCCGCCCAGCGCGCCTGGGTGACCACGTTCGCCGCCGCCATCACGCTGCTGACGATCGTCGTGCTCGGCCTGCTCGGCTAGCTCCTTCTAGCCCGAGTAGGCCTCGCGGGCGGCGACCAGCTCCGGAAGGTGCTTCGCCGCCCATTCACGGCATGCCTCCATCGGCTCGAACAACGTCCGGCCGAGCGAGGTGAGCTCGTATTCCACCCGCGGCGGCGTCTCGTCGTACACCGTCCGCGTGATCATGCCGTCCCGTTCCAGAGCCCTCAAGGTCTCCGTGAGGACCTTCGGCGTGACTCCCCTCAAGGGCACCCGCAGCTCGGAGAATCGGCGCGGCCCTTCTTCCAGGCACAGCACGACCAGGCCCGCCCATTTGTCGCCGATCCTGAACGGGGTCAGGTTCGACGGGCAGCCGGGCGCGAACATGTCGGGACTCAGCGGCTTCATCCGCCCGAAGTTACCCTCGCCCACGCCGCCAGTTCGACCGCGGCGTCCTGGTAGGTGCGCGAACCGACCGACATGGCGATCACCAGGTCGTACGCGTCGTCTTCCGGCGCGTCGAGGTCGTACCCGTTCAGACCGTAGAAGACGAACGTCGCCATCCAGGACAGCCGTTTGTTCCCGTCGACGAGCGGATGGTTGCGCACGACCGACTCCAGCAGTACTGCCGCCTTCTCGTGCAGCGTCGGATAGGCGTCCCGCCCCATCAACGAAGCCTGCGGCCGGTGCGCGGCGGAGTCGAGCAGCCCGAGATCGCGGATCTTGGGCACACGGAGATCCTCCGCGAGCGCCAGGAGGTCTTCGACGGTCAGGTACTCGATCACTGAGCGAGACGGTCGAGCAGAGCGGCGTAACGCTCGCGGCCGTTCCGGGACAGCGCACGGACACGATCGTCGCGGACGCGGCGCGCGGCGGCCTCGGTGATGGCGCGAACGGTGGCTTCGTGCTTGCTCACGCCGTCGGCCTCCGCCAGCAGGGCGAGAGCGCGCTCCTGCTCGTCGTTCAACCTCAGGGTCATGGCCATTCGCCGATGATACCACTCTGGTAGCACTCGTCCCTGCGCAAACCCGCGGAGCCGCGAATGCCGCTTCCGGGCCGGTGGTCTCGAAATCCAGTGCGCCGGGTCGCCGTGCGGTGAACCGGAAAAAGGGGACGATCGGAGGTTGCCCCGGCGGCCCCGTGACTCTTAGCTACTCGAACGAGTTTCTTCGAGAAGTGAGGGGTGTTCCATGGCAGGTCTGCGCAGACGTGAGGTGCTCGCGGGCGCGGTGGCACTGGCGGGCGCGGCGACGATCGGGCTGAACCCCGGCACCGCCGCCGCGGCCACGCAGCAACGTCCGGGCGCGCAGTTCCCGCCGTCGCTGGAATTCGGCGACTACCCGGTGGTCGCGCGAGTGCGGTCGCGGCGGGCGCTGGAGCACCTGCGGGTGCTCAGCGACAAGATCGGTCCCCGGATCGCCGGCACCGAAGGTGAACTGCGAGCCAAGGACTACATCGCGAAGGTGCTTCGGGACCTGCGCTACCAGGTCACGCTGCAGCCGTTCCCGATCGCCGACAAGTTCCTGGGCAGCCTGTCGATCGGGCGCGACAGCTGGCAGACCGGCTCGTCGCCGCAGGGCGCGCAGGACGTCACGCGCGAGGCCGTCGTCGTCGACGCCGGTGACGGCAGCACGCTGCCCGACGATCTGACCGGCAAGATCGTGCTGATCGCCGCCGTGGCCAACAAGGCCGACGCGTACCTGATGGCCGCGCAGCGCGGAGCGGACGCCGTGCTGCTCGGCCGGATCGGCGCCGACCCGGCACGGAAGCTGTCCGCGTTCTCCCCGACGCTCGCCACCCCGGTCACCATTCCGGTGCTCGGCCTGGCCCAGGTGCAGGTGGAGCGCCTGCGCGAACGGCTCGCCAAGGGCTCGGTCACGGTGAAGGCGACGGCCACCCACCACAAGAACCTGACGTCGTACAACGTCATCGCCGAGCGGCCGGCCACGTTCCCCGGCAAGGACGACGGCGTGGTCATGGTGACCGCGCACTACGACAGCGTCCCCGGCTCCCCCGGCGCCAACGACGACGGCAGCGGCACCGTGCTCTGCCTGGAACTGGCGCGTGTCCTGCGATACCTGCCGACGAACAAGACGCTGCGGTTCGCGCTGTGGGGCTCGGAGGAGTACGGGCTGATCGGTTCGCGGCACTACGTCAAGAACCTGTCCGACCCGGAAGCCAAGCGGATCGCGGGCTGTTTCCAGAACGACATGGTCGCCACCAGCTGGGACCCGGCGATCACCTACTGGCTGCTTTCGGTCGACGGCGCCGACAACGCCACGACCGCCGCCGTCAACGCCGCCGCCAAGCGGCTCGGCTACGACCCGCGGGTCAAGGGCCCGGTGGCGCGCGGTTCGAGCGACCACGTGCCGTTTTTCGAGCGCGGGATCGCTTCGGGCAACTTCAGCTGGCGCGGCGAATCCGGCCCGGCGCTGCTGGAGCCGACCTACCACACGCCGGAAGACACCATCAAGGACAACGTTTCCCTTGAGCGGCTTCAGGTTTCGCTGGAGCTGATCGGCTCGGCGGCGTACAGCCTACTGCGGAAGTAGTGAGGTGTCGTGAGTGGTGAGGATTGTCGCAGGGCACGCGCTCGGTTGCCCTGGCCGACAGGAGCCGACCGCGCCCCTGGGTGTCCACTAAGGACACTTTTCGCTGACTCAATGTCCGACTGATGCCCGGATAGGCGATTGCACGAAGGGGTCGTGAGTGGCGTTTCGGGTTCTAACCCGAAACGCCACTCACGACCAACCCGACCCACGACCAACCCGACCCACGACCAGGACCGAAGGCGCCCCCTTCGTCGCATCAGACACAGCGAAGAGAGCCTTAACCCCACCCGTCAACCCCGCCCAAGATCAACTTAAGCTACGTGACATTGGGTTCCAACCGTTCTCACCACTCACCGACGCCTGGCTCTCGACGCGCCAAGCGAGCCAGCGAAACTTCCCGCGGTCTCCAGTAAGATCGGTGTAATCCGTCCATCTCGCTTCATAGCGGCCGCGCAGCGTGCGGTCGCTGGCAGGTGCCGGGGCGACCTCGGTGCCCCAGTGGAGCTTGCCTGTCAGGACCGCCCCCTCGTGCAGACGGTATTGGGCGTCTCGCGTCAGCCTCGACCCGGGCGGGTTCCAGAGACCCGGAACATTACTGAGCAGAATGGCGAGACCGTCGTCGCCCCAACCATTCTCGACGAACCGCTCCAAACGCGATACGTCGAACACGAAATTCCTGCGGACCAGATCCATGGCGGTGTGGTCGCGAAGCGAGAACCACTCAGCGTCCGCCCCCTGCTCGCCTGCCCATCGGGCGGTGGCGTACTTGAACTCCACCAGCGTCCTCCTGGCGCCTGAGCACACGAGATCCACGAATTCACGCCGGTCGCCGGGCTGTCGCATTTCGAGTCGGATCTTCAGCTCGGGCGCCAGTCCGGCAAGTGTTTGCGCGAAGGCGAACCGAAAGTCGGCCTCCGAATGGAAGACCGGACGGACGGCGGACAGCGAAGCCATGACTTCGGACAGCAGGATCCGGTCGGCGATCAGCACGCAGACCAGCGTTTCCATACCGAGGTCGCGCCCGAGCTGTTCCTGACGACTCTGAACTCGGATCGTTTCGTCGCCGATCCGGCATCGCAGCACACCACGGCTCTCCGATGCACACCAGGCTCAAGATTGTCGGCGAACCTCGACACCCTGAAGAAGTGAGGTCTTCACGCAGGTGCACGGCAGGCTGCGACGAGCCGAGTCGAAGCCGTCGAGGGAAGCAAGTCCACGACCATATGCTCCACACTGTTCGGTGTTCGGCCAATACCGAACACCGAACAGTCACTCCATGCAGCGAACCGCGGGCCCGAGTTGCACCCCGACCGATCAGACGTTGAAGCGGAACTCCACGACGTCCCCGTCGGCCATGACGTAGTCCTTGCCCTCCATGCGCACCTTGCCCGCCGACCGGGCGGCGGCCATGGAGCCGTGCTCGATCAGATCGGCGAAGGACACGACCTCGGCCTTGATGAAGCCGCGCTCGAAGTCGGTGTGGATGACGCCCGCGGCCTGCGGGGCGGTCGCGCCCTGCGGGATCGTCCAGGCGCGTGACTCCTTGGGCCCCGCGGTCAGGTACGTCTGCAGGCCGAGGGTGTGGAAGCCGGCGCGCGCCAGCGAGTAGAGACCGGGCTCGTGCTGGCCGACGGACTCCAGCAGCTCGCGCACGGACTCCTCGTCGTCCAGTTCGAGCAGTTCGGCTTCGACCTTGGCGTCGAGGAACACCGCGTCGGCCGGGGCGACCAGCTTGGCCAGCTCCTCGCGGCGCGACTCGTCGGTCAGGATGCCTTCGTCGGCGTTGAAGACGTAGAGGAACGGCTTCGTGGTGAGCAGGCTCAGCTCGCGCAGGGCCTCGAAGTCGACCTCCTTCTGCGCCTGGAAGAGGGTCCGCCCGGCGTCGAGGATCTCCTTCGCCTTCTGGGCGTTGTCGAGCGCGGGCTTGTTCTCCTTCTTCGTCCGCGCTTCCTTTTCCAGCCGCGGCAGCGCCTTCTCAAGGGTCTGCAGGTCGGCGAGGATCAGCTCGGTGTTGATCGTCTCGATGTCGCTGCCGGGGTCGATGCGGCCGTCGACGTGGATCACATCCGGGTCGTCGAACACGCGGATGACCTGGCAGATCGCGTTGGCCTCGCGGATGTTCGCGAGGAACTTGTTGCCGAGGCCTGCGCCCTCGGAGGCACCCTTCACGATTCCCGCGATGTCCACAAAGGACACGACGGCGGGCACGGTCCGCTCGGAGCCGAAGACCTCGGCGAGCTTGTCCAGCCGCGGATCCGGCAGCGGGACGACGCCGACGTTGGGCTCGATCGTGGCGAACGGGTAGTTCGCCGCGAGCACGTCGTTGCGGGTCAGCGCGTTGAACAGGGTGGACTTGCCGACGTTGGGCAGGCCGACGATGCCGAGGGTGAGACTCACGGGCCAGAAGTCTACGTGCCGCCCGCCGCCCCATCCGCCGAGGCCTTGATCGCCGTGTCGGATTTCCGCCAGCCGTGCCTCCGACCTGGTGGCACGATCGATGTCATGACCGAGCAGACCCTGGCCGAACGGGCCGTCTGGCGCGACGCCGAACGGTGTTACCGCGCCGTCGCCGCCCGTGATTCCCGGTTCGACGGCCAGTTCATCATGGCCGTCGCCACCACCGGGATCTACTGCCGTCCGTCCTGCCCCGCGTCGACGCCGAAGCAGCAGAACGTCCGCTTCTACCCGACGTCGGCGGCCGCGCAGGCCAACGGCTTCCGCGCCTGCCGCCGCTGCCTGCCCGACGCCGTTCCCGGCTCCCCCGACTGGGACATCCGGGCCGACCTCGCCGCTCGGGCGATGCGGCTCATCTCGGACGGGACCGTCGAACGCGACGGCGTCCCGGGGCTCGCGCGGCGGCTCGGCTATTCCGAACGGCAGCTCGGCCGCGTCCTCACCGCGGAGCTCGGTGCCGGGCCGCTGGCGCTGGCGAGGGCCCACCGGGCGCACTCGGCGCGGCTGCTGATCGAGATGTCCGGCCTCCCGCTGACCGACGTCGCGTTCGCCGCGGGCTTCTCCAGCGTCCGCCAGTTCAACGAGACGATCCGGGAGGTCTTCGCGACGACGCCTTCACAGCTTCGCGCCGCGAGCCTGCGCCGTCGTAAGGCCGAGGAGCTGCCGACCGGGACACGGTTGAGCCTGCGGCTGCCGTTCCGCAAGCCGTTCGACGCGGCCGGGGTGCTGGACTTCCTGGCCGACCAGGCCGTCCCCGGCGTCGAGCACGTGACGCGCGACGATTCCGGAGTGACCGGCTACGGGCGCACGCTGCGGCTCGCGCACGGCCCCGGCGTCGTGTGGCTGACGGCGAAGGACGACCACGTTCGCTGCGACCTGCGGCTCACCGACCTGCGCGACCTGAGCAGCGCGGTGGCCAGGGTGCGGCGGCTGCTCGACCTCGACGCCGATCCCGAGGCGGTCGCGCGGGTCCTCGGGGCCGACCCCGCCCTCGCGCCGCTGGTCGAGTCGATCCCCGGCATCCGGGTACCCGGCACCGTCGACGGCGACGAGTTCGTGCTGCGCGCGATGCTGTCCCCCGCTGAGGCGGCGTCGCTCGCCGACGCTCTCGGTGAACGCCTGCCCAGCTGCGACGAGTCGCTGGAAGGGCTGACCACGCTGTTCCCGACGGCGGCCCAGATCGCCGAACACGGCCCGGAACGAGTGGCCGCGGTGGCCCGCGCGCTGGCGGACGGGGTGGCGGTCCACGTCGGCCGCGATCCCGGGGAGCTGCGGGCGGAACTGCTGGACGTCCCGGGAATCGGGCCGGGGACCGCGGACTACGTCCTGATGCGCGTGCTGGGCGCGCCGGACGTCCTGCTGACCGGTGACCCGGCGCTGCGCCGTGGAGCGGCGGCGCTGGGCATCACCGACGACGAAACGACGCTGGCCGAACGCGGACGGGCCTGGCAGCCCTGGTCCTCGTACGCCGGCATGTACTTGTGGCGCGCCGAAAAGGGAGAATGATGAGCATCGCGTACTGGTCCACAATGGACACCAAGATCGGCCCGTTCACCGCCGTGGTGGCGGGCGACGGGGCCGTGCTCGCCTCGGGCTGGACCGGCGACGTCGGCGAACTGACGCCGCTGATCTCGCCTTCCCTCACCCCTGGCGAAGTGAAGCAGCGACGGGACCTGGGCCCGGTGAGCACCGCGATCCGCCGCTACCACGACGGCGAACTGGTCGCCGTCGCCGATATCGAGGTTCGGCAGCGGTCCGGCGCTTTCCGGGAGCACGCCTGGGAAATCCTGCGGAAGGTGCCCGCGGGCGCACCGGTCAGCTATGCGGAGTACGCGGCGCTGGCGGGGAATCCGGCGGCGGTGCGGGCGGCCGCGTCGGCGTGCGCGAAGAACGCGGCGGCGCTGTTCGTGCCGTGCCACCGGGTGGTGCGGACCGGCGGCGGCGTGGGGAACTTCCGGTGGGGTGTCCCGGCGAAGCAGTGGCTGCTGACGCACGAAGCGGCCTGACCTCCTCACGCAAGTGCTATGAAAGGCCCCTTCATTGCAAATTTTGCAATGAAGGGGCCTTTCATAGCACGGGGCGGCAGGGTCAGGCGGCATGGATCTCCACCGAAGAGCCCGTACGCGACTTCCGGATCCGCAGCCTCGTCGGGATCCGCTGCCGCAGTTCCTCCACGTGCGAGACCAGCCCGACCACGCGACCGCCGGCGCGAAGCTCGTCGAGGATGTTCATGACGATGTCGAGCGTCTCGGCGTCCAGCGTGCCGAAGCCCTCGTCGATGAACAGCGTGTCCAGCAGCGCTCCGCCGGTTTCGGCGGCGACGACGTCAGCGAGGCCCAGTGCCAGCGAGAGTGACGCGAGGAAGGATTCGCCGCCCGAAAGCGTCTTCGCGGGCCGGATGGTGCCGGAGTAGTCGTCGAGCACGTCGAGGCCGAGCCCGCCGCGGGTGCCCCGCGCCCCGGCCGCGTCGGAATGCACGAAGGAGTAGCGGCCTTGGCTCATCGTCCGCAGGCGGGCCGTCGCCGCGACCGCGACCTCCTCCAGCCTCGCGGCGAGGACGTACGAGCGCAGCGACATCTTCCGCGCGTTCTGCCCACGACCGTTGACCACCTCGGCCAGCGCCTTCAGTTCGAGATACTCCTCTTCGACCGGCGCCAGTTCCGCCATCGAGGACGTCATCCGCTCGGCCAGCCCGGTCAGGTCCGTGTGCCGCGTCTTCGCCGTCCGCAGCGCCGCGAAGGCCTGCTCGGCCTCGGCTCGCGTGTCCTGCGCCGTGTCCGCCGAAGCGGCGACGTCGATCTCGTCCTCCGGCGAGATGCCGAACAACTCGGGCTGCGCGAGTTCCTCGCGGGCGGCCCGCTCCATCACCTTCGCGTCGGCGAGGCTGGCTTCCAGTTTCATGATCTGCTCGTCCGGCCGCGCCGCGGCGCGCATCTCGTCGAGGTCCACGAAACCCTTGGCCCGCAACGCTTCCTTGACCAGTTTCGCTTGCTCGTCACGGCGCTCGCGGACACCCGCGACGGTCAGCCGCGCTTCGGCCAACGCGTCGAGGCGGGTCGCGAAGCCGAGCAGATGACGCCGCCGGGTGGCGACGTCGGCGAACTCACCGCGCGCGGCCTCCAACCGGCGTTCGCGCTCGGCCAGCCGCTCGGCCAGCCCGCGCACCTCGGTCGCCACCTCGACCGCGCGGCGTTCGGCCGCCCCGTGCTGTTCGGTCAGCTGCTCGATCTTCCGTTCCAGTTCGAGGAGCCGCGTCTCGAGAGCGGGCTTTCGGCGAGCCGTCTCCGACAGCGTCGCGACCAGGTCGCACGCTTCGGCGAGCCCGGCCCGCAATGTCTCCTCGGTGTGCTCGCCCAGCCGCTCGATCAGGACGGTCAGGCGGTTTTCGGCTTCCTGCATCGCGGCTTTCGCCTTCTCGCGCCGCACGTGCGCCTGCTGCTCCGCGGCTTCGGCGCGGCGCTCGTCCTCGGGGTCGACCAAGCCGCCGGTGTGCGTCGCCGGCGACGGATGCTCCGTCGCGCCGCAGACCGGGCAGTCTTCGCCCGGGTGAAGACCGGCGGCGAGTTCGGCCGCCATTCCTTCGAGACGCCGTTCCCGCAGATCCAGCCGGTGCTGACGGGCCTGCTGATGGCCGTCCACGGCCTCGCTGACCGCCGCACGTGCCCGCTCGACGGCCTGTCGTGTCCTGGGCACCTCTTCGGCGTCACGAACCAGCGCGGTCAGCTCGTCGACACGAGCGCGGGCGCCGTCGAGCTTCGCTTCGGCTTCGGCGGCAGCGGCCGCTTCGGCCCGCAAAGCCGAGACCTTCTCCGGCGCCGCGCCGAGCTCGGCGGCGAAGTCCTCGGCCTGCTTCTTCGCCTTCTCAGCGGCGGCGTTCAGCTGATCGCGGCTGACCAGAGCCCGTTGCTGCTGCTCGCTTTCCGCCACGAGTTCGGCGAGCGCGCCCGCTTCTTCCCGCAACCCGCCGGCGCGAGCGCGAAGCTCGGCTGCCGAACTCTCCACCGCGTCCGGCACTTCCCGAGCCCGGAGCGCCTCGGCGGCTTCGGCCTCCGCGAGCTGATCCAGCCTGCGCTCGAGGAGATCCGCCTCCGCGACGACACCCGCCGCACGATGCGCCGCCTCGACTTCTTCCGCCCACTCCGCACGCTGGCCCGCCTGCTCGGCGATCACCGACAACCGCGTGTACGCGGTGCGCACCCGGCGGATCCGTTCGGCGGTGGACCGGTTCTCCTGCCAGACCGCTTCAGCCTTCTTGGCCGCCGTCCGAGCCTTCGTGTCGCGTTCCTGGGCCTCGGCGACGCGCCGTGCCGACTCGGCGAGCACCTCCCCGACCCACTCGGCCTGCCCTTCCTCGGGCGCCTCCTGCCCCGCGACCTGCGCGAACCGCGCGACCCACTCCCGAAGCGTCTGCTGCCGCGCCTGCAACTCGCGGCCTCGTTCGGCACGCAGATTCGCGAACCAGTTCTCGACGTCGGAGAAGCGCTCGGTGCCGAACAGCCGCTCCAGCAGCTCCTCGCGTTCGGCCGTGTTCGCGCGCAGGAACCGCGCGAATTCGCCCTGCGGCAGCAAGACCACCTGGAAGAACTGCTCGTGCGTCATGCCGATGAGCCGCTCGACCGTGCGCGCGACCTCGTCGATCCGCGTGATGCCCTCGGCCACGTGTCCGGCGGGTACGGTGCCGACCCAGCTCAGCACCGCCTTCGCCTGCTGGACGGTCATTCCTTCGCCACGGCGCTTCGGTCGCTGGTACTCGGGGTTGCGCGCGATCCGCATCCGCTGCCCCTGCACGGTCAGTTCCAGGACGACCTCGGTGACCTGGTCGGGCTCGGCGAGGTCGCAGCGCAGCCGTTTGACCTCGCCCCGCGCGCCGGGGACGGTGCCGAACAACGCGAACGCGATCGCGTCGAGCAGGGTCGTCTTCCCCGCTCCGGTGTCACCGTGCAGCAGGAACAGCCCATCGGCGCCGAGCACGTCGAAGTCCACCACCTCGCGGCCCGCGTACGGACCGAAAGCGGCGACCTCCAACCGGTGCAACCTCATACTTCGCGCTCCCTGCCCGCCGCGCCCAGCGCCGCCAGCACCAGCCGCTCTTCGCTCTCCGACGGCGCGGATCCGCGGCAGTCCTCCAGGAAACTCCGGGTGATCTCGACGTCGGATCGCCCGCGGACGGCTTCGGCGTACTTCAGCGCGGCACCGTCGTGCCCGCCTTCCGGCTGCCAGTCCATGTGCACCGCGTAGGGAAACCGCTCACGCAGCTTGCGCATGGCGTCGATCGGGCGGACCCGGTCGGTGACCGTGAAGGAGAGGAAGTGTTCGGTGAGGCCGTCGTGCTCCGGATCGGAAAGGAGATCCGCCAGCTCACCCCGCAGCATCGCGAGGTGGCGCGGCACCGGTAGTTCGTGGCGCCGGACCTCGGCGAGCCCATCGGCGCCGAGTTCCACCAGCCAGACCGATTTCCGTTGGCGCGTCTCGGAAAACGAGTACGCCAGCGGGCTGCCCGAATAGCGCAGGTGCTCGGCGAGGGTCTGCGGGCCGTGGAGGTGGCCGAGTGCGACGTAGTCGACGCCGTCGAACACCGAACCCGGCACCTGTTCGACGCCGCCGACCGCGATGGTCCGCTCGGATTCGGTCGGTTCGCCGCCGGTGACGAAGGCGTGCGCGAGCACCACCGAACGCGTTCCGGACGGCCGTCCCGCGAGATCCGCCCGGACCCGCCGCATCGCCTCGGTGAGGACGCCGGTGTGGCCGCGGGCCTCGGGTACGCCAAGGGCGTGACGCGCGGGCTCCGGTTCGAGATACGGGATCCCGTAGAGCGCGACCTCGCCGTGCTCGTCGGACAGCAGCACCGGCTCGGCGAGCCCGTCGATCGTGGCGCGCAGGTGCAGCCCGCCCGCCGCGGCGAACTCGGCGAACGCGCCCAGCCGCGGCGCGGAGTCGTGGTTGCCCGGTGTCATCACCAGTGCCGCGCCGGCCTGACGGATCCTGCCCAGCGCGGTCGTGGCCACGCGGACGGCCTCCGCCGAGGGCACCGCGCGGTCGTAGATGTCGCCGGACACGAGCACGACGTCGACCGACTCGGCGGCCACGAGATCGGCGAGATGGCCGAGCACGGTTTCCTGCTCGGCGAGCAGATCGGCGCCGTGGAAGGTACGGCCGATATGCCAGTCGGACGTGTGCAGGAGCTTCACGCAGCCCAAGGTAGGGCCGCGCACCGGCCGGAGAGGGGAGGCGCGCCCTTGACGGCACTGCGCTTTCCGACACGCCGGGGACGGCGCAGGTCAGATACGGAGCGCGACCGCGCCGTTCCGTTCTTGTCGGTGGGTTCCGCCATGATGTCCCCGACTCGGATCCGGAGGGGAGGTACCGGTGGCGACGGTGATCACCACCGCGGCCGTCGTGCTCGCGTTGCTGCTGCTCGCGGCCGTCGCGCTGTTGTGGCGGCTGTACAACGACGGCATGCGGAGGGCGGACGCGGCGGCGAAACAGGTCGCCGCCGAGCGGGCGAAGGCCGATCAGCAGCAGCTCGCGCTGCGCCGGTACGAGGTCGCGTTCGCCTCGATCAGCGGCCGGGGCGAGCTGGGCGAGCAGGTCCTGCTGGAGACCGCACGAGCGCTCGGGCTCCGCGAGGAGCTGCACTTCACGCTGCAAACGGACCTGGCGGGCGGCGGCGCCGCGAAACCGGACATGGTTCTGCGGGTCGGCGGCGGCCGGACCGTGCCGGTGGACGCGAAGGCGAGCATGGCCTGCTGGGCCGAGGCCGTCGAGACCGACGACCCCGAAGAACGGCTGGACGCGCTGCGCGTCCACGTCCGGCAGCTCCGGTCGCGGGCGGCCGAGCTGGCTGGCAAGGGCTACCAGCGCTGGGCCGACGCGATCTACGGGACGATCATGTTCGTCCCGTCCGACGCGGCCGTGGTCGCCGCGCTGGACACCGACCCGGAACTGCTGCGTTGGATGCTGGACCGGCGGGTCTTTCTCTGCGGGCCGACGGGGTTCGCCGTACTGGCGTCCGCCGCGCTGTTCGCCGCGACCGAACGGGCGCTGGTCGAGGACGTCGAGCAGGTCCGGGCGGGCGCCGCGGCCGCGCACCGGGCCGCGGGCAACGCGGTCGACGCGCTGAACCTGTCGAGCACCCACCTGCAGCGCTTCATCTCGGCCCGGCGGCGGGAGCTGGAGGCGCTCGAGAGCTTCCGGAGCACGGTCTCGCCGCTGACCGACGCCGCGGGCAGCCCGGCGCCGGTCCCGCTGATCAGGAAGACGGACGAACTCCCGGCCTCGTGATGCTCGGGACGGTTCTCACCAGGGGCAAAGGTGGCGTGTCCGAGCCGGCGGGAGCGGCGGGCTCGTTCGGTCGTGAAGGCCTCCTTGCCTACCCTGAAGGTAGTGAAGGGGCCCTTCACGAAATCCCGCGTGACGCGAGGGGCGAAGACGTTTGTCCCTCACCGGCCGAGCCTGAGTACCACGCCACCTTGTCCGGACCCTCGACACTCGTCCTGACCACTCACGGGCCGGATGCGGACCGCACCGCCTGACCTGCGACTTCCGGAATCGCGAGCTCCGTTCCGGCCCGCCCGGCAACCTTGTGGGTCCTTCACTCGTAGTACTTCCGGTAAGCACCCGGACAGTCCGTCCGGGTGGTCCGGAATGACCACTACCAGGCGATAGACACACCGCCTGTTGGCGGTATGCCCGTAGCTTGGATATACGGTGGGGCCTGTGACCGCGATTCGCGATCGCCAGAGCGATCCTGATGCCGACGACGTCCCCGTTGCCTGGGACGAGCGTCCGCTCGTCGGCGCCAGGCGGGGGCTGCCCTGGTGGGCGGCCGTCCTGGTGGGCTTCGGGCTCGCCATCCTTGGCGCCTTCGTCGACATGATGATGCAGAAGGACCTGGGCCTGCTGTTCAAGGCGTGCTACGCGCTCGGCGCGGTGGCCGCCGTGGTGGCCGTCCAGCGCCGCGGGCTGTTCGGCCCGATGGTGCAGCCGCCCCTGGTCCTCGCCGTGACCGTCCCGGGGGTCATCCTCCTGACCTCGGACGGCGGCAAGGGCACTGACCTGCTATCGAGAGCCTTCGACGTCGGCACGCCGCTGATCAACGGCTTCCCGACGATGGCCATCACCACCGGCGTCACCTTGGCGATCGGCATCTTCCGGATCTACCGCGAGCGCGATCCCAACGCTCCGGTGAAGGTGAAGCCGGGTACCAAACCCGAGCGTCGCGACGAGGGCAAGCCCGCCGCCCGTCCCGCCGCGGCCGCCGCGCCGGGCCGTGGCCGCCCCGCGTCCCGGACCGGCCAGACGCCGCCCCCGCCTTCCCGCCGCGGTGCTCCGCGTGACGGTGCGCCGCCCCGCCGCCGCCCGGTCGACGACGAGCGACGTCCCCGCCGCGACGCCGAACCCGGCGCCCGCAAACCGCCGCCGCCGGGACGTCAGCCCCGTCGGCCGCGTCCGCCGGAAGGCGGCGAACCGCGCCGTCGCGATCCCCGCGGCGAAAGCGCCCCCGGTGCCCCGCGCCGCCGTCCGCCGCGCGCGGACGATCCGCGCCGCGGAGGGCAGCCGCCCCGCCGCCGTCCGTGGGACGACGAGCGGTGAAGCAAGGGACCTTTGCTCTCGCTTGAGCCTCTGACCAGCAGAAAGGGCCGCCCGGGCAACTCCTCGGACGGCCCTTTTACGTAGCGGGCGTCAGGCCTTCGCGGCCTTGCGCAGCTCGTGCGGCAGCGCGAACGCGATCTTCTCGTTGGCCGTGGTGACCTCGTCGACGTTGTCCCAGCCACGCTCGGCCAGCCACGCCAGCAGGTCCATCACCAGCACCTCCGGCACCGAAGCGCCGCTGGTGACGCCGACGGTCTCGACGCCTTCGAGCCACGCTTCGTCGACCTCGTGCGCGAAGTCGACCAGGTGCGACGCGCGCGCCCCCGCCTTCAGCGCGACCTCGACCAGCCGCTTCGAGTTGGACGAGTTCGTCGAGCCGACCACCAGGACGAGGTCGCACTCGGCGGCCATGGCCTTGACCGCGACCTGGCGGTTAGTGGTGGCGTAGCAGATGTCGTCGCTGGGCGGGTCGGCCAAGCCGGGGAACTTGTCCCGCAGCTGATCGACGCGCTCCATGGTCTCGTCCACCGAAAGGGTGGTCTGCGACAGCCAGATGACCTTCGACGGGTCGCGGATCTCGACCTTGTCGACGTCCTCGGCGGTGTCGACGAGCTGCACCTTGTCGGGAGCCTCGCCGGCCGTGCCTTCGACCTCTTCGTGGCCTTCGTGACCGATCAGCAGGATGTCGTAGTCGTCCTTCGCGAACCGGTTGACTTCCTTGTGCACCTTCGTCACGAGCGGGCAGGTCGCGTCGATGGTCCGCAGGTTGCGCTCGGCCGCCTCGGCGTGCACCGCGGGGGAGACGCCGTGCGCGGAGAACACCACCAGTTCGCCTTCCGGCACCTCGGAGGTCTCGTCGACGAAGATCACCCCGCGTTCGCGCAGGGTCTCCACCACGTGCCGGTTGTGCACGATCTCCTTGCGCACGTAGACCGGTGCGCCGTAGAGCTCGAGTGCCTTTTCGACGGCGATGACCGCGCGGTCGACACCCGCGCAGTAGCCGCGTGGCTTGGCGAGCAGGACACGTTTGCCACCTGCCGGCACACCGGACTCGGTGATCGTCGGACTGCCGGCGGGCGTGATTCCGGGACTCGCAGAACTCATGACCCCAGGGTACGGGCTGCCCTGGGGGCTCCTCGCACTCACGTTCAGGTGACCAGGGAACCCCTCTGAAGTATGTGCGTGGAGTCACGTCCTGTGAGCCGACACACCCGTTCGGTTGGGCAGGATGGACGAGATACGGCAGGCTAGGCATATGAAGCCTCTCCCGCTCCCCCTCCGGGTCGCCGCGGGCCTCGCCGTCACCACCGCCGAGCGGGTTCGCGAACTTCCCAAGCAGCTCACCGGGCTCCCCGTCACGGTGGTCAGCCAGGTGCTCCAGTTCTCCATGCGCGTGCAGCAGCACGTCACCGAACTCGCGATCAAGGGCGACGACGCGCTGTCGGGCCTTCGCCCGGTCGAGGACACGCCCAGCTGGGCCACCTTCGACGAGGATCTCCCGCCGGACCTCGGCGAACGCCGGTACGAGCGCGACTCGTGCGTGATCCCGCTGCGTGAGGACGCCGAAGTCCCCGAACCTCGCGCCGAGAGGAACGGGCGCCTCCATGACCTCGAAGCGCTCACCGAGGACCCGTGGGCCGAGGAGGAGCGGGCGCTCGCCGAGGACCACGCCGACGGCGAGTTCGACAGCGCGAGCGCGCCCGTGACCTCCGGTCCCGCCGGGCTGGACGACTACGACACGCTCACCCTGCCGCAGCTGCGCGCCCGCCTGCGCCGGTTCGACCTCGCGCAGCTGGAGGAACTGCTGACCTACGAACGGGCGAACGCCGACAGGGCGTCGTTCGTCGGCATGCTCGCGCGGCGCATCGGGAACGTGAAGAAGGCCGACGGCGACGGCGCGGAAGGCCAGTGAGCGCCGAACCCGCCTCCGCCACGGCGGGCCCGTCCACGACCGCCGAGAACCCGTGGCCGGTCCGCACGGTCGCCCGTAAGGTCGGCGAGTGGATCAACCGGCTCGGCGCGGTCTGGGTCGAAGGTCAGGTCACGCAGATCTCGGCCCGCCAAGGCACCAACACCGCGTTCCTGACGCTGCGCGACCCGTCCGCCGACGTCTCGATGTCGGTGACCTGCCCGATGGGCCTGCTGCGCACGATCGAACCTCCGCTGCGCGAGGGCGCGAGCGTCGTGGTGCACGCGAAGCCGACGTTCTTCATGAACCGCGGTTCGCTGAGCCTGCGCGCCAGCGAGATCCGCGCGGTCGGCATCGGCGAACTGCTCGCGCGGATCGAGCGGCTGCGGCGGCTGCTGGCCGCCGAGGGCCTGTTCGCGCCGGAACGCAAACGCAAGATCCCTTTCCTGCCCAAGGGAATCGGGCTGATCACCGGACGCGCGTCGGCCGCCGAACGCGACGTGCTGGTGAACGCGCAGGCCCGCTGGCCGCATGTCGCGTTCAAGGTGATCAACACCGCCGTGCAGGGTTCGCTCGCCGTCCCGCAGATCCTCCAGGCACTGTCCAAACTGGACCGTGATCCGGACGTCGACGTCATCGTGATCGCGCGCGGCGGCGGCAGCGTGGAAGACCTGCTGCCGTTCTCCGACGAAGCGCTGTGCCGCGCCGTGTCCGCGGCCGGGACCCCGGTGGTCAGCGCCATCGGGCACGAGCCGGACACCCCGCTGCTCGACCACGTCGCCGATCTCCGCTGTTCGACGCCGACCGACGCCAGCAAGCGGATCGTGCCCGACGTGCGCGAGGAGACCCAGCGCGTCCGTCAGATGCGCGACCGCGGCCGCCGCGCCCTGCACGGGTGGGTGGACACGCAGGTCAGGCTGCTGAACCAGATCCGCAGCCGTCCCGTGCTCGCCGACCCGCTCGGCCCGATCCAGCGGCGCTCGGACGACGTCGAGATCCACCGCGAACGCGGTCGCCGCGCGATGCTCACCCTGCTCGCGAAGGACCAGGCCGAGATCGCCAGCGCCCGCGCGCGGCTGACCGCGCTCGGCCCGGCGGCGACCCTCGAACGCGGTTACGCCGTGGTGCAGTACACCGACGCGCAAGGCGACCTCCAGGTACTCCGGTCCGTCTCCGAAGTCGCGGACGGCGCGAAACTGCGCGTCCGCGTGGTCGACGGCGCGCTCGGCGCCGTCGTCTCAGGAGAGCCGGAGGAGGGGCGTTGACGGCGAGTTTCCTGCCTTTGACCATCGACGCCGCGAGACGTGCCGACGCCCCCGAGGTCCTGCGCAACGCGCTGCTGACCGACCACGCGGCCGCCGAGTGCTGGACCGTGCTCCTGGCGGGCTGTGAGTTCTCCACCAAACGCGGCCTCGACGCCCAGCTGCGCAAACTCTCCGAAGCGACGGCCGAGCATGTCGGCACCCGATGGTGGTTCGCGGACGGCACCGTGCACCGCAAACGGGTGGCGCGGGCCCAGGAGAACCTGGTCGCGGCGATCGCGGAGAGTGACGGCCAGGAGTTCGCCCTCGCCTTCGTGGGTTACGACAACGCCATGGCCGGCGCGGTAGTGTGCGCGGGTATCGGCAAGCACCGACGTCCGGTAGAAGGAAGCACAGCGTGAGCAAACCCGGTGGTGAGACCGCCGAACTCGGCTACGAGCAGGCCCGCGACAGGCTGGTGGAGGTCGTCCGCGAGCTCGAAGCGGGCGGGCTGTCCCTGGAACAGTCGCTCGCCCTGTGGGAGAAGGGCGAGCAGCTGGCGAAGGTCTGCGAGCACCATCTCGAAGGCGCTCGGGAACGGATCGAGGCAGCGTTGTCCTCCGTGGAAGACGAGACCGGCGACGGTCAGTGACGTTCACCATGCTCCTGAGCCACCGAACCACCGTGGGTATCTGAGAGACTGGGACCCCGCCGAGTTCCTGACCCGGGAGGCCGCATGCCCACCCCCACCTCGTCCGCCAGCTCTTCTCGACGCCCTGAAGCCCCTGATCGCAACCTCGCGATGGAGTTGGTCCGCGTGACCGAAGCCGCCGCGATGGCCGCGGGCCGCTGGGTCGGACGCGGGGACAAGATCGGCGGGGACGGTGCCGCGGTGGACGCGATGCGCCAGCTGGTCTCGACCGTGTCGATGCGCGGTGTCGTCGTCATCGGCGAGGGCGAAAAGGACGAAGCCCCGATGCTGTTCAACGGGGAAGAGGTCGGCAACGGTGACGGGCCGGACTGCGACGTCGCGGTCGACCCGGTCGACGGGACGACCCTGATGGCCAAGGGCATGCCGAACGCGCTCGCCGTGCTCGCGGTCGCCGAACGCGGCGCGATGTTCGACCCGTCCGCGGTGTTCTACATGGAGAAGCTCGCCGTCGGCCCGGACGCCGCCGGCAAGGTCGACCTGGCCGCCCCGATCGCGGAGAACATCCGCCGGGTCGCGAAGGCCAAGAACTCCAGCGTCTCCGACGTCACCGTGTGCATCCTCGACCGGCCGCGGCACGAAAAGCTGATCAAGGAGGTCCGCGAGGCGGGCGCCCGGATCCGCTTCATCTCCGACGGTGACGTCGCGGGCGCGATCGCCGCGGCCCGGCCGAGCACCGGCGTCGACATGCTGCTCGGCATCGGCGGCACCCCCGAAGGCATCATCGCGGCCTGCGCGATGAAGTGTCTCGGCGGCGAACTGCAGGGCCGCCTGTGGCCCAAGGACGACGCGGAGCGCGAGAAGGCGTTGGCCGCGGGCCACGACCTCGACCGCGTGCTCGGCAACGACGACCTCGTCCGCGGTGACAACGTGTTCTTCTGCGCCACCGGTGTCACCGACGGCGACCTGCTGCGCGGCGTGCACTACCGTGCGGGCGGCGCGACGACCCAGTCGATCGTGATGCGCTCGAAGTCCGGCACGGTCCGGATGATCGACGGCTACCACCGGCTGACCAAGCTCCGCTCGTACTCGTCCGTCAACTTCGACGGTCACCTCGACGATTCGCTGGAAGACGACGTAGTTCCCCCTCTCCCCTAAGGAGAAACCGTGCTGAAGCGCGTGCTCGTGGTCCTGCTCGCGGTGATGCTCCTCACGCCTGCCGGGCAGGCCAGGGGCGCGGGCGACCTCGTCGGCGGCAGAGAGGCCGACGAGCCGTATCCGTTCATCACGTCCCTGCATTCGGCCTCCGGCAAGGCTTTCTGCGCCGGGACGCTGATCGCGGTGGACTGGCTGGTGACGGCAGGGCACTGTGTCGAGGGCAAGAACCCGGCGAACCTGAGCGCGCGGATCGGCAGCACCGACAACACCCAGGGCGGCGAAATCGCGAAGCTCGCCGAGATCGTCGTGAACCCGTCCTACAACCCCGAACCCGAGCACGCGGGCGGTGATCTCGCCCTGGTGCGGCTGGCCGCGCCGGTGAAGACGGCGCCGATCACGATCGGGGCCGTCGTGGCGCCCGGAACGCCGACGCGGCTGCTCGGCTGGGGCCAGACGTGCCCGACTTCGGGCTGCGGCAAGGGTCCGGCGAAGCTGCGGCAACTGGACACGAAGATCGTCGAAGGCACACGGTGCACCGCTAAGTTCGACGGCGCGGTCGAGTTGTGCACCGACAACCCCGGTGGGAACACGGGTTCGTGCTACGGCGATTCCGGTGGGCCGGAGATCGCCAAGGTCGACGAGAAGTGGGTGCTGCTGGGCACGATCAGCCGCCCGGGCAACGCGGATCCGGTGTGCGCGACCTCGCCGTCGATCGCGACTTCGGTGGTGGCGTACGCGCAGTGGATCGCGGAGAAGATCACGCCGCCTACGCCCGCCTGACGTGCAATGAAGGGGCCTTTCATAGCAAATTTTGCGATGAAAGGCCCCTTCATCGCACGCGCTACTCCGCGTTGCTCGAGTGCCCCGGGAACAGATGCGCGTCCGGGTCCAGCATGACCGCGATGTTGTTCACCGCCGTCGCCGCTTCCCCGAACCCGGTCGCGATCAGCTTCACCTTCCCCGGATACGCCGCGACGTCGCCCGCCGCGTAGACCCGCTCCCGCGGGGTCGCCATGGTCGAGTCGACGGCGATCGCGCGATGGTCGATCTGGAGCCCCCAGCTCTCGATCGGCCCGAGATCCGCGGTGAAACCGAGCGCGGCGACGACCGTGTCGGCGCGCAGGATCTCGGGTTCGGCGCCCTTGACCTGGATCTCGACCTCGGCCAGCGTGCCGTCACGGTCGAGGAACCGGGTGACCTCGGCGTCGGTGACGATCCGCACGCCGAGTTCCCGCGCCTGCCGCACGATCGACTCGGCCGCACGGAACTTCGCGCGCCGGTGCACGAGGGTGACGCTCGCGGCGACCGGGTGCAGCGCGAGCACCCAGTCGAACGCCGAGTCCCCGCCGCCGACGACCACCACGTGCTGCCCTTCGTGTGCCTTCAACGAGGGCACGAAATGGACCATGCCGCGGCCGAGCCAGCCATCGCCCGCGGGCAGCGGCCGCGGAGTGAACTCGCCGATCCCGGCGGTGATCAGCACCGCGCCGGCGCGCAGGACCTGCCCGCCGTCGAGGGTGATGGTGACGCCGCCTTCGACGCTTTCGAGTTTCTCGGCCTTGCGTCCGAGCAGATACGCGGGCTTGAACGGCGCCGCCTGGTCGAGCAGGCCCCGCACCAGGTCGCGGCCACGGACCTCGGCGAACCCGCCGACGTCGTAGATCATCTTTTCGGGGTACATCGCGGTGACCTGGCCGCCCGCTTCCGGCAGTGAATCCACGACGGCCATCGAAAGGCCGCGGAATCCCGCGTAGTAGGCGGCGAAAAGCCCTGTCGGACCTGCCCCGATGATGACGAGGTCGTACGACGTTTCCCCAGCGGACTCGCTCATTCGGCACTCTCCCGGCCGGTGGTGGGCGGCGTGATCGAGAACACAATCGATCCTAGCGCTCGCGTGCCGAAAGACACGGAGCGCGCCGAGAGGCGCTGCGCGAGACTTGAGGTATGGCTGAACAGGAATACCGGATCGAACACGACACCATGGGCGAGGTGCGCGTCCCCGTCGACGCCCTCTACCGCGCGCAGACGCAGCGCGCCGTCGAGAACTTCCCGATCTCCGGCCGGGGCCTGGAGCGCGCCCAGATCCGCGCGCTCGGCCTGCTGAAGGCCGCCGCGGCGCGGGTCAACGCGCGGCTCGGCGTGCTGGACGCCGAGGTCGCCGAGGCCATCGCGAAGGCCGCGGACGAGGTCGCCGAGGGCAAGCACGACGCGCATTTCCCGATCGACGTGTTCCAGACCGGTTCCGGGACCTCGTCGAACATGAACGCCAACGAGGTCATCGCCACGCTCGCGTCGAAGGCGCTGGGCCGCGACGTGCACCCGAACGACCACGTCAACGCCTCGCAGTCCTCCAACGACACCTTCCCGACGACGATCCACGTCGCCGCGACGGAGGCCGTCCTGTCCGACGTGATCCCGGCGCTGGAGTACCTGGCCGCCGCCATCGAGACGCGCGCGGGCGAATGGGCGGACATCGTGAAGTCCGGCCGCACACACCTGATGGACGCCGTGCCGATCACCTTCGGCCAGGAGGCGGGCGCGTGGGCGTCGCAGGTCCGGTTCGGGGTCGAGCGGCTGAAGTCGGGGCTGCCGCGGCTCGGTGAACTGCCGATCGGCGGGACAGCGGTCGGCTCCGGGCTGAACGCGCCGGAGGGCTTCGGCGCGGCGGTCTCGCAGGAACTGGCTTCGGTGACCGGACTCCCGCTGACCGAGGCACGCGACCACTTCGAGGCGCAGGCGACGCAGGACAGCGTCGTCGAGACGTCCGGGCATCTGCGCACGGTCGCGGTGTCGCTGAACAAGATCGCGAACGACCTGCGCTGGCTGGGTTCCGGCCCGCGCACCGGGCTCGCCGAACTCGCGCTGCCGGATCTCCAGCCGGGTTCGTCGATCATGCCGGGCAAGGTGAACCCGGTGATCCCGGAGGCGACGCTCCAGGTGGTCGCCCAGGTGATCGGCAACGACGCGGCGGTGGCCTTCGCGGGCGCGGCGGGCAACTTCCAGCTCAACGTGAACCTGCCGGTGATCGCGCGCAACGTGCTCGAATCGGCGCGGCTGCTCGCGGCCGTCTCGCGACTGCTGGCGGACAAGGTGTTCACGGGTGTGACGGTGAACGCCGGCCGCGCGCGCGAGTACGCCGAGGGCTCGCCGTCGATCGTGACGCCGCTCAACAAATACATCGGCTACGAAGAGGCCGCCGCCATCGCGAAGCAGGCGCTCAAGGAGCTGAAGACGATCCGCGAGGTCGTGATCGAACGTGGTCACGTCGCGAACGGCAAGCTCACCGAAGCCCAGTTGGACGAAGCCCTCGACGTACTCCGCATGGCGCGCGGAGGCCGCTAAGCGCCGAGAGCGACCACGGCCGCGTGGAGCGGTGAGGCGAGCGAAGCCGCCAGCCCACCCGAAGGCGGTGTCTCGGCGAACAGGTGCAGCCAGGTCAGCACCGGGCCGAGCAGGATCGCGTGCACGAGGGCCGGATCGGGCCGTCGCGAGAGTTCCCCTCTCGTGACGGCCCGATCGAGCATCTGGACCAGATATCCGCGTTCGCGGCCGAGGAACACCTCGCCGAACCGCGTTTCCAGCGCCGGATCCGCCCGGACGTCGGCGAGCAGCGAAGGCAGCGCCTGCCGGAGTTCCACACCGTCCAAAGAGGACTGGATCACTTCGAGGACCGCGGACACGTCACCCCGCAGCGAGCCGGTGTCCGACGGCGGTTCGAGCTCGACGGGATGGATCACCGCCGCGAACACGAGCTCCGCCTTGGACCGCCACCGCCGGTACACCGCGGCCTTGCCGACGCCCGCGCGCGCCGCGACCGCGTCGATCGTGCAGCGCTGGTAACCGGACTCGGTCAGCAACGCCCGCACGGCCGCGCGGACCGCGTCGTCGATTCCTTCTTCCCTCGGCCTGCCTCTCGCCATGACCCCAGTTTACGAGACTGACAGTTCCGTATATCGTCCGGGTATGACCTGGACCAGGACCTCCCGCGAAATCCTCCCCTGCCCGCCGTCCGCGCTCTGGGCGCCGCTGGCCGACCTCACCCGGTGGCCCGACTGGGATCCCGACCTCGCCAGCGTCGAACTGCACGGCCCCGCCGCGGTGGGCTCGACCGGTTTCCTCGTACCGGACGGATTCCGCGGCCGCGTGCACTCACGGGTCGCCGAGCCGTTCACGATCACGTCCCTGACCGAGCACCGCGAGATCGCCTTCCGCCAGCCGATTCCCTTGGGTGCCATGGAGCTCGTGCTGAACCTGACCGAGGTCGACGGCGGGACCGAATTCGTCCAGAAGGTCACCTTCGGCGGGCCGCTGCGCTCGGTCATGGTCGCGATCATCGGCGGCGACGTCGTCAAGCACTTCGACGTCAAGTGCGCCAGGCTCGCGAAGCTCGCGGCGGCGCAGGCCGATCACGACGCCTGAGGACACCAGCGCGACCCCGATCACTTGGGAGAAGCGGAAATCCTGCATGCCCAGCAGGAGCGAGACGGCGAGGCCGGAGACCGGCATCAGCCCGACCAGCACCCCGGCCCGGTCCGCGCCCAGTGCCGAAACCGCCGAGTACCAAAGAAGAAACGCGATCGCGGTGACGACGACCGTCAGGTAGCCGAGCGCGATCAGTTCACGCCCGTCCGGCCACGCCCAGGCGCCGGACGGGTCGGCGATCGTCCCGACGACCGCTCCGCCGGCCCCCGCGGCGAAACACCCCCAGGTCGCGGTCGCCAACGGCCCGAGCCTTTCGAGCACGCCGACGGCGAGCAGCGTGAAGAGCGCTTCGCACACCATGGCCAGCGCCGCGAGCACCAGCCCTTGCCAGCGCGCCGCGCCGCCGCCGGAGAGCACGGCGATCCCCAGGCCGGCGAGCACCGCTCCGGTCACCGGCGCCCACGAGGGCCGCTTCCCCTTGGCCAGCGGGCCCGCCAGCGCGAGCACGAGCGGCGTGCCGCCGAGGAACGCGGCGACCAGACCGGGTTCGGCGTAGCGCTGCGCGAACAGCAGGCAGGCCTGGAACCCGATCATCCCGGTCGCCGCGAGGGCGATCAGCGACGGCACGTCGCGCGCTCCCGGCAACGGCAGCGGGCGCCCGCTCAGCCGCGCCCACGCCAGCAGGAGCACGCCCGCCAGCGCGTACCGCAGCGCCTGCCCGGTGATCACCGGGTACCCGTCGAGCATTCCCGTCACCGGCACGGACGCGCCGACGATCAGCACCCCCAGTACGCCGATCGTCACGCCTCTTCGTTCGTTGTCCATACCTTCACGGTGGCCGCTTTTTGGACCGAACCGAAGAGCCAAATCGTGCTTGATCGACCGGACCATAAGTGCGCCGAAGGGTCCGTGAAGGCCGGGTCCCCGCCGACGTCGCGAAAGCCACAGCACGCCCTCACCAGCCTGGGTCTGTCAGGACCAGGCACGCATCCCTCGCGTTCCGGGATACTCGACTCCATGACCGAGACGGCCGAACTGGGCGACTTCCTCAAGGCACGAAGGGCCGCGCTGGACCCGGCGGACCTCGGCCTGCCGACGGGGTTCAACCAGCGGCGAGTCGCCGGGCTGCGGCGCGAAGAGCTTGCGCAGCTGGCCGGGATCAGCGTCGACTACTACACGCGCCTGGAGCAGGGCCGGGCTCGCAACGTGTCCGACTCCGTCCTCGAATCGCTGAGCCGCGCGTTGCGGCTGCATCGTGACGAGGAGGCCTACCTGCGCAATCTGGCCGCCCCGAAACGCGAACGCGCCGCACGGCCGCGGGCGCGGCGGATCCGGCCGGAACTCCAGCCGATGCTGAACGCGATCCAGACCCCGGCGCTCATCTTCGACCGCTACGGAGACGTGCTGGCCTGGAACTCGCTCGGCTCCGCGCTGTCCTTCGACTTCGCCACGCGGCCGGCGGGCGAGCGCAACATCCCGAAGATGTTCTTCCTCGACGAACACGCCCGCGAGCTGCACCCGGAGTGGGAAACCGTGGCGAAAGAGATCGTGGCGAACCTGCGCTCCGAAAGCGGGAAGTATCCGGACGATCCGCGCTTCGCCCAGCTGGTCGGCGAGCTCTCCCTCGGCAGCGAGGCGTTCCGGAAGCTGTGGGCGAAGCACACCGTGCGCGAGAAGGCGCACGCGTGGAAGCTCGTGATCAACCCGATCGTGGGTGAACTCCGGCTGCGCTACGAGACGCTCCGGCTGCCCGACGATCCGGGCCAGGCCCTGGTGATCTACACCGCCGAGCCCGGCTCCGACAGCGAACGCGCGCTCCGCTTGCTCGCCAGCTGGGTCGCCGATCCCGCGCACGCCTGAGCCCACTTGGCGCCAAGGCCGTGAAGGCCTCCTTCCCTACCTTGAAAGTAGGCAAGGAGGCCTTCACTACGTCGCCGCCCGAGCCCGCTCGGCGCGAAACTGTCGGTGCCCGGGTCCATGATGGACCCATGTTGCTCACCGAGGTGGTGACCGCGTCGGCCGAACTGGCCGCCACGAGGTCCAGGAAGGCGAAGATCGCCACCCTGGCCGCGGTCCTGCGCGCCGCGGGCGAGCTGGAACTGCCCGCGGTCATCGCGTTCCTCACCGGCCAGCCGACACAGGGCCGCATCGGCACCGGCTGGCGGACGCTGGCCGAGCTGAAGGCGGCCCCGGCCGCTGAGCCGTCGTTGACCGTCGCCGAGGTGGACACGGCGTTCGGCACGGTGGGGGCGGCGTCGGGTTCGGGGTCGGTGAAGCTGCGCACGGAGACGTTGCGCGCGTTGTTCACCAAGATGACCAAGGAGGAGCAGGAGTTCCTGTTCCGGCTGCTCACCGGCGAGCTCCGGCAGGGCGCGCTCGAAGGGATCATGGTGGACGCCATCGCGGCGGCGGCCGAGATCCCGGCCGAAGACGTACGGCGGGCGTTCATGCTGTCCGGGCAGCTCCCGGTGACGGGCCTGGCGGCCATGACAGGCGGCCAGGAGCGGCTGGCGGAGTTCAAGCTGGCCTTGGGCAGGCCGATCCGGCCGATGCTGGCTTCCCCGGCGGAGTCACTGGACGAGGCGATCACCGAGCACACCGAGGCGCTCGTCGAGTACAAAATGGACGGTGCGCGGATCCAGGTCCACCGCGACGGCGCCGAGGTGCACGTCTACACGCGGACGCTGCGGGAGATCACCGGCAGCGTCGGCGAACTGGTGGATCTGGTGCGCTCCTTGCCCTGCACATCGGTGGTGCTCGACGGCGAGACGCTGGCCCTGACCGACGACGGCAGGCCCAGGCCGTTCCAGGAGACGATGAGCCGGTTCGGCAGCACACGCGAGGAGCAGGTCAAGGCGCTGTTGCTGCGGCCGTACTTCTTCGACTGCCTGCACCTCGACGGCGTCGACCTGCTGGACGCGCCGCTGTCCGAGCGGAACGCCGCCCTGCGTCAGGTCGCGGGCGAGCACGTCATCCCGGGCGAGATCGCGCCCGCCTCGGCCGAGGCGGTGCTGGAAGCGGCGATGGCCGCCGGACACGAAGGCGTGATGGTCAAGGGCCTCGCGTCGCCGTACGCGGCGGGCCGCCGCGGGCGCGCGTGGCTCAAGGTGAAACCGGTGCACACGATCGACCTGGTCGTGCTCGCCGCGGAATGGGGTCACGGCAGGCGCACCGGCACGCTGTCGAACCTGCATCTCGGCGCCCGCGACCCCGACGGCGGGCCGCCGATCATGGTCGGCAAGACGTTCAAGGGCATGACCGACGAGTTGCTGGCCTGGCAGACGAAGACGTTCCAGGAGATCGAGACCCACCGCACGGATTGGGTGGTGCACGTGCGGCCGGAGCTCGTCGTCGAAATCGAACTCGACGGGGCTCAGGTGAGCACGCGATATCCGGGCGGGCTGGCACTGCGCTTCGCGCGCGTAGTGCGGTACCGGCCGGACAAGGAGGCCGCCGACGCCGACACCATCGACACCGTCCGCGGCCTCCTCAAGCCCTGAACTCCCCGCATTTAGTCCTCTGAACGCGGTCCTTGCGCGTGCAACTACCGCGTTCAGAGGACGAAACGCCTCAGTAGCAG
Organism: Amycolatopsis sp. NPDC043885; assembly: GCF_056435685.1. Lineage (NCBI taxonomy): Bacteria > Bacillati > Actinomycetota > Actinomycetes > Pseudonocardiales > Pseudonocardiaceae > Amycolatopsis > Amycolatopsis sp. NPDC043885. The sequence continues at coordinate 303,160 of NZ_JBWKEA010000006.1, forward strand.
CGGTCCGAAGAGATCCGGTAGGTGTAGTTGTTCGACAGGTTGGAGGTCACCTCGAACCGGATCTTGTGATACACCGGCGGCTCCCCGAGCACGCCGTGCTTGACCGTGCGCTCTTTGCCCGGCGCGATCGCCCCGCTCCAGAGGCCCTTGTCGAAGACGTCGTCGATGATCTGGACGAGCATTCCCCGGTAGTCGTGGTTGTGCACGGTGATGTCGATGCTCTGCCCCGCGCTCACCTCGACGACCTTGGTCTTCCCACCCATCAGCGGCCCGCCCTCACAGACCTTCGACGCCGCCGAAGCGGACGGTGCCATCAACAGGGTGCCTGCCAGCGCGACCGGGACGACGGCGAACAGCTTCTTCTTCATCGGTTCCCCACAACGGTCTTGACGACATTGGACTGGACGGCCAGGTCGAGGCCGATCTTCATGTTTCCCCCGCAATAGGCCTTCTCGCCGTTCTTGAAATGCACCGTCAGATCCCCGGCGCATTCGAACACCTTGACGTCCCAGGTGCGCGTGCCCGGCTTGAGGCAGATCGCGTCCTTCCCGGCCCGGCGCATCCAGCCGTGGTAGCCGGATTCGCAGGTAATGATCGGATCACTGCCCGAAGCGGGCGCCGGAGCCGCCTGTGCGGCGGTGACCGGCAGGAGCGCCACGGTGAGCGCGGCCCCGGCCAGTGCGGCGACCTTGACGTACGGACGCATGGATTCCCTTTCCGCAATTAATGTGAGAGTGTTTCGGAAAATCCCCATCCGGAATTCCCGGACGCCGATGACGTTAAAGGCCACCGAAGCCACTCCGGAAGCGATTCACGACCGCGAAATGGCCATGGCCGACAGATCAATGTCCATGCAGGTCAGCGCTTTGACCATCGGCCCGGAGGGTCAAATGACGCGGACCGAGAAGAACACCGCGCGGGTGTTCGGCAGCAGGATGTGCCCTTGTTCGTCGGCCATCTTCCAGTACACCTGGCAATGTCCTGGCCGGTCGGGCGCACGCACCTCGACGGAGACGCGCACGCGCTCGCCGGGCGCGGTCTGCGGGACGGGGACGCGGTCGGGGGTGCGGCACTCGCCGGGGTTCCCGAACGAACCGGCGCGGACCAGATAGCGGCCGACCCATCCGACCGATCCCGCGTTGCGGAACTCCCAGATCTTCACGAAGGTCAACCCGGCCGCGACCTCGCTGCCGTCGGGCACGGTCACGTCGGCGACGAATTCCGACGCGTCGCCGGCCGGGGCGGCGGGCTCGGAACCGAACGGCGCGGCGAAGACGAACACCAGCGCCGCGACGAGGACGGCCGCCACGGCTCCGGCGAGGAGGAACGCCGTCCGGCGCGAACGCTCCGGCGCGGGTTCGGGCGCCGCGCCGGCGGCCAGCGCGTCGCGCGCGCGTTCCCATTCACCGCGCCATTCGTGCCGGACCTCGTCCTCGTCACCGCCGAGCACTCCGGCGGCCAGCACGCGGACGAACTCCCAGGACGTCTCCCAGCTGGGCAGCCGCTCGCCGCGGGCGGCGGCCGAAAGCGCGGACTTCGACGCGAGCGCGCCGTACTCGTCGCGCATGCGGTCGTAGGAAGGGTCACCGGCGGCCCGTTTCAGCTCCCACAGCCGCCGCGCGAACTCGGCGACGGGTCCGCTGTCCTCCGCCGGACCACGCGCGACCCGTCCGCGGCGTCCGGGCCTCCGCTCGACGTCCATCGCTTCCCACGATATGACCCGATGGCCGGGAAGACCCGGCGGCGTCCCGCCCCGATCGAGTGGCGGCGTGCGGTGGTGACGGGACGTCCCCACCCGATCACCCATAAAGTAGGCGAATGCAGGCTTCCAAGATCGCGCGTGCCTGGTTCGGCGCGACGGCGCTGGTGGTGATCGCCGGTCTCGCCGCCCAGATCCCGGTCTCCGCGGGCACCACCGGCGGCACCTTCCACACCCCGGCCGGACGGGTGGCCAACCTGCTGGCCTTCTTCACCATCGATTCGAACATCCTGGTCGGCGCCGGCAGCCTGCTGCTCGCGCTCGGGGTCGCGGGCCGGTCGACCCTGTTCGGCGTGCTGCGGCTCACCGGGCTCGTCGGCATCACCGTGACCGGTGTCGTCTTCCAGGTCGCGCTCGCCGATCTTTACGAACTGCACGGCTGGGCCGTTTTCGCCGACACGATGCTGCACAAGGTGTCGCCGTTGATGTGCGTCGCGGGCTGGCTGCTGTTCGGGCCGCGCGGCCAGTTGTCGTGGCGGATCCTGTGGTGGTCGCTGCTGTACCCGCTGGCCTGGCTCGCGGTCACACTGGTGCGCGGCGCGATCATCGGGTTCTACCCGTACCCGTTCGTCGACCCGGGCATCAACAGCTACGGCGGCGTCGCGTTCAACTGCGTGCTGATCGGGGTGCTGTTCATCGGTCTCGCGGCGGCCGCGGTCGGTTTCGACCGCACGTTCAGCCGACGAGACGAACCCGACGAGAACTGGGACTGGGAGCGCGGCTCCTCCGTTGAGGGTGGCGGCGGGGGCATGGATGGACTAGCCCCGGACCCGCCGGAAAGCGTTGAGCGGATCCGCGACGCCGGCACGTACTAGCGTCCGCACCGCGCCGAGCCGCCGGTCCACCGGTTTCCCGGCGGCCACCCGGTGCATCTGCTGGGTGTGCCACTGGATCTCGAGCAGGCTGTCGGCCAGCCGGATGCCGGTCTTCGGCGCCGTGCGCCGCGCGCGGACGTCCTCGCCGCCCAGCAGGCGCCCGGGCAGCGCCGGGTCGACGATCAGCGGCCTGCCGAGGCCGATGACGTCCAGCGCGCCGGAGCGCAACGCCTCCGCCATGCCTCGCGCGCTGGTGAAGCCACCGGTGACCATCAGCGCGACGTCGGTGACCTGCCGCGCCTTCGCGGCGTAGTCGAGGAAGTAAGCCTCACGGCTGAGAGTGCTCGCCTTGGCGGAACCCATCATGGCGGCCTTCTCGTAGGTGCCGCCGGAGACTTCCAGCAGGTCGATGCCCGCTTCGCCCAGTTCGCGGACGACTTCGAGCGACTCTTCCTCGCTGAAGCCACCGCGCTGGAAGTCCGCGCTGTTGAGCTTGACCGCGATCGGCACCGTGTCGCCGACCTCGGCGCGCACGCGGGCGACCACTTCCAGCAGGAACCGGCGCCGCCGGAGCGCGTCACCGCCCCAGCCGTCGGTGCGCCGGTTGGTCAGCGGCGACAGGAACTGCGAGACGAGATAGCCGTGCGCCCCGTGGATCTGGACGCCGGCGAACCCGGCGTCGACGACGGTCCGCGCGGCCACGCCGAACCGGTCGATGATCGCTTCGATCTCGTCGACGGTCAGCGCTCGCGGCGTCGCGAACACCGAGCGGATGCCGCGGTCGCCGAACGGCACCGCCGACGGCGCGACCGGCTGACGGGACAGGAAGCGCGGGCTTTGACGACCGGGATGGTTGAGCTGAACCCACAGCCGGGACTCGGTCCCGTCGGCCGACCGTGCCCACGGCCTGAACTCGGTCGCGTCCGGCTCCCGAGGGACCGCGACGTTGCGCGGTTCACCCAGCGCGGTCGGATCGACCATGACGTTGCCGGTGATCAGTGTCCCGGCACCGCCTCGCGACCACGTCCGGTACAGCTCGGCCAGTTCGGCGGTCGGCCGGTTGCGGCGATCGCCGAGTTGCTCGCTGAGCGCGGCCTTGGCCAGCCGGTTAGGCAGGATCGCGCCACACCGCAGTTTCAGCGGTTCGGCCAGCAGTTCTTTGGGCTCGCTCATCCGCGCTTCCTCCCGCCGTTACCTACTGAGCAGTATCCCTACTCGAAGTAACATACTCGCGGTATGTCGAGCACTCAAGGTGTGCCGACACCGAAGGGGTTGTCGATCACGTAGCGCCAGAGCCCGTCCAGGCCACGCCTCGCGATGACCCAGTCGACGATCAGCAAGGCCAGGTCACCGGCCACGCGCACCTGACGCGGAGTGACCTTGACGGGCTTCCCGAGCGCGAGGATCCCGCCGTTCGCGGCCCGGCGTTCCGCGCCGCTCACCCACGCGCCGTCCCGGCGGACGAACACGGCGTCCGGCTCGTAGACCGTGTCGAGGATTTCGGCGGGGTCGGCGGTCAAAGGCACAATGAGGGACTGCGTCATGCGGACAGCGAAACCGACCGCGAAGCAGGTCACCGAACGGAAACCTTCGACGGCGAACTCGTCCTGGACGCCCGCGGCCGGACGCGAAGGCCGGAGCCGGACCGTCCGGTCGAGGTCGCGCCCGCCTAGCGACCTGCGCACGGCGTCCGCGAAGGTGCTGACAGAGCGCCTCGGCGACCTGACCGCGCGCCGCCTCGCCGTCCGAGAGGAACTGCCGGGCTTCCCGAGCCGGACCAGCTATCGGCTCACCGAGGCGGGACTCTCGCCGCGGCCGCTGCTGATCGAGCTGTACCGCTCGGGCTCGGCGCTACAGGCCCTCACGCAGTAGGCGCGGCGCGACCGGCTCCACCCGCGCACGCACCTTCACCTCTTCAGCCATGGTCCGCGCCCAAGCCTGCAAACCCGGGATGTCGATCCCGTGCGGCCGGGCCTCGCGGAAGGGCTCGATGTTCTCGGCGCCGCGCTCCAGCAGCGAGGCCGCACCGTTCCCGTTCCCCCTGGCCGCGTGGGTCAGGCCCACGGCGAGCTGCGCGAGACCGCGCCACAGCTCGCGCTCCGGCCCGTCGGTGGACTTCCACGCGTCCTCGAACACCTCGTGCGCGTGAAACGGGCGGCCCGCGTCGAGCAGGCGCTGCGCCTCGGAAACGGTGTCCTCGGGGCTCCGTTCGATGCCCTCGGGCTGGCGTTCGACACCGTCGGCGCCGTACGGAAGCGGCCTGCCGAGACCATCCCGCGGGCGCGCGTTGCGGGCTCGTCCGGCTTCGTCACGGTCCCGGTCGGTCATGCCGACAGTGTCCCACGCGGGTATCCTGGGGCCTCGTGCGCTTTCTCGACGGGCATCGGCCCGCTCACGACCTGACCTACGACGACGTGTTCCTCCTGCCGAACCGGTCGGACGTGGAGTCCCGTTTCGACGTCGACCTGTCCACTGTGGACGGCACCGGCGCGACGATCCCGATCGTGGTGGCCAACATGACCGCCGTCGCGGGCCGCCGGATGGCCGAGACGGTCGCCCGGCGAGGTGGGCTCGTCGTCCTGCCACAGGATGTCGACGTGGCCGCGGTCGCCGACATCGTCGGCTGGGTCAAGAGCCGTCACACGGTGTGGGACACCCCGCTCGTGCTGACCGGCGGAGACGCGGTGGCCGACGCGCTGAACCTGGTCGGCAAACGCGCCCACGGCGCCGTCGTCGTGGTGGACGAGGACGGCAAGCCCGTCGGCGTCGTCGACGAAGCGGCTTGCGCCGGCGTAGACCGCTTCGCGCGTCTCGCCGACGTCGCGGAGCCCGCGGTCGTCACGGTCCCGCTGGACACGCCGCCGCGTGAGGTGTTCGAGCGCCTGCACGACCACGGAGGCCGTCTCGCGCTCGGCATCGACGAAAACGGCAGGCTCGCCGGCGTCCTGACCGAGATCGCGGCGCTGCGCGCGGAGATCTACACCCCGGCCGTCGACGACGGCGGCAACCTGCGCGTCGCCGCCGCGATCGGCGTGAACGGCGACGTCGCGGCGAAGGCCGAGGCCGTCCTCGCGGCGGGCGTCGACGTGCTGGTCGTCGACACCGCGCACGGCCACCAGGAGAAGATGATCTCGGCGCTGAAGGCCGTCCGGTCGGTGAACCCGCGAGTCCCGGTCGTCGCCGGGAACGTGGTCACCGCCGAGGGCACGCGCGACCTGATCCACGCGGGTGCGGACGTCGTCAAGGTCGGCGTCGGCCCCGGCGCCATGTGCACGACCCGGATGATGACCGGCGTCGGGCGCCCGCAGTTCTCCGCCGTCGCCGAATGCGCCGCGGCGGCGCGCGAACTGGGCAAACACGTCTGGGCGGACGGCGGCGTGCGGCACCCGCGCGACGTCGCGCTGGCGCTCGCCGCGGGCGCGTCGGCGGCGATGGTCGGCTCGTGGTTCGCGGGCACCCACGAATCCCCCGGCGACCTGCGCTACGACGAGCAGGGCAAGCCGTACAAGGAGTCGTTCGGCATGGCGTCGAAGCGCGCCGTCGGCGCCCGCACGCGCACGGACAACGTCTTCGAGCGCGCCAAGAAGGGCCTGTTCGAAGAGGGCATCTCGGCGTCGCGGATGGCGCTGGACCCGGCTCGCCCCGGCGTCGAAGACCTGCTCGACTCCATCGGCTCCGGTGTCCGCTCCGCCTGCACGTACGCGGGCGCGCGCACGCTGGAGGAGTTCCACGAACGCGCGCTGCTCGGGATCCAGTCCGCCGCCGGCTTCGCGGAAGGACGCCCCCTGCCCTCGGGCTGGTGAAACTCCGGGGAGTCCACTTGGGACTGTCCTAGGTGGACTCCCCCGGTTCCGGTTACCCGTGGTCCTCCAGCATCTCCGTGACGAGCGCCGCGATCGGCGAGCGCTCGGACCGGGTCAGCGTGATATGCGCGAACAGCGGATGACCCTTGAGTTTCTCGATCACCGCCGAAACGCCGTCGTGCCGCCCGACCCGCAGGTTGTCGCGCTGCGCGACGTCATGCGTGAGCACGACCCGCGAAGCGGTGCCGAGCCGTGAGAGCACGGTCAGGAGCACGTTGCGCTCCAAGGACTGCGCCTCGTCGACGATGACGAACGTGTCGTGCAGCGACCGGCCGCGGATATGGGTCAGCGGGAGCACCTCGAGCATGCCGCGGTCGAAGACCTCGTCGAGGACGTCCTGGCTGACCAGCCCGCCGAGGGTGTCGAACACCGCCTGCGCCCACGGCTGCATCTTCTCGCTCTCGGAACCGGGCAGATAGCCCAGATCCTGGCCGCCGACCGCGTACACCGGCCGGAACACGACCACCTTGCGATGCTGGCGGCGTTCCATCACCGACTCCAGCCCCGCGCAGAGCGCGAGCGCCGACTTGCCCGTGCCCGCTCGTCCGCCCAGCGAGACGATGCCGACGTCGGAGTCCAGCAGGAGATCGAGCGCCACCCGCTGCTCGGCCGACCGGCCGTGCAGCCCGAACGCCTCCTTGTCGCCCCGGACGAGCCGGATCCGCTTGTCCGCGGTGACCCGCCCCAGCGCGCTCGAACTGCCCGCGAGCAGCCTGAGCCCGGTGTGACAGGGCAGTTCACCGACCTCCGGCATCCCGAATTCCGCCGGATCCACGGAAGACCCGCTGAACAGCGCGTCGACCAGGGTCTGCGGGACGTCCACGTCCGCCATCCCCGTCCAGCCCGAGGGCGTCACCTCCTGCGCGCGGTACTCGTCGGCTTCGAGGCCGACGGCGCCCGCTTTGACACGCAAGGGAATGTCCTTCGTCACCAGCGTGACCGACGCGCGTTCCGCCGCCAGGTTGAGCGCACAGGCGAGGATGCGGTGGTCGTTGGAGTCGGTGCGGAAGCCGACCGGGAGCACCGTGGGGTCGGAGTGGTTCAACTCCACCTGCAGGGTGCCGCCGTGCTCACCGATCGGGATCGGCGCGTCGAGCCTGCCGTGCTGACGACGCAGGTCGTCGAGCATGCGAAGCGCTTCGCGCGCGAACCACCCCAGTTCGGGATGGTGACGTTTCGCCTCCAGTTCACTGATGACGACCAGCGGGAGCACGACCGCGTGTTCGGCGAACCGGGTCACCGACCAGGGGTCAGAGAGCAGGACCGACGTGTCGAGCACGTAAGTGGACCGCTGGGATTCGGGCGAGATCGAGGCTTTCTCCGGGCCAGGGGCACCGGTCGAAGAACGGCCAGAGGCCTTGCGGGGTGAACGCTGCGCAGTCACGACGGCATCTCCCTCGTGGGCGTGGCACCACGCCCGCACTCGCTGGGCCGGGCACTTCCCTGGCTAACCGTTCCTTCCGACGTCTTTCACGTCAGTCGGCACGGCCACGAGGGCCGGGTGCCGGCCCCCTCGTGCATCCACTGGGCGGCTGTGCCGCCCTGTCGACAACCGCCACGACCAGGGCCTCCCGTGAGAGTCCGCATGGGACGCGAACCCTCACTTCCGGAAGGTACCTGCGTCCGGCCGATCGCGCAGGCAGCCACCACGGTGATTCGCCAAACCGTCATCTCACTGTCGGTCGCATGACATCAACGCCTGGTCACCGTCACGGTGTGTAGTGATGATCTCCATTCAGGGACGCTCGTCGACGCGACCCGGAAGGATTAACGCGACACAGGGCGTTCACCTGATGAGACGGAGGGTTCTACCACGCATCGTGGCGGGACGCATTTTGTGCCCGAGACAGAGAACCGGACCGAGTGAAACGGGCCTTTCATGCCTCACACAATGGGCTTACGAGACGGTCACAAATCCTGAATAGCGAGTAATTTTCTCACTGCGGGACACCCCCACCGGATTCGGTGCCCCCGATCCCTGAACATCTCTACCAAGGAGTGCGAAGTGCTGAAGAAGGCTGGTTTCGTTTCCGCCGTCGCCGCGGGCATCATGATGGTCGGCGGGACCGCGTTCGCCGCCACCGGTGACACCTCGGGCACCCCGGACCCCACGTTCGGCGACGCCTACAACACCTTCATCGAGGGCGGCGGCGCGCTGGGCTACGGCGCCGCTTCCCTGGTCGCCGGCGCCTACACCGGTGTCGCCACCACCCCGGCTCTGATCCTCCACTCGCTGGAGCACCACCACCACTGATCTTCAGTGTCGACGTCGAAGGCCCCGGAGTGCACGCCGGGGCCTTCGTCATGTCTCCGGTCAGGAACCGAAGCGCCGGTGCCGCCACGCGTAATCGCGCATGGCGCGCAGGAAATCGACCCGGCGGAACGCGGGCCAATACGCTTCGGTGAACCAGAATTCCGAATGCGCCGATTGCCAGAGCAGAAATCCGGAAAGCCGCTGCTCACCCGAGGTGCGGATAATCAGATCCGGATCCGGCTGGCCCGAGGTGTACATGTGTTCGGATATGTGGTCGACGTCCAATATCTTCGCGAGTTCGCGGATCGAGGTGCCCTCGTCTGCGTGCTGGAGCAGGAGTTTGCGGACCGCGTCGGCGATCTCCTGACGCCCTCCGTAACCGACCGCGACGTTGACCTCCATCCCGGTGCGCCCCTCGGTGCGCTCCGCGGCCGCGCTGAGGGCCTTCGCGACCTCCGGGGGCAGCAGGTCGAGTGCCCCCACGATGCGAAGCCGCCAAGGCGTGTGCGGCGCGGCGAGTTCGTCGGTGACGTCGGTGATGATCTTCAGCAAGGGGCTCAGTTCCTCGGCCGCACGGCCGAGGTTGTCCGTCGAGAGCAGCCACATGGTGACGACCTCGACGTCGGCCTCGTTGCACCAGCTCAGGAAGTCGGCGATCTTCTTGGCGCCCGCCCGGTGCCCGTCGGCGACGTCGGTGAAGCCCGCTTCGCGCGCCCAGCGGCGGTTCCCGTCCAGCATGATGGCGATGTGGCGTGGATGGCGCCCCTTGGCCTGCTGGATCAGGCGCCTGCCGTAGGCGCTGTACACGACGTCTGACAAGAAGGACCGAAGACTCACGCCAGTGGAGAGTAGTCACCTCGCGGGCCTCAGTGGGACGCGCCACGGACACTGGCGAAAAACCTACGGTGCCGTAACCTGGGTGAGTGAGCGTAGTGACCGAACCCCGGCCGTCCGGCCCCGCGCCCGTAGTGGACACGCGTCCTCGGTTGCGTGGGCACATCCACTTCTGGTCCTTCTTCGGCGCTGTCGCCGGAGCCGCGACCCTCATCAGCCTCGCGGCGTCCACAGTGTCGGGTATCGCCGCTTTGTCCACTTCGGTCTACGGCCTGACCGTCCTCGGCGTCTTCGGCGTCAGCGCGCTGTACCACCGTCGCTTGTGGAGCCCACGAGCATACGAATGGATGAAGCGCGCCGACCATTCGATGATCTTCCTGTTCATCGCCGGCACCTACACGCCGTTCACCCTTCTGGCGATGTCCCAGCCGACCGGGTACATCGTGCTCGCGATCGTGTGGGGCGGCGCGATCGGCGGCGTCACACTGAAGATGCTGTGGCCGAACGCGCCACGCTGGCTCGGCGTGCCGATCTACATCGCGCTGGGCTGGGTCGCCGTCTTCGTCCTGCCGGAACTGGCCACGCACGCCGGTGTCGCGGCGCTCGTCCTGCTCTGCGTGGGCGGGCTGTTCTACACGCTGGGCGCGGTGTTCTACGCGGTGAAGTGGCCGAACCACTTCCCGGACACCTTCGGGTACCACGAGTACTTCCACGCCTGCACGGTTCTCGCCGCGGTGTCCCACTACATCGCGATCTGGCTGGCCATGTACGCCTAGCCAGGTCGTGAGTGATGTGGGTCGTCGGCACCGAAGATGCCTTACCACCTACCGGAGCTGACTGACGGCCGGTCGCGGGTCCGCGAAGGCGCCTTGCCCATCCTCAAGGTCATGCCAGGAGCTCAAGAGTGGCATGGTCCTGTTTCTGGCGTCTTTTCCCTGGTCGGATTGACTTTTGGTGGAGCGATACCGAATCTTGGTGGACCATCGGCGGGGAGCCGTCATGATCCCGTGGCGCTCGGTCGGTCAGAGTACGTGAAGGCCCCCTTCCTTGCGGCTAGCCGCAAGGAAGGGGGCCTTCACGTACCGGACAACTCGGCCAAGCGAGCATTAATCGGATAATTCGACTTTCCAGGTATCCTTTATGGACGGCTGGGAAACCTCGTTGCGGCGCTCAAGTTCCTGGCATGGACCCTCACGGGCGAGGGAAGGCATCCTTGCCGACACCAGCGCGGGCCCCGGCAGGCGGCCGGTCACAACGCCTGGTTTTTGATCACCCGCCGGGTACCCGCGAAGAGCATCCCGATGTTCACCGACTTCGGGCAGACCACGACGGCCACGACGTCGGCGTTGTGGTTGTTCCTGATGAACAGGTGCGTCAGGTTGGCGCTGTTGACGAGGATCTCCTGGAAGTAGTGCTCGGCGCTGCTGACGCCTCGGCGCTCCTTGAAGATGTTCTCGATCATCACGACCGTGCGGCCTTGGAACAGATCCAAGGTCGCGCCGGCGAGGAGGTCGAGGACCTCCGACGGATGGCTGTCGGTGGTTTCGACGGCCAACAACATGCCGGTCGCCAGATCCACCACTCCGGAGGCGAGGCAGTCGGGCACCTCCTGGCGCAACTGCTTGACCATCAAGGTCATCTGGTCCGACATATTCTGGCCGTTACCCAGCATGTCCGTTCTCCTTTTCGGTGTTCGTCCGTGACTTCGGGTGGAGGAGCTCAGCAGGCGTTCGCGATGACGGCCGCGAGAATCGAGCGGACGCGCTCGATCGTGAGCAGGGAAGCCCGGTGCAACCGGGTGATGTCGAGGCCCTCGTCGCCGAGGACGACCATCAACGACGTGCTGTCGATGGAGTAGACGGCCAGGTAACCGCCGCTGCTACGGACCACCGCGTGCCGGAACGCGCCTTGGGCGACCGCGGAGGTGATGGTCAGCGAGAGGCCCAGCTGAGCGGCGCCGAGTGCGGACACCGCGCCGGGATCGATCCGGTCCTCGGCGTCGGCCGCGATGGGCAGGCCGTCCACACCGGCGATCAGGGCTCCGGTCACCCCGCTCACTTGCCTTCTCAAGTCGTTCAGCTCGTCGACCAGCGTTTCACGATCCACCTGGTGTTCCCTTCTGCTGCGAGGTCTCGTCCGAGTTCGTGCGGTTCGTGGAAGGCCCGGCCCGGACGCGGTTGAGCAGCCTGGGCAGTACCTGCCAGCCGGCCGCCCGTGACGGCTTGAGCAGTTCCGACACACCGCTCGCCCCCGGGCTGCGCAGGGGAAGGCCTTTCATGTCACCGCCGGGAACCGACTGGGCTCCGGCTGCGGGCATCCGGGGACGCAGCGGCTTCCGCGAGCCCCCGCCGGGATCCTCGGGAGACTCGACGGCGATCTCGACCAGACCGTCGCCGATCATCCGGGAGATCTCGATCGTCACGGGAAAGACGTTGCGCCCCAACACGAACGCGATGTCGCGGGCGGAGCGGCGGCCGTTGGCGCCGGCGAGGATGTCGCGCCGGGCCGCGGTCGACGCGACTCCCGACGAGGCCACCCCGGCCACTGGCACGATCCGGTCGCGATGCGGCGAGACCGCCACCGGCAATGACGCGAGAGCGTCAAGGCGACGCCTGGTCTCGTCGAGCAGCCAGTCGAGCTCGATCGCCGGAGTGACCGGCAACAGCACGTCGAACCGGTTGTAGTCGATGACGTATTCCTCGATGTCACCCGTCACGATGACGAAAGCGCCGTCCTGCGCGGCCATGGTGGCGACCAGCTGCAGTTCCGTGTTCCCGATCCCGGCGCGAGCGAGAAGCTCGTCCCGCGGCGTCGGACCGCCTGGCCCCGCCCGCAACGCGGCGGACCAGTCCTCCTCGCTGATCCGCCCGGACCGCAGCAGCACGGAGTCCACCCCTGGAGCACCAGGGGTGTCGACGGCGATCACCGCGCCCTCGCGCAGGTGGATCACCCCGCCGGGCCTGCCGGACAGAGACAACGCGCCGGACACCCCGTCGTCGCAACATACGGTCAGCGCCCGCGCGAGCAGTTCGAAGGAAGACCGGGGCATAAGCGCCACTCACTACTTTCTCTTCAGGCGTGCGGAATGGAAACGCGATACGACAGGTGATCGTCGCGCCGCCCTCGCGGAAGTGGCCGACTCTATGACATCGGAACAAGGATTCCCAGGACGTTCCCCCATTTCTCGCAACGTTCGAAAATTCTCGACACCCCTTGGGGCGCAATCGAAATCGGAGGGATTATCACAGACAACGGTGAGTTGGGGACAAAATCACCGGCATGCTGTTCACGCGCAGGTCGCGAAGGGTAAGGGCGATTGGAAATGTCCATACCACCGGAGGCTTTTATATCTTTCGCACGGCACGCGCATCCGCTGTGGAATATCCGTGGCGGATTCTGGCCAAATTCATTTCTCGCCAGATCACGCCCGGCGCGGGCCGCGGGCCGCTTCTCGACCCACGCCGACGGTCTGACCAGGACGGACACACGCGTGTTCCCTCTGGCACAAGAAAGTGCCTTCTTCCGCGCCCCCGCCGCGTAAGCCATGATCACCACCATGGCCAAGAACGCACCGCCCCGCCGCCTCGATGACGCGGCCCTCAGCGACTTCCTCGCCGAACACACCTTCGGCGCCCTCGCGACCGTCAAACGTGACGGCCGCCCGCATCTCTCCACCGTCGTCTACACGTGGGACCCCGAGACGCGCGAGATCCGGATCAGCACGACCGAGGACCGCCTCAAGGTCAAGCAGCTCCGCGACAACCCCACCGCCTCCCTCTACGTCTCCAGCGCCGACCACTGGAAATTCGCTGTCGTGGAAGGAAAAGCGGAACTCTCCGAAGTCACCCGGACACCCGGCGACACCGCCGGTCTCGAATACCTGGCGGCGCAACGGCAAAAGCCCGACGACGAGGCTGAGTTCCTCGAGACCATCGCGGCCGAACGAAGGCTCTACATCACCCTCAAAACCGACAAACTCTATGGAACGGCCCTCGACATCGCTTAACGTACGCACCTGGGAAAGGCCAGGTGAGGAGACGTTCGATGTGGGAAAAACGGATGGAGTGGCCGCTCAACGCCGCCGCCGTACTGTTCCTGGCCGCGTACGCCTGGCCGATCCTCCAGCCCTCGCTCGGGCACACCGGGCGGGTCTGGTGCGAGCTCGTCACCTGGCTCGCGTGGGCGGTCTTCGCCCTGGACTACGGCGTCCGCCTCAAGCACGCCGAGGACAAGCGCGCCTTCCTGAAGCACAACCTCTTCGACCTGCTGATCATCGTGCTCCCGCTGATCCGGCAGCTGCGTCTGCTCCGGCTGGTCACGGTGCTCAACGTCCTCAACCGCAACGCCGGCCTGTCGTTGCGCGGCCGCGTCGTGGTCTACACGGTGGGCGCGACGGCGCTCATCGTGTTCTGTTCGGCGGTCGCCGTGCTCGACGCCGAACGTGCCGCGCCGGACGCGCCGATCACCGATTTCCCGGACGCGGTGTGGTGGTCGATCACGACGATCACCACGGTCGGCTACGGCGACCGCTATCCCGTCAGCGGCACCGGCCGGCTCGTCGCGGTCGGGCTGATGGTGGCCGGGATCGCCCTGCTCGGTGTGGTCACCGCGACGCTCGCGTCGTGGCTGATCCGCCGGGTGACCGAGGCCGACGAGAACGCGCAGGCCGTGACCCGCGAGCATCTCGACGAGCTGACCCGTGAGGTCAAGGCGTTGCGGGCCGAGCTCGCCGAACAGCGTGCGGTGGTCAGTCCCGCAGCATCGGAGCCGCTAGGTACTGCTCGGGGATAGCGAAGGCGTCCACGAGGGTCCGCGCGTGCGGGCGCAGGTCGGCGCACAGCGCGTTCACCGCGGCGGTGACGGCCTTCGAACGCCCGGAGGTCAGGCGCCCGTGTTCGAGGAACCAGCCACGGTCCGCCTCGATGTTCGCGAGCGCGTAGAGATCGCAGACCCGCTCCAGCAGCTCACGGGCTTCCGCGTCGGCGCAGCGCTCGATGGCGCCGACGAACGCTTCCAGCACCACCCGGTCGACGTGCGCGCGCCCGGCGCGCAGCACGTGATCCTGCGCGTCATTGAAGACACCGAAGGGGTCCGAACCCGCCTTACGCAGGCGCTGCGCGACGCCGCCGAGTACGTGCTCTTCGCGGTCTTCGAACAGCTTCAGGTGCCATTCGCGCGAGTAGAGGACGTCGCCGTCATCCGCTTCGGTGAGCCGCTCGACCACCTTGCGCGCGGACGTCCGTTCGATCACGGCCTCGACGAGCTGCTCCGCCACGAACCGCGCGGTCGCGAGCGGGCTGAGGTCCTCGAAATGATCCTTGTAGCTGGTCAACAACCCTTTCGCGACCAGTTGCAGCAGCACGGTGTTGTCACCTTCGAAGGTGGTGAAGACGTCCGTGTCCGCTTTCAGCCCGGCGAGCAGGTTCTCCGAGAGATAGCCGGAGCCACCGCATGCCTCACGGGCGGCCTGGATGGTCGCGGTCGCGTGCCAGGTCGAGACGGCCTTGATGCCGGCGGCGCGTGATTCCAGCTCTCGCTGCTCTTCCTCCGGCGCGTCCTCGGCGAGGTCGTTCAGCTTCGAGACGAGTGCTTCCTGCGCGAAGTGCAGTGCGTACGACGTCGCCAGCGCGGGCAGCAGTTTCCGCTGGTGGGCGCGGTAGTCGAGGATGACGACCTCCTCGCCGCCTGGCCGCGCGAACTGCCGCCGCTGCTCGCCGTACCGGATGGCCAGTGCGAGCGCGCGCTTCGTCGCGCTGCCGGCGCTGCCCGCGACACTGACCCGGCCGCGGATGAGGGTTCCGAGCATCGTGAAGAACCGGCGGCCGTCGCTTTCGATCGGACTGCTGTACGTGCCGTCTTCGGCGACGTCACCGAACCGGTTGAGCAACGCCTCGCGGGGAACCCTCACCTGGGTGAAGGTGAGCCGCCCGTTGTCGACGCCGTTGAGGCCCGCCTTGCGGCCGCAGTCCTCGATCTCGACACCGCTCACGTTCTCGCCCCGGATCGGCACCACGAACGCGTGCACGCCGCGTGACTCGCCACCGGTGATCAGCTGCGCGAACACCACCGCGAGTTCGCCGTCGCGGGCGGCGTTGCCGATGTACTCCTTCATCGCGCCCCGGTCCGGCGTGTGCACGACGAACTCGCGCGTCGCCGGATCGTAGGTCGCGGTGGTGCGCAGGTGCTGGACGTCCGAGCCATGACCGTGCTCGGTCATCGCGAAACAGCCCAGCAGCTCCAGATCCTTGATCTTCCGCAGGTAGCGCTCGTGGTGGCGTTCGGTGCCGAGCAGCTGCACCGCGCCACCGAACAGGCCCCATTGCACACCGGCCTTCACCATCAGTGAGAGGTCGCCGAAGCCCAGCATCTCGAACGACGTCAACGCGCCGCCGACGTCGCCGCCACCGCCGTACGCCGGGTCGAAACCGAGCCCCGGGCGGTCGGTTTCGGCGAGCTTGCGCAGCCATTCGAGCACCTGGGCGCGATGGGCTTCGGTGTCGATGTCGACCGGGTCTTTGAAGTCCTCCGCCGCCATCTGCGCGCGCACCGCGCGGCGGAGCCCGGCCCACCGTCCATCGAGGACGGTGGTCAGCGCGTCCGAGTCGATCTTCGCGGGAAGTCCTGGTGTGTCCACGGTTCCTCCGATGCGGTGCGGTCTTCACCAAGCCTGCCGCACCGCATCGGGAAGCGCAGCACGAATCAGACCGGTTTCCCGTTGATCGTCGTGTTCTCGAACCGCAGGTCATCGACGTGTTTCAGGACGTTTTCCGTGTTCGCGACACCGTCGAAGCGGCACTCGCTCACCCGCAATCCCCGAACGTGTGAGTTGGGCAACCCCCGGACGTTGAACGCCGCTTGCCCGCATCTCGTGCTCGCGGAGTGGCTGATGGTGAACGGCCCGAACCGAGGGACGTACGCGCCGGTCTGTCCGTTGTAGTCCGGCAGGACGTACACGACCGAGCGGACGAACGTGCCGGAGACGCTGTCGAGGTTGACGTTCTCGGTGAACCCGCCGCGCAAGGTGTTCGACTTGACGTACAGCCCGTATTTCGTCTCGCCGGTGACGGAAAGCTTGTACGCGTAGACGTTCCGGATGCCGCCGGTCTGTTCGCTGCCGCAGGTGATCGCGCCCCAGTTGCCGTCCATCACGCAGTTCGCGACGACGATGTTCTGGCACGGCACGCCGATCCTGCGGCCGTCGGCGTCCCGACCCGACTTCAGCGCGACGTTGTCGTCGTGCGCGCCGAGGTGGGAGTTCACGATCACGACGTGGTCGCAGGACTCCGGATCGCAGGCGTCGGTGTTGGAATGCGCGGTGCTCGCGTCCGTGCGGACACCGTCGATCGTGACGTTCCGGCAGAGCGTGGGGTGCAGCTGCCAGAACATCGGGTTCTTCAGCGTGACCCCTTCGATGAGCACGGTGTCGCACGAGTACGGCTCGACGAACGTGGAGCGCATCGCGTGCCCGGAACCGGGAACGATCCGCCGCTCCGGCGGGATTCCCTTGGCCACCAGCGATTCCAGGTATTCGCGGTCCTTGCCCTTGTTCCAGGACGCCGTGCCCGCCGCGTCGAGGGTGCCCTTCCCGGTCACCGCGATGTTGGCTTCCTTGTACGCGTAGATCATCGGCGACCGGTTCACGCACTCGATGCCCTCGTAGCGGGTGAGCACGTTCGGGAACTTCGAGGCGTCGGAACCGAAAGCGAGCACCGCGCCCGCCGCGAGATGCAGGTCCACGTTGCTCTTGAGATACACCGCACCGGTGACGAAGGTGCCCTTCGGCACGACGACGTGTCCGCCACCGCGCGCGTTGGCCGTCTCGATCGCCTTCCTGATCGCGGCGGTGTTGTCGGTCTTCCCGTCGCCCTTGGCGCCGAAATCGAGCACCGAGAACGTCCGGTCCGGGAAGACCGGCCGTTTCGTCCGCGCGACGATGTCGTCGGCCGCGGGCCAGGGAAGGGCCGGGGCCGCCGAGGCGGTGGGCGCGAGCAGTGGGCTCGCGGCCACCACGAGACCGCCCTTGATCAGCCAACGCCGGGAGAATCTGCCGTCTATGACGCCTTCTTTCACAAGAGGACTTCGGTGAAGACGGCGGAATCCCGACTCTACGGGCGGACCCCGGCCTCAGGAAAGATCCGGTCCCTGTGAGCGGAGATCGTCGACCTTGGTCATCGCCTCTCGAAGCTCGGCCAGCCAGGCGTCCGCGTGTTCCCCGACCAGCCGGACCGCCCAGGCGAGCGCCTCCGACCGCGACCGGGCGACGCCCGCGTCGACGAGGGTGTCGAGCACCAGTCGTTCCGGCTGCCGCAGCCTGGTCATGACCGGCGCCGAATGCGTGGTGAACAGGTGCCGTGTGCCGCCGAGGCTCGCGCCCCAGGCGACCTTGCGCTGATAGCGGTGCTCGGCCTGGCGCGCGATCTCGATCCGCTCGTCGCGGGTCTCCTCGCGGAACCGGCTGATCCGGCCGTCCTCGGCCGCCGCGCGGGCGGCGTCGTCGGCGTACTCGCCGGTGAGCGGCTGGAGTTCGCCGACGATGACGATCTCTTCGCGATCCACCGTGACCTCGGGGTCGCCGGTGAACCAGCCCTCCGGGAGCCTGCCGCCGAACCACGCGGCCGCGTCGTCCGCCGACGGGATGTCCGCCTGCTGCCAGCCGCCCCGGCCTTTCCAGCCTCCACGTCCCATCTGCCTCGCCGTCCTGAAGTAGGTGTGCATGCTCGCCTCCGCGATTACATGATTACAACGCTACCGACGCTACGCGCGTATCAGGGGAGAGTCAGGTGTGTTCTCCCCCGGCGAAAAGGGTTCAGCCGAGCTGAGAGCCCAGTTCCTCGGCGGTCGTGACGGGCCGTTCGCACACGTACCCACGGCATACGTACGCGGCGGCGGCACCGTCGACCAGCGGCCGATCGGCCAGCAGCGGTACTCCGTCCGCGTCCGGCGTGCCGCTCACGACGACGGCGCCGTCCGGCGACGAAGCGAGGGCGGCGGCCAGCAGATCCGCGCGTGAAGCGGCATCGGGACCGACGATCGCCACCTGCACCGGGCCGGCAGCGGCGGCTTCGGCGACCGTGAGCCAGTGCCCGGCGAACCGCGGCGCGTGGGCGGCGAGCCGTCCCGCCCGGGCCAGCGCCTGCTCGGCCGCCTCGCGGTAGCGGCCCACCCGGTCGTGCCCGGCCAGCACGGACGCGGTCAGCAACGCGTTCGCCAGCGCCGAAGCCCCCGACGGGCTCGCGTTGTCGGTCGGGTCGGAAGGCCGCTGCACCAGGACTTCCGCGTCGTCGGCCGTGTCGTAGTAGGCCCCCGTCGCGTCCGGCACGCCGAAGTGGGCCAAGGCGAGGTCCAGCAAGGTGATGGCGTCGGCGAGCCACCGCGGTTCCCCGGTCGCCTGGTGAAGTTCGAGCAGCCCCTCGGCGAGGCACGCGTAGTCCTCCAGCACCCCGGCCGTCGTGCCGACGACGCCGTCGCGGGAAGTCCGGCGCAGGCGTCCGGCCACGAAATGGGTGTCCATCAGGAAAGCCGCCGCGCGAGCCGCCGCTTCGATCCACTGTGGACGATCGAGCCGCGCGCCCGCTTTGGCGAGCGCGCCGATCGCGAGCCCGTTCCACGCGGCGATCACCTTGTCGTCGCGGGCGGGCTGGGGTCGCTCGTTTCGCGCGGTCAGCAGCACGCGGCGAACTCGCTCATAACGCATTTCGTCCTCTGGATGCGGCTCGCGCAGCCGCAGTGTCGAAGCGCCATGCTCGAAATTGCCCCGCTCGGTCACCTGGAACAGCTCGGCCGCCCAGGCGCCGTCCTCCTCGCCGAGCACTTCGGCCAGTTGCGCGGGAGTCCAGACGTAGGTCAGCCCCTCGACGCCATCGGTGTCCGCGTCGAGCGACGCGGCGAAACCGCCTTCGGCCGTCCCGAGGTCGCGCAGCAGGAACTCCGCGGTCTCCTCGACCGTCCGCCGCGCGTACTCATGCCCGGTCACCCCATGGAACTGCGCGTAGAATCGCAGCAGCAAACCGTTGTCGTACAACATCTTCTCGAAGTGCGGCACTTCCCAGCGCGCGTCGACCGAGTAGCGCGCGAACCCTCCGGCGAGCTGATCGTCAAGGCCGCCCGTCGTCATCATTTCGGCCGTGTGCTCGACCATGTCGAGGCCGGAACCGGTGCGCTCGTGGTGACGCAGCAGGAAGTTCAAGGCCATTGTCGGCGGGAACTTCGGCGCTCCCCCGAATCCACCGTTCCCGGTGTCGTACTCCTTGCGCAGCGTGGCGACCGCGGAATCCAGCGCGGCACCGTCCACAACGGACTCAGGCAGTGGCCCGCTCTTCTCCGTGAGGTGGGCGATGATCTGCCGGGCACCGGAACGCAACTCGTCCGGCCGCTCGCCCCAGGCCTCGGCGACCGCGACGAGCAGCTGCGAGAACGACGGCATCCCCGGCCGCGGTGACGGCGGATAGTAAGTGCCGCAATGGAACGGTTCACCCTCCGGCGTCAGGAAACACGTCATCGGCCAGCCGCCCTGACCGGTCATCGCCTGCGTGGCCGCCATGTACACCGAGTCGATGTCCGGGCGCTCCTCGCGGTCCACCTTGATGTTGACGAAGTTCGCGTTCATCAGCGTGGCGGTGGCCTCGTCCTCGAAGGACTCGTGCGCCATGACGTGACACCAGTGGCAAGCCGCGTAGCCGACCGAAAGCAGGATCGGCACGTTCCGCCGTTTCGCCTCGGCCAGCGCTTCCTCACCCCACGGCCACCAGTCCACCGGGTTGCCGGCGTGCTGCAGCAGGTACGGACTGGTCGCGGCCTTCAGGCGGTTCGACATGTCACCAGGGTCGCACGCGGAAAAGCGGGCGCGCAGAACGGCCTTCTGCGCGACACTCATCCGGTGCTCTTGACCATGACGACCACTCGGAACCCCGCCACCGACCTGGGCTTTCTCCTGCACAAGCATCCGGAGAAGGCGCAGTCCTTCACGCTCTCGGCCGGAACGGCGCACGTCTTCTACCCCGAGGCGTCCGACGAGCGCTGCACCGTCGCGCTGCTGGTCGAGATCGACCCGGTCGAGCTCGTGCGCGGGGGCGGCACGTCGCTGACCCAGTACGTCAACGACCGGCCGTACGCGGGCGGCTCGTATCTGGCGGTGGCGCTGCGGGCGGTCTTCACGACGGCGCTGGCGGGCCGGTGCGCGAACCGGCCGGAGCTGGCCGACGAGCGGCTCCCGCTGGAGATCCGCGTGCCGTCGCTGACCGCGCGCGGCGGCGCCGAGGTCGTCCACAAGCTGTTCGAACCTCTCGGCTGGCAGGTCGAAACGAAGGCCATCCCGCTCGATCCCGAATTCCCGCAGTGGGGCGATTCCCGCTACGTCGATCTCCAGCTGACCGGCACCCAGCGCGTCGTCGACGCGTTGCGGCACCTGTACGTCCTGCTGCCCGCGCTCGACGGCGACAAGCACTACTGGATCGGCCAGGACGAAGCGGACAAGCTGCTGCGAGTCGGCGAAGGCTGGCTCGCCGGGCATCCGGAACGCGACCTGATCACCAACAGGTACCTCGAACGACGGCGCCCGATCGTCTCGTACGCGCTCGCCCGACTCGCCGAGGCGGACGACGTGCCGGCCGAAGCCGAGGCCCTGGTCACCGAGCTGCCGGACCGGCCAGAGCCGCTGGCCGTCCAGCGCCAGGGCAGTGTGCTCGCGGCACTCCGGGCGGCGAGCGCGCGGCGTGT
This sequence comes from Amycolatopsis sp. NPDC043885, assembly GCF_056435685.1. NCBI lineage: Bacteria > Bacillati > Actinomycetota > Actinomycetes > Pseudonocardiales > Pseudonocardiaceae > Amycolatopsis > Amycolatopsis sp. NPDC043885. The sequence goes on from NZ_JBWKEA010000006.1 coordinate 324,400, forward strand.
GCTCGACCTCGGCTGCGGTGGTGGCGCGCTGCTGCGGGTGCTGCAGAAGGAGCCGTCGTTCACCGAGATCGTCGGCGTCGATGTGTCCGCGAGCGCGCTCGACATCGCCGAAAAGCGGCTGAAGGACAAGACGCGGATCACCCTGAAGCAGTCCGCGCTGACGTACGCGGATCCGTCGCTGGCCGGATACGACGCGGCCGTGTTGATGGAGGTGATCGAGCACGTCGACGAGGAGCGCCTGCCCGCGCTGGAGCACGCCGTGTTCGGTGTCGCCGCGCCGCGGACCGTGCTCGTCACGACGCCGAACGCCGAGTACAACCGGCACTTCGAATTCCTCGGAGAAGGCCGGTTCCGGCACGCCGACCACCGTTTCGAATGGACACGCGAGCAGTTCCGCTCATGGGCCGAAGGCGTCGCGGCACGACACGGCTACGACGTCCGCCACCTGCCGGTGGGACAGGAGTCCCAGGAATCAGGACCGCCGACCCAAATGGCGGTCTTCACGTCTCGAAAGGAGGCCGTGGCATGAAACTGACCATCCCCGACATGTCCCTCGTCGTGCTCGTCGGCGCCTCCGGCTCCGGCAAGTCGACCTTCGCGCGGACGCATTTCGCGTCGACGCAGGTGTTGTCCAGCGACTACTTCCGAGGTCTGGTGGCCGACGACGAGAACGACCAGAGCGCGTCGGCCGCCGCCTTCGACGTGCTCCACTACGTCGCGGCGAAACGGCTCGAAGCGGGCCGGATCACCGTCATCGACGCGACGAACGTCCAGCGCGCGTCCCGGGCGAGCCTGCTGAAGCTGGCGAAGGAGCACGACGTCCTCCCGACGGCGATCGTGCTGGATCTGCCCGTGAAGGTCTGCCACGAACGCAACGCGGCCAGGCCCGACCGCGACTTCGGCGAGCACGTCGTCCGGCGTCAGCGCGGCGAGCTGCATCGTTCGATGAAGTCGTTGGAGCGCGAGGGTTTCCGTCGCGTGCACGTGTTGCGGAGCGAAGCCGAGGTCGCCGAAGCGGAGATCGTCGTCGAGCCGCTGCGCAACGACCGCCGCGAGCTGACCGGGCCGTTCGACGTGATCGGCGACGTCCACGGCTGCCGGGAGGAACTGGACGAACTGCTCACCGAACTGGGTTACGTCGACGGCGTGCACCCGGAAGGCCGGACCGCGGTGTTCGTCGGCGACCTCGTCGACCGCGGCCCCGACACGCCGGGGGTGCTTCGCCGGGTGATGGCGATGGCCGAGGCGGGCAGCGCGCTGGTCGTCTGCGGGAACCACGAGCAGAAACTGGTCCGCGCGCTGAACGGGCGCAACGTCAAGACGACGCACGGTCTCGCGGAGTCGCTGGAACAGCTTGCCGCACAGGACGAGGACTTCCGCGCGAAGGCGCACGCTTTCTGCGAAGGCCTTATCGCGCACTACGTCCTCGACGGCGGCGACCTTGTCGTCGCGCACGCGGGCCTGCCCGAGAAGTTCCACGGGCGCGCGTCCGGCCGGGTCCGGAGCACCGCGCTGTACGGCGACACCACCGGTGAGACCGACGAATACGGCCTGCCGGTGCGGCTGCCGTGGGCGCGCGACTACCGCGGCAAGGCGATGGTCCTCTATGGACACACGCCGACGCTGGAACCGGAGTGGATCAACGGGACCATGTGTCTCGACACGGGCTGCGTCTTCGGCGGCGAGCTGACCGCTTTGCGTTACCCGGAGCGGGAAGTCGTCTCGGTGAAGGCCAAGAAGGTCTGGTACGAGCCGTCACGCCCGCTCGAACCGGCGCGGCCGCTGGGCGGACGCGAACCGGCGGTGCTGGAACTGGGCGACGTCACCGGGAAGCGGATCATCGAGACGCGGCACCACGGCCGGGTCGGGGTTTCCGCCGAACAGTCGGCGGCGGCGCTCGAGGTGATGAGCCGCTTCGCCGTCGACCCGCGCTGGCTGCCGTACCTGCCGCCGACCATGGCGCCGTGTTCGACGTCCGCCACGGACGGCTACCTCGAACATCCCGAGGAGGCTTTCGCCGAGTTCCGCGCGGCGGGTGTCGACCACGTCCTGTGCGAAGAGAAGCACATGGGCTCGCGGGCCGTCGTGCTCGTGTGCCGTGACGACGACGTGGCGCCCGCGCGGTTCGGGATCCAAGGTCCGGGCGCGGTGTACACCCGCACCGGGCGGCCGTTCTTCACCCCGGACCAGAACGCGCGGCTGCTCGCCGGTGTGCGGGAAGCGGCGTCGGAACTGTTCGAGGAGCTGGACACCGGCTGGCTGCTGCTCGACACGGAACTGCTGCCGTGGAGCGCGAAAGCGGGGTCGCTGATCTCGGGTCAGTACGCGGCCGTCGGCGCGGCGGCCCAAGCCGTGCTGCCCGCCGCCGTCGCCTCGCTGGACGCGGCCGCGGCTCGTGGGGTGGACGTGTCGGACCTGATGGAGCGGACACGGGTGCGCGAGTCCACTGTGGACGCGTACCGGCGGGCGTACCGGCGCTACTGCTGGCCGACCGACGACCTCGACGGCGTCCGGCTGGCGCCGTTCCAGATCCTGGCGTCGGAGGGACGCGCGTACCACGACCGGCCGCACGACTGGCACCTTTCACTGCTGGACCGGCTCACCGGCGACCTGTTCACGCGCACGCGGACTCTGGTCGTGGACACCACTGACCCGGCGTCGGTGGCTCGCGGCGTCGAGTGGTGGCTGGACCTGACCGGCGCGGGCGGCGAGGGCATGGTCGTCAAACCGGCGGCGAACCTGACGCGCGGCGCGCGCGGGCTGGTGCAGCCGGGAGTGAAGGTGCGCGGGCGGGAGTACCTGCGGATCATCTACGGGCCGGACTACACGTTGCCGGAGAACCTGGAGCGGCTGCGTAAACGCGGGCTGAACCGGAAGCGGGCCCTGGCGTCACGCGAATACGCGCTGGGGCTGGAGGCACTGGAGCGACTGGCGCGCGGGGAACCGCTGTGGCGGGTGCACGAGTGCGTGTTCGCCGTGCTGGCACTGGAGTCGGATCCGGTCGACCCGCGCCTCTGACGCGCTTTCGCTCGTGAGTGGTAAGGACGGTTAGAACCGTCCTTACCACTCACGAGCGTCAGTCGGATTTGGCGGTCGGTTTCTCGGCCTTCGCCGCAGACTCCTCCGCGTCGGCTTTCGGATCCTCAGGAGCCTCCTCCGCCGGAGCGGCAGGCTCGTCGAAGCTCTCCGGAACCCGCTTCAGGTGCTTGGTCATCGACCGCACCAGCAGCGCGACGGCGATCAGGAACAGGATCAGGATCAGGAAACCCACCGGCGACGACTTGCCGAAGTCCTCACCTTGGCCGCCGTTGTCGCCGTTGCCGGGCTGCTGCGCCAGGAACTGCGACGACACCGTCACCGGAACGACGGCGAACGCCGGCACCACGAAACTCATCTAGCCCTCCTTCAAGCCGGCGAACAGATCGTCCTCCGGCAGGGTGCTGTCCACCAGTGAGCGGACCAGCTCGTACTCCTCGGTCGGCCAGACCTCGCGCTGCAGGTCGCGGGGGACGGCGAACCAGCGGCTGTTCGGGTCGATCTGGGTGGCGTGCGCCTTGAGGGCCTCGTCACGCTGCTCGAAGTAGTCGCCGCATTCGACGCGGGTGGTCACCCGCTCCATGACGTCGGCCTTCTCCGGGTCCCACGACTTGAGCCACTCCTCGTACGGCGACTCCAGGCCGCGCGCGAGCAGGCCCTCGTGGAACACGGTCATCCTGGCGCGCGAGAACCCGTGCACGTAGTACAGCTTCATCGGCTGCCACGGCTCGCCCGCGTCCGGGTACCGCTCCGCCTCGCCCGCAGCGTCGAAGGCCGCGACCGAGATCTCGTGCGTGCGGATGTGGTCGGGGTGCGGATACCCGCCGTTCTCGTCGTAGGTGACGATCACGTGCGGGCGGAACTCGCGGATGACCTTCACCAGCGCGCCGGTGGACTCTTCGAGCGGGATGACCGCGAACGACCCCTCGGGGACCGGGGGAAGCGGGTCGCCCTCGGGCAGGCCCGAGTCGATGAACCCGAGCCACGTGTGGCTCACGCCGAGGATCTTGGCCGCGCGGGCCATCTCCTCCCGGCGGATCTCGGTCATGTTGGCCAGTACGTCGGGACGGTCCATGGCCGGGTTCAGCACACTGCCCGCTTCGCCGCCGGTACAGGTCACGACCATGACCTCGTGCCCTTCGGCGGCGTACCTGGCCATGGTGGCGGCACCCTTGCTCGACTCGTCGTCGGGGTGCGCGTGCACCGCCATCAGGCGGAGGCGTGACTTCGGCGGTTCATCGGCTGACACCATGCTCCGAACGTCCCCTTCTCGTTCCCTATTCCCCTCCAGACCCTGCCTGACGGCCTGCCCGGCCGGGCGCGGATACTCGAGGGGAACCACTCGCATACGACCCCATTGTCCCTGCGAGCACGACGAGACCTACCGGAGGCCCGGGTTGAGCACGGGACAGGATGCTCCCAGCGCGGAAAGCACCCGGACGGACGTGCCCGAGGACCGCTACGGCAAGACTCGCGCCGCGAAGCCCGCGCGCTGGCGGCGCCTGGTGTTCGGCCTGGTCGCGCTGCTGGTCAGCGGCGGAATCACCTATGTCGCGTACACGAACTTCGGCAGCGCGCCCATCGAGGGCGAGCGCGTCTCGTTCGACGAGAAGCCGGGCGACGCGATGGAGATCACCATCAACGTGACCAGGGACGATGTGAACCGGCCTGGCGTGTGCGTGGTCCGGGTCCGCGACAAGGCGGGGGCCGAAAGCGGCCGTAAAGAGGTCTTGATTCAGCCCGGTTCGAAGAACAGCAGGGTGACAACCACCATCAAGAGCATCGGAAGGCCGGTCACGGCTGATATCTTCGGGTGCTCATACGACGTACCACGGTACCTGTCAAGGCCATAGCGGCCAACGGGGTGAAACCGGCGCCCAACGCCGAGGCGCGACCGAATTCCACCGGCGGCGATGCCTCGCGCCGTGTTACTCTGATCTACCGGCACGGCCCAAGACGGGCCGTGTTTTTCCTTTATCTCAGCCAGGCCGGCGCGCCATGCCGGTCCGGTGGCCGGCTTGTACACCCAAGCCTGGCAGGCCCTACTAGGAGATGGTGACCGTGAGCGACACAAAGGTGACCTGGCTGACCCAGGATGCCTACGACAGGCTCAAGCAGGAACTCGACCACTACATCGAGCTCCGCCCGGTCATCGCTGCGAAGATCAACGACAGCCGGGAAGAGGGCGACCTCAAGGAGAACGGCGGTTACCACGCCGCCCGTGAAGAGCAGGGCCAGCACGAGGCCCGCATCCGCCACCTCCAGGAGCTCCTCCGCTCGGCCAAGGTGGGCGAGCCGCCCGCCAACGACGGCAGCGCGGGACCGGGCAAGGTCCTCACCGTGCGTTACGACGGTGACGACGAAGACGAGAACTTCCTCTTGGCGACCCGTGAAGAGGGCACCGAGGGCGACCTGGACGTCTACTCGCCGGAGTCCCCGCTCGGCAAGGCGCTGCTCGGCGCCAAAGAGGGCGAGACCCGCGAGTACGAGCTGCCCAACGGCAGCATCCAGAAGGTGACGCTCGTCAAGGCCGTGCCGTACACCGGCAAGTGAGCCTCCGCGCGCTGCTTTTGAGCCGAAGGCCCAGGGAACTCGATGAAGGGGCGCCCTCCGCACACAACGCGAGTTGGATGCGGGCGGCGCCTCTTCGGCGTCACCCGGCCCGATATGGCCGGGCACGCATATGAGCCGTTAGCGTGACCTCCGGAGAATTCTGGAGGGAATCATGAGCGAGCTACCGATCTGCGTCGCCTGCGGCATGCAGTACGCGGAACCCAGGTCCGACTGCCCGATCTGCGAGGACGAACGTCAGTACATCCCGCAGGCCGGACAACGGTGGACCGATCTGAACACCGTCCGCGCGAGCGGGACGTACACGGCTCGCGTCGAGGAGCAGGGACCCGGCCTCATCGGGGTCGGATCCACACCCAACTTCGCCATCGGCGAGCGGGCTCTGCTGGTCAAGGCCGGATCCGGCAACTTCCTGTGGGACTGCGCGGGCTACATCGACGACGATCTGGTCGCGAAGGTCCGCGAACTCGGCGGGATCACCGGCATCGCGATCAGCCACCCGCACTACTACACCACCATGGTCGAGTGGGCCCACGCCTTCGACGTGCCGGTCTACCTGCACGAGGGCGACCAGCAATGGATCGGCAGGCCGGATCCGGCGATCAAGCTGTGGAGCGGCGCGACCCTCGACGTCGCCCCCGACCTGCGGCTGATCAACCTCGGCGTGCATTTCGCCGGCGGGACCGTACTGCACTGGCCGGACGGCGAGAACGGCCGCGGCGCGGTGCTCTCGGGCGACATCCTGCAGGTCATCCCCGACCGCCGTTTCGTCGGCATGATGTACAGCTATCCGAACCTGATCCCGGAACGTCCCGAGGTCGTCCGGCGCGCCGCCGAGATACTCGAACCGTACGAGTTCGAGGCGATCTACGGCGCTTGGTGGGACGCGATCATCCGCACCGACGGGCACGAGGCGGTCCAGCGGTCGGCGAAGCGGTACCTGAGCCAGGTGGGCTAGCTCCTCGCCAGCCGTTCCAGCAGCGGCCGTACGCGCGGCGGAACCGGCGTCGACAACGCGATCGACGTCGACGTCCGCCGCACGTACGGCGCGCCGACCACCTCGTCCACCACACGCTGCAGGTCGTCGTTGTTGCGCGCCACCATCCGCACGAAGAGGTCGCCCTGGCCGGTCGTCGCGTAGACCTCGCACACCTCGTCGATCGCGGCCAGCGCCTCCGCGACCGCGGCCCGGCGGCCCTGCGCGATCTCCAGGACGGCGAACGCGGTGAGGCCGTACCCCATAGCCGCGAGGTCGAGTTCGGGCGGGAACCCGCCGAGGATCCCGCGTTCGGTCAGCCGGTCCAGCCTCGCCTGCACGGTGCCCCGCGCGACGCCGAGACGGCGGGCGCATTCGAGTACACCGAGCCGGGGCGAGTCGGTGAGCAAGAGCAGTAGCCGCGCGTCCAGCGCGTCGAGTGCTTCCGACATCGGCCTTACCTCCTACGCAGGTTGTCCACTTTGACTGCGACATCCGGCCTTCGACTGGACATAGTGCGCAGTGAAATCTTTGACCGTTGCGCATTTTGTCACGCGCTCGGATGCTTCAGGGCATGACGCACACAGTGGAACCCCAGGGTGCTCTTGACGACGTGAGCTACGACCAGCTGCGTCAGCTCGTCGGCCTCGTCGATCACGACTCTTCGACCGACCCCTTCCCGGTGAAGTCGATGGACGCGGTGGTGTTCATCGCGGGCAACGCCACGCAGACCGCGTGGTTCTACCAGGTCGCTTTCGGCATGCGGCTCGTCGCGTACTCCGGCCCCGAGACCGGGAACTTCGAGCGCAAGTCGTTCGTGCTGAAGTCGGGCTCGGCCCGCTTCGTGATCACCGGCGGCGTCAAGCCCGGCTCCCCGCTGCTCGACCACCACCGCCGCCACGGCGACGGCGTCATCGACCTCGCGCTCGAGGTCGCCGACGTCGACCGGTGCATCGAACACGCCCGCTCGCAGGGCGCCACCGTCCTCGAGGAGCCGCACGACGTCTCCGACGAGCACGGCACCGTGCGCATCGCCGCGATCGCGACCTACGGCGAGACCCGCCACACGCTGATCGACCGGTCGAAGTACACCGGTGTCTACCTGCCCGGCTACGAGCCGCGCGAGAGCAGCGTCGTCCGCCCGGAAGGCGCGCCGAAGCGGCTGTTCCAGGCCGTCGACCACTGCGTCGGCAACGTCGAACTCGGCAAGATGGACTACTGGGTCGACTGGTACCACCGCGTCATGGGCTTCGTGAACATGGCGGAGTTCGTCGGCGACGACATCGCGACCGAGTATTCGGCACTGATGAGCAAGGTGGTCTCCAACGGCAACCACCGCGTCAAGTTCCCCCTCAACGAGCCGGCGATCGCCAAGAAGAAGTCGCAGATCGACGAGTACCTCGAGTTCTACGGCGGCGCGGGCTGCCAGCACATCGCGCTGGCCACCAACGACATCGTCGCGACGGTGACCGCGATGCGCGCCGCGGGCGTCGAGTTCCTCGACACCCCGGACTCCTACTACGACGACCCGGAGCTGCGCGCGCGGATCGGCGAGGTCCGGGTGCCGATCGAGACGCTCAAGGCGCACCGCATCCTGGTCGACCGCGATGAGGACGGCTATCTGCTGCAGATCTTCACCAAGCCGATCGGCGACCGCCCGACCGTGTTCTACGAGCTCATCGAGCGACACGGTTCGCTCGGCTTCGGCAAGGGCAACTTCAAGGCCCTGTTCGAGGCCATCGAACGTGAGCAGGAGCGCCGCGGCAATCTCTGACTCCGGCAGTTCGCAGGCGTGAAAGGGCTCTTCATCGCACTTCGTGCGGTGAGGGGCCCTTTCGCTGCGTGATGGGGCCGACTTTGTCGTGCCTGAGTGGTACATCGGATGAGCACTAGGCTGTTCGACGCAACTTCGAGCACACCGGAACCGGTGGCGTCTTCGGACCGTCAGTGTGAAGACGTCAGCATGCAGCTTTGGAAGGGTCCCGATGCCGGACAACGTCGACGCCAGCGAACGAATGGTGGACAACTGGACGAAGCAGATCCAGGAGACCGCCGCGCGCTATCAGGCGATGGCCGCACGCATGCAGGGCCAGACCGTGACCGAGCGGTCGAAGGACAACACCATCGAGGTCACGATCGACTCGAAGGGCCTGCTCACGAACCTGGTCATCTCCGAAGCCGCGAGCGGCAAACGGATGGCGGAGGTCTCGTCGCAGGTCATGCGCCTCGTCCAGCTCGCGCAGTCCCGGATCCCGGAGCTGCTGCAGGCGGCGATGGCCGAGACGGTCGGAACCACCGACGAGACGGCGAACCGGGTGATCGCGGAAGCGCAGAGCACCTTCCCGGAAGCCCCGCCGGAGGAGAACCTCGCACCGCCGGAACCCGAGCGGCACCACCGCTTCGGCCCGGAGGAAGAAGAGCCGCCGTCCTCGCAGGCGAGTCCGCCCCAGAATCCGCCCCAGAATCCGCCTCAGCCGAAGCCGATCCCGCGCCGCCGCCGCACGCAGGACGACGATGACGACGACTTCGGCGGCAGCATCCTTTCGTAGACGTCCATCCGGCCTGGTAGAGGGGAGAAACCATGGCAGGCAAGGGGTATGAGCTCGGCGCCGACCTCGACGCGCACGCCAAGCAGATCGACGGCATCGCCGACGGCCTGCGCACGGCGGTCGACGCCGCGCAGCAGGTGAGCATGCCGACCGACGCGTACGGCATCATCTGCCAGCCGTTCCGGATGATGCTCGACCCGGTCGAGGAGTTCGGCATCAACGCGCTGACCAAGGCCGTCGAGGCCGCGACGACGGTGGCGAACAACGTGCGGTCCGCGTCGAACGCCTACCAGACGCAGGACGAGAACTTCGCCGCCGAATTCAAGAACGTGCAGGTGCCTGACTGATGCCCGAGGGAAACCCGCTCGTCGCGAACGCACCGACCGATGGCGACGGCCCCGGACCGCTGACGGCCGGGAACAGCGAGTACGGCTACGCGGCGGGCATCGGCGTCGCCGAGTCGGCCATGGACGCCTTCAACGGCATCTCGAACGGTGACTGGATCGGTGGCGGGCTCGGCGTGCTGAGCCTCGCCGGCGAGATGGCCAGCGCCGCGATCGACCCGTTCGGCTACCTGATGTCGTCGGTGGCGTCGTTCCTGATGGAACACATGCAGCCGCTGAAGGACATGCTGGACGCCGTCGCCGGCGATCCGCCGGTCATCCAGTCGTACTCCGAAACCTGGGGCAACGTCGCCAAGAAACTGGAAGACACCCAGGTCGAGTTCTCGAACGCGGTCAAGAACGGCACTTCCGGCTGGACGGGCGACGCGGCCGACCAGTACCGCAAGCAGGCCGCGGAACAGGCCGAGGCGATCAGCGGCGCGGCGACGGTCGCGGGCGCGATCAGCACCGTCGTGATGATCTTCGGCGAGATCGTCGCGTTCGTCCGCGAGTTCATCCGCCAGCTGATCGCGGACGCGGTCGGCAAGCTCATCGCGTGGGTCATGGAGACGGTGTTCTCCCTCGGCTTCGGCACGCCCGTGGTGGTCGCGCAGGCCGTCACCGCGATCGCCAAGTGGGCCGCGAAGATCGCCGACAAGCTCAAGGAACTCTGCGACGCGATGCGGCGGGTCTCACCGCTGCTGGGCAAGCTGGCCGACGTCTTCGAGAAGATCATCAAGATCTTCGGCAAGATCGCGGGCAAGGTCACCGGCCTGGACGTGATCAACACCAAGAACATCAAGCCGGGCGGGTTCATCCAGCGCGGTGGCAGCGGCGGCGGATCCGGTGGGACCGGCGGTGGCGGCTCGGGCTCCGGCGACGGCCCGGACGGCGACGGTTCCGGTTCCGGTTCCGGCAGCGGCGACGGGTCCGGCAACGGCTCCAACAGCGACAACTCCGGGGGCAACTCCGGCGACACCAACAGCGGCCCGAACGACGGCTCCGGCGGAGACACCAGCGGTTCAGGTGATTCCGGCTCGAACGGCGGGTCCAGCGGAGACACCCCGTCGAACACCACCCGCGGTGGTGACGGTGGCGGCTCGTCCACCCGCTCCGACGGCGGCTCCCCCAACCGTAGCGGCGACGGACCGTCCACTTCGGACGGAAACTCCGCCGGCGGTGATGGTTCCCCCAGCACAGCCCGTTCCGACACGTCGGCACCGCACACCCGGCCCGACGGTGACTCTCCCGGCGACTCCGCCACCCCGAACCGCGCGTCCGACGGCGGCTCGCCCAGCCCGAACCGCGCGGACACCGGCGGCTCGCCCGCCCCGAACACGCGGGCGGACAGCGGCGCCTCCCCGAGCCACACACCCGACAGCTCTCCCACCCCACACACCCGCGCCGACACCGGCGGCACCCCCAGCCACACACCCGACAGCTCCCCCACCCCACACACCCGCGCCGACACCGGCGGCACCCCCAGCCACACACCCGACAGCTCCCCCACCCCACACACCCGCGCCGACACCGGCGGCACC
>NZ_JBWKEA010000006.1:335551-387729 GCF_056435685.1 Amycolatopsis sp. NPDC043885
CACCCCCAGCCACACAGGCGACGGCGGCGGCTCGCCCCGGACGCACGGCGGCGACGGCGGCGGTTCGCCCACCCCTCGGTCCGACCCGTCACCGGGCCACCACGGCGGCAACGACGGCGGCGGCCCCACCCGGCCGACCGACAGCGGAACGACGACCAGCGGCACCGCGCCCACGGCACCCCGCCTCGGCGACGCCGGCCCGTCACACGCGCCTTCTCAGCGCGGTGGTCCCGGTGGCGACGCTTCGCATGGTGTCCCGCCGCAGGGCCAGCCGATCGCCGGCGGCATGCCGCCGCAAGGCGCTCCGGGTGGCGCCCCCGGCGGCACCCCGGGTTCGCCCGGCGGCAGGCCGCAGGGTGGCGGCTGGGCGGGAACGCCCGGTTCGCCGCGCACCCCGGACACGAACGCCCCGCGCACCCCTGACACCCACACCGGCCCCAGCCGCGGACCCGGCCAGACCGGTCCCGGTGGACGGCCGAACCAGCCGCATCAGCCGCAGCCGGTCGCTCGTGGCAACGACTTCGGCCCCGGCGCCCAGCCGCACACCGGCTCACCGAGCACCCACGGCCCGGGCAACCGGCCCGGCGGCACGGGCCCCGGCAACACCGGTCCGGGCGGCCGCGGCCCCGGTGGCCACTCCGGGCCGCCGCATTCGCCGGACGGGCACGGACCCGACGGGCACGGACCGCGCCCGGACCCGAACGGGCATCCCGACAGCACGCCGCACGACCGTGGCCCGGACGGCGAGCCGGATCGTCCGTTGACGCCCGACGAGGTCAACCAGCGGCATTCGGAGAGCACCCCCGCGGGTAGCTCGTACCACCGCGGCGACTCGGACATGGGCGACCTGCCGCACCGGGTCAAGCCGGATCCGGACGGCCGCTACACCGTCGACGTACACGTCACGCCGGACGGGCACGCCCGGATCGGCAACCGCACCTACACCCCGGAAGAGTTCGCGGACATCCTGCGGCGCAACGGGGATTACGACGGTCGCCCGATCCGCCTGATCGGCTGTGACGCCGGCTCGAACGACTTCGCGCGCCGTCTGTCGCGGGAACTCGACACCGAGGTGATGGCGCCGAGCAAGCCGGCTTGGACCGACTCGAACGGGCGCGTCTTCTCGTCCGACTACGAGATCGGCCCCGACGGCCGTCCCCGGCCCAAGATCCCGCCGAACGGCGAATGGGACGTCCACAGCCCCGACGGCACCGCCCGCCGGGCGAGCGACGACGGCTTCACCCCGGACACCTCGCACGCGGACAAGCAGGACGTGGACGCCGACAGCGCCCGCGACCGCGGCCGTCGTGAGATTCCGGACGAAGAGGTCGATATCGAGCGCCGGGACCGGGTACCTCGCGCCACCATGCAGGAAAAGATCAACGATCCGGACTACCGCGCCAAGTACTACGACGGACCGCACAAGGACGGTTCGTACACGCGTAAGAACGCGGACCAGCCCGACGCCACCGACGAACGCGTGCCGAAGATTCAAGAGAACCCGTCCAAGCCGGATGGTGAAAAGTTCTCGCCGAAGTCGGACGATTTCGAGGAATCGCGTTACCACAGGGATCGCGAAGTCGAACACCCAGCCTCGGCGAAACAAAAAGAGGACGCGCAGAAACTCATCGACGAACGCGCGAAGGCGAACGAGCGCGCCAAGACCGCGGAATCCGACTATCAGGACGCGAAAGAAAAGGGAACGCTCACCGAAGAGATCGAGAAGGAACGCAGCGACGCCCACCGAGTACGGACCGACAAGGGCGAAGAACTCGGCGAGCACGCCGGTGAAGACGCGATCCGGGACAAGTATCCGGACAAGGACTACGAGCGCACACCGCTGCCGACCGATCGGCACGGGGACAACACCCACCGGGACGGCCAAAAGCCCGGCTCGGGCCGGTTCGACCAGATTTACGAGGTCAAGAACAAGCACACGGGTGAGACCCATATCGTCATCGTCGAGGCGAAGGGTCCCAACGCCGGGCTCGGCGTCCGCGAGGGAGCCGGGAAACTCCGCTACGAACAGGGCCACCCGGAGTACGTCAAAAGCATCACCAAGAACATGGAGAACAACGGCACGCCCGCGGAAAAGGCGCTCGCCATGGATATCGACCGCGCCCAGCGCAGGGGCACTCTGGAGTACTCGGTCGCAAGGGCCCGAGTACGCGAGGAAGACGTGCTCGACCCCGCCGGGAAGCCGATTCCCGACCCCGATAACCCGGGTAAGAACCTGAAACGACCGGTGTACGGTGGCTATAACCTGAAGGAATTCGACCTGACGCCACGTCCGCCCAAGAACCGCAGGGAGTGACACCTCGTGCGCACTATCGCCCGGCATGACGTCGATGCGCCCAACGCAGAGGAGACCGTCGAGCTTCTCGTGGCCCGCGCCCATGAGGTACGCGAGGACATCGAAGAGATTCCGCTCGGCCCGGGCTTCGCGATGTCGCGATCCCTGTCCGAGTTCGGCAACCGCTGCGCGAACGACCCGAGGGCCGCCTGGGCCGACACCTGGTACGCACTGATCCGGGCAATGCAGTCGTCAGCCGCTCTCTTCCAGGCCGCGAGCAGTACGGATGGCGACGTCGAGTTCCGGTTCGGCGACGAGACGATCCGGCGGCAGGCGACCGGCCCTACCACCGACACCAACGCCGCGAACTGGCTGACCGCCCTGTATCTGGCCATGATCTGCCGCGAGCGCCCGCGGATCGACCTGCTGGCCGGTATTCCCATCGACCTGCTCCGCGAATCCGGCCACGAGTACGACGAGTTCCTCTATTCCTGGGTACGCGCCCTCCAGAGCTATTGGCGCGGCGAAGAGAACCTGATCGACACGGTGCTGGAGGCGATGAGCGGCACCGACCCCGAGCGGCTGGAACGCTTCGAAGCCGCTCCCGTCCTTCAGCTCTATTATCCGCCGATGGAGATGTTCTACCTCCTGACCCAACGCGAGGACGCCAAGTTCAACGACTCACTCGCCAACGCGCTGGAACTGCACAAGCGATACTGGACCGCCGACGAAGAGCGCTTGCGGGATCCCGAGGGCTTCGTCGCGCTGGGGCCGCTTGCCATCGCCTGTCTCGCCCACGACGCCGGGGTGACCATCGAGGTCGAATCGGATTACCTGCCGATTCACCTGCTGGACGGCACCCGGGTCGGCGAGATGTCGACGTAAGCCGCCGCCACGAAGGTGTTGAAAGGATGAGGGGATGAGCCAGCCACAGGGGCCGTTGAACCAGCAGCAGCAACAGCAGCTCGTCTGGCAGATCGGCCATGCCCTCGCGACGCCGCTGCCGCCCGGCTGGCAGCAGATGCGCGTCGAGTACCGGGCGGCGGGCAGGCACGTCGAGGTCGACCTGCTCGTCACCGGTCAGGACGGTCTGCCGCGTCCGGTGCAGCCGAGTCCGGAAGCCGTGCAACTGCTCGGGAACCTGCGGGCGGGCATGTACCGGCCCGGCCGCGGGACGTGGCTGAGCGCGATCCTGGTCTACGGTTCGGCGACCGTGCTCAGCACGGACTTCCTCGCGGACGTGGAGCCGCCGTGGCGGCAGGCGCCGCCTCCGATCGGCTTCCAGGACGAACTGCGGTTCTTCCCCCGCGCCGAGCAGAGCATCCCGCCGTGGCTGCGGCAGCGCGCCGGGCTCGACATCGCACCGGCGGGCGAGCCTTCGGTGGCGACTCCGCTCGCCGAGACCCCGGAGGCGCTGAAGTCGCCGCGGGTCTACGACGGTCTCGACGAGTCCGGGCGCCCGATGGTGAACCGTGAGCAGCTTTCCCCGGCTGAGCGGGACCGTGTGCTGGAGTACCTCGACGGTGCCCCGGTCGTGCTGGCGTCACGGAGTTACGACGCCGACGCCTTCGATCCCGACAGGGAACCGTTGGTGCCGCTGAACTTCCGCACGGACGGCCGGTGGTACTGGCCGGGCGCGGTCGCCTACTACCTGCGTGAGCACGACGTGGCGCCCGATCCCGAGCTGCTCGGTCACATCCGGGCGCTGCGGTTCACCCTGCCCGAGGTCGGAGAGCCCGAACGCGAACTCGCGGTCGCCGCGATCACCGGTCAACCGTCCACTTAGGACCCGGTGCTGCGCGGGTGATTCGAGGCCGGATCATGCCACCTGACGGATACGTCACGTGACAGGTTCACGGTCCGGGTACTCTTGACGGCGGCGGCGAAGGCGACCAGGGAGCGCACATGGCACGGGGGAACATCGGCAGGGTCCGGGCGACCCGTTCCGCCGGGATGCTCCCGGTCGTGCTGGCTCTCACCTCGGCCGCGCTGCTGACCGGCGCCGCCGTCTACACGGTCGACCGCGCCGGTTGCGTGGATCCGGGCCAGTACATCCGGCACGACAACCACATCGAACTCGTCGGCGGCTGCGTCGACGGCTCCGAGCTGCCGGCCGCCCCAAAGGGGACTTCCCACGAGGCCGACGCGAAGAGCGGCGTCACTCCCAGCAACTACCGCCCATAGCCGGGCGCTTCCACCCACCACACCGCGCTGACCAGCGCGAACAGAGCAAGGGACCTTTGCTACCGCTTGCTTAGCTTGGCTAAGCGAGCGGTAGCAAAGGTCCCTTGCTCCCACGCGCGCAGCGGCCCGGCTCGGCCCACGGGTCACTGTGTGGGTTTTGGGACAGCTGACGTCCCAAAACCCACACGGTCGGTCAGCGTCGCTACGCGGGGTGAGGGGCGTGGGGAAATAAGGACACTCAACGTCTCTATTCCCGCACACCCTCCTGCCCTCCGGGGAGAGCGGTAGCAAAGGTCCCTTGCTCGCTCCCTGGGCTCGGCGGCGGTCAGCCCAGGGCCTTGGCCAGATCGTCGACCAGGTCGCTGCCGTCCTCGATGCCGACGGACAGCCGCAGCAGGTTGTCCGGCACCTCCAGGGTGGACCCGGCGGTGCTCGCGTGGGTCATCCGCCCCGGGTGCTCGATGAGCGATTCGATCCCGCCCAGCGACTCGGCGAGGATGAACAGCTTCGTCTTCGACGCGACGTCGAGCGCGGCCTGCTCGCCGTCGATGTGGGTGAACGAGATCATCCCGCCGAAGCGCCGCATCTGCTTCGAGGCGACCTCGTGGCCGGGGTGCTCCGGCAGGCCCGGGTAGTAGACACGATCGACCTTCGGGTGCTTCAGCAGCATCCGGGCGATCAGTTCGGCGTTGTCACTGTGCCGCTCCATCCGCAGCGCGAGCGTCTTGACCCCGCGCAGGGTCAGCCACGCGTCGAACGGGCCGGGTACCGCGCCCGCCGCGTTGCGCAGGTAGAACAGCTGTTCGCGCAACTCGTCCTCGTTCGTCAGAATCGCACCACCGACGACGTCGGAGTGCCCGCCGAGGTACTTGGTCGTCGAGTGCAGGACGACGTCGGCGCCCAGCGAAAGCGGGTTCTGCAGGTACGGGGTGGCGAAGGTGTTGTCGACGACCAGGCGGGCGCCGGCGCCGTGCGCGACCTCGGCCAGCGCGGCGATGTCGGCGATCCCCAGCATGGGGTTCGTCGGCGACTCGCACCAGATCAGCTTCGTCTCCGGCCGGATCGCCGCGCGGACCTCGTCGATGTTCCCCAGGTCGGCGACCGTGTGCTCGACGCCCCACAGGCTGAGCACCTTGTCGATCAGCCGGAACGTGCCGCCGTACGCGTCGTTGCCGAGCACGAGGTGGTCTCCGGGCCGGAGGGTCGCCCGCAGCAGGACGTCACTGGCCGCCATACCCGACGCGTAGGCCAGACCGTGCCGCGCGCCTTCGAGCGCCGCCAGCGCGACCTCCAACGCGGTGCGCGTCGGGTTCGCGGTGCGGGAGTACTCGTAGTCGCCTTCGCGCGTGCCGCCGACGCCGTCCTGCGCGTAAGTCGAGGTCTGATAGATCGGCACGATGACCGCGCCGGTCCGGGGATCAGGGGTCTGCCCGGCGTGGATCGCGCGCGTCTCGAAGCCCAGCAGAGAGTAATCGTCGGCCATACGGTCAAGGGTACGACCACCCGTGCGGGATCCCATCGTCTGGGATCGAACTCACCACTGCCCGGGTGGCTGTCCCTGCTGCTGGGCACCGGGAGCCGGCGGGTATCCGAAGTTCGGCGGCTGCACGGCGCCGTCGGTCTTCGGCTTGGCCGCCAGCCAGCGCGCCGTCGGCGGGACCAGCGCCAGCACAAGGGTCGCGATCGCCGGGATCAGGACCACGAAGAGGAGCCAGCCGAAGCCGAAGTGCAGGCTCACCCCGCCGTACGAGAAGTAGAAATGCCCGATCGCCCGGAGCAGGAAGGTCAGCGCCACGAACCCGATCGCGGACGCGGCTCCGATCACGGTGAGCACCCGTCCGGCCCGCTTGCGCAGGAGCAGCATGATCCCGCCGCCCAAGAGCAAAGCCGTGCTGACGAGGTCCAGCGCCGCCCCGACCACCAGGAACGAAATGACGTAGTGGGACAGCTCGATGACGTGGGACGCCAGCCCGGCGAGGAACCAGAGCCCGCCGAGAATCGCGAGGATCCCGGCGATGATCGCGGTCGCACCGCTCGGCTGCCGCATCGGCGGCGGGTAGGCACCGGGTGCCGGATAGCCCTGCGGTGGGTATTGCTGGAAGGTCATGTCTCCCCCTGTCGAATTCCTGGGCCGTGAAGTACGCCGGATCTCACCATCCGCCCTGCTGGGGGAACTGGTTCTGCGGCCGGTACGGCTGCACCGGCGCGGGCCGCCAGCGCAGGTACCTGAAGGTCGGCGGGAGCACAGCCAGCAGGAGCGCGAGCAGCCCGAACACGACCATGGCCAGGCGGAGGACGCCGTCGAAGGTCGCGAACCGGAGCAGGATGTCGAGGTGGATCCGGTACGGCACGCGGAAAGCGATCGGTTCCAGCACGACGGCCAGGATGGCGAGCAGCGAGCCGAGGATCAGCAGGATGGCGCCGATCAGCGACCGGAAGAACGTCGTCAACGCGCCCATCAGCAGGAACAACGCGGCGAGCAGGTACAGCACCAGCTCGACGAGCGCGAAGCCCGGCAGGTTCGAGAGGCTGAACCCCGACGGGAGCTCGATGAAGTAGCGGATCGGGATGAAGCCCGACGCGAGGGCACCGACGAGGCCCAGCACCGCGGCGATGATCGCCGTCGCCCCGGAGGGCCGGGCCTGCGGAGCGGGATATCCGAAAACCGGCGGTCCGGGCTGCTGGGCGGGATATCCGTACGGACCGGTCACGTCGCTCCCGTCGGCCAGGTGTGGGTTGACGGCGCTCACCCTAGCCCGCGGGACCTGGCCACGGCAGGCGAATCGGGATACCCCCGGCTAAACGGAAACACCCCCGGCGAGTGCCGGGGGTGTTCCGAACGAAACCGTTCAGTGGTGGTGAATCACCACTGCTGCGGGGGCTGACCGGGCTGCTGGCCCGGCTGGCCGAAACCGCCGCTGGGCGGACCCTGCTGGCCGGGCTGCTGCCCGAAACCGCCGGGCTGCTGCGGAGGCTGACCGAAGCCGCCCTGCTGCTGGCCCGGCTGGGCGAACCCGCCGCTGGGCGGACCCTGCTGGCCGGGCTGCTGCCCGAAGCCACCGGGCTGCTGCCCCGGCTGCGGGAAGCCACCCGAAGACGGCTGACCGGGCTGGCCGAAGCCACCCTGCGGCTGTCCGTACGGACCAGGCTGACCCGGCTGACCGGGCTGGCCGAAGCCACCCTGCGGCGGACCGCCGAAACCGCCGGGCTGGCCGCTCTGCGGGGCACCCAGCACCGAACCGCCGCCACTGAGACCCACGAACTGCGCGGTCGCCGGGATCAGGCCCAGCACACCGACGATCAGGATCACGATGCCGAGGAGCAGGTGCAGCAGGCCACCGCCGATACCGGCGCCTTCCCTGGCGGAAGGCGGCAGCTTCTCCAGGAAGTCCGACGACGGGGTCGAACCGACGAGCAGGAGGACGCCGAACAGCACCAGAAGCGCGCCACCGGCGGCGGCGACGATCGGCGCGATCTTCTTCACCGTGCCCGGGAGCTTGCCCGCGAGGGCGAGCCCGACACCACCGGCGAGCGAAACGAGCGATCCGACCAGAAGCATGATCACGTAGAACCACGTGGCGCCCGGACCGGCCACGCCCGCCTCGTCGAGGAACTTGTCGATCTGTTCCTGGTTCGGGGCGCTGTCGAAGACCTTCGAGTAGTCGCTCGCGTCACCGAAGTAGACGAACGACACGATCAAGGCGATCAGGCCGAGCAACGCCACGACACCGCCGGCGATGAACCCGAACATCGGGTTCCCGCCGCCACCGCCCGCGGCGGCGGGGCTGTAGCCCTGCGGCGGTCCGCCGAAACCGGGCTGCTGGCCGAAGCCGCCCTGCGGCGGTCCGCCGAAGCCCTGCTGCGGCTGGCCGAAACCAGGCTGCTGGCCCTGCGAGGGGTCGAAGCCGCCCTGCTGGGGCTGGCCGAAGCCCTGCTGCTGACCGAAGCCGCCACCCTGGGCGCCGTAGGCACCGGCGGACGGGTTGTCGGCCGCGCTCGGCGGCGGGGCGTACGGGATGGCGGGCGGCTGCGAACCCGGCGGCACGAGCTGGGTGGACTCGGCGGTGGGGCTTTCCCCGCCGCCGCTCACCGGCTGCACGACCTGGGTCGCGTTCGCGTCGTTGGAACCCGGCTGGACCGGCTGCACGACCTGCGTGGGCTCCGGCGTGTCGCCGAACCCGCCTCCCTGGGGCTGCTGCTCATAGGAGGGCTGCTGCCCGTACTGCGGTTGCCCGTAGTCGGGCTGGGCGGGCTGGCCGGGCTGCACCACCTGGGTCGGTTCCGGGGAACCGAACGGGTTGTCTTGCTGCGGCTGAGGGCCACTCGGGGGTCCCTGCGGTGGCTGGGCGCCACCCCAAGGCTGATTCGGTGGCTGCGGAGCACTCATTTGGGTCTTGAACCCCCTTGACGAGGACATAAAAGTTCAACTCACCGGACACGCTATCGGATAGCCGGTCGGGCCGCTCGTAACGCCCCGGCCCGACCATCCGATGAAATGCCTCTTTACCGTCCCGCGAGAAACGCGAGCAGGTCGTGCCGGGTGACGACCCCCGCCGGCTTGCCGTCGACCAGCACCAGCGCGCCGTCCGCGCCCGAGAGCGCGTTCATCGCCACGCTCACCTGTTCACCGGCGCCGATGGTCGGCAGCGGCGGCGACATGTGCTGCTCGAGCCGGTCGGCCAGCTGGGCCTTGCCGGTGAAGAGCGCCTCGAGGAGATCGCGTTCGTTGACCGCGCCGACGACTTCGGCCGCCATGACCGGCGGTTCCGCGCTGACCACGGGCATCTGGCTGACGCCGAACTCGGAAAGGATCGCCACCGCTTCGGCGACGGTCTCGTTCGGGTGACTGTGCACCAGGCTGGGGAGCGAGCCGCTCTTCTTCGTCAGGACGTCGCCGACGGTCCGGCCGCTGGAGTCCGGCGGCAGGAAACCGTAGGAGGACATCCAGCTGTCGTTGAACACCTTGGTGAGGTAGCCGCGGCCGCCGTCGGGCAGGAGCACGACGACGACGTCGTCCGGGCCGAGGCCCTCGGCGAGCTTGAGCGCCGCGGCGACGGCCATGCCGCACGAGCCGCCGACGAGCAGCCCCTCTTCGAGCGCGAGGCGGCGGGTGATGTCGAAGGAGTCCGCGTCCGACACCGCGATGATCCGGTCGGCGATGTTCCGGTCGTAGGTGTCCGGCCAGAAGTCCTCGCCGACGCCCTCGACCAGGTACGGCCGCCCGGACCCGCCGGAGTACACCGAGCCTTCGGGGTCCGCGCCGATGACCTGGACGCGGCCGTCGCTGACCTCCTTGAGGTACTTGCCGGTGCCCGAGATCGTGCCGCCGGTGCCGACGCCCGCGACGAAGTGCGTGATCTTGCCCTCGGTCTGGCGCCAGAGTTCCGGGCCGGTCGAGTGGTAGTGGCTGGCGGGGTTCTCCGGGTTGGCGTACTGGTTCGGCTTCCAGGCGCCCTCGATCTCACGCACGAGGCGGTCGGAGACGTTGTAGTACGAGTCCGGGTGCTCCGGCGCGACCGCGGTCGGGCAGACCACGACGCGGGCGCCGTAGGCCTTGAGCACGTTGCGCTTGTCCTCGCTGACCTTGTCCGGGCAGACGAACACGCACTTGTACCCCTTGCGCTGCGCCACCATGGCCAGCCCGACGCCGGTGTTGCCGGACGTCGGCTCGACGATGGTGCCGCCGGGCTTCAGCTCGCCGGACCGCTCCGCGGCTTCGATCATCCGCAGCGCGATGCGGTCCTTGACGCTGCCGCCGGGGTTGACGTACTCGACCTTGGCCAGGATGAGCGGCTGGAGCCCCTCGGCCAGTGCGTTCAGCTTGACCAGAGGGGTGTTGCCCACGAGGTCCACGATGTGCTCGACGTATTCCACACTCACAGCCTAAACGCCGCAGGTCGCGATGTGCCTGCTCGAACTCCGGCGTAAGGGGGTGTCGTCGTAAAGAGTGGCGTGGATCGCGTTCGCCTTTGACCCGCACCTTCCTCCGGTGGAGGATGCGAGGTGAGCAACCGCTTAGCGCGTCTGGATCGAAAACAAGGGAGTGTCGTTCCATGCCCGAAGCCGTCATCGTCTCCACCGCCCGATCCCCGATCGGCCGCGCCGGCAAGGGATCGCTGGTGAGCATCCGCCCGGACGACCTCGCCGCGCAGATGGTCCGCGCCGCGCTAGACAAGGTCCCCGAACTCGACCCGACGCAGATCGAAGACCTCATGCTGGGCTGTGGTCTCCCCGGCGGCGAGCAGGGCTTCAACATGGGCCGCGCCGTCGCCGTCGAACTCGGCTACGACCACCTGCCCGGCTGCACGATCACCCGGTACTGCTCCTCCAGCCTCCAGACCACCCGCATGGCGCTGCACGCGATCAAGGCCGGCGAAGGCGACGTGTTCATCTCCGCCGGCGTCGAGACCGTGTCGCGCTTCGCCAACGGAAGCTCCGACTCCTGGCCGAACACGCACAACCCGCTGTTCGCCGACGCCGAGGCCCGCACCGCGCAGGTGGCGGCCGAGGGCGCCGACAGCTGGACGGACCCGCGCGAGAACGGCGCCCTGCCGGACGTCTACATCGCGATGGGCCAGACCGCCGAAAACCTGGCGCGGCTGAAGAACGTTTCGCGTGAGGAGATGGACGAGTTCGGCGTCCGCTCGCAGAACCTCGCCGAGAAGGCCATCGCGGACGGCTTCTGGGCCAAGGACATCACGCCGGTCACCCTGCCGGACGGCACCGTGGTCTCGAAGGACGACGGCCCGCGCGCCGGCGTCACCCTCGAAGGCGTCTCCGGCCTCAAGCCGGTCTTCCGCCCCGACGGCCGGATCACCGCGGGCAACTGCTGCCCGCTCAACGACGGCGCGGCCGCGGTGATCATCATGTCCGACACCAAGGCGAAGGAACTCGGCCTCACGCCGCTCGCCCGGGTCGTCTCCACCGGCGTTTCCGGGTTGTCGCCGGAGATCATGGGCTACGGCCCGGTCGAAGCGTCGAAGCAGGCCCTCGCCCGCGCCGGGATGTCCATCGGTGACATCGACCTCGTCGAGATCAACGAGGCGTTCGCCGCGCAGGTCATCCCGTCCTACAAGGACCTCGGGATCGACCTCGACAAGCTGAACGTCAACGGCGGCGCGATCGCCGTCGGCCACCCGTTCGGCATGACCGGCGCCCGGATCACCTCGACGCTGATCAACTCGCTGCGCCACCACGACAAGCAGTTCGGGCTCGAGACGATGTGCGTCGGCGGCGGCCAGGGCATGGCGATGGTCCTGGAGCGCCTCTCCTGACCCGCTGACCTGCGGAAAGGGAGCAAGGGACCTTTGCTCGCGTTCGTTAGTGCACTAACCGACGCGAGCAAAGGTCCCTTGCTCCCTTTCGGGCCTAGTGGGTCATGATCGGCGGGACCGCGGCGACCTCGCCGTCCGCGCCCTCCGGCAGCGCGGGCTTGGTCTTCGGCAGGAACGCCGCCGGGATCAGGCACAGCGCGAGCAGGATCATCGACCACAGGAACGTCGTCGAGAACGCGTCCGCGGTCAGCCCCGAAGCCGCTTCGCGCGTCGCAGGGTTCATCACCGCGGCCGTCGCGGCCAGCTGCCCCTGCGCCGTCGGCACACCGAACTTCCCGGCGAGCAGCGCCGCCAGGATGATCGACAGCACCGCCGAACCGATCGCCCCGGCGGTCTGCTGCAGGATGTTCGTCGCCGTCGACGCCTTCGCCATGTCCTCCGACTTGAGCGTCTGCAACGCGGCCGAGGTGATCGGCATCATCGTCGCGCCCATGCCGAGCCCCATCACGAACAGCGCCGAAAGCAGCAGCCAGTACGGCGTCGCCGCGGTGATCTGGGTGAAGGCGATCAGGCCGGCGAGCATCAGCACGAGACCGGGCAGCACGATCTTCCGCGCGCCGATCTTGTCCGCGAACCGGCCCGCGATCGGCATGGTCAGCATCGCGCCGACACCCTGCGGGGCGAGTAGCAGACCGGCGTTCATCGCCGATTCGCCGCGCGCCAGCACGAAATACGTCGGCAGGAGCAGCATCGCGCCGAAGAACGCGACGCAGAAGAAGGTCATCGTCACCATGGCGACGGAGAACGACCGGTTCTTGAACAGTTTCAGGTCGAGCAGCGGGTTCGCCACGCGGTTCGCCCGGACCACGAACGCCACCAGCAACGCGATCCCGGCCAGCGCGGGCAGCCAGACGTCCACCGCGCCGACACCGCCCGCCGCCGGGATGTTCGAAACACCGAAGATCAGCGCCGCCAGGCCGGGCGAGACCATCAGCATGCCGAGGAAATCGAAGCGTTCACTGGGCTCCGGCCGGTCCTTCGGCAGCAGGCGCCACGCCATGGCCATGGTGATCAGGCCGATCGGCACGTTGATGTAGAAGATCCAGCGCCAGCTCACCGCGTCGACCAGCCAGCCGCCGAGGATCGGGCCGCCGATCGGGCCGAGCAGCATCGGCACCCCGAGCACGCCCATCACGCGCCCGATCCGGTGCGGTCCGGCGGCCCTGGTCAGGATCGTCATGCCGGCGGGCATCAGCATGCCGCCGCCGAAGCCCTGCAGGACCCGGAAGACGATCAGCGATTCGACGTCCCAGGCCATGCCGGCGAGCATCGACCCGATCAGGAACAGCCCGATCGCGGTCATGTAGAGCCGTTTGGTGCCGAACCGGTCCGAAGCCCAGCCGGTGATCGGGATGACCGTCGCCAGGGCGAGCATGTAGCCGGTCGCGATCCACTGGATGGTGTCGAACGAGGTCTGGAACTCGATGGTCAGTTTCTGGAGCGCGACGTTGACGACCGTCGTGTCGAGGATCGCCATGATCGCGCCGAGGATGACGACGCCGGCGATCTTGAGCACGCCGGCGTCGAGTTTGTCGCCGCCCGGTGCGGCCGGGCTTTGCGTTGACATGAAAAATCCGTCCCTGATGCTCAGTGTCCCCCGGGACGCGACAACCCCCCGCGGTCGCGACTACGGAATCGACGCCCGGCCTCGCGCCGAGCTCCCCAAACGAGCTTGTGCATTAATGCGCAAGCTCAGTACGTAGCCGAGGGTAGCCGAACACGGGTTTTACCTGCCAACCTTTTCCCCGCATGCAGGCCTAAAGGGCAGACCCGCATACGTCTTGTCACGAAGAGTGATCAGCAGATGCTGTCCGTGGGAGCCGGGTTGCCGAGCCCGAACAGCGGTCGCAGCTTCAGCCCGATCCAGGTGCCGCCGAGCGCGAAGACGCCCCACAGCCAGCCGTGCAGGCTGCCGACCGAGATGCCGCCGAGGTAGGCACCGATGTTGCACCCGCCCGCCATCCGCGCGCCGACGCCCATCAGGATCCCGCCGAGCACCGCGGCGACCGCGGTCCGCCACGGGATCGAACTGTGGATCTTCCACGCGCCCGCCGCCGCGGCCGCGACACCCGCGCCGATCATGATGCCGATGTCGGTGAGGCTGTTCTTGTCCTTCCAGATCGGCCCCGCCAGCGACGCCGCGTTCGCCTTGATCCGCCAGAACTCCCAGGTCTCGGGGTGCAGGCCGAACACCTGCAGGATCTTGGCGCCCCACAGGCTGAACGCGCTCGTGACACCCCAGATCCCGCCGGAGACCAGGAAGACCGCGCCCGCCAGCACCCCGAGCACGACGGCGCCGACGAGGATCGGCCAGGAGCCGCGGTAGATCCGGGCGAAACCGCGCGCGGTCGGCACGACGTCGACCGGCGGCGGGTTGCGGCGCTTCTGCACGAACCGGGTCCCCAGCACGATCGCGGCGAGGACGGCGACGGTGATCGCCCACGAACCGAACCAGCCGACATGGTCGGCGAGCAGGATGCCCTTGAATTCGGGCCAGCCCGACAGCAGCGGATACGCCCACGTGCAGAGGACGGACCCGGTGATGAAACCGCCGAGGGTCAGCACGATCGTCGACTGCCCGGAGCCGACCGCGAACAGCGTTCCCGAAGCGCACGCGCCACCCAGTTGCATGCCGATGGCGAAGATCGTCGCGCCGACGAACAGCGCGAGCCCAAGCCCACCCGCGGTCGGATTCGGCGAGCTGCCGAAGAGCCCGGATCCGGTGCCCGCGATCAGCGCGATCAACGTCGCCGCCGTGCCGAGCAGCAGCGTGTGCGCCCGCAGGCCCTGGCCGTTCCCGACCGCGATCAGCTGGCGCCAGGCCGAAGTGAACCCGAAACGTGAGTGGAAGAGCGCGAGGCCGAGCAGCAGGCCGAGGATGAGCAGGACACCGAATTTAGCCCCGTGCGCGGCCCAGACGTACCAGGTCAGCCCGACCGCGAGGGCACCCGCGACCGCCAGCGGCACGACCTTGACCGGTTCCTCCGGTCGCGGGACCGGGGCGGCGCAGGAGGTCGGGAAGTCGAGAAGTTTCCTCTCGCCGGCTTGGGTTTCGGTCGTCGCCACCAGGACTCCAGGTCGATCGGCGGGGTGGGGGACGAGCAACGTTAGGACCGGTGGCGGCCCGGTCGCAGCGCGTCCCACTCTGTGCGACGAACGGCGGCGCGCGCAGTGCCGGATGGCTGCGGTAGCAAAGGTCCCTTGCTACTTGGTGCTCTTCACGCAGACCGTCGAGGGCGGTGTCGAGTAGCTCTTGAGGTGAGTCGCGTCCGTGTCGTCACAGGTCGCGACACTGTCGACCACCTTCAGGACCTCCGCGTCCCGCGCGGGATCCGAGCAGGGCACCTTCTGGTAGGCCACGCTGTCGGCCAGGAAGTTCTCGAGACAGTCGCCCTGCTTGGCGTTGATCATCATGCAGAGCTTGTACGAGGCGAAGGTCTTGTCGACGGTGAGCTGGTCATACTCGCCCGCGGGGCAAGCGCCACCCGCGTCGGTCTTCGCGCCGGCCTTCGCGTTGGCCTCGGCCGAACCACAGTCCGCCTTGACCGGATCCTCGCCGATGTCACCGAAAGTGGTGACCGCGTAGCAGTCCCCCACCCGGACGTCGTCGGTGTTCGAGAGGTAGCCGACGATCCACGACGACGCGCTCAGCACCACGATCGCGACCGGCACCAGGAGGCCGACCCAGAACCACTTGGAACGCTTCGGCCTGGCGGGTTCGCCACTGTGCTCGGTCATGGGGTCAGCGTATTCGCGGCGACGAAAAAGGGCGCCCCGATCGCTCGGAGCGCCCTTTCGCGAAAGCCCGGATCAGTCGTTTTGGAAGTACGACAGCAACCGCAGGATCTCGAGGTACAGCCAGACCAGGGTGGTCATGAGACCGAAGGCGGCGAACCACGCCCACTTCGACGGCATGCCTTCGCGGATCATCCGGTCGGCCTGGTCGAAGTCGAGCAGGAAGCTGAACGCCGCGACACCGATCACCACGAGGCTGAAGATGATCGCGATCGGCCCGCCGTCACGCAGCGGGTTGAAGCCGAAGAAGCTGGTGATGAGGTTGACCAGCATCAGGATCGCGACACCGACGACGGCGCCGATGATCCACTTCGTCAGCTTCGGGGTGACCTTGACCGCGCCGGTCTTGTAGACGACCAGCATCGCGATGAAGACACCCGCGGTACCGATGATCGCCTGCAGCGCGATACCGGGGTACAGCGCCTCGAAAAGACCGCTGATCGCACCGAGGAAGACACCCTCGGCGGCCGAGTACGCCAGCGTGAGCGGACCGCTCGGCTTCTGCTTGAAGATGATCACGAGCGAGATCACGAGGCCGACGATCATGCCGCCGACGAGCGCGCCGATCACGCCGCCGCTGATACCGGTGATCCGGCCCGCGGCGTCCACGGGCAGCTGGCTGATCGCCCAGATCGCGGTGAGCACACCGGTCACCAGCGCGGTGCCGAGGCTCAGCGCCGTCTTGATGACGACGTCGTCGACGGTCATCGGACGGTCGTCGGCGCCGGCGGAGGTCTGCGGAGGGCCGTAGCCGGGCACGCCGCCCTGGGGTTGGTTGAAGCCTACGTTGGGTCCGTACTGCGCCGCGCCACGCGGCAGGTTCCGGAACGCCGGGTTGCTACTGGATCGCACCTGATCCTCCTGGATCTACTGGCACCTGCATCGGGTTCAACGACCGCGTGGGCCGCCCGGTTCCCGTCGAAGTAAAGACGACTTTACTCACAATCGGCGCGACGCCCATCCCCCACACCGTATGCGGTGGAGATCACCGACCGTTCACCGATACCCCACCTGATGCCGTATTGCCAAAACCGCTGATCACCCGCCACCCTCCACGTTACGTGTTCGGATAGTCACCGAAGGCGTGTCGGGGAACCTATCGATCGTGTGACCTGCGCCGACGTAAATGCGCCGGGGCGGAGCACGGCCAAAGGAGTCAACACACCATGGGGTGGACCACACGCCCGAGCGTGCGTTCGCGCGCCTTGACCAGCCTGATCGCGACGTGCCTGCTAGGCGCTTTGTCCGCCACCGTCGCGGTGACACCGGCCTCGGCCGCCGACAACGAAGGCATCGGCTTCGGGGTTACACCCGGCCAGCCCTACAAGGACGTGAAACCGAAGAAGGACTGGCTCGGTTCCTACGTCGTCAACGGCAAGCACGTCTTCTGCGTGAGCTTCCAGCAGAAGGCGCCGGACACGAACGAGGAGTACAAGCCCGGCGACGAGCTGCTGGACAAGTGGGGACAGAAGCTGCCCGCGGACATCGCGGCCAACATCTCCTACCTGCTGCTTCGCTACGGTGGCACGCAGGACAACGCCGAAGCCGCCGCACTCGCTCACCTGCTCCATTCCTGGACGGCCAAGCCGCGATCCGACGCCGACACCGACCCGGAGCTGCCTTCCAACAAGATCGGCTACAAGATCCAAGATCATCTCGACAAGCTGAAGGCCCAGTTCCCCGAAGGCGCCACGGCCGTCGAGAAGCTGACCAAGGACGCCGAAGCGAACCGCGGCCCGTGGACCACCGCGATCACGCCGCCGAAGGAAGACCAGCACATCGGCACCGCCGGCGAGTGGACGATCAGCGTCAAGAACGCCAAGGGCAAGGGCGTCTCCGGCGTGCCCGTGCAGCTCACGCCGTCGAACGCGACCGTCGACAGCGGCGAGAGCACCAAGCCCGCGTCGACATCCAACGCCAAGGCCGAGAAGGCCACGACGGTGAAGACGGGCGAGGACGGCACCGTCACGGTCAAGGTGACGCCGACCGGTGACCAGCCGAAGCTGGCCAGCTCGCTGTCCGCCCCGGCGGACCGGCCGTACGTGCAGTTCCCCGTCAAGACCGGCGTGCAGAAGGTCGTCTCGACCGGCGGCGAGAAGGAACTGAAGGCCCAAGGTGTCGCGGTCGTTTCGAAGCCGGGCAAGGTCCAGGTGACGAAGGTCGACGCGAAGACCGACAAGGGCGTGGCGGGCGCCGTGCTGCGGATCACCGCGAAGGACAAGACGACGGCCGCGATCGGCCACGACGGCAAACCCCTCAACGGCGCCGACGGCAAACCCGCCGTCGTCACCACCGAAGGCGAGAACGGCACCGTCATCGTGGAGAACCTGCGGACCCCGCAGGAGATCTGCGTGGTCGAGGTCAGCGCGCCGCCGGGTTACACCAACGCGTTCGACCCGAAGAATCCGCCATCCGCCTGCGGTGAGGTCGAACCGGGTGAGACGCTGGCGCTCAAGGTCGCCAACACGCCCAACGAGGTACCGCGCACCATCCCCGCCGGCGACCGGCCGGTGGCGATGATGCAGGGCACCGTCGAGAATTCGGCGTCGACCGCCGGCATCCTCGGCGTCGGCGCGCTCGCGCTGCTCGGTTCGCTGATGGTGGGCGTGGCCGCGCGGCGGTCTTCGCGACGCTAAGAGGTTCTGGGATGTCAGTACGACGCGGGTTCGCGCTGGGAGCCGTCACGGTCCTGTGCGCGGACCTCGTCGCGGCCTTGCTCATCTGGCCGCCGACGACAGTGGTGACGGGGACGGCCCAGGCCGTCTCCGTCTCGGTCGCGGGCGGCGCTCCGGCCGCGCCCGCGCAACAGGAGGTCCCGCCTCCGCCGGACGTCGTCCCCACGACTCCGACGGCCACTCCGCCGGTGTCGAAGAAGCCCGAAGCCCCGAAACCGCAGCGGCCGGGGACGATCCGGCTGCCCGCGGGCGGTGCCGCGAAACTCGTGCGCAAGGAACTCGGGCCGGGCGCGGAGCTTCCCGTGCCGGAGAATCTCGGCGAGGTGACCTGGTGGGGCGCCGAGCTGAGCGCGGCCACCGGCGCGAGCGTGTTCGCGGGCCACGTGAACTGGAAGGGCGCGACGGGTCCGTTCGCCGAGCTGTGGACCGAGCGGATCGGCGGCACGGTCACAGTGGTCGACAAGGCGGGCAAGTCCTGGCAGTACAAGGTCTCCCAGCTGATCACGCTGAAGAAGAACGAACTGCCGCAGCGGGCGGACGAGCTGTTCGGCCAGTCCGGTCCACATCGGATAGTCCTCGTCACCTGTGGCGGCCGCTGGGTCGGCGGGGAGACCGGCTACGCCGAGAACCGGGTCGTCATCGCCGACCCCGCCTAGTTACCCGTGAGTAACTTCACTGGTGTCGTGGTGGTCCTCGCCGTCCTGATGCAGCAGAATGCCGGGGGACGCGGGCGAGCACGGTGAAGGGTGAGGCGAATGGCGACTTTTCTGGTGACCGGGGCGACCGGGCTGATCGGGCGCCAATTCACCCGGCTGCTGCTCACCAGGGACGACGTCGACGAGGTCGCGCTCGTCGTCCGGGCGTCCTCGCGGGACAAACTCGCCAAACTCGTGAACGCCTGGCCGCATCCGGAACGCGTCACCCTCGTCACCGGTGACCTCGGCGAGCCACTGCTCGGCGTCTCCGGGGAGGACCGTGAGCGGCTTCGCGGCGTCGATCACATCGTCCACCTCGCCGCCCTGTACGACCTCACCGCCGACGACGAAGCCAGCATCAAGGCCAACGTCGAGGGCACCGCGCAGGTGATCGCGCTCGCCGCCGATCTGAACGCGGGCTGCCTGCACCACGTGTCCTCGGTCGCCGTCGCCGGTGACCACGAGGGCATGTTCACCGAAGAGATGTTCGACGTCGGCCAGCGGCTCGTCACGCCGTACCACCGCACGAAGTTCGAGGCGGAGCGCCTCGTGCGCGAGCAGCAGGACGTGCCGTGGCGGGTGTACCGGCCCGCGGTCGTCGTCGGGAACTCCGAGACCGGCGAAATGGACAAGATCGACGGCCCGTACTACCTGTTCCCCGCGATCAGCAGGCTCGCCGGGCTGCCCGACGTGCCGATCGTCGGCCCCGACCTCGGCGACACCAATGTCGTCCCGGTCGACTACGTCGCCGAATCGCTGAACGCCCTGATCACCACGAAGGGGCTCGACGGGCGCGCGTTCCACCTGGTCAACCCGGAACCGCAGCCGGTCGTCTCGGTCTACAACGCGTTCGCGAAGGCGGCGGGTGCGCCGACCATCTCCGTACAGCTCAACGAACGCGTGTCCAAGGGCATCGTCAACCTGGTGAAACTGAGCGAGCACATCCCCGGCTTCACGATCGCGCGTGACGCCGTGCTGGAGCGGCTCGGGATCCCGCCGGTGCTGCTGGAGACCATGGCGTTCCCGTCGGTGTTCTCGTCGGCGTCGACGCGCAAGGCACTCATCGGTTCGGGCGTCGAGGTGCCCCGGATCGAGGACTACGCGCCCACCCTGTGGCGCTACTGGCGAGAGCACCTGGACCCGTTCCGCGCCCGCAAGCACGGCCCGCGCGGCGAACTGGACGGCCGTCGCGTGATCATCACCGGCGCGTCTTCGGGCATCGGCCGGGCGACCGCGATCAAGGTCGCCGCCGCGGGCGGGGTGCCGCTGCTCGTGGCACGGCGGCAGCACGAGCTCGAAGAAGTGCGGGACGAGATCATCGCCGCGGGCGGCACCGCGTCGGTGTACCCGGCCGACCTGACCGACGAGGAATCGGTGCACAAGGCCGTCGACGCGATGCTCGCCGAGCACGGCCGGATCGACATGCTCGTGAACAACGCCGGCCGGTCGATCCGGCGGTCGATCAAACTGTCGTACGACCGGTTCCACGACTACGAGCGCGCGATGGCGATCAATTACTTCGGCGCGGTGCGGCTGATCCTCGCGGTGCTGCCGCATATGTCCGAGCGGAAGTTCGGGCATATCGTCAACGTCTCGTCGATCGGCGTCCAGGGAATCGCGCCGCGCTTTTCGGCGTATGCGGCGTC
Source organism: Amycolatopsis sp. NPDC043885 (assembly GCF_056435685.1). Classification (NCBI taxonomy): domain Bacteria; kingdom Bacillati; phylum Actinomycetota; class Actinomycetes; order Pseudonocardiales; family Pseudonocardiaceae; genus Amycolatopsis; species Amycolatopsis sp. NPDC043885. Next base: position 356,174 of record NZ_JBWKEA010000006.1, read on the forward strand.
GAAGGCCGCATTGGACTATTTCTCCCGGATCGCCGCGACCGAGACCCACGGCGATGGAATCACCTTCACGACCATCCACATGCCACTCGTGCGTACGCCGATGATCCGGCCGACGAAGATCTACGACGCGTTTCCGACCAAATCCCCGGATCAGGCGGCGGACATGGTGATGAAGGCGCTGAGGGAGCGTCCGAAGCACATCGGCACGCCCGCCGGGCAGGCGATCGGGCTCGCGTACACGCTCACACCGGGACTCACGGATGCCGTGGCCTACCAAGGATTCCGGGTGTTCCCGGATTCCGCGGCCGCGGGCGGCGAAGGCGGGCTCAAGATCGGGAAGGGCGAGCAGCATCTGTCTCGTGCGGCGATGGCGCTCGCCCGGCTCAGCCGCGGCTTCCATTGGTGACACTGCGCACACGGGTGGCGGCCGTTCAGGTGAGGGATCGCAGCTGAGAGCCGACACACGTCGGTGAATCACGAAGCCTGACAACGGCGACACCGGGTACGCAGGTACCGTCGTGGCCATGGTTCCCGAGCGAGACAACGGCCTGTTGCCCCTGCGGCGCGAATACACCCAGGCCTGGCACGGCTTCGACCGGAACGAAGTGCGCCAGTATCTGGATCATCTCGAAGCCCAGCTGCATCGCGTGATCACCGACCGCGACACCGCGATCGCGCAGGCGACATCGGCCACGCGCGAACTCGAAACCGTCCGCCACGAGGTGGCGAAGCTGAACGCCAGGATCGAGGAGCTGAAGAAGCCGCCGGAGCGGCTCGAAGACCTCGACGAGCGGATGCAGCGCACCGTCACGCTCGCACAGGCGCGCGCGGAAGAGATCACGAAGCGTGCCGAGGTCGCCGCCGAGAAGCACTGGGCGTCGTCGAGCGAAGCTTCGAAGAAGCTCCGTGAGCGCTACACGCGGCTCGTCGCCGAGCTGGACAAGCAGGCGGACGCGCTGCACTCAGAGCACGAATCGGCGCTCGCCGAGACGCGGGCCGAGGTCCAGCGGCTGACCGTCGAGGCCGCCCAGCGCCGGGAACTGCTGGACAACGAGGCCGAGCGCAAGCGCCGGAAGATCGAGCGCGAGTTCGATCAGACGATCGCGGCTCAGCGCGCCGCGCACGAGAAGCACATCGCCGACCAGCAGACGGCCAGCAAGAATCAGGCCGAGCGCCGGATCGCCGAGGCCACCGCGGAGGCGAAGCGCCGCATCGACGAGGCAACGGCCGAAGCCAAGCGCCGGCTCGACGAGGCCACGACGACCGCCGCCCAGCGCACGACCGCCGCCCAGCGGAAGGTCGAGCGGCTGGCGGAGATCCGCGAGCAGGCCCGCAAGAGCCTGATGCAGGCCGACGAGGTCCTGAAGGGCAGCGAGGCGATGCTCGCGGCACTGCCCGAGGAGTCGGTGATCCCGCACGCTTCGAAGCTCGTCGGTGGCGACAGCAAGGCCGAGGAGAAGAAGCCGGCGGGCAAGCCCGCCGAGCCGCCCGCCTCGAAGGCCGCCGCTCCGGCCGCCGCCAAACCTTCTCCCAAGCCCGCTCCTTCGGCGCCTGCCGCCGCTGCGCCGAAGAACGGACAGAACGAGCAGAACGGCCCGAAGTCGAACGGGCAGAAGCCGTCACCCGCCAAAACCGGCTCCTGAACAGCACGAAGTAGCAAGGGACCTTTGCTGTCACTCTCTTTTGGAGAGTGACAGCAAAGGTCCCTTGCTCCCTTCTGGGAACGGTCAGGAGGCGGTGGTGCGCGGCCAGGGATTGGCCGCTTCGAGCTGGGCGGCGAGGCCCAGGAGGAGCGCTTCCCCGCCGGGCGCGGCGACGAGCTGGACGCAGGCCGGGATGCCCGAAGGATGCACCCCGACCGGCACGGACATCGCCGGATAGCCCGCGAGATTCCACAGGCCCGCGAAGCCCGCCACACGCACGGATGGCAGCACGTTGGCGATCCACCGGCTTTCGTGCCAGGTGCGGGCCTTGAGCGGGAGCGTCGCGATCATGGGCGTGACCAGGACATCGTGGTCGGTGAAGAACTCTTCGGCACGCTCCAGCCAGCGCTCCCGGGTGCTCTCCCGGACGCGTTCGGCCATCAGCCGCCCGAGCCGGACGTGGGTGCGTGTCCGGGGCTGGAGCGCGGCGAGATCGAACTCGGCCGCTTGTTCGGCAGGGCCCGCGACCCAGCGCACCAGGAGGCCACCGATCGCTCCGGCGCTGTACCGGGGCGTGCCGGGCGCGACGGTGTGCCCTGCCGCACGGAACAGCTCTCCGGCCTGGGCGACGGCACGGCTGAACGCGCGGGGCAGCGGCGCCCTCGTCAGCGGGACCTGGGTCGACAAAGCGATGCGGGACCGCTTCGGGGTGACGAGGTCCGTCAGCCCCGGCTCTTCGGCGAGGACCGACATCAGCACGGCGGCGTCGGCCACGGTGGTCGTCATCGGACCGTGCGTGGACAGGCCGAACCAGCCGTTCTCCCCCGGTACACGGACCACGCCCTTACCCGGTTTGAGACCGACGATCCCGCACATCGCGGACGGGAGCCGAATCGACCCCAGCCCGTCCGTGCCGTGCGCGATAGGCACCAACCCGGCCGCGACGGCCGCGGCGCTTCCGCCCGACGAACCACCGGCGGCATAGGACGGATTGCGCGGATTGCGCGCTGTCCCGTCCGGATCGTCGCTCGACGGCCAGATGCACAACTCCGGCACCCGGGTCAGGCCGACGATCACCGCTCCGGCCGCGCGTAGGCGCCGCGCTATCTCACCGTCCTCTGAGGACAGCGTCGACGAACCCGCACGCGACCCCCACGAGGCGTATTCGCCTTCGATCGGCGCGACGTCCTTGACCGCGACCGGCACCCCGGCCAAGGGCAGATCCGCCAGGTCCGGACGTTCGGCGACAGCGGCTGCCTCGGTGAGTGCCTCCTCGGCCCGCACCCGGCGGAACGCACCGATCACCCCGTCCGCCGCCGCGATCCGGGCCAGCGCCTCACGGGTCACCTGGACCGGATCGAGTTCCTTGGCACGCACAGCCGCCGCGATTTCCACTGCCGTCTTGACCATCCCCGCACTGTAGAGCGGGCGGCGAAGATCAGCTGCGCGCCGAACAGGCGAACTTCGCCGAGTCCGGTTCGAACGCCGGGAAGTCGGTGTAGCCATTGAGCCTGGCGCCGTAGTAGACGGCGTGGTCCGCCCGAGCCAGCGGAGCACGGAGAGCGAAACGGGCGGGCAGATCCGGGTTCGCGATGAACAACCTGCCGAAAGCGACCACGTCGGCCAGCCCGGACTCGATCAAGGACTCACCCTCGTCCCGGGTGGTCGGCTCCTCGGACCGCAGATTCGCGATGAGCGTTCCTGGCCACAAGGGCCGCAGATGCGACAGCACCTCGGCGTCAGGAGTGTCGATGACGTGCAGGTACGCGAGCTCGTACCGGCGAAGTTCCGCCACGAGCCGTGAGTACACCTCCTTCCAGTCGCCTTCCACGATGTCGTTCTCCGGGTTTCCCGGCGAGATCCGCAGGGCGACCCTGGCCGCGCCGATCTGCTGGACCACGGCCGCCACCACCTCGAGCGGGAAGCAGAGCCGGGCGGCGACCGAGCCGCCGTAACGGTCCTCCCTGCGGTTGGTGTTGTCGGCGAGGAACTCCTGGATGAGGTAGCCGTTGGCACCGTGGAGCTCCACGCCGTCGAATCCCGCCTCGATGGCTCGCCGGGCCGCCGAAGCGAAGTCCTGGACCACCTCACCGATCTCCTCCTCGCCGAGCGCACGAGGTTCGACCGTGTCCGTCCAGCCTCCGGCCGAGAAGATCCGCCCGGCCTGCTGGACCGCCGACGGCGCCACCGGCGTCCGGCCCATCACTCCGGGGTGAGTGACCCTCCCCGCGTGCCAGAGCTGCGCGAAGATGCGGCCGCCCTTCTCGTGCACGGCCGCCGTCACCGCGCGCCATGCCTCGGCCTGTTGCTCTGTCGCCAGCCCTGGAATACCGGGGCCGCTCTTGCCGGTCCGGTTCACCCAGACACCTTCACTCACGATCAAACCGGCGCTCGCGCGCTGCGCGTAGTACTCGGCCGTCAGTGGATGCGGTAGGCCGGTGACATCGTCCGCGCGCCCCCTGGTCATCGGGGCCATCGCCATGCGGTTCGTCAACTGGAGCGCGGTACCGCGGAATACTTCGAGCAGCCTCATGAACGCGAAGCTAAACCCTGACGCCGACGTCACGGTCAACCTCGGTTCCCGCGGCTACTGTGGACTCATGCAGATCGGTGAACTGGCGAAGCGAACCGGGGTGAGCGTCCGCTCGTTGCGGTACTACGAAACGGAAGGCCTGCTGACTCCCGCTCGATGCGGCAACGGCTACCGGGCCTTCACCGAAGAAGACGTCGCCAGGGTCCTGCAGATCCAGCTCTTCTATTCGGCCGGGTTGTGCAGCGGCAAAATCGCGGAACTCCTTCCGTGCGTTTCCGGGGACCACACGCATTTGGTGCCCTCGCCGGAGATGACCGGCGAACTGGAGATCGCCAGGACTCGGATCCAGAACCAGATCTCCTTGCTCACCACCTCTCTGTCGGTTCTGGAACGTGTCCTGGCCGCGGCCAAGGGAACCGATACCGCCGAGGTACCTGTTCCTTCCCGGCCCGTCCGGCGACACCGCGGGATCCATGTCTGATCCGTGTCAGGCGTTCGGGTCCCGGCCCATCAGGCCGAGCAGCCTGTCCTGCAGGGGCGCGTCTTCGGGCACTTTCACTTCGGGACCGAAGACGACGATGCCGGGCCCGAACGCTCCGGGAATCCTCATCTGATCGGGGATCGCCTGCGCCGCCGGCCACATCCGGGCGATCTCCTCCGGATCGATCGTGTCGTCCTGCCCGGTGGCCCGGGCCAGATCCCAGCCGTGGATCACCATGTCGGCACTGACGACCTGGTCGATGTGCTGTTCCGCGGTCATCTTCCCCGTCGGTGTCTCGTGTTCCGTGGCCGCGAGCACGGGATCGGCGAGGACGGCTTCGACATCGGCCCGCGCGGCACGGAAGGCGCCCAGCGGGTCGTCCAGGAGCGATGGCGCCGGCCCGAGGTCACGCCCGAAGGGGCGAAGCATCGCGCCGTGCATGTCGACGATGTGCCCGACGACATCCCTGGCGTTCCACTCTTCACACGGAGATCCGCTCTCCCACTGCCCGGCTTGGACGGCGGCGACCTTGCTCTCGAAGGCGTCGGCCCGGACGCGATATCGGTCCGCGATGGCGGTCATCGTGTTCACGCCCCCACCGGAGCGGCCAGGAACTCGGCCAGCTTGCCGAAGCCCTCGCCGATGCCCCGTTCCATCCCGGATTCGAGAACGGCGTCCCGGACCCGCTTCGAGCCGTACCGCACCACCTGGGTCAGCGTGGTGGCCCCTTCGTGTTCGACCAGCGTCAGAGTCGCCAAGGCCTGGCCTTCCGACGCCTCACAGTCCTCGTTCGTCTCGAGGGAGACGAGCCTTTCCGGACGGTCGATCTCCTGGTAGACGCCCTGCAGCACCATGTCCGTCCCGCCGTGGCGCAGCCGGTAGCGCCACCTGCTGCCGACCCGCAGGTCGATCTCGCATTCGACGACCTCGCAGCCGCGCGGACCGAACCAGCGGCGCACCAGTTCCGGTTTGGTCCACGCGTCGAACACCAGCGTCCTCGGCGCGTCGAAGGACCTCGTCATGACGATCTCGAGATCGCCGGATTTCGTCACGCTGAGAGTTCGTCCCATCGTGCTGTTCCTTTCCGCTCGTGCGGTGGTCAATCGGTCTCTGGACGGCGTTCCGGGTGCCGCATCTCCCCGTCGAGGACGAGATCCAGCTCCGAGAAGGCCTCGTCCCAGTAGCGGCGGTAGCCGCCGAGCCATTCGTTCGCGTTCTTCAGCGGCTGAGCCACCAGCCGGCAGGGGCGGCGCTGGGCATCACGCCCCCTTGCCACCAGCCCCGCCCGCTCCAGCACCTTCAGATGCTTGGAGATGGCGGGCTGGCTCATCGCGAAGGGTTCGGCCAGCTCCGTCACCGTGGCCTCGCCGTGCGCGAGCCGCGCGAGGATCGCGCGGCGGGTGGGGTCGGCGAGTGCCGCGAAGGTGACATCGAGCAGATCCTGTGCCACGGTCGCCCGCCTTCCTGTTCCTGGGTTCGAGCAGGTCTCACGAGTTCGAGTTCTCACGATCTCCTCCCCCGTCGCCTACCCGGGGAGGAGATGGATAACCTTGCGGTTCCATAACCATGTGGTAATCTACGGCGGAGCGGATCCAGTTGTCAAGCACGAACACCGGCTTGACCAGAGAGAACACGATCCGGAAGGAGGTGAAGCCGAACGCCCTGCCCGACGCGGTCACGCATCAAAGGGCACGCGAGCGCGTACGAAAGGGCAACTGGGGTTACCGTCGACACCGGCATGGACGACGAACGAAACGAGCCGATGAACTCCGGGCGACCGAAGACGACGAAGCGGTGGGCGGCCGTCATCCTGGGAGCCGCCACCGTCCTGGCCACCAGCGTGCAGTGCGGTACGGCGAACGACGGGGCCGGATCCGCGCAGCCAGCGGGAACCGTACCTCCGCCGCGCGGCAGTGCCGCTTCAAGCCAGCCCGCCTCCAGCAAGCCCACGCCCTCGCCGTCACCGAGGGCGGAGCAGGCGCCCGTTCCAGGCTGCGAAGCCGTCATCGCCGGGATGAGCCCCCGGCAGCGGCTGGCCCAGCTGGTGGTGGTCGGCGTGAACGCCGGCGACCCGCAGGCGGCGGTGAAGCTGGTGCGCGACCAGCAGGTCGGCGGGATCTTCCTCGGCGGCAACGAGACGGCCCTGTTGCGGAACCGCGCACTGGACGACGTCCAGCGCGCCGCGAAGGTCCCGGTGTCGGTCGCGATCGACGAAGAAGGCGGCCGTGTCCAGCGGATCGACGCCCTCGACGGCGACATGCCGAGCGCCCGGAAGATGGCCTCGACACTGACGCCGGCGCAGGTACGGGCGAAGGCGGCCGAGCGAGGACGGCAGATGCGAGCCCGCGGTGTCACCGTCGACTACGCGCCCGACGCCGACATCACCGACCAGCCGGACCGCGACATCGTCGGCGACCGATCGTTCGGCGCGGCCCCGGAAACCGCGCGCAAGTACGTCCTGGCGTTCGCGCAGGGCCTGCGGGACGCGGGGGTGCAGCCGGTGCTGAAGCATTTCCCCGGGCACGGGCACGCCACGGGGGATTCCCACAAGGGACTGGTACGAACGCCGCCGCTCGCCTCGCTGCGCAAGGTCGACCTGGTGCCGTACCGCGACATCGGCGAGTACGGCGAGATCGGCGTCATGGTCGGACACCTGGACGTGCCCGATCTGACCGGCGGCACCCCGTCGACCCTGTCGGCACCGGCGTACCGGCTGCTGCGGAAGGACTACGCGTTCAACGGCCCGGTGATCACCGACGATCTCGGGGCGATGAAGGCGATCACGGCGCAGTACCCGCTCCAGACGGCCGTGCTCAAGGCCCTGCAGGCGGGAGCGGATCAAGCGTTGTGGTCCTCCGGCGGCAACGTCGGGACGGTGCTGACCACCCTGGAGCAAGCGCTCGCGTCCGGCGACCTCCCGGCCGCCCGGGTCGACGAGGCCTTGACCCGCGTGCTCGCGGCGAAACGCGCCTGCGGCTGACCTGCGACCGGCTGGACACCCCTGGATCCTCGGCGAGCCCGATCGGCACGCCCGCCAGAGGTGACGGAAAGCGGTCCGAAAACTCAATGAACACAATGCTGACCGGGCCCGCGGCAGGAGTGACCCTGACCACGCCCTGCCGCCCGATCAAGGAGGATCGCGTGCCTGGTCCCACGAAGTACCTGCGTCGTCTCGCGCTGACTGCCGCCGCCGCTGCCGGACTGAGCCTGTTCGCCGCCCCGACGGCGTCGGCCGCACCATCGCCGATCGATCACCCGGTGCGGACGACCGGCTGCCAGCGTCCGTCCCCGGTTCCCGCCGGGACGACGACGCTGCGGACGCTGACGTCCGGCGGCCTGCTCCGCGAGTACACGGTGCACGTTCCGCCTCAGTACCGGCCGTCCCGGCCGTACCCGCTGGTGTTGTCCTTCCACGGCCACAAACGCACGTCGAAATACCAGGAGGAGCTATCCGGATTTTCCGCGTATGACGCGATTTCCGTCTATCCGCAAGGACTTCCGGGAACGGACGGCGAATCGGCATGGACCGGCGCGCCGTACTCGGCCGCAGCCGACGACGTGCTCTTCACCAGCGATCTGCTGAACACGCTCCAGCGTGAACTGTGTGTCGACTCCCGCCGGATCTACGCGACGGGCAAGTCGAACGGCGGCGGGTTCGTCGGTGTCCTCGCTTGCCGGATGCCGGGCCGGATCGCGGCGTTCGCACCCGTCGCGGGCGCGTTCTACCCGCAGGGCGGCGAATGCCACCCGTCGCGTCCCGCCCCGATTCTCGATTTCCACGGCACGGCCGACGCGACGATCCCCTACGCCGGGAATCCCGCCAAGGGCCTGCCGGCGCTGCCGGACTGGCTCGCCGCGTGGGCGGACCGGAACGGCTGCTTCCCGCATCCGATCCGGTATTCGCCGGAAACCGACGTCACCGTTCAGCGCTGGCTCGGTTGCTCGCTGCAGCACTACCGGGTCGAAGGTGCCGGGCACGTCTGGCCGAGCACCGCGCCGAACAACGACTCCGTCACTCCGACCGTCATCGACGCGACTCCGGTCATCTGGAAGTTCCTGCTCGCCCACCGTCTGCGTTAAGAAACTCGTCGATTCCCTTGCCGGACCGGCACCCCCGGGGCTACCGTCTAACTGACCGGATGACCAGATGAGCAAATCTGGTCACGAAGTCAGAGATGGGGAGCGCACGTGGCAGAACGTCCGGACCGCACCGCCGGTCGCGCCGATCGCATCCTCGACGCGGCCGGCGTCCTGCTGACGCGGCTGGGCTATCGCAAGGTGACCATCGAGGACATCGCGAGTCAGGCGGGCATCGGGAAGGGCACGATCTACCTGCACTGGCCCACCAAGGAAACCCTCTTCCACGCGTTGCTCCTGCGTGAATCCCTCCGGGCCGCCGAGAATCTCCTTGCCCGGCTGGACGAAGATCCGGCGGAAGTCGTCCCACACCGGTTCCATCGGGCGGTCTTCCTCCATACCCAGCGGAACCCGTTGCTCGGCGCGCTCATCACCGGCAACACCGAACTGCTGGGCCGGTTGAAGAAACATCCTTTGCAGGATCAGGACGCGGTCGTGAGCGAGCGCTACCTGAAGACGATGACGGACCGCGGCCTGCTGCGCGACGACATCCCGAACCTGCTCTTTTCCCTGCGCGCCTCGTCGCTGGGGTTCTACCTGATGGACAGCTTCATCGCCGACGGCGCCGACCTCGACTCCGAGGAGAAGGCCGACGCTCTCGCGCACATCATCCGGACGGCGTTCGAGCCGCCGGAGCCGCCGTCCCCGGCGAACGTGGCCGCCACCGCGGCCGAAGTGATCCAGGCGTTCCAGGATCTGATCTCGTCCTATCGCGCCTGGATCTACCGGAAGGACGGCCCCGAGGAGCCCGCTTGATCCGGGCTCTCCACCACTGAAGAAGGGGGCAAGCCATGACCACGATCGCCGAAAACTGGGGCGTCCACGAAGGCCAGTTCTGGCTTCGAGAGGAGTTCCCGGCCGAGCCGGTCCGTTTCGATTCCGAGACGGGCATGTGGAACGTCTACGGCCACGCAGAGGCGCTGAAGACCCTGAGTGATCCCAAGGTGTTCTCCTCCGACACCACCCGGCTGATCCCCGAGGAGCTCTCACCGGACAAGGACCTGTTCGTCGAGGGCAATCTGCTCGTGATGGACCCGCCGGATCACAAGAAGCTGCGCACGCTGGTGAGCCACGCCTTCACGCCGAAGGTCGTCGCGGATCTCGAACCGCGGATCGCCGCGCTGACGAACGAACTCCTCGACACCGTCGACGGCGCGGACTCGATGGAACTGGTGACCCATCTGGCCTACCCGCTGCCGGTGATCGTCATCGCCGAACTGCTCGGCATCCCGGCGAGCGATCGCGACCTGTTCAAGGAATGGGTCGACACGTTGCTGCGGAACAGCCAGCAGCGGTCACTGATCAAGCAGACCGAGGAGGACAAGAAGGCCGCCGAGGAAACTGCCGCACAGATAAAGAACCTGGTGAACTACCTTGCCGAGCATGTCGACGACCGGCGGCGGAACCCGCGCGAAGACCTGCTGACCAAACTCGTCGAAGCCGAGGTCGACGGCGCGAAACTCACGCAGAACGAAGTCGTCAACTTCGCGAACGTGCTGCTGCTCGCCGGGCACATCACCACCACGATGCTGCTCGGGAACACGGTTCTGTGCCTGGATTCCCATCCGGAGGAGTACCGGCGTGTCCGCGAGGACCGGGCACTGCTGCCCGCCGCCATCGAGGAATCGTTGCGTTTCCTCAGCCCGTTCGCCCTCGTCGCCCGCGCCACGACGACCGAGGTCGAACTGGGCGGCCAGACGATCCCGCCGGACAGCATGCTCGGCATCTGGGTCGCGGCGGCGAACCGGGATCCGCGTGCGTTCACGGATCCCGGCACCTTCGATCCGGCGAGGGCGCACAACCCGCACCTGGCCTTCGGCCGCGGGATCCATTTCTGCATCGGCGCCCCGCTCGCCAGGCTGGAAGGGAAGACGGCGCTCAACATCCTGCTGGACCGCTTCCCTGATCTGCGCACCGATCCGGCCGCTCCGCCGTCGTTCATCCCGAGCCCGAACATGACCGGGGTGAACAAGCTCCAGCTGTTGCTGAAGCCCTAGCGGTCCGCGTACCGGGACGCGAGCGGGACCACCACTCGCGGAACCCGCTTCCCGGGTGTGTACCGCAGTTCGGTGATGTTGCCGTTCGGCACGAGGTAGGTGTCGGCGAACGTGCGGAATCCGCGCATGGCCTCGCTGTCCGGCGTGGTGATCCCGGTCAGCAACGACCACATGACCGCGCGGATGAAGAGCCCGTGCGTGAAGACCGCGATCGGCCCGGGTTCGCTGTCTCCCAGCCGCGCCAGGAAATCCTGGGTCCGGGTGAAGAGCGCCGCGAAGGATTCCGCGCCGTTCACCGCGTGGTGCGGATCGGCACGGGACCAGTAGGCCTCCGTGTACGGCTTACGGGTGACGGTGGTGGTGACCTGTCCATGGAGTTCGCCGAGAAAGGTGAACTCCTGGACAGGCCACTCCTCACGCTCCGCACCGGGGAACCGCTCGATCGTCGGCTGGGCGGTCTGCCGTGCCCGCAGGAACGGCGACGTCACGATCAACCGAGGCGGTTCGGACAGCGAGTCCGCGATTTCGAGGGCTTGCCGTCTGCCGAGTTCGGTCAGCGCCGAAGCCCCCGGCTCCCCGCCGGGAAGGCCCGCGTTGGACTCGCTTTCCCCATGCCTGATCAGCCACACTCGTGTCACGATCGCCTCCTAGACCCCGTGTGCATCGACGATCGCACCGAGTGCGAGTTGATCGCGACTTCCAGGATGCCCCATCACCGCGGAAATGACGGGACTCTCAACGGCCGAACTGTCCCGGCGAGCGCCCCTCGCCCGCCGGACCGCGGTACGCCTGCGCGATGTCCAGCCACTGGTCGGCCAGCGCGCCCTCGGCACGGACGTCGAGATCGTCGCGGTGACGGCGCCGCGTGACCAGGAGGCAGAAGTCCTCCGCGCTCCCGGTGATCCGCTCCGGCGAGTCCTCGGGGCCGAACGTCCACAACTGCCCGGACGGCGAGGTGATCTCGAACCGGAACTCCTGCTCGGGCGGGGTCAGGCCGCGCGCCTCGTAGCCGAAGTCCCGCACCCGGACCGCGAAGCCGACGAGGTACGCGAGCCGGTCCGTCCGCTCCGGCCGCACACCCAGCGCGTCCGCGACGTCCTGGCCGTGCGCGAACAGCTCCATCATCCCGGCGCAGGCGAGGATGGCCGGCGGCAGCGGGTTGACCAGCCACGGGACGACCTGGTCCGCCGGGACCGCGGCGAGCGCCTTGATACCGGCGTCGCGTTCGGCGCGCCAGCGGCTCAGCAGGACCTCGTTGGGGTCGCCGAGGTAGTCGTCGAGGGCCGCGTTGACGGCGGCGTCGAACCCGCGCGCCATCGACGATTTCGCGAGTTCGGCGAAGGCCCGGGGCTCGGCCGCGGACAACCCGGCGATCTTGAAGATGAACGCGAGATGCGCGATCTGGTGTTTGACCGACCAGCCCGTCGCGGGCGTCGGCAGATCCCATCCCGCGTCGTCGAGGCCGGCCACCAGGGCATCGACCTGTTCACCCTCCGTGGTGAGGTCCCTGATCACGTTCCGGAAGTCAGTCACCGTGCCGTCCTCTCGCCGTTTCCACCCTCTCGAATGATGCGGACGCGCCTGGCCGTCGTCTTCTCTTCGTGAGCGCCATCGGAATCCGGACTTGATTCTGGAGCCGAGTCCAAGTTCTACCCTCGCATCATGCGAACCGAAGCGACGAAGGCGCTGACGGCGTTGACCATGTCCGAGGTGACCTCCCGCGCCGGCGTGCGGCCGGACACCGTGCGTTACTACGAGCGCATCGGCCTTCTGCCCACACCCGCGCGGACGACCGGTGCCCACCGGCGCTACGACGAGGGCGTCATCGAGAGGTTGCGGTTCATCCGCGGCACCCAGCGGCTCGGGCTGATGCTGACGGAGATCGGTGACCTGCTGAGCGTGCGTGACACCGGCGTATGCCCGTGCGAACCCGCCGAAACCATGCTGGAACGCCATCTCGCCGAGATCGAGGCGGAGATGGCGCGGCTCGGCGAGCTGCGCGCCGAACTCACTTCCATGCTGTCCGGGATGTCCGGCGAGAACTGCGCCGATCCGGTTCCCGGCGCCTGGTGCCCGCCCGGCTGCGACCCCGAGGGAGGAGGTGGATGACCATGCGGAACGACGACTGGTGCGATTGCGACTGCTGCGGCAGCGGCTGCTGCTGACCCGCTTCGGCGGGACCGGCCGGGCTTGACGTCACCCGGCCGGCCATCCGAGGTCAGTCCTGCGGCAGGAGCACCGTCTTCCCGATCCGGTCTCTGCGGACTTCGGCCGAGTAGGCCATCAGGCCGCCCACCTGCGTGTCCGGAACAGCCGCTGGATCGGCGAAGTGCGCAGGAAGCCCGAACCGCCACCGGCTTTCAGCGCCAGCTGCGCGACTTCGCGGGCGATGTCGTTCGCGAGCACCTTCGCCGTCATGGTCGCGGGCAGGAACTCCGGTGAATTCCGGTCCGCCAGCCACGCCATGTTCCGCGAGTACACGCGCGCGGCTTCGAGACGGGCGTGGACGTCCGCGGCTTCGAACTGGAGCCATTGCATTTCGGCGAGTGGCTGCCCGGTCGCGGGGATGACGTGGCTTCGGGCGTGCGAGACCAGAGCTTCCTCCACCGCGTCGGCGATCCCCAGTGACAGGAACGCGAGGCCTGCCGCGATGTGGTTCGGGCGACGCTCGGCCGAGGGCGGGCACCTGCGGTCCTCCCGCAGGAGGGTCCCTTCGAAGGAGACGAGCTGGCTTCGGCTGGCGCGCAGGCCCATCGTGTCCCAGATGGACACGAAGGTCATCGTGTCGTCCGGCGAGACGCCGAAGAACGTGGGCTCGCCGCCGACGAGCGCGTTGACCAGGAAATGGTCGGCGGCATCACAACCGGAAACGAACCGCTTGGCGCCGGTGAGCCGGTATCCGCCGTCGCCGGGCTCGGCGCTCTGCTGCGGCATCAGGAACATGTTGCCGCTGCTCGGTTCCGAAAGCGCGTTGGCGAACCGCTTGCCGCCGATGAGTTCTTCGGCATAGAAGCGCCCCACGTCGGGAGCGGACAACTGGGCCAGCCCGACCGCGGCACCGATGTGCATCACCCAGACGCACGCGGTGGACGAACAGGCGGCGCTGAGAATACGGACGATCTCGCCGTAGCTCCGATAGCTGAGGTCCTCGCCGCCGAACTCCGCGGGCAACGTCGCCCTGTCGCGGGCAAGGCGTGAAGGCTGGCGATGGGCAGCTCGGCCGTTTCGTCGAACTCGGCGGCGTTCGCGGCGAAGTCCCTCGCCAGTTCGGTGACGGTTTCGATCCAGTGACGTTCGTGGGCGCATCATGCCGGAAGCGCGAAGGCCTCCTCGCCACCCCGAGAATGGCGAAGGAGGCCTTTCACGGTCCGGCCGTCACACTCCGGTGCAGGCGGCCATGGCGAATTCGCCCGAAGCGGTCTTGGTCGAAACGACCGCGCCGTCGACGGTGATCTTGCAGGTGACGGATCCACCGGTCTCGCCCGTGGTCACCGTGAGCGTCCCGCCCTTGTAGACGCCCTTGTTCTCGACTTCCTTGTTCCACGGCAGCGCCGGAACGGTCTCGGTGGTTGGGTTGAGGACCTCGCCGTAGATGACCTCGACGTTCGTGGCGTCACCGGTGACTTCGTAGGAAACCTTCGCGGTGCGGTTGATTTCGTTGTTGACCTCGTTGACCGCCGCGTTGAACACGAAGATCCACACCACGCAGACCACGAGCCCGAGCGCGGACAGGGCGATACCGGTGATGGAGAGCCCCTTGTTGGAGGCCTTCCCGTTCTTGACGCGGATCAGCCCGATGATCGAGAAGATCAGGCCGAGGATCACCAGCGGCCACGCGATGACGCCGACGAACGGGATCGGGGAGAAGACCAGCCCCACCAGGCCGAGGACGAAGCCCGTGACGCCGATGCCGTTGCGGGGAGGCATCGGGCTGGCGGGGGCTTGCGGGGCCGGCGTGTAGGGGGTTTGCTGGGTCACGGGGATTTCCTTTCCAACGGGATGAACGAGGCGGCATACAACCAGCGATCGCGAGGCGGCCGCGTCGTCCTCGGCGCGTGAACCCGTTACGACGAAAGTCGTAATTCGCGCGCTTCGAAGGATCGGTTCCGCTGATGTGGGTGACCTGGCCTGCTTGCGTACGCTCAGCGCATGGCAAGGCGTGTGCTCGGTGTGGTGCTCACCGTGGTGGCGGTCGCGGCGTGCGTGATCAGCAGCATTTTCGTCTTCAGCGCCCAGGGCTATCTTCCGGCGACGAGAGAGTTCGACCCGACGTGGTGGTCCACGCTCGGCTTCTTCACCGGGATCGCGGGGGCGGTCATGCTCTGCTGGCGGCACAAATGGCCGGAACTCGTCCTCGGCATCGCCTTGGTTCCGCCGCTTTGCTTCCGCTCCGACGCGCTGGCCGCGTTGGTCGCCCTCGCCGCTTTGGCCGCGCACCGCCGCGACCGTCTCCTGTGGATCGGGTCCGTACTGGTCTACATCGCGACGGCGTGGGCGTTGTTCGGCGACGCCAACCGCCATCCCGATGTGACCGTCGCCGGGCAGATCGTCGGAAAGCAGCTGTCCGCGGTGCAGGTGATGGGGACGCTGACGGTCGCCGTCGTGATGACGGCCGTACCGCTCACCGTCGGGGTCGTCCGGGGGATGCAGGGCACGATCGCGATCCGCGAGGCCAAGGAAGAGGAACTCCGCGCCGAAATGACCCGCCGCGCGGAACGCACCCGGATCGCGCGCGAGATGCACGACGTCCTCGGGCACCGGCTTTCCCTGCTTTCGCTGCAGGCCGGCGCGCTCGAGGTCAGCAAGGGACCCGCGACGACGGAAGCGGCGAAGACCGTCCGCACGACGGCCCGCCAATCGCTCGAAGATCTGCGGCAGGTCATCGGCGTCCTGCGCGATGGCCAGGGTTTCGGCGAGAACGGCGAGAACGGATCCCATCCGGAGCCACCGCAGCCGACGCTGGCGGACATTCCCGAGCTGGTCGCCAACGCGCGGCGGGCCGGATTGAGGGTCAACGTGACGATCCTGCTCGACGACGCGGGCGGCGCACCGGCCTTGCTCGGCACGACCGCGTATCGGATCGTCCAGGAGTCGATGACCAACATCCTGAAGCACGCCCCGGGAGCGGCGGCCGAGGTTTCGGTTCGCGGAGGCCCCGGGAACGGGCTCACCGTCGAGGTCGTCAATCCGCTGCCCGCGACGGCGGCGGCGGGCAAGCCGCCAGGTACCGGCGCGGGACTGACCGGGATCGGCGAACGGGTCACGCTGATCGGCGGGAACGTCAGCGCCGGCCCCACCGAAGAGGGCACATTCGCCGTCCAGGCTTGGCTACCGTGGGGACACCACTAACCTGTCCGGGTGAACCAGCGCCCACTGCGAGTGCTGCTCGTCGACGACGACCCGCTCGTGCGAACCGGTTTGTCGATGATCCTGTCCAGCACGGGCGACATCCAGGTCGTCGCGGAAGCCGGCGACGGGGACGAAGCCGTGCCGAAGGTGAGCATGCACGCGCCCGACGTCGTGCTGATGGACATCCGGATGCGGCGGATGAACGGCCTCACCGCGACCGCCGCCGTCACCGCGCTGCCCAATCCGCCGAAGGTTCTCGTTTTGACCACTTACGACCTCGACGAATACGTCTTCGACGCGCTCGGCGCGGGCGCCAGCGGGTTCCTGCTGAAAGAGGGTTCACCGCAGGAGATCATCGACGCGGTGCGGGTGGTCGCGGCGGGCGAGGCGATGCTTTCGCCGCGGACGACACGGAAGCTCATCGGGCACTTCGTCGCGACCAGGACGAGTCCTCGCCGTCATCGGGCGCGAGCCGGACTGAGCACGCTGACCGAACGCGAGCGGGAGATCGTCACCGCCGTCGCGCAGGGCGGGACCAACGCCGAAATCGGCGCGGCACTGCACCTGAGCGAAGCGACGGTGAAGACCCACATCACCCGGATCTTCGCGAAACTCGACGCGGCCAACCGGGTCCAGCTGACGATCTTCGCCTACGAAGCCGGGCTTGTCGCTCCCTGACGGTCCGTAGCGAACAACCCGGCGACGACGGTCACCCAAAGGACCACCGCGCCGCCGAAGCCCGGCACGAGCTGCCAGGCCGCCGCCCAGCCCGCGATCGCGAGCACGGCGGCCAGCACGGCGACGCCGCACAACACGGCACTCAGCACCAGGAAACGCCGCGAACCGAACAATTTCGCGAACGGCACGAAGTGCAGGCCGACCACGAAGAGCACCCACGCGGGCACGGCTTCGGGAATTTCGAAGACCGCCGACAGCACCCGTGCCCCGGCGAAGATCCCCACCAGCATGAGCACCACGGCGATCCCGTACCGCCTGCCGAACGGGCTTTCCTCCCGGCCACCGCCCGCGGGCAGCCCGGTGCCCCGGCGGGCGGTCAGGACGAGCCGGCCTGCCAGTCCCAGGACCACGGCGACGCCCACGACGACGAGCGGCGTCGATCCGCCGGAGACGGAGGACGCGCCGAAGAACCACCACCCGGCACCGAATCCCACGCCGATCGCGGAACTGATCAACAGGGTGATCAGATGTCCTTTGGTGAACTGTGCGTCCGTCATCGCGCGAGGCCGGCGAGGACTACGGCGGCCTCCTGCGGGTGGATGAGGAACCGGACGTGGCTGCTCACGAGCGATCGCACGTCGGTCGGGTTGTCCGGGGTGAGCGCGTCCGCCTCCTCGATGAACCGGTCCTGCAGCGCGAGCGGCATCGACCGGTCCTCAGTGAGCCTGATGTAGGTGCGCGGGATCCGGCCCCACGTGGCGGCGTCGGCGAGTTCGGTCCCGGCGTCGAGGCTCTCGTCCGGCTCGAGGGTGTTGAGGTAGGCGAAGAACTCCTGCTCGGTGCCGTCTTCGAGCATCGCGGTCTTCAACCCGGCCAGCAGCGCGGGATCGGCGGTGCGCCAGTTCATCCGGAGCGCGCCGAGCGTCGCGGGATCGGCGACGACGACACCGCCGACGTCATTGAGCGCGCTGCTCGCGTACTCGGGTCCTTGCATGTACTCGCCCACCGTCGCGTCGACGCAGCACCACGCGGAGATGTAGACGATCCGGTCGATCAGTTCCGGGACAGCGTTGCCGACGCCGGTGAGCGTGACCCCGCCGCGGCTGTGCCCGACCAGGATGACCGGCCCGTGCTCGGCGACCTTGCGCACGACGTCCACCACCTGCTCGACAGCCTCGGCCAGCGTGGCACCCGCCTGGTTCGACGGCGCCGTGGCCAGCGCTTCGAGGTCCTGCGGCGCCTGGTAGGCGGCGTGGAAACCGGCGGCGAAGCCGTGGCCGGGAAGGTCGACGGCCAGCGTGCGGTGGCCGAGCAAAGCGAGCTCACGTTGCAGTGGGCCCCAGGTGAACGAGGCACTGCTGGAACCGTGCACGAAAACGTAGGTCGAAGTCACGGTTCGTATCCTGACATCCCGGCTTTGCCCGGATGGCGCTCAGTTCGCGATGAGCACCTGGCCCGCCCGTCGAACCGGTAGCCCTGGGCGTTGTGCGGAGCGACCTCCGGCTGGGTGACACCGGTGATGTCCGTGGCCCGCGCACGCAAGGTGTGGGTACCGGGAACGCCGGAGCGCCAAGGGATCTCCCAGCGTTGCCAGCCTCGATCGGCCGCCGCGCCCACGAACTTCGCCTGCCGCCAACCGGCACCGGTGTCGACCTCGACGCGCCGGATCCGGCCGTTTCCCGACCACGATCGGCCGCGCAGCACCTGCCTGCCGCCCGCCACGAACTCGGCATTCCAGGGCAGTTCGAAAGCGCTCTTGACCACCTGTCGGGTGACGACCGTGCCATCGGCCGGATAGTCCGGCCCGAGCAGCCGGTAGTACTGCGTGTTCCATGGCGACACCAGTGGCGTGTCCGAGACTTCGATGCGCCCCAGCCATTTGATCGACGAGATCCCTACCCAGGACGGCACGACGAGCCGCACCGGATGGCCGTGGTCCGGCGGCAGCGGACGTCCGTTCATCTCGTACGCCAGCAAAACGTCCTGCAAGGCCTTCGCGATCGGCAGCGGGCGGCGAACCTTCCCCAGGTTGACCCCGCCGGTGACATAGTCGGCGTCCAGTCCCTCCGGCAGGACGTCCACCGCGTGCCGCGTCAATCCCGCCTTGGCCAGCACGGTGGAGAGCCGGACACCGCGCCAGCGCGCGACCCCGATCGCGCCGAGCTTCCACGCCGTGCCGGACACCACCTGCCCTTGCTGGCTGCTGAAGAAACTCCGTCCGTTGCCCGCGCATTCGATCGCGGAAGTGATCGTCTCCGCGGGCAACCCGAGCAAGTCTCGGTAGCTGAACTCGACCGGCCCTCCACGCAGCCCGGTCCCGAAGAGCTTCAGCCGCCAGGTGCCGGCGTCGATCGACGGTGTGGCGGTGTGGTTTCGCACGAAGAACCGTTCGACCGGCGTCAGATAGCCCTGCCCGCTCAGCGCCTCCCAGCGCGTCTCGGCGTTGGTGCCGTAGACCTCGAAGATCTCCGGCTGCAAGGGTTTCACGATCGGCGTGGCCGCCGACGCCGTTCCGGCCGGAAACGTGTCGAACGCCGTCAGCGCGAGTGACCCACCGGCCGCCAGCCGAAGCAGGCCGCGCCGCGACATCCCGCCACCCCTCGCCTCCCCCGCGCGCCACTGGGCGAGCCGAGCGCGGTCGTAGGCGGCTTCGTCGGTCAGGCCGGTTCCGGTCATGCGGGTCATTGTCGGCAGCGGCGGTCCGCGCGGACCAGGACGCCCACAGAGCGGAACCGGTGGTGCCCCGGACGGGGATCGAACCCGCACTGGGTCGATTTTAAGTCGACTGCCTCTGCCAGTTGGGCTACCGGGGCACAGACAGCCTAGGCGATGTCCTTCAGTTCGCCGCTTCAGTACGCCGATATTCGAGCCAACGAAGACCGACCTGGTTCCAAACGGCCTGGTACTCCTCGAACTTCTCGTTGATCAGCCGGGGATCGATCCGGTCGGGCGGGGTCGACGCGATGTAGAAGCTGAGCTCGTCGCGCAGCCGGTAGAGCCGGAACTGGACCTCTTCCATCAGGACCCACAAGGAGCGCCAGGCGAAGAAGGGCTCGAGCGCGCCGACGACGGTCGTCACGGCCACGAGGGCGAACGCCACACCGGTCCAGCCGTTGAGGTTCTGCAGACCGAAGATGATCGTGGACGCCGCCGACAGCGCGAGCAGGAAGACCCTGATGGACACGGCGCGCCAGCGGAAACGCCTCTTCCGGGAGCGCGCGTTGTCGCGCTCGATCCGCTCCAAAACGTGCTTCGCCAGTTCGGCCGGAGTCAGGCCGGTGGCAAGCGGGACGGAGGGTACGGACTTCCGGAGTGCCTGCACCGGCACACCTTAAACGCCGTGAAGGCCTCCTTCCCTAACTTGAGCGTAGGGAAGGAGGCCTTCACGGACTTACGAACTCAGGACTTCGACAGCCGGTCGAATTCCTCGCGCGGGTTGTTGATCTGGCCGAGCGAGATGACCTCGCGCCGGAACAGGCCACCCAGCATCCAGTCGAACAGGATGCGGATCTTGCGGTTCCACGTCGGCATCGCCTTGAGGTGGTACGCACGGTGGAAGAGCCAGGCCGGGAAGCCCTTGATCTTCAGGTTCAGCGCGTCGGCGACACCCTTGTGCAGGCCGAGGCTGGCCACCGCACCCAGGTTCTTGTGGTAGTAGTCCTTCGGCTTGCCGCCGCGGATCACCTTGATGATGTTCTTCGCCAGCAGACGCGCCTGGCGAACTGCGTGCTGCGCGTTCGGCGGGCAGGTCGCGGTCGGGTCCTGCTCGGTACGCGAGAGGTCCGGCACGGCGGCGTTGTCACCGGCGGTCCAGACGTCGGGGTGCCCGACGACCTGCATCGCGGCGGTGGCCTCGACGCGGCCGCGCTTGTCGAGCGGCAGGTCCGAGCTGGCGAGCACCGGGTTCGCCTTCACGCCGGCGGTCCAGATGATCGTGTCGGTGTCGAACTCGGTGCCGTCCGAGAGCACGACGTGGCCGTTCTCGAACGACTTCGCCGCTGTCGACAAATAGACTTCGATACCGCGCTTTTCGAGCTGTTCGGCGGTGTACACGCCGAGCGTCTCGCGCACCTCGGGGAGGATCCGCCCGGCCGCCTCGACGAGCACCCAGCGGATGTCCTCGACCTTGAGGTTCGGATAGTAGTTCTCCACCGCGAACCGGGTCATGTCCTCGAGTTCGGCGAGCGCCTCGATACCGGCGAACCCGCCGCCGACGACGGTGAACGTCAGCAGGCGCTTGCGCTGCTCGGGATCGAGCGTGCTGGCGGCCTCGTCCAGCTTCGTCATGACGTGGTTGCGCAGGTAGATCGCCTCGCCGATGGTCTTGAAGGCGATGCCCTCCTCGACCAGGCCCGGGATCGGCAGGATGCGCGCGACGGCACCGAGAGCGACCACGAGGACGTCGTAGTTCAGCTGCTCGACGTGCCCGTCGGCGGCCTCGACCGTCACGGCCTTGCGCTCGTGCTCGATCTTCGTCACGCGCGCGGTGAGCACGTGGCAGCGCTTGAGCACGCGCCTCAGCGGCACGACCACGTGCCGCGGTTCGATCGCACCGGCCGCCGCCTCGGGCAGGAAGGGGGCATAGGTCATGTGCGGCTGCGGATCAACGACCGTCACGGACGCTTCGTTGGCCCGGAGCATCTTCTGGAGCCCGTACGCCGTGTAGAGCCCGACGTACCCACCACCAAGGACGAGGATCCGTGTCGGTTCCGACTTAACACCAGCCATATTTCTATAGTCGCACCCATCAGCTGAGATCGCTCGGAGACCCCATCCGGCTGTGACCAGCGTCGCCACGGTTTCCGCACCGATTCAGTTCAGGCCGGCCGCCGAGGTCGCGGAGGCCAGGACGTCGCACACCATGTCAAGGGTCAGGCGGCCGGTCTGGACATTGCGCTGCGACACGTGATAACAGCCGAAAAGGCGCAGGTCGCCGAGTTCCAGTTCGGCTCCGTGGCCGAACTTCGGGCGTGGCGCGGGCACCGGCCAGCCCACCTCCGCGAGCACCGGCAGCAGCGCCTGCCAGCCGAACGCGCCGAGCACCACGACGGCCTTCAGTGTCGGTTTCAGCAACTCGAGCTCCGCCGCGAGCCACGATCGGCAGGTTTCCCGTTCCTCAGGTGTGGGCTTGTTGGCGGGTGGCGCGCATCTCACCGGGGAGACCATCCGGGTCCCTCGGAGCTCGAGGCCGTCACCTATACGGGTCGACGTCGGCTGCGACGCGACCCCGACCCGGTGAAGCGCCTTGAAGAGAACGTCACCGGACGGGTCGCCGGTGAACAGGCGGCCGGTCCGGTTCGCGCCGTGCGCCGAAGGGGCGAGGCCGACGATCGCCAGCGACGCGTCCGGCGGGCCGAAGCCGGGCACCGGCCGGGCCCAGTAGGTCTCTCCGGCGAAGGCCGCGCGCTTGACCACGGCGATCTCCTCACGCCACGCGACCAGCCGCGGGCAGGCGCGGCAGCCGACGACCTCGGCGTCGAGTTCGGCGAGCGAGCGGAACCTCATAACGCCTCTTTCAGCGCGTCCCGGGCGAGACGGTCGGCTTGCCGGGTGGTCTCCGGCTGACGGAACGCTCGACACAGCCGCAGCACCTGGCGGCACGCGTTGTCCAGCGAGATCTTGTGGCCGACGGAGACATAGAGAGGCTTCACGCCGTCTTGGGTGCGCAGGACCGCGCCGACGACGTCGCCGTCATCCAGCAAGGGCGTCCGCGAGCCGCGTTCGGCCCCCGGTTCGTCGTGCTCGCCGACGAACCGGGTCTTGCCGACACCGACGGACGGCAGGCCCGTCACGACGCCGACGTGGCAAGCGAGCCCGAACCGGCGTGGGTGGGCCAGGCCGTGGCCGTCGCAAATCAGCAGATCCGGGACGTGGTCGAGCGCGCGGAGGACGTCGAGCAGCGGGGGCAGCTCGCGGAACGCGAAAAGGCCCGGTTCGTAGGGGAACGCGATCCGGGAAACGACGGTTCGCTTCTCCACGACGCGGAATCCGTCGATTTCGAGGGTGACCGCGGCGGCCGCGATCAGGCCGCCGTCCTCGTCGTAGGCGACGTCCAGCCCGGTGACCGTGACGATCTCTTGTGGACAGCGATCTTCGAGTTCGACCAGGCCACGCAGGGTTTCCTGGATCCCGATCGCCTCCTGGGGCGTACTCGGGCGATCATGCGCCGTGACGATGTCCACTCCTACAGACTGCCAGTAGGTTGGGGACATGCCGGACACCAATCCCGATGAAAAGGCCACCGACGAGAAGGACACCCCGTCGGTGGAAACCAAGGTCGAGCCGACCGACGACCTGGTCACCACGAAGCACACGCTCACGCTCAAGCGCAAGAAGCTCGCCTACACCGCCCAAACCGGGCGGATCGTGCTGCGGAAGGAGGTCATCACCGACGGCAAGTCCGAGGGCTACAAGGCCAAGGCCGAGGTGTTCGTGACCTCCTACACGCTCGACGACGCGGAGCCCGGCTCGCGCCCGGTCACGTTCGCGTTCAACGGCGGGCCCGGCTCGGCGAGCGTCTGGCTGCACATGGGCCTGCTCGGCCCGCGCCGGGTGCTTTCGGGCGATGTCGACGACCCGGTCGCGCCGCCCTACGGGCTGACCGACAACCAGGAAACCCTGCTGGCGCACAGCGACCTGGTGTTCATCGACCCGGTGTCGACCGGCTATTCGCGCGCCGTGGACGGCGAGGCCGCCAAGGAGTACCACGGGTACACCGCCGACATCGAGTCCATCGGCGAGGTCATCCGGCTGTGGGTCTCGCGCAAACAGCGCTGGCTCTCGCCGAAGTTCCTGGCGGGCGAGTCCTACGGCACGCTCCGCGCGGCCGGGCTGGCGTCGCATCTGCAGGAACGCCACGGCATGTACCTGAACGGGCTGCTGTTGATCTCGTCCGTGCTGGACCTGGGCACGCTGCGGTTCACCGAGGGCAACGACCTGCCGTACTCGCTCTACGTGCCGACGTACGCGGCGATCGCGCACTACCACGGCCTCCACGGCGACCAGCCGCTCGACGACGTCCTCGCCGACGCCGAGGACTTCGCGGCCAAGGAACTCCCCTGGGCTCTGGCGCGCGGCGCGCGACTGTCCACGCAGGACCGTGCCGACGCGGTAGCGACGCTCGCTTCACTGACCGGACTGAGCGAGTCCTATGTGGACCGGGTCAACCTGCGGATCGAGCACGTCCGGTACTTCACCGAGCTGTTGCGGGACAAGGGTCTCGTCGTCGGCCGGATGGACGGCCGGTTCACCACCTGGGAGCCCGACGGCGGCCGCGAGCACATGAGCGACGACCCGTCGATCTCGCGGATCATCGGCGCCTACACGGGCGGGCTCAACCACTACGTACGGGCCGAACTCGGCTACGAGAACGACCTGCCGTACGAGGTCTTGTCGACGGACGTCTTCAAGGCCTGGTCGTACTCGGACTTCGAGGGCCGCTCTGTGTCCTCTGTGGACTCACTCGCGTCGGCGATGCGGGCGAACCCGCACCTTCAGGTGCACGTCGCCTTCGGCCACTACGATGGCGCGACACCGTACTTCGCTTCGGAGCATGTGCTGGCGCGCCTGCAGATTCCCGAGGAGTTGCGGGAGAACATCGACACGGCGTACTACCCGGCCGGGCACATGATGTACGTGCACGAGGAGTCGCGGGTGCGGCAGGCAAAGGACCTGGCGAAGTTCATCAAGAACGCGTCGGGGAAGTAGCCCCCACTCCTACCGCGACCCCTGTCTGCCAGTGCCATGAAAGGTCCTTTCCTTGCAAATTTTGCAAGGAAAGGACCTTTCATGGCACTCCGGGATCGAATCCTGTCGGACCTGCTGGTCATTGTGTCGGAATGTACCTATCTAGAGCTCCGCTAACGGATTCATACCTACGCCAACACAGTCGGCACGGCGTCATCCGTGTGGCGACCCTGGAGAAACTCGGGGTCACGCAAAGCACGTCGTATCGAAGATGCCAGCCTGGTGGAAGGTGGACTCACCTGCTACCAGGCATCGTCCTTCTCTCGAAGGAACAACCAACCGCACGGCAACGAGTGGAAGCCGCGCTGATGCTCACTGACTCCCGGGGCGTCGTCACCGGCTTCGAAGCCACGCGACGATACGGCCTACGACAGTCCGGCCCCCATGGGACCGTCCATGTACTCATTCCCCAACAGCGCAAGGTACGAAGCGTCAAGTTCGCGATCATCGAACGAACGATCTCGATGCCGGAACGTCGGGTGATCGAAGGGGTCCCGCTGGCAGCACCGGCTCGAGCGGTCTTGGATGGTGTGAGGCGCATTCGGGACCTCGAACCGGTTCGGGCTCTGCTCATCGAAGCCATCGAGGCGGGCCTCTGCACAGTGGACGAGTTGTGCGCCGAACTCGAGTCCGGCAGCAGACGCGGAACAGCCCTTCCTCGTGCCGTGCTCCGAGAGCTCGCCGCCGACGTCAAGTCGGTCCCCGAAGCAGCATCGCTGGCGCTCTGGGAGAAAGCGGGACTGCCGCCTGCCGAGCGGAACGTCAAGATCTATGATGCCTTCGGCAACTACATCGGCAAGCCCGATTCATGGTGCGACGAGCTTGGCATGGCATGGGAGATCGATTCGTATGCCTTCCACTTCGGCAGGGACGCTTATCGAAAGACCCTCCACCGCAACAATCGTTACGCGGCCGCGGGGATCGTCGTCGTCCAGACCTTGCCGTCTCGGATTCGCGACGAACCGGAGAAGGTCATCGCCGAACTCCGTGCCGCGGCCGACGCAGCGGCACGGCGTCCGAGACCCGATGTCACTGTGGCGCACACCGACCGAGCCGCCTGACCCGCGCATGCTATGAAAGGTCCTTTCCTTGCAAATTTTGCAAGGAAAGGACCTTTCATAGCACTCCAAGGAACCGAAGGGTCAGCCCCGCAGGTACTGCGAACCCCGCGTGACGGCCGACCAGGCGTCGACGGCACCGTGGCCGTAGAAGCCGTTGAACGAAGCGTCACCGGTGCAGGTCGCGGTGAACGACGCGTCCCGGCCTTCCTTCAGGTAGTCGACGGTCCGCGGCACCGGGCAGGCGATGTCCGAAGCCGTGCCTTCGAGCACCCGCTGCACCGCGTCCGGGTTCATCCCGAAGTCGCGCGAACCCTTGCCGTACTGCGAAACGATGAGCGCGGCGACACCGCTCGCGTGCGGCGACGCCATCGACGTGCCCTGCAGCCACTGGTAGTAGCCGACGCGGCCGTCTGCGGCGGTCTCCTTCTTGATGCCGGCGGCGACACCGTCGGGAGTGACGTTCCCGGCCGCGTCGATCATGCCTTCCGCGACACCGACGTTGCGCGGGTACGTCGAGAGGATCTGGTTCTCGACCGTGCGGAACCACGGGGTGCCGTAGTAGTCACGGAAGTATCCGCCGGGCGCGGACACCGAGATCTGCTCGACGCCGTAGTTCGAGTAGTCCGCCTTCGCCTGCGAAGGACCGAAGGAGGAGACACCGATCGTGTGAGGGCCCTCGATGGGCATCGAGAGGCAGCTCGCGTTGTCGATCTGCCGCGGGTGCGTGCTGTTCGACGGGTAGCCCGGGCTCGACGCGTCCGGCTGCGGGGTGGCGAGGTCGCTGTGCTGGTTGCCCAGCGAGACGACCTGGGTGACGCCCTTGCGGTGCGCGTAGTTCAGCGCACGGGTCGTCGCCTCGATGATGGTGCGCTGCTCGGCCTGCTGCGCGGGCGTGTCCGCGGGGTTCGCGGTGCAGTTGTACAGCCAGGGGTCCGTGAAGAAGCTCATGTTCACGACGTCCACCCCGGCGTCGCCGGCGTAGGTGATCGCGTCCACGGTCGACTGCAGGAAGAAGAAGCCCGAGTCCTGACCGGCGCGGATGTTCACCAGCGTCACGTTCGGCGCGACACCCGAGACACCGAAACCGTTCGCGGCGGCGCCGATGGTGCCGGCGACGTGCGTGCCGTGCCCGTTGTCGTCGTGGTCAACCGGGTCGACGCAGCTGCGGAATTCACACGGTCCGTCGACGACGGCGCCGTTGACGTCCGAGACGATGTCCTTCGTGAAGTTCCGCGACGCCGCGCGGTCGAAGTTCGGCGCGATGTCCGGGTGGCTCCCGTCGACGCCGGTGTCGATGACACCGACCTTCACCCGCTTGTCACCCGGCTGCTTGGTGCGCGAGAGGTCCGACCGGACCGACTTGAGTCCCCACAACTGGTCGTCGAGCGGGTCCATGCCGACGGCGTTCGCCTGCGCGGGCTTCTTGGCCGACGCGGCGCCACGGCCCTCCTTCTCGACGACACCCGGCTTGACCTTCGCCTTGCCGTTCTTCGGCGCGGTGCCGATCGGCTTCGCCTTGGCCGCGCCGAAAACCGACCGGTCCGCGGAGACCCGCTCGGCGAACCCGTTGGCGGGCGCGGTCGCGGTGATCAGGCCGACCGCGGCGTTGCTCGCCACGACGGTGCCCCCGGCGGCGCGGACCGCCCTTTCCGCCGAAGCGATACTTTGGCCTTCACGGGCCAGGACGGAGAATTCCGTCGCGGCGCCGGAAAGCGCCGGTTGCGCTGATGCCACCGGAGCAGCGACGATCGCGCCGAACAGCGGTACCGCTAGCGCGACCACGAGAGATCTGGGCTTTTTCACTTCCTGCCTCCTGAAGAAAACTATTCGTGCAAACTACGTGAGCGATCCCCACGTATCAACGAAGTCCCTACGAAAGTCAGGGGACGACGGTTTTCTCCTCCGCGAAATGACAGGCGGACAAATGCCCGCCGGACCGGGTGATCAATTCGGGTTCCTGATCGGCGCAAATGTCCTGCGCCTTCCAGCACCGCGTGCGGAACCGGCAGCCCGACGGCGGATCCAGCGGGCTCGGCACGTCGCCTTCCAGCCGGATCACCTGCCGCTGGCCACGCAACGCCGGATCCGCGACCGGCACCGCGGACAGCAGCGCCTGCGTGTACGGATGCGAAGGACGCTCGTAGATCTCCTCTTCGGTCCCCATTTCCACGATCTTGCCGAGATACATCACCGCCACGCGCGTGGAAAGGTGACGGACAACCGACAGATCGTGTGCGATGAACACATAGGAAAGGCCGAATTCGTTCTGCAGATCACCGAGCAGATTCATCACCTGCGCCTGAATCGAAACGTCGAGCGCGGAAACCGGTTCGTCGCAGATGATCACCTTCGGCCGCAACGCCAGTGCCCGCGCGATGCCGATGCGCTGACGCTGGCCGCCGGAGAATTGATGCGGATAGCGGTTGATGTGCTCCGGATTCAGCCCGACGACGTCGAGCAGCTCCCGCACCTTCGCGGCCCGCGACCCCTTCGGCGCCACGTCGGTGTGGATTTCGAAGGGTTCGCCGATGATGTCGCCGACCGTCATCCTCGGGTTCAGCGAGGTGTACGGATCCTGCAGCACGATCTGGATCTCGCGCCGCAGCCTCCTCAGTTCGGCTCCCCGCAACGCGAAGATGTCGCGGCCTTCGAAGGTCGCGAGCCCGCCTGTGGGTTCTTCCAGCCGCATCAGCACCTGGGCCAAAGTGGACTTGCCGCAACCGGATTCCCCCACCACACCGAGCGTTTCGCCCGGCATGAGGTCGAAGGAGACGCCGTCGACGGCCTTCACGTGCCCGATGGTGCGTTTGAAGAGGATCCCGGCCCGTACCGGGAAGTACTTCACCAGGTTTTCGACGCGCAGAATGGGCTCAGACACGGTCGCCCACCACCTCGTCGGCGAAGTGGCAGGCGCTGACCCGGCCGAAGCCGAGGCTGTGCAGGGCCGGCCGTTCGGTCTCGCACCGGCTTTCCGCCCGCGGGCAGCGCGGATGGAACGGGCATCCGGGCGGGACGTTCAGCAGGCTCGGCGGCAGGCCCTTGATGGTCTCCAGCGTCTGTCCTTTGAGGTCGAGCCGCGGCAGCGAGGCCATCAGCGCCTCGGTGTAGGGATGCCCCGGCGAGCGGAACAATTCGGCGACGTCGGCCTGTTCGACGATCCGGCCGGCGTACATCACGGCGATCCGGTCGGCGACCTCGGCGACCACCGCCAGATCGTGGGTGATCAGGATCAGCCCCATCCGCCGTTCGGCCTGGATCTCCGCCAGCAGGTCCATGATCTGGGCCTGCACGGTGACGTCGAGCGCGGTCGTCGGCTCGTCCGCGATCAGGAGATCCGGGTCGAGCGCGAGCGACATGGCGATCATCGCCCGCTGCCGCATCCCGCCCGAGAACTGGTGCGGATACTCGCGGACCCGGCGGGCGGCGGCGGGGATGCGCACGGTGTCGAGCAGTTCGATCGCCCGTTTCCGCGCGTCCTTTTTGGACATCCCGAGCCGGACGCGCAGCTGTTCCTCGATCTGGAATCCCACGGTGAACACGGGGTTCAGCGCCGACAGCGCGTCCTGGAAGATCATCGCGATCTCCCCGCCCCGCACCTCACGCCGCCGCTCTTCGGTGGCGGTGAGCAGATCCTCGCCGCGGTAACGGACCGCGCCGCCGGTGACGACGGCGGGCGGGCTGTCGAGGATGCCCATCACCGTCTGCGCGGTCACACTCTTCCCGGAGCCCGATTCTCCCAGCACGGCAAGGGTTTCCCCGGCGTGCACGGAGTAGTCGACGCCGTTGAGCACGGTCGCGACGCCATCGGACGTGCGGAATTCGACATGGAGGTCTTCCACCTCCAGCAGCAGTTCGTCGGTCACGGACGATCACCGGGCCTTCGGGTCGAGCGCGTCGCGGATACCGTCACCGAGCATGACGAACGCGAGCACGGTGATGGTCACGAACCCCGCGGGGAACAACAACATGTGCGGATTCACCCGGAAGTAGTCCCGCGCGTCGCTGATCATCACACCCCACGAGACGACCGGCGGCCGCACACCGACGCCGAGATACGCGAGCGTCGCTTCCGCGCCGATGAACGCGCCGAGCGCGATGGTCCCGTAGACCAGCACCGGCGCGACCGTGTTCGGCAGCAGATGCCGGAACACGATGCGCGGTGTGCTCGCCCCGAGTCCGCGCGCGGCTTTGACGTAGTCGAGTTGTTTGGCCACCAGCGTCGCCGACCGCATGATGCGCATCGCCACCGGCCAGCTCAACGCGGCGATCGACACGACCACCTGCACGATGATGGTGACGACCCCGGGGTTCGAGCCGGGCGCGTTGAACGTGGTCAGGATGACGATCGCGCCGAGCACGAACGGCAGCGCCGCGAAGATGTCGCCCACCCGCGAGAACAGGCTGTCGACGAGACGGCCGTAGTACCCGGCGATGATCCCCACCACCGAGCCGATCAGGATCGTCAGCACCGTCGCGAAGACACCGACCAGCAGCGACGCCCGCGCGCCGTGGATGGTCCGCGCGTAGACGTCGTAACCCTGGTTGTCGTAACCGAACCAGGCGTCCGCGGACGGCCCTTCGTTGGCGTGGAGCAGATCGCTGAACCCGGCGGGCCGGGAACTGAACAGGTCGGGCACGATCGCGATGAGCACGACGAGCGTGATGATGACGGCGGAGATGATGAACGACGGCCGCTTGCGCAACATCCGCCAGGCGTCGCCGCCGAGGCTGCGCGGTTTGTGCGCCTCCGCGGAATCGTCGGCGACACCGGCACCGGCGACGTCCACAGAGGACACCCCGCCGGCCACATTGGGGTCAGTCATAACGGATCCTCGGGTCGAGAACGGCGTAGAGCAGGTCGACGATGAGACTCACCAGCAGATAGACCATCACCAGCAGGACGACGACGCCGGTGACGGTGGCGCCCTCCCGGTTCTGGATACCGCGGAAGATGAGCCCGCCGATGCCGTTGATGTTGAACACGCCTTCGGTGACGATGGCCCCGCCCATGAGCGCGCCGATGTCGGTGCCGATGAAGGTCAGCACCGGGATCACCGAGTTCCGGAGCAGGTGCACGCCGACGACCCGGCTGCGCGGCTGCCCCTTCGCGACGGCCGTGCGGACGTAGTCGGCGTGCCGGTTCTCCGCGATGCTCGTTCTGGTCAACCGGGCTATATAGGCCATGGAGAGACTGCCGAGCGCGATTCCGGGCACGATCAGCTCGCCGATCGTGGCGTCCTCGGACACGCTCGCGTCGATGATGCCCAGTTCCGAACCGAGGACGATCTGGAGCACGATCGCGGTGACGAACACCGGGATCGAGATCAGGAACGTGGTGGACATCAGCACGAGGTTGTCGAGGAAACCCTTGCCGCGCAGGCCGGTCAGGATACCCGCGGACAGGCCGATGATCGCTTCGATGGCCACCGCGATGAGGGCGAGCCGGACCGTCACCGGATAGGCGTTCCCGATCAGTTCGCCGACCGAGACGCCGTTGAAGGTCTCGCCCCAGTCGCCGCTGAACAGGTTGCCGAGGTATTTGAAGTACTGGACGAAGATCGAATCGTCGAGATTGAACTTCTCGGTCATCATCTCGATGTAGGCGGGCGGGCAGGCGACCTGACCGCATTTACCGGCGAACGGGTCACCGGGCACCGCCCACACGAGGGCGTAGATGAGGAACGTCGTGCCGAAGAAGACCGGGATGAGTTGAAGTAGACGTCGGAGGATGTATTGGGGCATGCGCGTGCCGTCCTGAGGATCGCGTGGTGGGAGCCTTCGGTCCGGCGGGTCGTGGGGGGGGGTTTGGGGTTTCCCCCCCAAAACCCCCCCCCCCCCCCCCCCGGCCTTTGAAGTTTTTTCTTTCCCTCGCCCCCCGTGGAACAGCAAGCCACCGATCGAACGAAAGCAAAACCTCACGGGCTTGAGAGG
>NZ_JBWKEA010000007.1:0-217546 GCF_056435685.1 Amycolatopsis sp. NPDC043885
ACGGTCCTGGCCGCATCCTTCAACCTCGGACTGGACCTGACCGCGCTCGGCCGGACGGACGAGGCCGCGCCGTTCCACAACCCGATCCTGGCACGGTATCGCCGGATCCTGGGCGAGGCCCACCCCGGAACACAAGCAGCAGGCCGAGGCGCCCGCGCCAACTGCGACATCGACCCGATCCTGATGTGACTCAACCAGGAACAAGCTGCCCGATCCAGACGGCGATCCGCTCCGACTCGGGATTTTGCCGCGGTGATCGGGTATTGCCCTACACAGCCTGGAAACTGAACCACCACTTGGGTCAAGAACGGTTGTCCGGCGATCGTGCCACGATTCCCCTGGCGGCTCCACGTTCCCCCTCCCCCGACGTGGAGCCGCCCCGAGATACGCCCGCATCAGGGGACTATCGCGGCATGGGGGCCGGACACGTGCAGGCGGACCGTGGCACCGCAGTATCCGGAGCAGGTCTCGACATGCCGGCAGAGTTGGCGGGTGAGCCAGAGACCGTCGCCGGGTGCCTCGTCGAGCGTGGGTGGCAGGTAACCGAGGAAGGGGTCGGTGATGCGCCCGACAGGCTCGTGAACGTCGCACACGATACGCCCGGATTCGGCCCACAGCCGGATGGTCGCGCGACCGCTACCGTGCCGCGCGACGTGGTCGGCGACTTCGCCGACGGCCGCCGAGAGCATGGCGGCTTGCTGCCGGGCCAGCCCTTGGAGCGCGGCGTGCGCGGTGACGAACCGCCGCACGCTGGACAGGTCGCCTATGAAGGGAAGCACTGCGGCATCCGGTGGGGGAGCCGGCAGCGGGTGGGTGCCGCCGGCATCGACGAAGATCGCGGGGTCGAGATAGTCAGGACATGGCTTCGCCTCGCGCCCTGTCCACCGAGCGGGGTGAATGCGATGCGCGTCAGCGACGACGGGCGGAGCCAGCACACGGGTGTCGTACGGGCAAATGATCCATGCCGACGACTCCGCGAAGGCCACGTTCAGTATCGACTCGTATCGTCTCAACTCGGCGGTCTCTAGGTCTGATCGTCTTGTCCAGATCGGTTCACCGATGATGCGTACGTGTCCTGGGCGCTCGGCATGGCGGGCCGTGTAGTAGTCGCGGTACTTGAGCAGTGTCGCGGCGGGGTGACGGTACCAATCGTAGGCGTCGACGAATTCGACCCGGTCGGCGTTCGCCCCTAGCGTGTCGACGAGCAAGTCGATGTTGTCCGGTGTGGTCACGGCCAGTGTGGCTTCCCCGCGGGTCAGGCCGTCTTCGATGAAAGGCGTTGTCATGTCGAGGAATTCCGCGTCAGAGCCGTAAACACAGGCCTGATGCGAGAACGACACACCGCCGGTCTGGGCTTCCTGCTTGCTCATCTCACACCCCCTCCTCCGTGGTGACCAACGTCAGGGACGGCAACTGGTCCCAGCCGTAGTTCCGCAGGATCGTGCGGATCAGGGGAACTGGTGATCTCAGAACCAGCCGGTGCCCGTTGCGGAGGTTGGCCGCGGCATGGGCGAGAAGCCGGACGGTCGCTACATCGGCGTAACGTAGTTCTCTGACATCCAAGTGAAAATCGTCATCGTCGCGGTAGGCCGCTTCCAGTGTCGCGGCGAACTCGGCGAGGTTCGACCGATCGATCTCGCCGGACAGTCGCAGCCCGCGTCGCCCGTCCAGCGCCGCCATCCGCAACAGGGGTTCTTGTTGTTCGGCCTGTTGGGCGGTCAGCGCCGTCGAGTGGGCCTCGCGCACGACGTCCAGTTGCTCACTCGTGAACTGCCGCCGATCGTAGTGACAGAATCCCGTCAAGGTCGGCAGCGCGTCCGTGGCGACAAGTTCCGTGACCTGCCTCTCGTAGTCCCAAAACAACTCGCTGTCCGGTAGCACATGTGAGGACCAGGTCATGTCCGCGCAGATATGAAGACCCAAGTAACCAGCACGTGTCGCCGCGGTGGTCTCGGCCTGGAGCCGGCTGATCACACGATCCGCCTCAAACCCTGTTCTCGCTCGGTAGAACTCGTCGGTGGACGAGATGACGAGCTGTTCCCTCCTGGTCAATGCGTCCAGTTCCGGCCCGGTCAAGGACAGCCAGGTGAGCAGGGTTCCGGGAGGAACGCGGTTGGTGAGGTAGGTGATCTTATGGCCTTGTTCCACCGCCGCCCGGAAATGCAGTTGTGCGAGCCGCCGGTATTGGTGGTCGGTGTCGTACCAGATACACACGTGCTCTCCCGCCGCCCACGACCTGACCATGGTCCTCCTCCGCACGCGAGATAAGAGAAGGCCTCATTTTAGGCCGAGACCGACGGTTCGCGTTGTCCGTGCAGGAGTATTGGCGGATACGCGCCAATACTCCTCGGTGGTGGTCCGCTCGGTATGGCGAGCCCCGTGCGATTCTGACAATGGCGAATGTTCGCCACGGTGAATCACGGTCCACATCCGCCCGCGGCGGACTGTCCGGTGATGGGTGGGGTACCGGATGGCTGGGCGTAGCGGGCCAGACGTTCCGGCATATCGTCGATCGCGCCGGCTCTGCGGAAAGCGGGCGGGGTGAACTGGCCGGGGTACTGACCTCGGAACATGCAGGTGAGGAATCGCGCGACCGCGCGTGATGGAGGCAGAACGTCCTTGCCCGCGTAGGACAGAACAATCAGCTCTTCTCCGCACAGGGATTCGACGGCCACGGACCACCCGTGTTCCTCGTCCCAGAGCAATGCGACGTCACGGGTCGGGAACCTCGGTAGCCGGCTCTCGATGGCCACGTAGGCGTTCACCGGTGGGTCCAGCCGCACCCACCAGCCCGTCCAGTCCAGATCCAAAGCCTGGGCAACGGCGCCAACATAGCGGCGTAAGCCGCGCGCCGGTGCTCCATGGTCTTCCAAAATCATCCTTCGTCGCCGCCTTTGCCGCCTCCGTCGGAAAGATCAGCGCCGACTGCTTGACGCACGTTCGCATCTCACCCGTTCTGGAGTGTGATCGCAAGATGGTCGGTGCCCATGCGCGGCCAGCGAACCATTTCCGAGTACGAGCGAATGGCACCATCGGCGCCGGAAACCGGTCATCCCACCTCCTGAGCCACCACACCCCGGGCCACCCAGAGCGAATGCCGCCCGACCCGGAGCCGCACCCCCCTTCCACGCCATCCGCGCCAATGCGGCAGATCGCCCCGGCCGCAGAGTTTTCATGTCAGCAGCCAGGTTTCACCGGCCGACGTGAGAAAGAGGGAAAGTACGTGGCAGCCGATGTGCCATCTGGCGCACGGGTCTGTGGCCGGCCGGAGAGAAGCTCGACGAGCACGAGCGCCGCGCACTTCGGGAGATCGAGGGAACTGGCCGGAATGTCCGGCAGAACTTGCCAAGCGGCAACAGATCTCCGTCGTGAGTCACACGTCGTCGCTGGGCGCCCGACGGTTCACCGTGCACCGGCCGGGGCGTGGTCGGTTTCGGCCTGTTCCCACGTGAGCGAGATCGGACATATCCGTGCGCTGGTTGACCATGTGCGGTAAGCGCGCTCGGTCAAACCCGCTCGAGGCTTTCATCCTCTCACCGTCCTTTGCTCTGCCGGGGGTCTTCCATGGCGTAAGCGGCCAGAAATCTCGTCATCGCGGCGTCGATGATTGATGAGGACTGTCTGTCGACGCTGTCTTGCCGGTTCTGGGCGTGGGTCCCCGGCGGTCGTTGTGCGCGGGAGAGTTCGTGAACGGCGTTTGAGCGGGACGAGAAAATGGGGATGAAGGTATCCATGCCGACGATTCGCAGTGCTCTTGAGACGACGTGGCTTTTGACGACCAATCCGAGCCGTTTCCGTTCGCTCTTCGCCCGCTCGGCAGCACCGGCGATGGCGCCGAGCCCGGCGGCGCCGAGGAAGGTGACCTCTGATAGGTCGAGAACCGTCACCGACGGCATCTCCTGCCACAAAGCGCGGTGGAGCACCCCCACGGAGGATACGTCGACCTCGCCGGCGACGGCGATCACCAGCTGGTCGCCGTGCCGGAAGCGTCCGGCCTCCAGCAGCTTCCCACCCGCGGCCGGTATCGCGTGCCCAGCAGGCATTGGCGTTCCCAGTGAACGTATCCGAGCGAAATGGCGGCTATCAGGCAAACCAGTCATCGATGCGCTCCGAGTAGGTAACCGTGGGATCACCGTCAGCGGCTGCGTTGTTGAACCGGTGAGACGGTCTCTGAAAGTTGACGTACGTGCCTGGGCCTGAGCCCGGTCGTCGTTCAGGATACCCCTGGAGAGGTATCTATGGCATCAGGCAGGCATGGTGAACGGGAAAGGGGGAACGCGCGCAGGTGACTCGACAGCGCTTCGCCGATTTGGCCGAAATACGACATTGTCAGATCTTCGCCATTAAACTGATCGACCATGGCGGAACCGTCTCGGCACGGGGAATCAGATGACGGCGTGTGATCTGATCGCTGGATCCGGACCGCTGCCCTGGCGTTACCGCGGCCGGGTGAAAACTGCATAGTGGCGTAGTGTGACCACGGCGAACACGAGTTTCTTTCTGGAAGGCCTGTTCTCAATGTGATCGTGTCCGCAACTGGACAATGACGAAAAGTGGCCATGGAAAGGGCCATTGCGATCGCCGCAGGGTGGATCGGTCCCGTGGGCTCCTCTTCGTGGAGTTCTCAGCGTCTTGCGGGTCGGGCAGGTCTGAGCGTCAGGAATGGCCGGTTCGCGCCTGTAAGCGGACGGTCTCCAGGAAACGGTACGCGAGGTCGCGCAGCTTGACATTCTCTCGTTGTGACTGTTCGACCAGCAGGTCGAAGGCCTCCTTGTCGGTGAACCCGTGGACTGCGATGAGGACACCCTTGGCTTGGTCGATGACCGCCCGAGTGCTCAGCGCGATAGAAAGGTGCTCGGCCAGTTGGGCGGCCTTCTCGTAACGCCGGTAGGTGCGCAGAATCGCTTCGACAGCACTTGTGTAAACCTGGAGCAGGTGCACATCCAGTTCAGCGAAGCCCTGTGCCTGCCGGCTGTAACAGTTCACTGCACCGGAGTAGTCGCCGTTCACGATCAGGGGCACGGTCAGGAAACCACTGAGGTCCGCGGCGCGCGAAGCCGGAGCGAACTCCGGCCAGTGTTTCGACGCCTCGGAAATGTTCCCCCGCCTGGTCTGGGCGCCCTTCGCCGCCTCCAGGCACGGTCCCCGGCGCGTCGCATACTGAGTCGCGTCGAGCTCGATACCGTCCTCGCTCGTGAAGGCCACCGTTTCTGGCCGGTGCTCGCTGACCATGGTGATCGTCGCATGGTCCACGCCAGGTACCGCGCGGATGACCTGGTGGCATACATGGTTCAGCAGCGAGTTGATGTCGGTTTCATCGGCGAGCACCTCAGCCAACCCGTCGAGCGCGCCTTTGACGTCGTCGAGAATCATCGGCACGTGCGCGCACGGCGCTTCGTCGGATGACATAATTTCTTCTCCTCTGATCGTTGTTCGTCCGCTGGATGCTTCCGGATCTTGTCGGTGGCGTGCTGCAGCTGAATAATTCGGGTACCCACTCCGTGGCCTGGTCAAGCGATCATCAGCGGTGCTCGAATTGATGGAGGTGCGCCGTGTCGGAAGAATGTATTGATTCAAGCGCTTAGTCAAGATCATGGGAGCATGTACGCGGCACGATCATTTCGTCGCCATAAACGGCGACGGCCGGACCTCGGAACCGAGACCGGCATTGCTGATCATGGTTGTGCTGGCGATACATCACCCTTTGGAGGGTCGAACCGTAACTGCCGGTCAAGCACGAGCGCTGATGTCGAGCTGGGCGGCGATCATGCCGGTCGCCACATGCACGTCGCCGTAGTGTCCGGTGGTGTCCTCGCGTGCCCACGCTGCGACCTGGTCGCCCTCGCCGACGCAGTCGGCGAGCAGCGCGGCGACGGGGAGGTCGGTCAGGGCGAGCCGCGGCTCCGTCCGCGAACCCAGGCCGGCGCTGCTCGTCGAAGGTCAGGTCGCTCACCAGCACCGGGCTTCCGGTAGCGAAGGCCTCGACGCCTGGACCATCGTCTGCGGTGTATTGCGTTTCCTCGAGAGTCCCGGCCAGGCATTGCTCGAGGCGACCAGCTCGTGCGCCTGCTCGGCCGTCCGTAAGGAGATGGCGGCGATACAGACGACCGGGATCCAGCCCGAGCCCTGTCGCACATCTCGGGCTCGCTCAGCAATGAGCTGCGATAGCCGATCGCGGCGCCTAGCGCTCACGGTCATCTCC
The DNA here is from genome assembly GCF_056435685.1 of Amycolatopsis sp. NPDC043885. NCBI lineage: Bacteria > Bacillati > Actinomycetota > Actinomycetes > Pseudonocardiales > Pseudonocardiaceae > Amycolatopsis > Amycolatopsis sp. NPDC043885. The sequence continues at coordinate 6,203 of NZ_JBWKEA010000007.1, forward strand.
GCGTCCTCGAAAACATCAACGCCGTCCCTGCGTCACATCGTTCGTACCCTCGCTGTCGGTCGGCCTTTGACCGCCAGGCGGACAACGCTGTTGTGACGCTGCAAACCGGTGTCAGCTCAGCCGACACCGGCGACGAGGTGCACTTTCCCTGAGGCTGCTCAGCTTCAATTTCCGACCTGCCCATGACCTGAGCAGGGCCACACCGCGATTCTCGCGGTGCCGATCGTGTGACCGGGGTTGCTCTCACTGGACTACTGTCCTTAGGCTGATTGCGTTTGTGGTGGGGTTGAGCTGACGCGTTGCTGCAAGCGACTGAGGTCGGAGGTACTGCTGACCGTGGTCGTCGGGTGCCGTCCGGTCCGCGAGTGATCGTTGAACTGGAATCACGTGCCTGGGCTGGTGGGTGGCAACCGCGGGGTACCCGGATCGCACGGGATAGGGGGCGTATGGACTGGACGGCGCGATATCGGGATCGCCAACGATCTGAGAACTGGTGCGGTTCCGCGACGCGCGCCAAGCCTCCGTCGAGTGATCAAGGCTCTGACTCTTCGCTGGTGACCTCGTGGGCGTCTGAAGCTTGATCTTGGCGCGGAAGGATTCCATGAATCGAGAACAGCGCATGGTCGAGGCTCTGGTCGAGCTCTCAGACTCCCTGGTGAACGACTTCGACGTTCCTGGGCAGCTCGATCGCCTGGCTACGCGATGTACCGAGCTTCTCGACATCACCGCGGCGGCCGTGGTGCGGGTATCGGCGGATGCGGGCCGGTGGACCTCTGCCACGTCCGGTTCGGCCACCGACTTGTTCGAACTGCTCACGCGGGAGGGGCCGGTACTGGAGAGTTGCCGTACCGGCGCACCCGTCGGCCCGGTGGGCGTAGCCGCCGCGCGCCGCCGATGGCCAGGTTTCGCCGTCGCCGCCAGCAAGGCCGGCTACCGCCATGTGTCGTCCGTGCCGATGCGGCTGGGTGAGGAGGTTCTCGGGTCAGTGCTGCTGCTGCATGCGGAGGCTGAAGGGTTACAGGCATCCGACATCCGGCTGGCGCGAGCGCTCGCCGACGCGGCCACGATCGGGCTTGTGCACGAACGAGAGATCCGTCAGCGGACCGACATCGCGTCGCAGCTGCAGAGCGCGTTGGACAGCCGTGTCCTGATCGAACAGGCGAAGGGGTTCCTCGCCGCGCGACAGAGTATGAGTGTGATTGACGCGTTCGAACTGATCTCCGTCTACGCCCGCCAACATCGCTGCCCGATCAGCGACGTTGCCCGCCACATCATCGAGTTCGGGGTTTTTCCTGTCAGTCCGCCCAGGCCCAATGGGCCTTTCGACGCGCGCTGACCGGTCGTCGCGCGGACCCAACCGCCGGATTGCGGTCTGCTGCACGCTTCGAGAACCGCGTCAGAGTGAACGGGCAGTGTCTTCGACAATCGTCAACGCGAGTTCGACGGCGGCCCGGCGCGTAGGGTTTGCGGACGCGTATGCGTTGACGGCTGGCTGTCCACAGGCGTTGTGCCTGTCGAGCCCTCCCGGCGACCCTGATGTCGTGATCCAGCAGGTCAGCGTGTGGCGGTTCGCGAAGACATCGGTTCGGCACTGGCGTCGCCGGTTGGTCAGGCGCGAGCCAGAGGGCACACGGCATATTCGAGTCTTCTCGAACTGGGCCGGCAAGCCGGGCAGGTTCTGACGTGGTCCCTGGGCGGTGACGCGCTTGATTGCACTTGCCCTCCGCTGTGGCAATCCTTATGATTTTACGTTCTGTGGCCCGGTTGAGCAGAAGCCGCTGCCGCATTTATCTCAGACTCAGAGGCGGTGTGGTGCGCTTATTCGACAAATCTGGTCCGGTCGCCGAAATTGAATTGGAATCACGTCGCTTGGCGATTTCCCCGGTAACTGACAGGCAGACGCTCGGGTGTCGCCGAGAGTCTCTCAAGATGTTTCCCGCCGCTGATGAGTCTGTGCGGTCGCACGTTCCTTGATCTTAGTGGAGAGGAAGGCACACATGAGACGAGAACAGCGCTTGGCTGACGCCCTGGTCGAGCTCACCGACACCGTGGTAAAGGACTTCGGCCTCCCGGAGCGGCTCGCTCGGTTGGCCGCACGATGCATCGAGCTGTTCGATATTTCCGCTGCCGCCGTGATGCTGGCTTCACGGGATGACGGACGGTGGAGGTCGGCGACGGCCGGCGAGTCCGCCGACTTGCTCGATGTGCTCAACCTGGCGCGTCTGGATGGGCCGGTCCTGGGAAGTTCTCGTGCAGGGGAGTTGGTCGGTCCGATGGATCTGGCCGGTGTGGGCCGTCGGTGGCCCGACTTCGCCGCGGCCGTCGACAAGATCGGGTACCGGCAAGTGTGTTCGGTGCCGATACGGCTGCGCGAAGAGGAATTCGGATCGGTGCTGTTGCTGCACTCGGAAACCGATGGGTTGTCGATGGCCGAGGTCCGGTTGGTGCAGGCGCTGGCCGACGCGGCCGCCATCGGGCACGTGCACGAGCGGGAGATCCGCCGTCAGATCGCCGCCGCCTCGCAACTGCAGGCTGCGCCGCACAGCCGTGCCTTGATCGAACAGGCGAAGGGTTTTCTCGCCGCGCGCTGCGATACAAACGTGCATGACGCGTTCGAGCTCATTCGCGGGCATGCCCGTCGTCACCGGTCACAGATCCACGAGGTCGCCCGTCACGTCGTCAGCCATGGGACGCTGCCCACTCCTTCGTCGGAGAATTACGTACATGCCAAAGGTCGTTGACCGGTAGCTGCTCGGAACCGAGGATCGCGGGGCACTCTCGATCGAGCACCGCGGCGAAATGGTGCGTAATGCCAACTCGACTTGGCATTACGCGAAACCGAGTCGGCGATAGTGTGAAGGTGCGCATATCTTGTCGCTGCCTTCCCGAATTCGACGGCGGAAAGCCTTCGACGAACACCCCGATCCGGGTCATCGCGTCCTGCTCGGTCTCCGGCACGCCCAACGCGGCCAGATGCCACCTCAGGATCGTCTCCACCTGTGCGTGGAAGCCGTCGTGCCATACCCGCAGTGACTCCGATGCCGCGACCCTGGCGTGCACCGTCGTGATCAGCCGATCGACCCGCAGCAACTCGCTGACTGCCCACAACAACTGCTCGACCGGCGGTTCGGCCGAGCGTTCCGCCACGCCGGCCAGGAACTGCGCGAACAGCGCGTCCAGCACAGCGACCAGTACCTCGTCCTTGAAGTACCAGTAGACGGTGTTGGAGGTCACCCCCGCCTCACGCCCGATCCGCGCCACCGTCGTGGGGTCGTAGCCTTCTTCCACGAACAACCGCGTGGCCGCGGCGACGATTTCACCACGCTTCTCTTCCCGGTCCTGCGGGCGTCGGTTACGCGGCATCCCCCACCTGGCCAGATCGGTCACGCTGGAACCCCACTGTAAAGGGACACAGCGCCACAGGCGATCTCGACCCGGCACGGCCGCACCGGACACCCTGGCAAGGTCGCCCTTCGACGTGCGGCCGCTGCTCCTCATGATCGGTCGGCCCGCAAATCCGGACTGGATCTGCCAGCCGCCCCAGCCTTGCCGCATCCCGACCGCCGACCATGAACACTAGCTGCTTCGGCGGGAACCAGGATCGACCGAGACCGACTCGAAACGGCTCGAACCAATCACCGGAGGGTTCTCCGCCCCTGACGGTCAGTGAGCCGCTGACCTTCGTACCGGTCATCCGGAATCGGCACCACCCGACATCGTCGGCCGGTATGGTCACCCGCGCGAGGTTTGCCGGGTTCGACGGTTGGCGAGGGAACGGGTGGCGGGGGAGGCCGGGCGGCTGCTGACCAGTTTCGGTCACCGGTATGCCGTCGTCGTGCGGGTCGCGACCTTGCCGCCCATAGCGGCGATCGGCCTGCTCAGGAGCTCACCCGCCGCATTCGCGGCCACGGCCGTGGTGGTCGCCGTCGCCGTGGTCTGGACCTGCGCGCGGGGATGGTGGCTGCGGCGGGCCCCGATCGCCGTGGACGTGGCGGTGCTGCTGAGCTTGTGCCTCACCGTCTTCTGGACCGACGCCGAGGCGGACGGCAACACGGGCTGGCTCCGGCTCCTGGTCGTCTTCGCGTGCGTGACCTGGCAATGGCACACCCCGCTGCCGGCCGGTGCCCTCGCAGCGCTGATCGCCGGTGGCGGGATGCTCGTCGTCTTCGCCGCCGCGGGGCTCACCCTGAGCGCGTCGCAGGTGTGGGTGCCGGCGATGGCCGCGATGTCCAGGGTGGCCTGGGTGCTCGTCACCCGCGCGGCCGAACGCGCCGATCGGACGGCGGCCGAGGCCGAACAGGTGCGCCGAGAGGCCGCCGTGGCGGCAGCGGTCCGCGCCGAGGAACGTGAGCTGGCGAACTCGCTGCACGACACCGCGGCCACCACCCTGCTGATGGTCGGCCTCGGGCAGGTGCCCCCGGACGCGGATTGGCTGGCCCCGCAGGCACGCCGCGATCTGGCCCGGTTGCGTTTCCTCGACGACGGGCGGACATCGCCGGAGGCCGACCTCGTCGAGTTGCTCCGCGCGGACCTCGGCACCGGCCACCTGACCGTCGCGCTCGACGTACCGCCGCGGCTGTCGCTGCCGTCCGAGGTGGCGGGTGCGATCGCCGGAGCCGTCCGGGAGGCGCTCAACAACGTGCGCCGCCATGCCGGGACGGACCGGGGACGGGTCCGGCTGCGCGGCGACGCGCAGGCGCTCTCGGTCGAGATTTCCGACGAGGGAAAGGGGTTCGCCGGCGACCGGGTGACGGCGCGACGCGGGTTGCGGGAATCCGTGCACGGCAGGATGAACCGGGTCGGTGGCACGGCGACGATCACCTCCGCCGAAGGGGCCGGCACGGTGGTCCGGCTGAAGTGGTCGGCATGAGCGGCGGCGAAGCGACCCAGGACCAGCTGAGGCGCGGGCTGCGGATCGCCGTGCTGCTCGTCGCGATACTGACCGTTGACGTGCTCGGGTCGAGTAATCTCGTGCGGGGCCTGAAATCCCACGAACTGCCCGCCGTCCAGTTCGCCGCATTGGCCGCGCTGACCGCGGTACTGGCCGTCGAAGTGGTGCTGGTCGTACTGCGGCGGCCGTGGGGCGTGGCGCGGTGGCCCGCCGTCGCCCTCGTGCTGGCCGCGTCCGCGCTTGCGTACCTGACCTTGCCGGACGGCAAGACGGCGACCACGGTGGACTGGATGTTCGGCGCGGCCAACTGGGTCGGCATCGTCGTCCTGCTCGACCGTCCCTTGAGGACGATGCTGGCCTTCCTGGTGGCACACGAGTCGCTCGCCTTGGCGAACCTGCTGCTTTTCCAGGACGTGAGCCGGAGCGTGCTGGCCCGGTTCGTCACCGGTTCGGTGACGGTGATCGGCCTTCCGCTGTGCGTCGCCGTGGTCGCGGCCGTGCTGGGCCGGATCGGCGCGCGGGCGGCCGAGGCCACGCGGGAACTGGAACGGTTGCGCACCGCGGAGGCCGTAGCGGCGGGCGCGCACAGCCGTCGCGAGCAGCGGCTCGCCGAGCTGACCGACACGACCGTACCGTTGCTGACAGGTCTGGCGGACGGTTCGCTCGCGCCCTCGGATCCCCTGGTGCAGCGCGGATGCGCGATCGAAGCGGCCCGGATGCGCCGGCTGTTCGCCGAAACCGACGAGGTGGAGAACCCGCTGCTGCACGAGCTGAGACAGTGTGCGGACATCGCCGACCGCAAAGGCGTCGAGGTCGATCTGGACGTGCGTGGCCACTGGCCCGTGCCACCCGTGGCCGTTCGGCGGGACCTCACCGATGCCGCGCTCACCGCGCTGGCGACGGCCGGATCCTGGGCGCGGGTCACCGTGGTCGGAAGCCCCGGATCGGTGTCGGTCAACGTGGTCGCGGACTGCGCGGAGCCGATCGCGTCCACGCCGAGGACACCGGACGTGCGGATCGAGATCTTCGACGGTGACGGAACAGTCTGGATGGAGGCACAATGGCAGCCGGCGGAGAGCTGATCACCGCGGTGATCGTGGACGACCACGCGGCGATCGCGGCGGGTGTGCGGTACTGGTGTGAGCAGGCGGACCCGCCGATCGGTCTCGTCGACGCCGGAGCCCGCCTCTCCGACGTGTGGACCGGCCCCGGTGCCGCCGCCGACGTGGTGATCTTCGATCTCGAGCTGGTGCCCCGCAAACCGGATTTCGGCGAACTCCGCCGTCTGGTCGAGAGCGGCCGCCGCGTGGTCGTGTACTCCCAGCACGCGGACAACGCCACCGCGATCAAATGCATCGATCTCGGCGCGCTCGCGTATCTGACCAAACGGGAGGGGCCCGAGCACCTCGTGCCCGCGATCAGGGCCGTCGCAGGCGGGCAGACGTACACGGCGCCGTCGCTGTCCGGCGCGCTCGCCGCGGACGACTCCCCGGGCAGGCCACGCCTGTCCCCACGGGAAATCGAGGTACTGCGGGCATGGTTCGCCGCCTCCTCAAAGGAACTCGTCGCCGCGAAACTCCACATCACGGTCAAGACCGTCGACACGCATATCGCCCGGGTGCGCGTGAAGTACTCGAACGTCGGACGTGAGGCCCGTACCAAGAGCCAGCTCGTCACCAGGGCACTCGACGACGGTGTCATCACGCTAGCCGAGCTCAACGAGGCTTCGATGTAAGGCGTTCACCGGACATCCCGGGAGCCGCGATCGGTCTAGCGTCACCGGAGCAGGGGGCGCCGCGGGCATTCGGTGTCGAGGGGACCGGATGCCCGCGGCACCGCTTCGAGGAAGACGTCCGAGGGAGTTCGATGAGCCAGCCCGGTCCGCCAGGGTCGTATCCCGTGCCGCAACCGGGGTGGCAGTACCACCGGCAGCCACCTCGCAAGAAGAAGACCGGGCTGCTGATCGTGCTGCTGGCGCTGGGCACCGTCATGGTGCTCGGGCTGGCTTTCGGCGGGTACTGGATCTTCGTCAGGGAAGGCGGCTCCGACGCGCCACCGCCCGTGGACGCCTCGCAGGACGTGGCGAAGGCGCCGATCGGTTGTGCCGTCTTCGACAAGAGCGAGGTGGCCCGCTACATTCCCGGCCGGACGGATTTCGAGGCGGGATCGGCCAACTCGACCTCGGACTCCCTGGAACAGGGGCAGTGCGCCTGGAACAACACCGACACCTTCATCAAGGACAAGGTCCGGGCGGCGCACGTGATCGTCACCAGCTACGTCTACCACGCCACCCGCACGAAGTCCGGGGTGGACGCCGCGACGGAACACCTGAAACGCCGGGTCCGGAACGGGGTCGCGGTGAACGTGCAGGACGCTGACGAGGCTTTGCTCGTCGAGCAAGGGAAACGCGGCCACTCGGTGGCGGTCACCGCTCGGTATCGCAACATCGTGTACCACGTCGACTACACCAACCAGACCGACGGCGCGCCGGTCAAGGACGGGGTGACCGCACTGGCCACCGCCGCCATCGGCAAGGTGGCGCCGAAGCGCTGAGCGCGGTCACCTCCGGGGCTGTTTCACGGCTGGTGTGGTTCGTTCGACCGACAGTGCGCCGGCGCGTTTTCGCCGTTCTGGCCACCGCCGGCCTGGTCATTTCGGTCCTCGGCGCGGGCTCCGCCTCCGCCGCGACCAAGGGCAAGATCTACATTTCCAACATCTGCGGCAAAGTGGTCTCCACCACGATCCACCGCACCAACGGCTCGATGATCACGGACACCTCGTCAGCGCCCTCGGGCAGCTACTTCGGCTACCCGGTCGACACCGGCACCTACCAGGTCCGCGTGCCCGCCGGGAACCGGGACGTGACGATCCTCGACCTCGGCGGCAAGGCGCACTCGGTCATCGTCAGGGCCTGCTGACCTTCCAGCAGGTGTTCGCCCGGCGCAGACGTTCGGCCACCTGCGCGCGGACGACGTCATGCGAACCCGGGGGAGCGCCGTGCAGCACTTCCCAGCGGACGTCGTGGGCCGCCGGCCACAGGCTCGCCGCCCACGCGACCTCCTGCTCCTCGGTGGTGAACCGGCGGCCCCGGATGTCCTGATAGGCCGACAAGAACGCCTCGGAGCTTTCGATCGGCGGCAGTCAGGCGGGCCCGGTCTTGGGAAAGACCGCGCTCGCCGCTCCCGCCAGTGCGGCCTCCGGCTGCCACGCCAGGCTGTCCCAGTCGTGCACGGCCCAGATGCGGCCGTCGCGCCAGCGGAGGTTCTGCGCTTCGAAGTCGGCGTGGCCGAGTACGCGGGGCAGGTCGGCGGAGAGCAGCCGTTCGCGGATCCGTTCGGCCGCTTCGACGACGTACGCGGGCACGGCGTCCTGGTCCCGCCGATCGAGGTCCCCGATGGACGGCCACAACCCGGGATCCGTGTGGTCCCACCGTATCCAGCGGGGATTCGGCAGTGGCGGCGGGACGGTCACGTCGGCCAGTCCGGTCATCAGCCGGGCGAACACCGCCGCGCAGCAGTTCACCGCCGGGCCTGGATTCCTCGGCGTGCACGGCCAGCGTCCCGACGCCCGTCGCGGGCGTGATCGGCCGGGCGCACGGAAATCCCCGGTCGGCCAACCGCAGCCCGAACACCGCCGAGATCGACCGTGCCTCGAACAGCACGGCGACCGGCTTGTCGCCCAGGTGATCCACACACCACCCGGGCAGCCAGTCCGGCAGATCGCCCCCTGTCACGTATCCGTCACCTACCGGAGACGTTCATGGTCGTACTCGGCGAAGGCCTCCGCCGCGTCGCCGTCCAAGATCATCGACAGCGCGTAGGAGATGGTCCAGATCCACTCATCGAGGCGAGCCGCGTCCTCGTCGTCGATCAGGCCGTTCCCGCGGAGCATGCCGTCGGGCGCGACGCCCCAGGCCCGCGCGAAGTGGCAGATCCCGACCACGGCGGAAACGACTTCACGCGGCACCGAGTCGGCCTGCAGCTGTTCGGTGAGAGCGCGCAACGCGGCCATCACCTCATGATAATTCTCCTCGCGCAACCCACTGAAGGGTCGCAAAGACCCGAGAAACCCTGTCCGCCACCGCGGATCGTCCACATCCGGGTGCGCGCCGGAGTGGAACAGGAGGGCTTCGCGGGCATCGGCAGGGCTCACGAGGGGACCGTAGCGCGAGACCGCACACGTCGCTCAGTCCGCCAGCGCCGAGCCGAGGGTGCGGGCGGCGCGGGCGACGGTGTCGGACATCGTGACGGGTGACTGCGGCAGCGTGAGCACGGTCGCGATCGAGCCGACCGTCCGGCCGGTCGGCAGCCTGACGGACGCTTCGACGGCGACGAGTTCGTGTTCCGCTTGCCAGGTGGGGCAGAAGCGGCCGGTGCGCTGGGGCACGGTCGATCCGGGCCGGAGAAGGACGCCGTCCTCCGGCCGGGTGAGGCTGGCGGCGGCGATCAGGATGCGGCCGTCACAGGGTACGGCGAGTACCGAACTGGCTCGGGTGGCCGCGGCCAGGCGCCGGAGCTCGCCGCGCGCGAGTTCCAGCAGCCGCGGATAGGGCTGCCACGATTGGCCGAGCCGGAATGCCTGCGCGCCGACGCGATAGCGGTTTTCGTTGCGCTGGACAACCTCCAGTGCGGTCAATTGCTCGAGTAATCGGTAAGCCGTCGATTTCGGTATCGAACAGGAATTGGCCAGCTGGGTCAATCCTGCTTCACCTTGATGTCGTACCAAGGCATCCAATAGGGTGAAGGCGCCTTCGAGGACGCTTCTGGCTCTTCTCTTGGTCTCCACTGAAATCCCCTCGCGCGGTCCGCTGGACGGAATCCTTGCTGACAAGGCCATGCCGCCGGTGTCAGGCTGGAACTGCCCCGGTCCGTATCTTCGGTCAAAAAGCGCGGGCTGGGAAGAGCACGTCAACCGAACGGAAAGAGGTACCGGCAAAATGCGAAGATCCATTCGGATGGGTACGGCATTGGCGGGTCTGCTCGCGGGCCTGCTCGTAATGCCACCGGCCGCGGGCGCGGACGATATCGGTATCGCCGCCTCGCCGGCGTCTCAGAAGCCCGCCGCGGATTTCGATGGCGACGGGTTCGCCGACAAGGCGGTTTGGCGGCCGGGTAACGGTGTCTGGTACGTGATCCGCAGCAGCAACGGCAGTGTCGTGACCCAGCAGTGGGGTGTCTCGGGCGACGTGCCGGTGGCCGCGGACTACGACGGCGACCATCGGGCCGACTTCGCCGTGTGGCGGCCGAGCAACGGTATTTGGTACATCATCCAGAGCAGCACCGGCGCGGTGGTGACCCAGCAGTGGGGCGTGTCCGGCGACGTTCCGCTGACCGGCGACTTCAATGGTGACGGCCGCTCCGATTTCGCGGTGTGGCGGCCGAGTAATGGCACCTGGTACGTGCTCGGTATCGCCACGGTGCAATGGGGTGTCGCCGGTGATGTTCCGGTCGCCGGCGATTTCAACGCCGACGGGCGCGCGGACTTCACGGTTTGGCGCCCGAGCGACGGCGTCTGGTACGTGCGGGGAATCGCGACCCAGCAATGGGGTGTCGCGGGCGATATTCCGGTGGCCGGCGATTTCAATGCGGACGGGCGCGCCGATTTCGCCGTTTGGCGGCCGGGTAACGGCGTCTGGTACGTGCTCGGTATCGCGACCCAGCAATGGGGTGTGGCGGGCGACGTGCCCATGGCGGGCAATTTCGGCGGCGACCCGCGGGCGGACTTCGTGGTGTGGCGGCCGTCGAACGGGACCTGGTACGGCCATGGCCTGTTCACCACCCAGTGGGGGACATCGGGCGACACCCCGGTCTGAGCCGTGAACGGGAACCTCCGTCTTCCGTTCGCGGAAGGCGGAGGACCGGACGCGGGCGGCTACCCCCCTGACGAGCAGCCACTTTCCGTCGCGCAGCCTGCCCTCGTGAGCAAGTACGCCGGCATCGCCGCGGGCGGAAACGGAGAGCCGTTGGCGTATCCGGTCAAGAACTGAGTTCCGCGTCGCGGAGATCGGGCATGTCTCTCAGCTGCCTGCGCGACGTGATGCCGAGCTTGCGGAAGATGTTGCGGAGGTGGGCGTCCACCGTGCGGGGGCTGAGGAACAGGCGGGTGGCCACTTCCTTCGAGGTCGCGCCTGCCGCGACCTGGCGCGCGATATGCGTCTCCTGCATGGTCAGGTGGTCGTAGGAATGCCCGGAGCGGCTGCGGGCGACCTCCCCGGTCGCGCGCAGCTCGTCGGCCGCCCGCCGGGTGAACGCCTCCAGTCCGATCCGCGACAGCTGTTCGTGCGCGGCGCGAAGGTTTTCGCGCGCCTCGCGGCGGCGGCCCGCGCGGCGCAGCCACTCGCCGTACCGCAGCCGCGCCCGCGCGAGATGCACCGCGAGCGGGTCGTCCGCCAGGTACCGGAGTGCCTCCAGGTGGTCGGGTTCCTCGTCGCTGACCATGGCCCGCGCGCCCGCCGCGATTCCGAGGGCGAAGGCGGTTCCCGCGGGCTCGGTGCGGGCGGTCAAGGAGTCCAGCGCCGATCGGGCGACGGAGTCCTTCCCGCACCGCACCGCGGCTTCCACGAGTTCGGGCAGCGCGATGCCGGTGAGGAAAAGGTCGCCGCTCGCCACGGCCCGGGTCGCCGCGTCCAGCGCGGCCGGGTAGTCGGCGAGCCCGTTGTACAGCACGGCCGTCGCCCAGTGGGCGTTCGCGGTCAGCTGCCCGTTGCCGCGGGTCGTCGCTTCGGCGAACAGGTCGAGCACTTCCCGGCGGCGGCCGCGCATCGCCGCCAAGTGCACGCGTGGGTACAGCTGCGGCGGATCGCCGACGGCGTCCGCGATCGCCTCCTCTTCGGCGATCGCGGCCATCGCCCGCCCGAAGTTCCCGGTGAGCACCGCGTGCGACGCGACCTGGGACAGGCCGAGCCGGATGGTCATCGGCGATCCGGTGTCCCGGCCGGTGCGCACCAGCCAGCCGACGATCGTCGCGTGCAGGCCGATGTCCCACAGTTCGCCCGCGAGCACGGTGGCCAGGGCCGGTGTCCTGGTCCAGCCGGCATCGTCGCCGGTGAGAACCCGGCGAAGCGCCGGCACACCGGAATGGTGTCCTTCGGTGGTCAACCGCACCAGCGCGTCGAGGAGATCCGGCGGTCCTGAGGCGGGAGGCGCCGTGCGGGCCGCGTCGAGAACCCGGTCCAGGACTCCCGCGGCCCGTCCGACCACGAGCCCCATTTCCAGTGCCGCGACGAAGAACTCGCGTGACCGCTCCGGATCGACGGCGGCGAGGCGCTCCGCTGCCCGCAGGATGAGTTCCGGCCCCCGGACGGCCCCCTCCGCGCCTTGGACGAAAGCGATCTGCCCGCGAAGCAGGTCGACCGAGGCGTGCTGGGGAACATCCAAGGTCTCGGTGTCGACGCTGGCCAGCAGATCCGCCGCCGCGTCCGTCGCGCCCGCCTCCAGCGTGGTCCGCGCGGCCGCGAGTGTCCGCTCCGTCTTTTTGACGAGGTCGAGTGAAAGCGCCGCCGCACGTTCGAGGAACGCGGCCGCGGCCGCCACACCTCCGCGCGCCTGCGCACGCGACGCCGACAATTCCAGCTCCGCCGCGACCTGTTCGTCCGGCCCGGTGGTGGCCTGGGCCCGGTGCCAGGCCCGCCGGTCTCCGGCGGTTTCCGGGTCGGTGACTTCGGCCAGCGCCCGATGGGCCGTGTGGCGCTGCCCCGGTTCGGCCGCGCGGTACGCGGCGGAACGCGCCAGCGGATGGCAGAAGCGCGCCCGCGTGTCGAACCGGATCAGCCCGGACGCCTCGGCCTCGGCGCTCGCGGCGGGAACGTCGATGTCCAGCCGCCGCGCGGCCGCCCACAGCAGGCCGGGATCGCCGGTGGGATCGGCGCTCGCGAGGGTCAGCAGCCGCCGCGCGTCCGCGGGCAGTTCCGCCATTCTCGCCCGGAAACTCCGCTCGATCCGGCTCGCGATCGGCGACGGAGCCGGTGGCGCGAAACCACCCGCCTTCGGCAGCTCGATGAGCGCGAGCGGGTTGCCGCGTGCCTCGGCGAGCAGGCGATCGCGCACGCGTTCGTCCAGCGTCACGGTCTTTTCCCCGGCCAGCAAGGCACGCGCCTGCGTATCGCTCAAACCGCCGACCGTCAGCCCCGGCAATTCGTCCAGCCCGCGAACCGGATCCTGGTCACGGGCGGCGAACACCATCGCGATCGGTTCGGCCGCGATCCGCCTCGCCAGGAACGTCAACGCCCTCGCCGACGCCGTGTCGAGCCAGTGCGCGTCGTCGACCACGCACAGCATCGGACGCGTCCCCGCGGCGGTCGCCAGCAGTTCGAGCGCGGCGAGACCGACCCGGAACGGATCCGGCGCCCCGTCGGCAAGGCCGAAAGCGACGAGGAGGGATTCGCGGTAGGGAGCCGACAGCGTGTCGAGATGCGCCAGCACCGGAACACACAGCTGATGCAGTGCCGCGAACGGCAGTTCACCCTCGAATTCCGACCCGGACGCGCGGATGAGCCGGAACTCCTCCGCCGTCGCTCGTGCGACGTGGTCCAGCAGCGCGCTCTTGCCGATCCCCGGCTCACCACGGAGGACGAGCACCCCGCCCTCGCCCCGGCCCGCCGCGTGGAGGAGGGCGAGGAGGCGATCGATCTCGGCTCGTCTGCCGACGAGCGAACGGGGGGACGTCGTGGGCATGGTCTGAACCCTAGCGAGGCGAAGTAGGTGATTGTCGCCGACGCGAACGGACGGGTTCCCGCGCGATCGTGGCGGCATGACAGTACGAGCGACGAAACGGATCTCACGCGGGGTGGCGATGCTCGGCCTGGCGAGCGCCATGTTCCTGGTCATCCTCGACGCCGCCATGGTGAACCTCGCCGGGTCCACGATCCGGCAGGGCCTGGCGCTCAGCGCCGCCGAACTCACGGTGGTCGTGGACAGCTACCTGGTGACGTTCGCGGGCCTGCTGCTGCTCGGTGGCCGTCTCGCCGACGTGCTCGGGGCCAGGAGGGTGTTCCTGGCCGGAATGGCCGTCTATCTCGCGGCGTCGGCCTTCTGCGCGCTCGCCACCAGCGGCGGGCTGCTGATCGCCGGGCGGATCGGGCAGGGAATCGGGGCGGCGGTCCTGATGCCCGCCGCGCTCTCACTCGTCCTCGGCCTCTACTCGTCGCCCGCGGAACGCACGCGCGCGATGGGGATCTGGGGCGCGGTCGCGGGGGCGGGCAGTCTCGTCGGCGTCTTCCTCGGCGGAACGCTGACCGAACTGCTCGGCTGGCAGGCGGTGTTCGTGACCCCGGTGCCGTTCGGCGCCGTCGGGGCGATCGTCGTGTGGCGCGCCGTGCCGCCGGTGCCCGGCAGGCCGGGCCGGTTCGACGCCCTGGGCGCCGTCACGATCACCCTCGGGATCTCCGGGGTCGCGCTGGGCATGGTCTCGGCTTCCGACGCCGGCTGGACCGCGCCCGGCACGGTCGCCGGTCTCGTGGCGGGACTCGTTTCCCTGACGGCGTTCGTGTTCGTCGAGCGGCGTTCCTCGCGCCCACTGGTCCCGCTGGGCGTGTTCCGCCGGAAGCCGGTGGTCACCGCGAACCTGGTGATGGTGCTGATCGGCGGAACCCTGACCAGCCTGTTCTTCTTCCTGCCCCAGTACCAGCAGGACGTACTCGGGATGAGCCCGCTGGCGACCGGCATGGCCCAGCTCCCGCTCGCCGTCATGATCATCGTGGGCAGTGTGCTCGCGCCGATACTGGCGAAACGGATCGGGCTCGCCCGCGCGCTGCCGTCCGCCCTCGCCGTCCTGCTCGCGGGATTCCTTTGGCTGGCAGGGGATCCGACGACCAGCGGCTTCTCCGTCAGCCTGCTGGGCGCGTTCCTGCTGATCGGCACCGGGCTCGGCCTTGGTGCCGTCAACGCCACCGCGATGGCGGTCCGCGACAGCGCGGACGGCGAGTCGGGTCTGCTCAGCGGCCTGGTGAACGCCGCGCAGCAACTGGGCGGCGCGGTCGGGCTGGCCGCGCTCGCCGGAATCGCCATCGGCGCCGCGGGGACGCACGGGGAAATCTCGTTCACGACCGCGTTCCTCGGTGAAGCCGTGCTCGTCGTCATCGCCCTCGCGGTGTCACTCGTCTCCGCAACCAGAACCCGTAACTGAACTTTGTCGAGAAAGGATATTCCACAATGGACACTGTAGTGGTGACCGGCGCGACCGGAACCATCGGAACCGCCCTGATCCCCGCCCTGCGAGCCCGCGGCGTCGCCGTCCGCGCGATGACCCGGGACCCCGGTCGTTCCGTTCCCGGCGCCGAGACCGTCGTCGCCGACCTGCGTGACCCGGAAGCGGTCGCCGCGGCACTGAAAGGCGTCGACGCGGCGTTCCTCAACAGCCCTTCCGCTCCCGACGCCGCCTCGCTCCAGATCCGGTTCGCCGACCTCGCCCGGGAGGCGGGTGTGAACCGGCTCGTGCTGCTCTCGCAGTACGCGGCGCGCGCCGACTCACCGGTGCGGTTCCTGCGCTGGCACGCCGAAGTCGAGGCGCACGTCCGATCACTCGGGATCGAGCACACCGTGCTGCGTCCCAATCTCTATTTGCAGGCGTTGCTCGCCTTCGCCGGCACCATCGCGCAGGGATCCTTCGCCGCACCCATCGGCGACGCCGCCGTCAGCGCCGTGGACACCAGGGACATCGCGGACGCCGCCGCGGCCGTGCTGACCGGTACGGGGCACGCCGGCCGGACCTACACGCTGACCGGACCGCGTGCGGTGACCCACGGCGAGATCGCCCAGGCGCTCTCGGCCGCCATGGGGCGGAACGTCACCTTCCACGACACCTCCGCCGACCAGTTCGCCGCGGCGCTGACCGGGTTGCTCCCGCCGTGGCAGATCGACGGTCTCATCGAGGACTACGCGCACTACGCCAGGGGCGAAGCCGCCGAAGTGCACACGGCCGTCACCGACCTGACCGGAAAACGCGCGCGCGACGTCGCCGACTTCGCCCGCGACCACGCCGCCGATTTCCTGTCTGTGTGAAAGGGAACCCCGATGATCTACCACTGCGTCCGGTTCACGCTCAAGGCAGGCGTCTCCGAGGAGGAAAAGGCCGCGGGGCTCGCGCGGATGGGCGAGCACATCCACACCATTCCCGCTATCAAATCACGTGCCGTCAGCCCTGACTTCGGCGGTGAATTCGATTACGGCGCCGTCACGGTGCTCGAAGACATCGAGGCTTACGAGGAATACGTGAATCATCCGGCGCATCTCGAAATGGACCGGTCCGGACTTCCGCTGATCGACACGTTCGTGTCCCACGACATCACCGACGACCCGGATTCGGAGATCGGCGCGAAGATCGCCGACGTGCACCGGCGCCGGTTCGAGAACGTGCCCGATGTGGCGGGACTGGTCGCCGATCTCAAGGAGTACAGCGGCAGTGCCGCACCTGGCAGGCATGGGCCACCGACTACCCCTTCCGGTGGTTCTCTTCGTAATTAGTCGACTAAGTGCGAGGGTTTTCGGCCGCCTTGCTCTAGGTGATGCAGCTCGGTGGCCGGTTCACCCTTCAGTGTTGTTCGTGCGTTTCGCTTGTCGCTCAAAATTACGAACGCTTGTTCGATTGTTTCGCGGTATTGTTGAGGGGTTTCCGAGACTTTCCTTCCCGAGTTGCCGCAGTAACTGTGGAAGCCGAAGTACTGCCACGCTCATCACATTCACCATTGGGAAGATGGTGGCCCGACGGATCTTCGGAATCTGGTGCTGCTGTGCGGTTTCCATCACCGGCTGATCCACCACGGCGACTGGCAAGCCCGCATGACAGCCGACGGGCTACCGGAATTCATCCCACCCCAATACCGAGATCCGCTCCGACAACCCCGACACAACACCCTGCACCACCGCTGAACCCCGAAGAGCCCGCCAGCCACACCGGCGACGGGCCCCTCGGCATGTCCACGTCCCGACGCTCCGTGAAGGCCTCCTTGCCTACCCTCAGGGTAGTGAAGGAGGCCTTCACTACCTGCCACGCTCGATCCTGAAGTCCATAAAGGACTCCCGGCTCACCATCAGGTGCCCACAGGCCCAGGGCCGAGCGGCCGCGCCAACTCCGGAACCGGCGAGAGCAAGACGAGGCAACCAGCAGAAATCGACGCCCCGTTCTACCGGTAAGGCTGCATGGACCCGGATGTCCTACCGGCCTGGGTTTGTGCCAGTTGTTCAGCGGCGACACGAAGCCGATGGCCACCCGGACACAGCCACCGGGCTTCGAACCGGAACCCTCCGGCGAACCGGTCCTGGACAACGAAACCCAGGCTGGGGCTTCGGCCGCCGGACCCCGCGCCTGGACCGGGTCGTCCGCGACGTCCCCGCGCACGCCGAGGTCGACGGGATACCGGCGATCGGCCGGTGCGCCCCATCCCGAGCCGGCCTCGGCGTGCCGGCGGACCAACGTCAGCTAGGAACCGTAGTTCGGTTTGACCGCTTCGGAACGACCGAGCCGGTCACGGAGACCCCGCGCGCGCTCCCTGTCCGCGCGGGCCGATGCCGGGTCGTCCATCTCCTCGGACAACGCCGCCCTTTCGTTGAGCGTGTCGATCTGAGCCTGTGTCAGTCCGATGCGTTCGTAGAGTTCCTCGGCCTCGGACAACCGGCGGCGCGCGTTCGCGTGGTCGCCCTGGCGTCGCATGAAGCGTCCGGTCTCCTGCAGCGCGCGGGCCTGGCCCATGGCCGCGCCGTGACGACGGAACAGGCCGAGTGCCGTCTCGCACTGGGTGAGTGCCCGATCGGCAGCGTCGAGCGCGGCCAGGTTCTGGGCCGAACGCAACAGCACGTACGCGTAGTTGGTGTCGTCCACCGGAGTACGCGAGCCACCGTGTTCCGGCGCGAAGTAGCGGACGCAGGCGTCGAACTCTTCGGCGGCCTCGTCGAACCGGCCCTCCCGGTACCGGTACGAGGCCCGCATCGTCCGTGCCACATGGACCCCGAGCGGATAGCCCGCCTCCTCGAACAGTCGCACCGCCTCGTCGAAGAGTTCGGGCGACGTCTCGCGGGCATGCGCGCTCGTCAGGTACACCCGCGCCCAGCCCTGTTCGCGCCGGTCGCCCGCCTTGACCGCGGCGTCCCAGGCCAGCCGGGCCGTCCGGACGGCTTCTTCCGCCTGATCGCACAGCGAGGCCTGCACCCAGGACAGATAGTTCCGGTGGACCGCTTCCTCCCGGTCGCTGCCGAGCGCGATGGCCGCGTTCACGGCGAGTTCGAACACGTCGTACCAGGTACTCGCGGTCCCGCCGATCTCCGAGTACCAGTGCATGGACTCGGCCAGGTCGAGCACCGGCCGGTGGTCACCGCGTGAGGCGACGCTTTTGACCGCGGCGTGCCAGTTCTTCAGTTCGACCTCGAGCCACCTGCCCGCTCCGGAATGGTCGCCGAACGACGGCGTCGCGACCGGGAGGGGGCTGACTCCGTCGGTCGGGTGGAAGTAGCGGCCCGCCGCCGTCGCGGTGCGCACCAGCCAATCGGCCAGCCGGGTTTCCGCCGCTTCGACGACCTCGGGGGCCTCCTCGCGGGACAGCCGTTCGGTCGCGAAGACCCGCAGGAGGTCGTGGAACTGGTACCGGCCGTTCTCCTGCGACGTCTGCAGCAGGCTCGCGTCGGTCAGTTCCTCCAGGAACACGGCGGCGTCGTCCTCGTCGGCCGCTTCGATGAGCGTCATCGCGGCCCCCACCGAAAAGTCCGCGGCCGGGACGAGAGACAGCCGCCGGAACACCGCGGCGGCGTTCGGGCTGAGCTGGCGGTACGACAGTTCGAAGACGCTGCGGACGTCGAGATCGCCGGCGGTTAGCGTGGTCAGCCGTCTGCCGCGGTCCCGGAGCTGATCCACCAGACGCGACAGCGGCCAGGTCGGGCGGCTCGCCAGCCGGTTGCCCGCGATCCGCAGCGCCAGCGGCAGCCGCCCGCACAGATCGACCAGTTCGAGTGCCTCCCGTGGCTCCCTCGCGACCCTGTCCGCCCCGATGATGGTCGACAGCAGGGCGACCGCGTCGTCCTCGCCGAACACGTCGAGGGCGAGCCTGTTCGCGCCTTCCAGCCCCACCAGCATCTGACGGCTGGTGACCAGGGTGAGACACCGCGGCCCGCCGACCAGCAGCGGCCGGACCTGAGCCTCGTCGGCCGCGTCGTCGAGGACGATCAGGGTGGCCCGGTCGTGCAGGAGGGAGCGGCACAGGCTCATCCGGTCCTCCTGATCGGCCGGGATGCGGACGGCGTCGACGCCCAGCGAGCGCAGGATCAGATGCAGCACGTCCGCCGGGTTCGCCTGCTCGGCGGACATCCCGCGCAGCTTCAGGAAAAGCCTGCCGCCGGGGAACTCCGCGGCGAGGTTGTGCGCCACGCGGACCGCGAGGGTGGTCTTGCCGGTCCCGGGAGGTCCGCTCAGGATCGCGACCCGTCCGGACCTGCGGCGACCGCCGCCCAGATCCGCGGAAAGGGCGCACAACGCGTCGAGATCGCCTTCGCGGCCGGTGAGGTCGTCGACGTCCGCCGGCAGGATGCCGATCAGGTGCGCGCCGGTGATCCCGGCGGGTGCGGGCGCGGGGGCGCGGCCCTGCCGCGCGACCTTCTGCAGGCCCGTCAGCTCTTCGTCGGTCAAGGACAGTGGCGCGGCAAGCGCTTCGATCGTCCGGCGTTGCGGGCTTTTGGCGATCCCGCGCTCCATGTCGCTGATGGCGCGGACACTCACCCCGGACCCCTCGGCGAGTTCCTCCTGCGTGAGGCCGGCTCGGACGCGATAACCCTTCAGCAGCACCTTGAACGTCGTGGCTGCCTTTCCCAGGGCGGCGTTCGTCATGGCCGGATTATCCCGTCCCGGCCGGCGGGCTCAACTTGACGTTGGTCTCAAAAGCACGCGCGGATCCCGTCCTCGACTGTCCACTGTGGTCAGTCAGGCCGGCCTCGACCGCCGCCATAACGGCTGGTGATCGCCTCGGCCCGGTCCCGCAAGGAGGCGCGTAACCAAGGCGGCTCAAGGGCCTCCGCGTCCGTGGCGAGTTGCCACAACGCCCATTCGGCGTGACGCGCGTCCTGGAAGGTCACCTCCATGCGCAGACGGCCGTCCTCGGCGGCTTCTTCCGTGAGTACGGCCAGCGCGGTGCCCACCAGTTCGTCCCGCCGCACCGGATCCACCAGCACCGACACGGCGACCTGGTCCCCGCCGCTCCGGAACCGTGTGCCGCGTTCCTGCCAGGTCCGGTCCAGGTCCACCCGGTCCGGGCGTTGCGCGGGTTCGGGGAGCTCCTCGGCGGCCCGCACCCGGGACAGCCGGTAGGTGCGGTCCTCACCGGACCTCGTGGCCAGCAGATATCCCCGATCCCGGACGGTGACCAGACCGATCGGATCCACCGTGCGCCACCGCGGTGCCCGGCCCTCGGCCGCGTAGTGGATACGCAGTTTGTGTCCCGCGAACACCGCGCGCCGGACCTCGGAGACGACGGCGTCCGGCACCTCCTCGGCGGGCACCCGGCGCGAGAGCAGATCGGTCTCCGGGTCGATGAGCAGGCGCCGGGCCGCGCCCGCCGCGGTGTCCCGCTGGCCTTCCGGTAGCGCGTCGACCACCTTGAGCATGGCCGACGCGAGTGCCGAGCCGAGGCCGAACGCCTGAGCGCCGCGCCGTGATCCGGCGATCAGCAGCGCGAGCGCCTCGTCGTGGTTCAGCCCGGTGAGTTCGGTCCGGAAACCGGGCAGCAATCCGAAACCGCCGTGCCTGCCGCGTTCGGCGTACACCGGGACACCTGCCGCCGACAGCGCCTCGATGTCACGGAGCACGGTGCGGGTGGAGACCTCCAGTTCGCGCGCGAGCGTGGTCGCGGACAGGCGGCCGCGGTGTCGCAACAGCAACACCAGTGAGACCAGCCGGTCGGCGCGCATGGCCGGAACTCTAGCGGAATACACGACACAGGATGTCGTGATTGGCTGCGAGGCTCACCCTCATGACAAGCAGGACTGTGGCCACCGAGCCGAACGATCTGGGCAAGTTGTTCATCGAGCGAGGCAACGCGGGCGATGTCGACGGACTGGTGGCGTTGTACGAACCGGGCGCCGTACTGGCGTTCCCGCCGGGCAACATCGCGACGGGGCACGCGGAGATCCGCAAGGTGTACGAGGAGTTCGTCGCGGCCGCGCCGGAACTCCTGCCGGGCAGGCAGCATCCGGCGCTGGTGGGCGGCGACCTGGCGCTCACGGCGTCCACGCTGACCACCGGTGAGGCGACCATCGAGGTCGCCCGCCGTCAGCCGGACGGGTCCTGGCTCTGGGTGCTGGACCAGCCGGTGTTCGTGCCGTGACGGGACGGCTCGCCGGTGACGGACCCGGGTCCGTCACCGGCGAGCCGTGCGCGGCGTCAGAGTGTGCAGTTCCTGGCCGAACCCGTGTTCACCTTGGCTCCGGTGAACTCCTCGATGATCGCGATGTTCTCCGGGGCATAGTTCTTGGCGACGATCTTGGCCACGTCCGCGCTGCCGAGTTTGGCGGCGTGGGGCGCGGATTGATCCAGCCAGTAGGCGGTACGGAGGAATTCGATGAGTACCAATTCGCGCAATTCGGGCTGGGCCTTGATCTTGGCCCAGTAATCGGGATGTTCGGTCTTGGCGACGCGAAGGTAGAGCTGAAGGTAGCGCAGGTTCGTCGCCGCGATGTCCCGCGAATTGCTCGCGCCCACGCCCTGGATGTACTCCGCGACGACCGTCGCCGCGGGCAATCCCATGAGCCCGGCGTTGAGTTCCGCGATGACTCCTTGGATCCGATACGAGCCCTGCTGCTGATCCCGCAGGTAGATGTCGTCCATCGAACGCGTGAGATCATCCGTGATCAGCGGCAGGATTTCGCGACGGGGGAATCCGCCGTGGATCGGGACCTTCATCGCCTTGCGAGAAGCGTCGATCCACGCCGAGACGTACACGTCCCACGATGTTCTCGAAGGATCCAGGTCCCACATGTGGGTCTCTTCGTGGATCGCCACCATCAGGGACTCCGCGAGCGCGTTGAAGCTGGTCTTGTTGACGAACTGGCTGAAGTACTTGTCCTTGGCCTGGGCGATCGCGAGGCCTTCGCCGCTCGGCCAGCGCCGCTTGTACACGGCTTGGATCGTCTGCAGCCACTTCGTGGACTGGAAACCGGCCTTTATGTCACTTACATCGGCTTTCGGTTGTACGGGTTCTTCATAACAGAAGGAGGCTCGGGCGGTCGCCGTCTCTTGAGCGGAGACGGGGAATGGGGTGAGGGACAGGGCGAGGCACGCGGTCAGCACGGTAATGCCATATCGGCGCATAAGGACCTCGGTTCACGGTAGGGTTTTCCGTGGGTCGGACGGAAGTGTCCCCCACCGATCACCGTCATTCAATGATCAGGCCCGGACTGCGGCTGTACAGGCTAGGAATTATGGCGGCGAACGGGCGAATCCGCGGCCAGCCGGGATCGGCGCATGCTGTAACCGAAGTAGATGAGCAGGCCGAGCGCCATCCAGCCGGCGAAGACGATCCAGGTCTCGCCGTCGAGGCTGAGCATCATGTAGCCGCAGCACAGCACCCCGAGGACCGGCGTCACGGGGGAGAACGGCACGCGGAACGAACGCGGGGCCTCCGGTTGCCGCTTTCGCAGCAGCAGGACGGCGACGTTCACCAGCCCGAAGGCGAACAGCGTGCCGATACTGGTGGCGTCGGCCAGTTTCCCGAGTGGGATGAACGCGGCCAGCGCCGCGACGAAGCCGGAGACCACCAGGGTGTTGATCCGGGGCGTGCCGGTCTTGGGATCCACTTTGGACAGAGAGGCGGGCACCAGTCCGTCGCGGGACATCGAGAAGAGGATGCGCGTCTGTCCGTAGAGGACGGTCAGCACGACACTGGAGATCGCCACGATCGCGCCGACGGCGAGCAGCCCGGCCCACAGCGGATTGTCGGACACGGCGCCGAGCACGTGCGAGAGTGCGGCCTCCTGGCCGTCGAAGTCCTGCCACGGCAACGCGCCGACCGCGGCCACGGCGACAAGGCAGTACAGCACGGTGACGATGGCGAGCGAGAGCAGGATCGCCCTCGGCAGGTCCCGCTGCGGGTTCTTCGCCTCCTCGCCCGCGGTCGACGCCGCGTCGAAGCCGATGTAGGAGAAGAAGAGCTTCGCGGCACCGGCGCTCAGTCCGGCCAGGCCGAGCGGCAGGAACGGGGTGAAGTTCGCCGCCCGCACCGCCGAGAACGCGATCGCACAGAACAGCACCAGCGTGCCGACCTTGATCACGACCATGATCGCGTTGGCCCGCGCGCTCTCCTTCGCGCCGGACAGCAACAGGAACATGGCGAGCAGCACGACGAGGATGGCCGGGACGTTGACGATCCCGCCCGAGCCCGGCGGCTGGCTGAACGCGTCGGGGATGGCGAAACCGAACGTCAGCCGCAGCAGTTCGTTGAGGTACTGCCCCCAGCCGACGGCCACCGACGCCACCGAGACGCCGTACTCGAGCACCAGGCACCAGCCGCAGACCCAGGCGACCAGCTCGCCGAGCGTGGCGTACGCGTAGGAGTAGGACGAACCGGACACCGGGATCATTCCGGCGAGCTCGGCGTAGGAAAGCGCCGAGAACAGCGCGGTGATGCCGGCGAGCACGAACGACAGCACGACCGCGGGGCCCGCCACGGGGACCGCTTCGCCGAGCACGACGAAGATCCCGCTGCCCAGCGTCGCGCCGATGCTGAGCATGGTCAGCTGCCCAAGGCCGAGGGATCGCTTCAGCGTGCCGTGATCACTGTCGGCGATCAGATCGGCGACCGGTTTCCGCCGCACCGCCGCGGCTCGCAGAGTCATGCCGAGGACCGTATCTGCCGTGCCGGACACGCAGAACAGGAGATCGTTGCCGGGTTACCTGGATTACAGGCGATTCGTTGAATGGTACCGGCGACGCTCAAGCACCCGAAAGTTGCCGATCGTGCACCCTGCGCCAGATCAGCAGGGAGAGCACCGCGCCGCACAGGCAGAGGAACATGTCCCACTGCGTGTCCCAGACATCTCCCTGGGTGCCGAGGAAATCGTCCGCGCCCGCACCGGCGACCATCGCGCTGAACCATTCCACGAACTCGAAACCGGCGGCGATCGTCACGCAGACGCTGACGGTCAGGAACGCGACCCAGGCGCCGGGCCGCAGCGGGGTCCGGCGCAGCAGCACCTCGCGCACGGCGATCGCCGGGACGAAACCCTGGACGACGTGGGCGAACCGGTCGTAGTTGTTCCGCTGAGTGTCCATCAGCCCCTGCACCCATTCCCCGGCCGGGGTCTCCGCGTAGGTGTACTGCCCGCCGTAACACAGCACGATCGCGTGCAGCACCAGTAGCCAGCACAGCAAGCGGGTCAAGGGAAAGCGCTTGCGCAGGGCCACCACCAGCGGCAGCCCGATCAGCACCCAGACGACTTCCAGCAGCCAGGTGCCGGGGGACCTGGCCAGGACACCGGTCACCACGAGCACGACGACCACGGAGCCGGCCAGCAGGATGCCTTCCGTCCGGCCGACTCCACGCACCATGCGTGGGACCCTACTGTGACGGGCCCCGGCTCGCTCAGTTCAGCTTGCGCATGTCGGCGGGCAGGCCGCCGCCGGCATAGACGTCCTCGGCGAGCTTCGCCAGCGCGGTGAGCGCGACGTTCTGGCTGAACGGCCCGTAGGACACCCGGGAGACGCCGAGCTTCTGCGCGGTGGCCAGCGGGATCGAGCCCGGGACGCCGATCAGGTTCACCTTGCGCTCGCCCAGCGCCTCGACCAGCCTGCCGACCTGGGTCTCGTCGAGCTTGCCGGGCACGAAGACGTTCGACGCGCCGGCGTCCAGGTACGCGCGGCCCCGGGTGATCGCGTCGGCCAGCACCTCCTCGGGGTCACGGTCGCCCGCCCGGAGGAAGGCGTCGGTGCGGGCGTTGAGCACGAAGTCGATCCCGGCGGACTGGGCGGCGGCGACCGCGGCCTCGACGGCCTTGACCGACTCGTCCAGTGGTTTCATCTGGTCTTCGAGGTTGCAGCCGGCCGCGCCCGCCTCGATCGCGCGGGCGACCGTGCCGCCCGGGTCGCCGTAACCCGCTTCCAGGTCCGCTGTGACCGGCAGGTCGCCCGCCACCCGGACGATCAGGGCGACCTCGGCGATCATCTCGTCGCGGGGGATCACCTCGCCGTCGGGGTAGCCGCGGGCGGCGGCGATACCGTGGCTCGGGGTGGCGAGAGCTTGTGTACCAGGGGTTTCGGCGACGACCTTCGCGGTGATCGCGTCCCACACGTTGACGACGAGCAGCAGTTCGGGGGCGGCGTGCAATTCCTGCAGCCGGGTGGCCTTCTCGGCGATGGAAACCATGCCTTCAATGTAGAGGTTTCGCCCGGCGGCGCCGATTCCTGTTACACGCCGGGCCGGAGCGGCGACTGGTAGGGATAGCACTTCGAGGGAGGTCCCGTGGAGCTGACGATCAACGCCGCCGGCGACGAACAAGCGCTGACCGAGTTCTACAGCTGGCTCCGCGACGACGCCGGCGTGACGCGGTCCGCGACGATCAGCCTCGCGGGCTCGCGGAGCACAGGGGAGATGGGGGTCTTCGAGGTCATCTGCCTGTCCATCGGCTCGCTGACCGGGCTGGCGAATCTGGGCATCGCCTGGAGCGACTTCCTCCGCTCCCGCAAGGAAACGCCCCCGTTCACCATCACGGTCGAGAGGGAGCTGACCGCCGAACAGCGCGCCATGCTCCGGAACCTGGACCTGCCGCTTTCGTGGTGAGGGGAGTCGGACCGCGCGACACCAAGGGCTCCGGTGAGTGCGCCCGCAGGTGGTCGTGAGTGGCGTTTCGGGTTCTAACCCGAAACGCCACTCACGACCACCTGGACCGAACGGCCACCGACGGCCGCACCTTCGCCTTACGACCCCGCGCCGCTTCCCAGCCACCGCAACGTTTCCAGTGCGACGGCCACGTCAACCGCGTTCTCCGCCAGCGGCAGGGGGAGCAGTTCGTCGGCCCGTGCCAGCCGCCGGACGACGGTGTTCCGGTGGGTGTAGAGCCGTTCCGCGGTCCGTGTCGTGTTGCCCAGTTCGTGCACGTAGGCCCGCACCGTCTCCCGGGTCTCGGCGTCGGCGTGCCGGAGTTCGCCGAGGGTGTCGGCGATGAATTCGCCCGCCTGCGCCGGATCGCCGGTGAGCAGGGCGAGCAGCTGGATGTCCTGGTACCGCGCGATCTGCTGTGGCGAGGTGAGCCGGGCGAGCATCCGCTGGGTGGCGGCGGCGTCCAGATGGCTGCGGCGGAATCCGTCGATCCCGCTGCCGGGCCGTCCCAGCGCGACCCGGACGTCGGGGTGCGGCGCGAGGTCTTCGGCGAGCCGGTCCGCGCGCGGCGGGGTCCGGCCGGGCAGCCAGACCCACAGGGCGGCGGCGCTGGCGACGACGGTCAGCCGGTGTGAAGCGCCGCTCGCCCGCATGAGCGTTTCCGCGGCGGTTTCGAGCTGCTGGGACGACGGTGTCGCCGAGCCGCTCCAGACGATCGCGGCCGTATGCGGTCCGGCGAGCGGGTAGCCGAGCTGGGCCTCGGCCCGCGAGCGGCTGATGGGCGCGCCTTCCAGCAGCAGGGTGACCGTGGCCCGCCGCTCGGCGTGGGCGCCGCGGGTCAGTTCCGAGCGTTCGGCGGCCATCCGTTCGGACACGGCGGCGACGGTGTCCTCGATGAACGTGGTGATCGACAACGACGAGACGTCCAGCAGTTCGCGGAGCAGGACCGGGTCCGACGTGAGGTCGAAACAGATCTCGATCCACCGGCGCCAGGCCACCCCCTGCGCCCGCCGGTAGGCGTCGAGGCCGCCGGAGTCGAAGCCGCGCCGCACCATGTCGCGAGCGCCGTCGAGCACTTCCCGGTTCAGGTTGGCGGCGACGCGTTCACCGGGGCGCTGCACGTTGGCGGCCGCCCAGTGCAGCAGATTCGCCAGATTGGCGCGTTTGGTCCCCTCGGTGAGCACGGGGTCCTCGGCGACCGCGCGCATACTGCCCCCGCCGAGCGAGGCCTCGTGCAGCTCCTCGATCCATTCGGCACGCGGATGCAGCACGATCTCCGCGCCCCGCCGGAAGAGGTCACGCGCCTCGGGCGACAGGGTCGGCCACGGCGATGCGGCACTTTGCACCATAGGTCCATCATGATGGTGCAGATAGTGCTAGCGCAATTCCCCACCTGCCCCGCATCGTGGAGGCAACCGAGACGAGGCTGGAGTACCGCATGACGACGAGCACACCCGTCGAGCACCTCGACGTGGTCATCATCGGTGCCGGGATTTCCGGGATCGGGGCCGCGCGCTACCTGAAGACCGAGAACCCTGGCAAGACGTTCGCCATCCTGGAGGCGCGCGGCGCGTCCGGCGGTACCTGGGATCTGTTCCGCTACCCGGGCATCCGGTCGGACTCCGATCTCCACACCTTCGGCTACGAGTTCAAGCCGTGGCGGGACAAGCAGTCCATCGCCGACGCGCCCCGGATCCTGTCGTACCTGCGCGAGACGGTCGCCGAGAACGGCCTCGAACCCGCCATCCGCTACCACCACAAGCTGCTCTCGGCCGCCTGGTCGAGCGACGAGGCCCGCTGGCTGCTCGAGATCGAGCGGACCGACACCGGCGAGCGCACCAGCCTCAGCGCGGGCTGGCTGTTCAACGCGGGCGGTTACTACCGCTACGACGAGGGCTTCACCCCGCGTTTCGAGGGCCGGGACCGGTTCGCCGGCACGATCGTGCACCCGCAGCACTGGCCCGAGGATCTCGACTACGCGGGCAAGCGCGTCGTCGTGATCGGCAGCGGCGCCACCGCGGTCACCCTGATCCCGGCGATGGCGGGCACCGCGGCGCACGTGACGATGCTGCAGCGCACCCCGACCTACGTCATGCCGGTGCCGCGCGAGGACAAGATCGCCAACGGCCTGCGCAAGATCCTCGGCGAGGAGCGGGCCTACGCGCTCACTCGCCGCAAGAACATCCGCAAGGGACTGGCGGTCTGGCAGTTCTGCCAGAAGTTCCCGAAGACCGCCCGCGGGCTCATCCGTTACGTCAACAAGAAGCAGCTTCCCAAGGGCTATCCGGTCGATGAGCACTTCAACCCGCCGTACGACCCGTGGGACCAGCGGCTGTGCGCCGTGCCCGGCGGTGACCTGTTCGCCGCCATCCGCAAGGGGCAGGCCGACGTCGTCACCGACAAGATCGCGACCTTCACCGAAAAGGGGATTCTGCTCGAATCCGGGCGCGAGCTGGAGGCGGACATCATCGTCACCGCCACCGGCCTGAACCTCCAGGTGTTCGGCGGGGCCACGCTCAGCGTCGACGGCAAACCGGTGATCCTGCCGGAAACCGTCGCGTACAAGGGAATGATGCTTTCGGACGTGCCGAACGCCGCGTTCGCGATCGGCTACACGAACTCGTCGTGGACGCTCAAGATCGGCCTGCTGTGCGAGCATTTCTGCCGTCTGCTGGCGCATATGGACGCCCACGGCCATGACGTCTGCCGTCCCGTCGTCGCCGACCCGGACATGCCGACGAAGCCGTTCCTGGACTTCGCCGCCGGATACGTCCAGCGCGCTCTCGACCAGCTCCCGCGTCAGGGTGACCGCATGCCGTGGCTGACGTCGATGAGCTACCACTCCGACATCAAGCTGCTGCGCGCGGACGACATCACCGACCCGGAGCTGCACTTTTCGCACGCCGAGGTCCGGGAAGCGGTGAGTTCATGAGCGACAGCTTCGCCGAGCTGCCCGGCGGCCCGCGGATCTGCTACCGCGAGGACGGCCCGGCCGACGGTGTACCGCTGGTGCTGATCGCCGGTCTCGGTCTCGACCTCACGTCGTGGCCGCGGCCGCTGATCGAGGGGTTCATCGGTCGTGGTTGCCGCGTCATCCGGTTCGACAACCGCGACGCGGGCTGCTCGGATCGCATCAAGGCGCCGAATCCGGGCAAGCTCCGGCAACTGCTGGCTCGGCCGCTCCCTGACGCCTACGACCTGGGCTACATGGCGGCGGACACCGTCGGCCTGCTGGACCACCTGGACGTCGAGAAGGCGCATCTGGTCGGTATGTCGATGGGCGGCATGATCGCCCAGACGGTCGCTGCCCGGAACCCCGGCCGCGTCCTGTCGCTGACGTCGATCTTCTCCACCACTGGACATCGTCGCGTCGGGCAGCCTGCGAAGTCGACGTTGCTGCGCATGGCGAGGCGGCCCGCCCAGACGGTCGAGGAATCCGTGGTCGGGCACCTGTCGTTGATGGGTCACCTCGGCTCGGCCACGTTCCCGCTGGACAAGGACGTCGAAACGGCCTGGGCCGAGGGCCTGTGGGAACGGGCAGGGGGACGGCGCGCCCGCAGCGGTATCGCCCGGCAGATCGGCGCGATCCAGACCAGCGGCGACCGCACCGCCGAACTCGCCCGCATCACCTGTCCGACGGTCGTGGTCCACGGCGACACCGATCGCATGGTCCACCACAGCGGGGGGCGGGCGACGGCCAAGGCCATCAGGGGTGCCCGCTACGTCGAAATCCCCGGAATGGGGCACCACATCGCCCCGGACCTGATCGAGCGGCTCGTCGAGCTGACCGCCGAAGTGGCCCTCGACCCGGCGGGAGAAACCCGATGAGCAGTGTTCGCGGCAAGGTCGCCGTCGTCACCGGTGCCGGTTCCGGCATCGGCCGTCAGCTGGCCCTCGAACTCGCGCGGCGCGGTGCCCGGCTCGCGGTGTCCGATGTGGACGAAGGCGGGCTGGCCGACACCGTCGCCGAGGTCAAGGCCTTGGGCGCGGAAGTGCAGGGCGCCACGCTGGACGTCAGCGACCGGACGGCCGTGCTGGAGTACGCGACCGCCGTCGCTGGGCAGTTCGGTGTGGTGCATCAGATCTACAACAACGCGGGGATCGCCGGCGGCGGGCAGACCGTGCTCGACGCCGACTGGGAGCTGTACGACCGCACGCTCGCGGTCAACCTCTTCGGCGTCATCAACGGCACCAAGGCTTTCCTGCCGCATCTGATCGACTCCGGCGACGGCCAGGTCGTCAACGTCTCCAGTCTCAACGGGTTCATGGCCCAGCCGACGCTCAGTGCCTACTGCGCCAGCAAGTTCGGCGTTCGCGGCTTCACCGAAGCGCTGCGCACCGAGATGATCGCGGCCGGGCATCCGGTGCGGGTGACCGTCGTCCACCCGGGCGGGGTCAAGACCGGCATCGCCTCGGCGGCGTTGAAGGAAGCCGAGGCCCGCGGCATCGAGCCCACCGCCGAACAGCGGGAACGCGTCCGGGTGTACAACGAAAAGCTGCTGAAGATGCCGGCCGGCCAAGCCGCCCGCATCATCGTCGACGGGGTCGAGGCAGGAAAGCCTCGGGTGCTCGTCGGGAACGACGCGAAACTGGTCGACCGGCTCGTCCGGCTGCTCCCGCGCCGGTACCCGAAACTGATCGTCGACTTCGAGCGGCGGCGTCTCGCTCGCTAGGCGTCGACGCTCCGGTGCCCGAACAAGCCGAGCAGCCAGGTGTAGCGGACGGCTTCGCGCGCCTGGCCGTAGGCGTCTTCGGTGCCGATCCAGATGGCCTGCGTGATCAGTTCGATGGTGGCGGCGACGACCGTGCGCGCGGTGAACGGCGGCGGTGACGGCACCGCGGGATCGGTGGCGCGCAGCCATCTCGCCGTCCGGTCGAAGACGGCTTCCCCAGCGCGCAAGGTGTTCTCCCGTACTTCGAGCCCCGCGTCGCCGAGCGCGTAGATCTCCAGCAGGACGGCGCGGACGGCGATGGGACGCCGGTGCACGTAGTCGACGAGGAAGCCGCAGCAGGCGGAGACGGCGTCCAGCGGGGTCGCTGCTTCGGCGCCCGCGGCGACGCCCTGGGTGATGAACTCGGTGGTGATCTCGCGATAGGCGGCGAGGAACGCGTCCTGCTTGCCGGTGAACTGTTCGTAGAACGAGGTCCGGGACACGCCCGCCGTGGCGGTGATGTGGCCGACGGTGGTGGCGACGTAGCCGCGCTTGCCGGTGTTCTCCAGTACCGCGTCGATCAGTCGAGCGCGCTGGGTCTCGGCGACCTCGTCACGGCTGAGGTTGTGGGGCCCCTTCGGCAGCTTGCGGTGCTCGGTCACGTGCGGCACCGTACCGGCTCGGAAGTCCGTGAAGGCCTCCTTCCCTACTCTCAGGGTAGGGAAGGAGGCCTTCACGGACACGCGGGATCAGCTGACCGGCACCTCCGGGGCAAGGGAGTTGCCGGGCGCGATCTTCCCGCAGCTGGACGGCGCGGTCTTGCCCGCGAACCGGTCGTTGAGCCAGCCGATGGCCTGCGGCGCCCAGGCGACGGCCGCCCCGACGTGGCTCAGCGTGTTGTACTGGTCGTACTTGATCGACTTGTTGCCGGTGTCGCAGTACTGCCGCGCGAGCGAGCGCACGTCACCGGCGACCATCACCCCGTCGCCGGTCCCGATCCCCGGCGGGTTGCCGAAAGTGCCTTCCACGACACCGTTGTTGCCCTGCGCGATGTAGCCGGGCACGGTGGGCGTCGGCGCGGAACCGAGGTTGATCTTGTTCACGGCCTCGACGTACGGCAGCACCTTGTTCGGGTTGACGTACTCGGGCTTGACGAATTTCTCCCACGTCAGCCCTGGATACCGGCCGAGCGCGTCGACGATCGACGCCTTCTCCATGTCCTTGAGCACCTGAAGGCCGTAAGAATTCGCGTACGGTTTGAGATCGATGCCGAAGGAACGCGAGACGCCGATCAGCGCCATCGGAATGACCCCGGTCCACGCGACGCTGCCGTTGACGTACTTGAGATTGTGCGACGGTTTGACGAGCACTCCGCCTTCGGTGAAACCGACGAGGTTCTTGTTGACCTCGGGCGCGTAATCCGGCGCGAGCGCGGCGGCCCAGCCGGTCGCGATGGCGCCGCCCGAATACCCGATGAGACCGAACCGGGTCTTGTCGTTCATTCCCGTTTCCGGTGCCTTCGTCGCGGCACGGATGGAATCCAGGGTGTTCGTGCCGTATTCCGGCCCGGCCGCGAAGTTCGCCTTCTGGCCTTCGGTGTCGGGAATGACGACGTTGTAGCCCAGCAGCAACGCGGGCGCGATGAACAGTGCCTCCGCGTTGGCGATCAGGCCGCCGAGCGAGACGTCACCGGCGATCGCCCTCGACGGGCCGTGTTCGGGGTTGAGCGAGTCGTAGAACGATTGGTACGAAACGGCTTTGGTGGTGTCGCCGGTGAGGCTGCGCACCACCGAAGTGACGTTGGCGGACGGCTTCCCCTGCGCGTCGGTGCTCCGGTAGAGCAACTGGGTCACCTTGAGCGGCGTGGAAATACCGACGACGTGGTAATTCAGCGTCCGGGTCTTCAACACGGTCCCGGGGCTGTACGACGACAGCGGATCGCTGCCGTCGTAGCTGTAGAACGGATCGGTGGCGGGGACGGCGGAGGCGGCGGGCGCGGCGGCGAAACCGACGATGACGGCGATCGCGACGGCCAGCAGACGAGCGGGCTTTCGGGTCATGACTCCCCTTTGAATCATGAAGTGGATCACGTTCGGATGCCCGGAACCTACCAGTCGGTAACTGATGATGTACAGACTCGTACATGATTAATTGCGCGACGTTGACCTTTCTTCCGCTCCCGTTCGGACGGAGCACGGCTCGGGCAGGGTCCGGGTTGTGATCCAGCACAAAAGCGGCAGTGCGATCAACGGGACCAAGGCCGTTCGCAAGGAGGTGTGGTCGGCGACCGTCCCGATGACGGGGCTCGCCAGACCGCCGATGCTGACCGTCAGGCCGAGGGTGACGCCACTGGCGGTGCCGACGCGCGTGGGGAGGTAGTCCTGGGCGAGCGTGATCTGCAGGGAGAACGGGATGTACAGGCCTACCGCGGCCAGCAGGACGAAGGGGAAGAACGCCGGGCCCGGTACGAACACGACACCCGCGACCGCGCCGACGGTGGCCGGATACGACCGGCTCACCACGGTGACGCGGTCCCGGCGCCCGGCCAGCCTGCTGCCGAGCACCGTGCCCGCGGCGCCGCCGAGGTAGAGCAGGAACAGGGCGGCGCTGCCCGTCCCCGTGCCGCCTCCGGCTCGTTGCTGCGCGTAGAGCGAGACGAACGTGCTCAGTCCGACGAACACGATCGAGCGGAAGACGACGGCCACCGACAGCTTCGTGAACGACCTCCAGTCGTCGACCCCTGTCACCTCCGTCGACGAGCCGCCGGTGCGGGCAGTCCTGGCGAGGGCGAGCAGCACGGGCAGGCACAGCACGGAACCGGCCAGCGCCGGTACGACGAGCAGCGGTGACATCCGCAGGCCGCCGAGTGTCATGACCGCGGCGACGAGTACGGGGGCGGCGGCGAAGCCGATGTTCCCGCCGAGGGAGAACCAGCCCATGGCCGTATGCCCGCCACCGCCGGCGATCCTCGCGACCCGCGCGGCCTCGGGGTGATAGGCGGCCACCCCGATTCCCGATACGGCTACAAAAGTCAGCGTCAACGCGTAGGAGTCGACCAGCCCGCCGAGAGCGATGCCGAGCCCGCCGAGGAGCGTGGCGGCCGGCAGCAACCACGGCATCGCCCACCGATCGGTCAGCGCGCCGAACAACGGCTGCGCCACCGACGACAGCAACGAAGCGGCGAGCACGATGCCGGACACCGCCGCGTAGCCGTAGGCGCGCTCAGCGGCGAAGAACGGCACCAGTGCGGCGACCGAACCCTGGTACACGTCCACGCACGCGTGTCCGGCCGACAGCAGGACGATCGCTTTGTTCTTCGGCACGTCGCCATGCTCGTCGCGGGCGGCCTTGTCGCGCTTCCGATAAATTGACAATCGATGACGGAAATCCGCCACATGCCCGCGGCGCCGACCCAGGTCCGGTCCCTGGCCTCCGGCACGACGATCGACGCGCACCGCCACGACGATCACCAGGTCGCCTACGCCGCTCGCGGCGTACTGGCCATCACCACCGACAGGGGCTCCTGGGTCGCGCCCGCCACGAGGGCCATCTGGGTGCTCGCCGGGACCGTGCACGCCCATCAGGCGCACGGCGACCTCGAACTCCGCCTCGTCGGCCTGCCCGCCACCGTGAACCCGTTGCGGCTGACCGAACCGAGCGTGCTGGCCGTCGGACCGCTCCTGCGCGAACTCATCCGCGCCTACACCGATCCGCCGCACGACGAGACCCCGGAACGACGGCGGCTGCGCGCGGTACTGCTCGATCGGCTTCGCGTCTCGCCGCAGCAACCTCTGCACCTGCCGACGCCCGCCGACCCGCGGCTGCGCGCACTGTGCGAGATCCTCAGCGCCGATCCGGCCGACAACCGGACGCTGGCCGCTCTCGGCGCGCGGGTGGGGGCGAGTGATCGCACCCTGGCACGGCTCTTCAAAGCCGACCTCGGCATGACCTTTCCGCAATGGCGCACGCAGCTGCGGCTCTGCCGCGCTTTGGTCCTTCTGGCCGAGGACACCCCGGTGACCGCGGTGGCGCATGCTTGCGGCTGGTCGTCCACCAGCGCGTTCATCGACGTCTTCCGCCGCGCCTTCGGGCATACGCCGGGCACGCACTACGAGCGGTGAACGCGAAAGCGGGGCCGGTCCACAAAGGACCGGCCCCGCTCGTCGTTCGCTTCTTACGCCTCGCTACGGCGACGGCGCACCAGCAGCACCATCAGCACACCCGCGCCGAGGAGCGCGCCGCCGATGATCAGCGGCATGGTCGCGGAAGCACCGGTGTTGGCCAGCTCGTCGCCGCCACCCGATTCGGCGCCACCGGGGGTGGTGGGGGCCGGGGTTTCGGTGACGGGCGCGCCGCCCTGCTTCCAGCTCGCGGTCGCGTTCGCGACGACCGAGGTCTTCTCGGACTCCGCGACGATCAGGGACTGGGCGGGCACCTTGTCGTAGTTCTCGCCCACGAACAGGCGGCCGGTGTCGAGGTGGCCGCTGACCTTCAGCGAGAACGAGCCGGAGCCGTCCTTGGCGTCCTTGGGGACGTCGACGTAGACCTTGGTGCCGTCCTTGACGTCGGCGGCCTTGATCTCCTTGCCGTCGGCGTCGGTGACCTTGACACCCTCGGGCAGCTTGCTCGTCAGCTCGGTGATGTCACCGCTCGTGGCGATGCTGAACGGGCCGATCCGGGTACCGGTGGCGCCGTCGGCCTTGGCCGGGCCGATGTTCAGGGTCGGCTTCGGCTGCTGGCCGATGCCGGCGTTGTCCTTGCCGACGAGGTAGTCGTAGAGGGCCAGCACATCGGCGGAGTCTTCCGCGGCGCCGCCCGAAATCGGGTTGGCGCGCTTCAGGTCCTTGCCGTCACTGAAGTGCCAGACCGCGGCCTGCGTCGCGGTGATGGCCTCCTTGACGGAGAGGCCGCCGTTGAGCTTGACGTCGCTCTTGCCGAGCGTGCCCTCGAGCGCCTTGACCGACGCCGCCGGGTAGCCGTGGTGCAGCACCCAGTTGAGCTTCGCGCTGTTCTTGTTGAACGGCGAGTTGGTGTCCGGGTACTTGTTCCACGGACGTTCGATCATGTCCTGATCGGTGCGCATGCCGACCTCGACCTGCACGCAGTACATCTTGAGCTTGCTGCCGTCCGACAGCTTCAGCGTGAACAGCACCGTGTCGGCGGGCTTGCCGTTCTCGAAGTTGACGCCGAACCCGCCATTGCCCTCTTTTTGGACGACCCGGCCCCGCGCCGCGCCGTCATCGGCGAGGGCGGCCGGAGCGGCCATCGTCAACGCGACGGCCGCGGTGGCCACCGCGATCCCGCCGCGAACCAGAACTGACCTGCCGTGCATGTGTCTCCCATCCGGATACGGACCACGAATGCCAGCGCCGCATGCGACCACAGGCCCCGACCGCAACGGCTCGCCCGATCGGGGGATAACTAATCCCATCGAGCGAGAGCGGAGCATACAGAGGTCTCACAAGTCGCTACTCAGGGGTATGGCTGATGTCCGAATTGCCCCGAACGAAGGGTGAACGTCAGGAAAACGATCTTGGGCGGGTAGAGAACGATTCTCCGGGGGAAAGAAACCGACGGAAAGCTCGCGAATGGAGGTACCGGCGCTCCTCCGGTCGCTGTTGAATTGGACCAGACCATTCACTGGCGATTGGAGTCCCTCATGACGCGACGGCACCTCCGCCGGGGGTTGTCCCTGGTGGCCGGACTCGCCTTGGCGGGCGCGCTGCTCCCGACCGCGAGTAGTGCGGAACCCCGGGAAACGCGGGGTGTTCCGCTCGGCGAGCTGACCGCCACGGCGACCAAGGTCGCGTCCGGGCTGGTCAATCCGACCGCGATCACGGCACTGAACGACGGGAGCGGCCGGATCCTCATCGTGGAGAAGAGGGGCGTCGTCCGGGCCTACCATCCCCGGACCGGGCTCGCCGCCAAGCCGGTTCTGGACATCAGCGACAAGGTGAACGGCGCGGACGTCGAGCGCGGGCTGCTCGGCCTGGCGATCGCCAAGGACAGGCGGGCTTACGTCGCGTACACCCGCAAGTCCGACAGCGCGGTGACGCTGTCCCGCGTCCGGCTGGACACCGGCGAGCTCACCGAGCTGATCACCCAGCCGCATTCCGAGTTCCCCAACCACAACGGCGGCCAGCTGGCGTTCGGTCCGGACGGGTATCTGTACTGGGGGATCGGTGACGGCGGCGGAGGCGGCGATCCGCTGGCCAGTGGGCAGCGCCTGGACACGTTGCTGGGCAAGATCCTGCGTATCGACGTGAACCGCGCGTGCCGTCCGCTGAAGTACTGCGTCCCGGCAGGTAATCCGTTCGTCGGCGTCGCGGGCGCGCGTCCGGA
Organism: Amycolatopsis sp. NPDC043885; assembly: GCF_056435685.1. Lineage (NCBI taxonomy): Bacteria > Bacillati > Actinomycetota > Actinomycetes > Pseudonocardiales > Pseudonocardiaceae > Amycolatopsis > Amycolatopsis sp. NPDC043885. Next base: position 42,870 of record NZ_JBWKEA010000007.1, read on the forward strand.
GATCTGGTCGTACGGGCTCCGCAATCCGTGGCGGTTCTCCTTCGACCCCGCCGACGGTTCGCTGTGGATCGGCGACGTCGGCCAGGGCCGGTTCGAGGAGGTCGACCACCTCGCCAAGGGCAAGGGCGGCGCGAACTTCGGCTGGTCCTGCAAAGAGGGGCCGGTCGTGTTCGACGAGACGCGCTGCGAGGACGGCGTGACCTACACCGAGCCGGTCTTCCACTACATCTCCGGCGCGGAAGGCTGCGCGGTGATCGGCGGGCACGTCTACCGCGGCAAGAAGTACGCGGCACTGGCGGGCGGGACCTATCTCGCCACCGACTTCTGCCAGGGGACGGCCTGGGCCGTCCGCAAGAAGACCGACGGCACCTACGAAAGCGCCCGGATCGGCGAATTCCCGCTCGACGCCACGACGTTCGGCACCGACCAGAACGGCGAGCTGTACCTGGCCGACGAACAGCCCGGCGGACTGCACCGGATCTCGTTCGCGCGCAAGGGCTGACGAGACTCCCCGGCCGCGTCCGCCCGGCGCGGCCGGGGCACCCGGTCGCGTTTCATCAAGTTTTCATCATCCCTCCATAGCGTGAGGTCGTCCGGTGAAAACAGTGATGGAGGGCGACGTGGAGCAATCATTCCCACCCGGAGGCGCGCAGTGGCCGCCGCCGCAGGGCTGGGTCCCGCAACCGGTACCGGCGCCGCCCGCCCGGAAACCCCGGTGGCTGCTGTTCGGCGGGATCGCCGGACTGGTGCTGGTGCTCCTCGCGGGTCTGACGACCTGGCTGCTGTGGCCGTCGAAGGCGGGCCGTGAACCCTTCGAGCAGGCACTCGCCGGCCTTTCCGCGGCGCCCGCCGTCCGGAACAGCACGTCCACCGTCGGTGGGATGATCAAGACGGACGTCAAGACCACCGCGTACGGCGAGACGTCCGGCACGTTGTCCTTCCAGGGCAAGAAGATCGACATCCTGGTCGTCGGCGGCAAGGTCTACTTCAAGGCGCCGGACGGCATGCTGCCCGGGGCGATGGCGGACGCCGGCGGGACCGACGAGCTCAAGGACCGGTGGATGACCGGCGAGGACGCGCTGTTCGGCCCGGCTCTGCAGCAGTTCGAATCCCCGGAGAAGCTCGCCGCCCGGTTGCGCGCGGCGCTGGACCAGGCGGACGAGATCCCCGGGGACCAGAACGAGACCGTCCGGGACGTTCCGGCGCTCAAGGCGAGCACGCCCGCGGGTGACCTGTACGTCTCGAAGGAGGCACCGCACCGTCTTCTCCGCTACTCCGTGAAGATGCCCGGCGGGATACCGTCCATGCCCGGCGCGGAGTCACGGCCGTCGATGCCGTCCGGCGCCGGCCTCGGCGAGTCCGATGTGGACGCTCTGTCGCCTCAAGAGACCAGCGCCGTTTACGAGACCCTGATGGTGAACGCCCAGAAGCTGTCCGGCGCCGTCGACACCAGCGTGCGGTTCGACATGGACGGCGCGGCCACCGTCGCGTGCAGTTCGGCGGGCTGCACGGTGACGGCGAACGTGTCCAACTCCGCCTCGGCGAACAACGGTGGGAAGGTCAGCGGCCAGGTCAACGCCACGATGACCGCGAACGTGACCATCGGTGGCCGCTCGGCGGGCAGTTGCCGGGAAACCGCCAGCCTGCCGTTGAACGGCTCGGCCTCGATCAGCTGTGTCAATGGCGGGGCCGGGAGCGTCTTCTCGTCCGTCGAAGCGGAGAAGAAGGCGGATGCCGAGGCGCGGTCACGTGCCTCCGGCGGGGTGCCGGTCCAGTACCGGATCGAGAGCATCGCGTCGGTCGCCGTGCTGGCCCAGGCGGTCGGGGAGGTCGAGGTCAGCCGTCTGGTCGGCGAGCTGGCCGAACGGCGGTCGAAGTTCGGCGGCTGACCGGATAAAGAACAGCGCCGGGCGAACGGCTTCGATGCCGCGCGCCCGGCGCTTTCGCGTCCCGTTCGTCCGGGTCAGTCCGTACCGGATTCGATCGCGGCGTGGTCCAGCAGTTCGTCCTCGGCCGAAGCCTTGCCGCGCGAGGCGATCGCCTGCGCGCCGCCCGCGTCCATGGCCCCGATCAGGCCGGTCGACGCGGCCTGCGCGGCGCCGATCAGCGTCGGGTGCCCGCCGCCGACCATGCCGAGCCCGGCGTACTGCTCGAGCTTGGCGCGCGAGTCCGCGATGTCGAGGTTCCGCATGGTGAGCTGGCCGATCCGGTCCACCGGGCCGAACGCCGAGTCCTCGGTGCGCTCCATGGACAGCTTGTCCGGGTGGTAGCTGAAGAACGGGCCGGTGGTGTCGAGGATCGAGTAGTCCTCACCGCGCCGCAGCCGGAGGGTGACCTCGCCGGTGACGGCCGCGCCGACCCACCGCTGCAGCGATTCGCGCAGCATCATCGCCTGCGGGTCCAGCCAGCGGCCTTCGTACATGAGCCTGCCGAGACGACGGCCTTCGTTGTGGTAGCTGGCGAGGGTGTCCTCGTTGTGGATCGCGTTGACGAGCCGCTCGTACGCCGCGTGCAGTAGCGCCATGCCCGGCGCCTCGTAGATACCGCGGCTCTTGGCCTCGATGATCCGGTTCTCGATCTGGTCGGACATGCCGAGCCCGTGCCGCCCGCCGATGGCGTTGGCCTCCAGGACCAGGTCGACCGCGGTGGCGAACTCCTTGCCGTTGATCGTCACCGGGCGGCCCTGTTCGAAGCCGATCGTGACGTCCTCCGGCGCGATCTCGACCTCGGGGTCCCAGAACCGGACGCCCATGATCGGGTTCACGATCTCGATGCCGGTGTCGAGGTGTTCCAGCGACTTGGCCTCGTGCGTCGCGCCCCAGATGTTCGCGTCGGTGGAGTAGGCCTTCTCGGTGCTGTCCCGGTACGGCAGGCCGTGGGCCTGCAGCCACTCGGACATCTCCTTGCGGCCGCCGAGCTCGCTGACGAACGCGGCGTCCAGCCACGGCTTGTAGATCCGCAGGGACGGGTTCGCGAGCAGCCCGTAGCGGTAGAACCGCTCGATGTCGTTGCCCTTGAAGGTGGACCCGTCGCCCCAGATCTGGACGTCGTCCTCGAGCATCGCGCGCACCAGCAGCGTGCCGGTGACCGCGCGGCCGAGCGGTGTCGTGTTGAAGTAGGTGCGGCCGCCGTTGCGGATGTGGAAGGCGCCGCAGGCCAGCGCCGCGAGCCCTTCCTCGACCAGCGCGGCCTTGCAGTCGACGGCGCGCGCGATCTCGGCGCCGTAGGCCTTCGCCCGGCCCGGGACCGACGCGATGTCGGGTTCGTCGTACTGGCCGATGTCAGCGGTGTAGGTGCACGGCACTGCACCCTTCTCGCGCATCCACGCGACCGCTACCGAGGTGTCGAGGCCGCCGGAGAAGGCGATCCCGACGCGTTCGCCGACAGGCAGAGAGGTGAGTACCTTGGACATGATGGAAGTATATGCATAGGAGTGTATGACCATGCAAGCCGGGGTGAGCAGGGCAACTCGGGTGGGTGGCCGCGTGGGTCGTGAGTGGCGATTCGGGTTCTAACCGTCGTTACCACTCACGAGGGGACCTGGACCAGCCTTAACGTGCCGTTGCCGGCGTTCTGGTGTCCGTGAAGGCCTCCTTCCCTACCTTGAGCGTAGGGAAGGAGGCCTTCACGGACCCGCGATCGACCGGCAGTCACCTCCGGTAGGTACGCAAGACACCGTTGGCTCTAACCCGAATCGCCACTCACGACCTGTCCGCGGACCCGTCCGTGCCGAATACCTGGCATGAAGACTTCGCGGGCCGACCGGGAACCACGCCTCCCTCTTCTCGGGGCTGCGCTGATCGGTGTCGTGGCCCTCGCCGCGGCACTGGCGGCCGGTCACCTGGTGGCCGGGTTCATCAGCGCCAACGCCTCGCCGTACCTCGCGGTCGGCAACGGGGCGATCGATCTGACGCCGGTGGAGCTGAAGGACTTCGCGGTCCGGACGTTCGGCGTCTACGACAAGCTCGTCCTGCTCGGCGGGATGGCCGTCGTGATGGTGCTCGCCGCCGCCGTGGCGGGAATCGTCTCGCGCCGGTCACCTGTTCCGGGGGTCGTGCTGATCGCCGCCTTCGGTCTGCTGGGCGGACTCGCCGTGTCGCAGCGTCCCGACCTCTCCCTGGTCGCTCTGCTCGCGCCGCTGGCCAGCCTGATCGCAGGGGTCGGCGTCTTCCTCTGGTTGCATCGCCTGGCCTCGGCCAGGTCGCGGGCCGAGGAGGAGCCTTCCGGCGCCGCCCCGTCCCGCAGGTCGGTGCTGCTGGCCGGAGCCGGTGCCGTCGTCGCCGCGGGTGCGGCGGGCGCCGGAGGGCAGCTCCTCGCCGGTACTCGAGACGCGGAGTCTTCGCGGACGGCTATCGGACGGCTCGTTCCCGTCAAGCCGGCACCGCCGATCCCGGCCGATGCGGATTTCGCCAAACTGGGCACGCCGACGTTCCTCACCTCGAACCGTGACTTCTACCGCGTCGACACCGCGCTGTCGGTGCCGCAGGTCCGCGCCGAGGACTGGAGCCTCCGGCTGCACGGCATGGTGCGCAACGAAAAACGGTTCGGCTACGACGACATCCGCAACCGGCCGCTGATCGAGCGCACCATCACCATGACCTGCGTGTCCAACGAGGTCGGCGGGACCTACGTGTCCACGGCGAACTTCATCGGCGTCGACCTCGGGGATCTGCTGCGGGAGGCCGAAGTCCTGCCCGGTGCCGAGCAGATCTTCTCCACCAGTGTCGACGGCTGGACGGCGGGCAGCCCGGTCGTGGCCGCGCTCGACCCGGAGCGGGGCGCGATGCTGGCGATCGGGATGAACGGCGAACCGCTCCCGGTCGAACATGGTTTTCCCGCGCGAATGGTGATCCCCGGTCTCTACGGCTATGTTTCGGCGACGAAATGGGTCCAAGACCTGGAGATCACCACCTGGAAAGCGCGCCGCGCGTACTGGCTCGACCGTGGCTGGGGTGAACAGGCCCCGATCAAAACGCAGTCCAGGATCGACAGCCCGAAAGGATTCGAAACGGTACCCGCGGGCAAGGTCCGGATCTCGGGCGTGGCGTGGGCGCAGCACACCGGTGTCGAGCGGGTCGAAGTCCGGCTCGGCGCGAGCGGAAACTGGCAGCCCGCAACGCTTTCCCGCGAGGTGAACATCGACACCTGGCGGATGTGGTGGAGTGAATTCGAGGTCCCGGCGGGGAGTCATCAGGTCACCGTCCGGGCCGTCGACAAATCCGGCTACACCCAGACCGACGCCCGTGCGGGAACCGTTCCGGACGGCGCGACGGGCTGGCATGTCATCAGTTTCACCGCACGGTGATCGGCGTCACTCGAAAGAGTGGCAATCCGATTTCGCGGTAGGTCCGAATACCCGGCAAGAGTCCGAAAAACAAATGGAGTGATTTTCCGTGAGCAAGCTTCGCGTCGCAGGAATCGGTTTCACCGCGGTCGCCGCGCTGGCACTGTCCGCCTGCAGCAGCAACGACAGCGCTTCGTCCGGCAGCTCCAGCAGCGCCCCCGCGCCCGCCCCGTCCTCGTCGATGTCGGCCCCGATGTCCAGCGCCGCTTCCGGTGACGGCGTCACCACCAACGCCGACGTGTTCGGCCCGGCCTGTTCGCAGCTGCCGCAGGGCAGTGCGCCCGGTTCGCTGGACTCGATGGGCCCGCAGCCGGTCGCCAGCGCCGCCTCGACCAACCCGCTGCTGACCAAGCTGGTCGCCGCGGTGAAGGCCACCAACCTGGTCGACACGCTCAACAGCCAGCAGGCCATCACCGTGTTCGCCCCGGCGGACCCCGCCTTCCAGGCCCTGGGTGACGCCAAGTTCAACGAGCTGGCCGGCAAGCCGGACGAACTGGCCCCGATCCTGCAGTACCACGTCGTCGGCAAGCGTTACGACGCCAAGGGCCTGGAGTCCGCCAAGTCCGTGGAGAGCCTGAACACCGCGGGCGGCCCGGTCAAGATCGAGGGCTCCGGCGAGAACATGACCGTCAACGGCGCGAAGGTGCTGTGCGGCAACATCCCCACCAAGAACGCCACCGTCTTCGTCATCGACAAGGTGCTGACCCCTGGCACCAACAAGAACTAGGTCCCCACACCCTGATCGCGGTGGCCACGCTCTCGGGCGTGGCCACCGCGATCTGCGTGTCAGGGAACGAGTGCGGCGGCGTCCACGTCGGTCACGACGATCCGCAGGCTCGCGTTCTCCCACGGGGTTCCGGTGAGCACCGTGCGCAGGGCGGCCCCGGCGACCTCCGTGAGCGGCGGGATCGGCACCTCCAGCGCGACCACGCGGATCTCGACGACGTTCTCGGAGATGTCGACGGCCATCACGTCGAGGTCCCACGGCACCGCCGAGGCGGCGGCCGTGGTGGACGGTGTCGCCGCGCGGAGCCCCGGCACCTCGCGGAGCGTGCTCAGCAGCGACGCGGTCAATTCGGAACGTGCGGTCACAACAGTCCTCCACGGATTTCGATGTCCAAAATGGACACCGAGACGGCCGACGGGGTGAGCCCGGTCGCCTCGGTGACCGCCTTGCCGACGGCACGCTGTACCGCCTGCGCTGTCGCCGCGGCCTGGTCCAGCCCGGAGAGGGAGAGGTCGATCTCCACCCGGACGTCCGGCGGATCGTGCTCGACGAACGCGCGGACGCCTTCCGTCGGCGCCGGTTCGAGGCCTTTGATCCGCTGCCGCGCGATCCGGGTCAGCGAGCCGGCCAGCCCGCGCAATCCGGGTTCCAGGCGGACCACGCCGGGGACCCGGGCCGCGGCGTGCGCGGCGACGGCCGCGATCACCGGAGGGGAGATCACCGTCTCGACCGATGGTCTGGCCGGGGCCTGCTCACGCGTCATAGATGTCCTCCACCACCAGATCGAGCCGGGCCAGCCGGAGACCCACCCTGGCGCCGGCCGCCGCCGTGACCCGCTCGCGGACGAGGTCCAGCGAGTCACCGTCGAAATCATGCGCGATCGCCAGGCTCAGCTCCACGTCCACGGCCAGCGCGTCGGTGTCTTCGCCCGACCGGTGGACCCGGCAACGCCGCGCGCGGACACCGTCCACGGAGTCCGCGGCGAACCGCAGCACCGCCGCGACCGCCTGATCGCTCACCTGCACGTCGCCCGGTTCCGGGCTGGCCAGCGGCACCAGGTCCCGGCGCCGCACCTCGGTGCGGATCGCGGACATGATCCGGCTGGTGAGATCCGGCGAGGGCTCGGCGTCGTCTTCGGCCAGTTCCCTGGTCAGCCCGCGCAGCACCCGGAGGCTCTCGCGGGTCGCCCGGCAGTGCGGGCAGTCGAGTTCGTGCGTGTCCGCCCGGCCGGCGTCGACCTCGTCGAGCCGGTCCCAGATCTGTTCCACATCACGGCCGCACGGCAGCAGGTAGTCCCGGGTCGCGTGGTTCATCGCCATGGCGCCATCACCTCCGCCAACTGTGCTCGTGCTCGCGCGATGCGTCCGCGCACCGCGGTGGTGGTCGCCCCGATCGCCTTCGCGATCTCCTCGTAGGAGCGCCCGTGGACCTCGCGCAACAGCCAGCAGGCCCGTTGCTCGGCGGTCAGCTGGTCCAACGCCCCGGTCAGCGCCGTCATCTGCGCGCTCGTCTCGGCCGCGCGATCCGGCCGCCCCGCCGAACCGGCGGACTCCTGCTGGTCCAGTTCGACGTCGGCCACCGGCTTCCTGGCGCGGATCACGTTCAGGCACCGGTTGGTCGTCATCCGGTAGAGCCAGCCGACGAACGCCGCGTCCTCCTGCAGCTGATCGAGCCGCCGCCAGGCGACGAGGAACACCTCCTGGACGACGTCCTCGGCGTCGCCTTTGTTCCCCAGCATCCGCAGCGCCAGCCGGTACATCGGCCCCTGGAACCGCAGGACGAGCTGCTCGTACGCGCGGATCTCGCCGTCGCGGGCGCGCGCCACCAGCGTCGCGTCGTCCAGCACGGTTTCGCCGGCCGCGAGCGGTTCGGTTCTCTCCGAAGTCGTCATCGAGCGCACCTGTGCAGCGCCGTCATGCCGAAGCTCCCTTCACATCACCATGTAAGACACTGCTTTCCCGGAAACGTCACGCGGGAAACCCAGCCGACCACGGCGCCGCGGATGGCGCACGCCGAAGTCAGGTGATCGCCCGGCGGCGGAACGCCCAGAGACCCGCGGGGGTGAGCACGATCAGCGCCAAGGCCAGCGCGAGCGCGCACGGCCACGCGGGCAGGTGAGCGATCTGCGGCGTCAGCGCGCCACGCAGGCCTTCGCTGACGTAGGTCATCGGGTTCAGCGCGCACAACGCCCGGAACCAGGGGACCGCGGCGAGTTCGGGGAAGGGGAACTGGGCGGAACCGGTGAACAGCAGCGGCGGCATCACGAGCGAGAAGGTGATCCCGATCCGGGCGGGGGAGACGAGTGAGCCGATCGTCACCCCGGCCGCGCCGCCCGCCAGCGCGCCGAGCACGGTGTACCCCAGCGCAGCCGGGAGCCCGGCCGCCCGCCAGGACAGCTCACCGAGCACAAGCGCGCCGACCGGGACCATGAGAACGGCCGTGACCAGTCCTCGCGACGCCGCCGCGAAGATCCGCTCGACGACGATCCAGGCGAGCGACACGGGCGCCCGCAGCCTGTTCTCGATGGTGCGGGTGGCGAATTCCATGGCGAGCGGGAAGGACGCGTTCTGGGCGGCGGCGAAGAAGGCGTTCAGCGCGACGAGGCCGGGCAGGAGCAACCGCGCGTAGCCGGGCGGGGTGTAGCCGAGCGCGCCGAGGACCTTCCCGAACACCAGCAGCATCAGCAGGGGTTGCATGAGCACCTGCGCCAGCACCCCGCCGAGCTGCTTCCGGGTGATGAGCAGATCGTGTTCCAGTAGTCCCCAGAACACTCGCCACGGACTCGGAGGCATATAGAAAGCGTACGCTTGCTTATCCCCGTATCGGACCTGGGTTTCCTGCAAAAAAGGCAAGTGCTAGCGTTGTATCGTGAGTGCAGCCACGCAGACCGCCGAATCGGTGCGCTGGGCCGTTTCGCGGTTGTCGTCCCGTCTCCGGGCCGAGCAACCCGGCGAAGACCGGAGCCTGAGCAGGCTGGCCGCGTCGGTGCTGGCGAACCTGCGGCACAGCGGGCCGCTGACCGTCAGCGCGCTCGCCGCGATCGAGGGATTGCAGCCGCAGTCGCTGACCAGGGTGCTGAACGCGCTCGAGGCTGAAGGCCGCGTGGCCCGGCGCCCCGACGAGCGCGACCGGCGGGCTCAGCGGATCGTGATCACCGAGGCCGGCCGAGAGGCCCTGCGAGAGCATGTGCGGGACGGCAACCGCTGGCTGGCCCAGGCGCTCGGCGAAGCGCTGACCCCAGCCGAACGGGAGATCGTGCGGGTGGCGGCGGGACTGCTGCTCCAGGTCGCCGAGCACGGAGCCGGGGACGAGCGCGGCCATGGTGCCGCGCCGCCGCTCTGAATCAGCTCTGACGGGCGAGCGCGGGGTACTCGTCGAGGGTGATGTCGGTGGCCAGCTTGTCGGTCACCCACAGCATCGAGCGCAGCAGAAGCCGCCGCCGGAACATCTGGTTGCGCAGCTTGATCCGCAGGTTCGTCGGCGGCGCGAGGAACGGGCTGGCGTTCGCGGTGCGGGCCACCTTGGCGTAGCCGCGGAACTTCTCGTCGTAGCGGCGGAAGGCGAGCTCGTGGTCGCCGTCCGCCGCGGCGAGCTCGCCGGCGATGACGTACGCGGCCACGATCGCGAGCCCGTTGCCGAAGCCACCCAGTGTGTTGCCGTAGGCCGCGTCACCGAGGAGTGCGACGCGTCCGGTGGAGTAGCCGTCCATCGCGACCCGGGCGATCGAGTCCAGGTAGACGTCGTCCGAGCGCTTCACCATCTCCAGCAGTTCGGGCAGCCGCCAGCCGCCGCCTGCGAACGCGGTGGCCAGGATCTCCTTCTGCTGTCCGATGTCGTACCGGTCGTAGCGGAGCTCGGGGGAGGCGAACACGAAGAACGCGCTGGCCTTGGGCCCGCCGGTGGCCGCCATGCGGCCGGGCTCGTTGTACATCACCGCCGGGCCGCCGTCGGTCTCGCCGGTCTCGACCAGGGCGTAGTAGTGGCCGAGGTGTTCCACGTAGTCGGCTTCCGGGCCGAACGCCAGCCGCCGCACGGTGGAGTGGATGCCGTCGGCGCCGAAGCGATCGAATCGCCGAAGACGTACTCGCAGTCCCGCTCGGACCGTGCGTGGAGGATCCGGGCCAGGTCGCCGCGGCCGATCTCGACGTCGCCGCCGGTGAACTCGCCGGGCAGGACGGCGAGCGGCCGTCCCTCGGCGTCGACGATGGTCTGGTCGAGCCCACCGGTCTGATGCTCGCGAATCTCGTCGAGGATGCCCATCCGCTCCAGCACGAAGCGGTGGGTGGCGCCCTTGAAGTCGACCGCCTGGCCGCCGCCGCGGAGTTCCGGCGACCGCTCGACGGCGGTGACCGCGTAACCCTGGCGGGAGAGCCAGAAGGCGAGGGCTGGACCGGCGATGCTGGCGCCGGAGATGAGAACTGTCCTGTTCGTCATGGCCGGAGCTTCGCGGGCGGTGTTGACGAAGTTCTGACAGTCCGCTGACGGCTCGCCGTCAGATCCAGCCGGGCAACGGAAGGGTGAGTTGCCCGGGGTCGTCCGGCGGTGCGGTCTCGTAGCGCGGCGGCGTCGCCGACAACCCGATCGGGTTGCGGGTCAGCCGCACCGACGTGCCGTCGGGCCGGGGGAGATCGACCGTCGGGCTCAGGCCGAGCCGTTCGGCCAGCGCGAACGCGCCCGCGATGTCGTTGACCTCCCCGGCGGGCACCCCGGCCGCGCTCAACTCCGCCGCCCACTCGGCCGCCGGACGCTTGCCGAGATGCGTTTCGAGCAGCGCGCGGAGTTCGGCCCGGTGCTCGACCCGCGCCGGATTGGTCGCGAACCGGGTGTCGCCCGCGAGCTCCGGCAGGCCGATGACCTCGCACAACGCCGCGAACTGCCGGTCGTTGCCGACGGCGAGCGCGAGTTCGTGATCGGCGCAGGGGACGAGTTCGTAGGGCGCGATGCTGGGATGCCGGTTGCCCATCCGCGCCGGGACCGTCCCGCCGGAGGTGTAGGCGCTGCCCTGGTTGACCAGCGCCGCGAGCAGGCTGGACAGCAGGTTGATCTCGACCCGCTGCCCCTGCCCGGTCCGGTCGCGATGGCGCAGGGCGGCGAGGATGCCGACACTCGCGAACAGCCCGGCCAGGACGTCGACGAGTGCGACGCCGACCTTCTGCGGCTCGCCCGCCGGGTCGCCGGTGATGCTCATCAGCCCGCCGACGGCCTGGATGAGCAGATCGTAACCGGGCAGCGCGGCGCCGCCGCCGGAGCCGAAACCCGTGATGGAGCAAAGGACGAGGCCGGGATTCGCCGCCAGCAGGACCTCCGGGCCGAGCCCGAGCCGATCCATCACGCCGGGCCGGAAGTTCTCGACCACGACGTCGGCATCCAGCGCGAGCGCGCGGGCCTGGGCGAGATCGTCGGGGTCGCCGAGGTCCAGCGCCACGCTCGTCTTGTTCCGGTTCACCGACTGGAAGTACGTCGCCTGACCGGCGGCGTCGTAGGGCGGTCCCCAGCTGCGGGTGTCGTCGCCGGTGCCCGGCCGCTCGACCTTGATCACCGTCGCGCCGAGGTCGGCCAGCAGCATGGTGGCGAACGGGCCGGCGAGCACCCGCGAGAAGTCGAGGACGCGCAGCGGGCCGAGAGCAGTTTCGGGCATGTGCCCGACCCTAAGCGGCCGTTCGCGTCTTCGAAGTTGTGATCGCGCTCACGAAAGGGCGGTTCTCCCATTACTTTCCTCTAGGTACCTACTATCACCGGGAAGGTAGCTTCGGTCGCGTCAACGAAACGCGAACCGAGGAGTGACCATGATCGTGGTGACCGGAGCGACCGGGAACGTAGGACGGCTGCTGGTGGAAAACCTTGTCGCCGCAGGAGAAGAAGTGACGGCGGTGTCGCGCCGGATCTCGCCGTCGGACGTGCCGGAGGGTGTGCGGACCGTGCGGGCCGATCTCGCCCGTACCGAAGGACTGAAGGAGATCTTCGCCGGAGCGGACCGGGTTTTCCTTCTGACGTCGGGAGAATTCCTGGCGGCGGGCGGTGACGTCGCCGAGGTCGTCGCTGCCGCCGGTGAAGCCGAGATCGTGCTCCTGTCCTCCCAAGGGGTCGCGACCGGGCGGCACGCGCCCGCGTTCGAGGAGGCGGTCAAGACGGCGAGTCCGAAGTGGACGGTGCTGCAGCCGGGAGGCTTCGCGTCGAACGCCTTCCAGTGGGCACCGGCGATCCGGGCCGATCGCGTCGTCGCCGCGCCGTTCGGCGACGTCGCGCTGCCCGTCATCGACCCGGCGGACATCGCCGACGTCGCGGCGGCCGTGCTGCGGGAACCCGGACACCACAGCCGGACCTACGTGCTCACCGGACCCGAACCGATCTCGCCCCGGCGGCAGGCGGCGGATCTCGGCGACGCGCTCGGCGAACCGCTGCGATTCGCCGAACTGGGCGAAGACGAGGCCCGCGCCGCGATGTCGGAGTTCATGCCGCCGGTGGTCGTGGAGGCCACGCTTTCGATCCTCGGCAGGCCGACGGAGGAGGAGCGGCGGGTCAGCCCCGACGTCGAGAAGGTGCTCGGACGACCGGGGCGTACCTTCGCCGACTGGGCGGCGCGGAACGCGGCGGCGTTCAAGTGACTACTGAGGGGTAAGGCAAAAGCGACATGATCTAGTCAGCGGCGAGAGTAGGCTCGCCAAGAGGCCCGGGGCGCTCCTGACCGTCCATAAGGTACACCAAACCAGGCGCCGGTATCCATTTTGGATACTTTGAGTGACTTTGCGCGGGGTCGTGAGTGGCAATGAGCGTTCTATTGAGGGGTAAGTCAAATGTGGCGTGATCGGGCCTCTGCGGTGGAGCACCCCTTCGCTGGGGCAACAGCAGAGAGGCGGCCTTCGCGGCATGGTTCCGGACTGGCCGGCAGGAGTCAGCTGCGCTCTGAGTGTCCACAAGGGATGCTTTCCGGCGACGAAATGTCTACTTTGAGGCCATATGACCCGTTTGGTGGTCGTGAGTGGCGTTTCGGGTTAGAACCCGAAACGCCACTCACGACCCCCTGTCCGACCGGAACTGAAGGCTCCTTTCATCGCATCAGACAAGGCGAAGGGAGCCTTCAGCCCACCACCAGTCCTTCTTGCGAACACGACGCGTTTGACTTTCTCCTTGATAACCCTCATTGCCACTCACGACGCCCGCGCCAAACCGTGCATACGAGCACCAATCTGGCATTTTGCCGCACAAAAGTGTCCCTTGTGGACACTCAAGGCACGGCTCCCGTGGTCGATCCGGAACCCCGGCACGAAGACCTTCCGTCTCCCCTTGAATCAGCGAAAAGTGTCTTCATCACAGAGTCTGCACAACGCTACCTTTGCCTTACTCCTCACTACTTGAGTACCAGCGACCGCGTCATCTGCTTGAAGGCGGGAAGCTGGTCGCCGTCCTTGGCCGGGTCGAAATCGCCGCCGACGAGGATGTACCCGGTTTCGGTGAACGTCATGACGGCGTAGGTGGTCTTGCCCTTGCTGTCGTGGCCGACGATCTCGAAACCGGGCATCCCCGCGATCGTCACCTCGGTCACCGTGTCGGCGGACGGCGCCGACGGCATCTTCCCGAACCTGTCGACCGCGTAGCCACGCTTGTCCTCGGGCAGTCGCGGATCGCCCATCGACGGTGAGGCGATGAGTTTGGGGCCGCCTTGCGCGCCACGGGTGAAGCTGAGGCTCGCGGTGGATTCCTTCCGCTGGTAGCCCGCCGCGGGGGTCAGGTCGAAGCCGATGCTTCCCGGCGCGGTTTCGGTGCTCCAGCGGGCGCCGGTGATGGCCTTCTTGAAGTCGTCGACGGTCAGCGGATCTCCCGGTTCGAGGGTGCCGGTGATGATCACCAGCACGTCCCCGGCGGCGAGGAGCGCGTCGACCTTGGCGAAGGTGCCCATCGAGGCCCGCTGGACACCGCTGGTCAGGTAGGCCGGGAACCCGGCGATCGTGGTCTCGACCGGTTTCTCCAGATCGAGCCCCTACTGCCGGGCCTGTTCGCTGGTGAAGCCGGCCGCTATCTCGGTCATCGCTTCGCGGGCCGGTTTGCCGCTCGTGGGCTGCTCCACGACCACGATGGAGGTCCCGGAGTTCGACCGGCCGAGGCCGGGCAGACTCGGCTCCACGTGCATGCCCTCCGGAACCGGTAGCGAAATCCGGGTGCGCGGGATGGCCTGCTCGGTCCCGGTGGGAGCCGCCGTGGTCGCCGGACTCGACGCCGCGGTGCTCGGCACAGAGACATGGCCGGTTTTCTGCGTGCTTCCGCATCCGGCGACGAACAAGATCAAGACAGCACAGGACACGGAACGAAGACGCACTGATTCCCCCTTGGATTCACGGGGACTTTACGCCATGGGGCCGGTGAGCAGCGTCTCGATTTCGTCGATGCTGTCCCGGTGCGCCGCGGTCATCAGCAGGCGGTGCGCGAGGTCCGGCTCGGTCTCCGGCGGGACGACCAGCAGGGTCAGCCGCCGCCTGCCCGCGGTGCCGATCACCGTCACGGTGCCGGGGTGTTGCGAGCGGAACCCTTCGAGCCGGACCTTTCCGCTCTCGACGACGAGCCGCCGGGGAGTGGACGGCCAGGCCGTGAGGTTGTAGGTCACCCGCTCGACGTGTTCCAGCTGGGCGGCCAGTACCACCAGCAGGAACGGCAGTTCCGCGGCGAGGTCACGGGAGGCGGGCCACCACGCGCCGTCGACGTGACCGGTCGCGGACGCTTTGGGCTTCAGGCGCAGGCGGGCGACATGTTTCGGAGGGGCAACGGTGTTCCTGTGCGAGACCGTCGTCATGGCGGTGCTCCGTCCCGGGCCGAGCGGCCGGATGGGGCCGAGGACGACGCGGACTCGAACGCCTGCGCACGAGATGCTCTCGGATACCCTGAGTCTACGCCACGCCCCTGCGTTTAGACTGAAGGTCTATTTAAGGGGCCCCAAGTGGACCAACTCACTCTCGGCGTAATTTGTCACTCGCGAAAAGAAAACGAGTGGCGGCTTCCGATCCATCCGCGACATCTCGAGCGGATCGACCCTGGTCTCCGAAAGTCGATTTTTCTCGAAAACGGCTACGGTGAACGCTTCGGCATTCCGGACGAGGACCTCGCGCCCCTGGTCGGGGGGACGCGTTCCCGTGAACGACTGATCGCGGACTGCGACGTCATCCTCCTGGCCAAACCCCTCGCCGACGATCTGGCCGATCTACGGCCGGGGCAGATCCTGTGGGGCTGGCCGCACTGCGTCCAGGACGACAAGCTCACGCAGCTGGCCATCGACCGGAAGCTGACCCTCATCGCCTTCGAAGCGATGAACCATTGGCGCCGTGACGGTTCTTTCGGCCTGCACGTCTTCCACAAGAACAACGAATTGGCGGGCTATTGCTCGGTGCTGCACGCGCTTCAGCTGATCGGCTCGACGGGCGACTACGGCCGTCGTCTCCGAGCGGTCGTGATCGGCTTCGGCGCGACGGCGCGCGGTTCGGTGACGGCGTTGAACGCGCACGGGATCCACGACGTGCACGTCCTCACCCATCGCGGCGTCACCGCGGTCGGGTCGCCGATCCACTCGGCGAACATCGTGCATCTCGACCACGATCTGAAGGGCCCGGCGGACCTCCGCCGCAGTCACGCGATCACGGAGGACGGCCGCGTGCCGCTGGCGGAGTTCCTCGCCGGGCACGACGTCGTCGTCAACTGTGTACTGCAGGACCCTAAGGCGCCGTTGACGTTCCTCGTGGAGGAAGACCTCGCCGCATTCCGGCACGGGAGCCTCATCGTCGACGTTTCCTGTGACGAGGCTATGGGTTTCGGCTGGGCCAAGCCGACGACGTTCACGGAGCCGACCTTCCAGGTCCGCGGCGTCACCTACTACGCCGTCGACCACAGCCCGTCCTACCTCTGGGACTCGGCGACCTGGGAGATCAGCGGTGCCCTGCTGCCGCATCTGGAGCGGGTGCTGGCGGGGCGCTCCGCGTGGGCCGCCGACCCGACGCTCGACCGGGCGATCGAGATCAGGGAAGGCACGATCCGGAATCCCGACATCCTGGCCTTCCAGCACCGCTCGCCGGAGTATCCGCACGCGCACCGGTGAGCCCGCCGATGAGAAAGTTCTCATCGAGCCCTCATCGGTGACTCACCCGCGCCGGGCAGCCTGGTGGTATGCGAGTCCGAATGATCGTCCTGGCCGGGGTCGCCGCCGTCGTGGTGGCGGCCACCGGCACGTTCGCCGTCATCGCGGCCACCGCGGCCTCGCCACCCGACCTCGGCCCGGCGGTCGTCGCCCCGGCAGGGCAGGCCGTCACCGGGCCGGGTGAAGCGGGTGCCCCGCCCGCTGTCGTCCCGCCCCGGCTGGCCGGACACGACGACGACCTCGATGATGGCGATGACCATGCCGGTGACGACCATTTCGACTTCGACCTCGACGACTGAGCCGGGCCGATGAGCGCCCGCGCCCGGATCCTCGCGTGGGTCCTGCTGGTCGTGCTGCTCGCGCTCGCCGGATCGCTGCTGGCCACCCGCACCGTCCTGCACAACCAGCTCGACCAGCGCCTCGACAACGAGATCGCGCACGAGACCGGCAAGCTCAGGGCCTTCCTGGCGTCGCCCGATGCCCGTCCGGCAGGGCAGCCCGCCACCGTCGAGGCGGTCCTCGGCCGTCACCTGGAACGGAACCTGCCCGAGAAGTACGAGACGTTCTTCTCGATCAGCGACGGCGCCGCGTCGAGGCGGAGCGCGATCGAGCCGCCGGTCCGGCTCGACACCGACCCGAAGTTCGTCGCGGAACTGTCCCGGGCGACGAGCCCGGCGTACGGCACGGTCACCACCGCGGTCGGATCCGCGCGGTACGGCGTCGTCCCGGTGACCATCGAGGGCACGCCGGGCCGCGGCGCGCTGGTGATCGTCGAGTTCGTCGACCACGCCGCCGGCGAGATCAACGACGTCGTCGGCGTGATGGCCGCGATGTCCGGGGCCGCGCTCGTGCTGGCCGGGCTGATCGGCTGGCTGGTCACCGGCCGCATCCTCGCACCGGTGCGGGAGGTCCGGCTGGCCGCCGAGCAGATCGGCGAGACCGATCTGTCGCGCCGGATCGAGGTCCGCGGCTCGGACGACGTCGCCGCGCTCGGGCGCACCTTCAACACGATGCTGGACCGGCTCGAAAGCGCCTTCGCCGGGCAGCGCGAGTTCATCGACGACGCCGGGCACGAACTGCGCACGCCGATCACCATCGTCCGCGGCCATATCGAACTGATGGGTGAAGATCCCGAGGAGAACGCCGCCACGCGGCATCTGGTCCTCGACGAACTCGGGCGTATGCAACGGATCGTGGACGACCTGCTCGTCCTCGCGAAGTCCGGCGGCCCCGACTTCCTCACGCCCGGTGAGACCGACCTCGCCGATCTCACGGTGGAGACCCTCGCCAAATCCCGTCCGCTGGCCGACCGCGTCTGGCGGCTCGATGCGGTCGCCGAGGTGAAGGTCCGCGCGGACGGCCAGCGGCTCGCGCAGGCGTTGCTGCAACTGGTCTCCAACGCCGTCCGGCACACCTCTCCCGGCCAGGAGATCGCCCTCGGTTCGGAGGTGACCGCGACGACGGCGCGCCTTTGGGTCCGCGACACCGGCGAGGGGGTCCCGCCGGATTCGAGAAGCCGGATCTTCGAACGGTTCAAACGCGGCAGCAACTCGAACGGCGACGACGGCGCCGGGCTCGGCCTGGCGATCGTCGCCGCGATCGCCGAAGCGCACGGTGGCCGTGTCCTGCTCGACACCGTGCCCGGCGAAGGCGCGCGGTTCACCATGGAGATCCCCGTCGCGGAAGGTGCGGACCGGTGACCAGTGTGCTCGTGGTGGAGGATTCCGCCCGGATCGGCGCGTTCGTGGAGAAGGGCCTGCGGGCGCAGGGTTTCGCGACCCGCTGGGTCAAGACCGGCTCCGAGGGGCTGACCGAGGCGCTGACCGGCACGCACGGCCTCGTCGTCCTCGACCTCGGGCTCCCGGACCTCGATGGTTCGGATCTGCTGCGGGCCCTGCGGGCGGCGGGCCGGACGGTGCCGGTGATCATCCTGACCGCGCGGGACAGCGTCGTCGACCGCGTGGCCGGGCTGTCCGGCGGCGCCGACGACTATCTGGCCAAGCCGTTCGCCTTCGAAGAACTGCTGGCCCGGATCCGCCTGCGGCTACGGGGAAATCCCGAAGCCGAGCCGGCGGTGCTGCGCGCCGGGGAGCTCTCGCTCGACCTGCGCACGCGGAAGGTTTCGGTGGCGGGGGAGGAGAAGGACCTCACCGCCCGCGAGTTCGCGCTGCTGGAGACGTTGCTGCGGAATCGTGGCCAGGTACTGTCCCGGGAACAGTTGCTCGGCGGGGTCTGGGGTTTCGACTTCGACCCCGGATCGAACGTGGTGGACGTCTACATCCGTTACCTGCGCGGGAAGATCGGCGCCGAGCGGATCGAAACCGTGCGAGGCATGGGATATCGGCTCGGTGAGTCCGGATGAGACGGTTCTCATCCGGCTCTCACAGCGGTCTCTTCTTCCTCCGCCACAGTGGTTTTCATGACCACGACACTGCTTCATCTCGCTGTCGACCTCGTCGTCGCCGTCATCCTCGCGTACGGCATCTACGCCCGTCGCCACCACCGCGGTGATCTTGCCTGCGCTTATCTCGCGCTGAACGTCGGCGTCTGCGTTTCGGTCGCCGTGCTGCTCTCCGTGTCGACCGCGAGCGCGCTCGGACTCGGCCTGTTCGGCGTGCTGTCGATCATCCGGCTGCGGTCCGATTCGATCAGTCAGCAGGAGGTCGCGTACTACTTCGTCGCGCTGGTGCTGGGGCTGGTGAACGGATTGCCGTCCGCGGACTGGCGGATCGTCGCGGTCTTCAACGTCCTGCTGCTCGCCGTCATGTACGTCGCGGACCACCCGTCGCGCACGCGCGGCCCGCAGCGGCGCACGGTCGTGCTCGACGCCGTGTACCCCGACGAACAGACGATGCTGATGGAACTGCGGGCGCGGCTCGCCGGAACGGTCGTGCGGCACAGTGTGTCCGAAGTGGACTATGTTCGTGAGGTGACCGTCGTCGGCGTCCGGTTCCGCCCGGACGCCTCCGTCGTCGTCCACGGCGCCCCGGCGGGGCAGCGGTGAGCGGACGCGCAACGGCCACCGTCGCGGTGGTGGCGAAAGGGCTTCCGTCGCTGTCGCTGGCCGAAGTCGTCGCCACGAGCGGGCTGATGAGCCGGACGGACCGCAAGTACGTCCTGCCGCTCAACGACTTCCTGGCCGTCACCGAAGTTCTTTCGCTGCGCTGCCTCGAGATCGACGGGCAACGCGTGTTCGGCTACTCGTCGACGTATTTCGACACCCCGGACCTCGCGATCTACCGGGCGCACCGGCAGGACCGGCGGCGCCGGTTCAAGATCCGCACCCGGACCTACACCGACTCGGCCGACACCTACTGCGAGCTCAAGGTCAGCGGGAAGCGCGACGAGACGGTCAAGGTCCGCCGTCCGCACCCGGCCGAGGCGGCGCACGGCCTGACCGCGCCCGCGCTGGCGTTCCTCGACGACGCCCTCACCGCCGCTTACGGCCGCCCGGCGCCCCGGCCGCTGACTCCCGCGCTGATCACCGACTACCGGCGGACCACCCTCGTCGCCGCCGATGCGCGGATCACCTGCGACACGTCGCTGGTCTGGCGTTCGGGTTCGCGGAGCCTCGCCGCCGGGGGTGATCTGGTGCTGCTGGAGGTGAAGTCGGCGGCCGAGCGCAACAGCGTCACCGAGGCGCTGGCGAAACTGCGGATCCGGGAGCAGTCGGTGAGCAAGTACTGCGCGGGCCTGGTGGTGCTGGGGCTGGCCACCGGCGGGAACCGGTGGCGACCTGCGCTGCGGCGGCTCGGCGTGGCGTAACGATCGCGGCATGGCCGCCGACCCAAGCTGTCGGGCCGTCCGGCCCCCAGTGAGGGAGGACGAACATGAGGACCAGGGAAAGGCCGCGCTCGCCGTGGCGGGGCTGGCCGTCGCCGCGGCCGGAGGCACCGTGTTCGCCGGGACTTCCGGCGCCGTCGGCCCGTCGCCGTCACCGAGCGTGCAGGCCGCGGAGACGTCGTGCGTGACCGACGGAGCCGGGATGTGCACCGTGCGGCACGCGCTGGGCGCGGTCCCGGCGGTGGTGGTCGTCTCGGCGAACACGCCGGGACAGTTCAACGCGTACATGCTGAACACGGTGCAGGGTTCGTACACGGCGACCACGTTCCAGGTGCGGGCGATGTTCACCCAGACCACGCCGAAGGCGGGCGGCTGACCGTCCAAAGAGGACCGGTAATCGACTACCTCGGCGGCGGCTGGTCGTCCAGCTCATCGGAGAGGATCGCGTCGACGCGGAGACCGGCTCGCCGCAGTATCCGGATGCTCGCCCTCAGTAACACCACTACGCCGAGGACGGCCACGACACCGAGCCCGATGGCGACCGGATTCGCCACGAGCGCCTCCCTGCCCGATGGGCCCGGGCGGCGTGCCGCCCGGCGCTGGTCCCTGAAACCTAGACGAGCCGGCTTCGCCCGGCGCCGGAAACCAGCTGATCGGCCTAGGCGATCGTGGCAGGTGAGCGCTGTGATAACTTGGAGCGAACTGGGACTTCTGTGCGTTCGCAAACCCGCTGTTCGGGCTGGGACGGCTCCCGCGGAGGTGTCAGGGCACCGTTGGGGCCGGTAGCTCAGTTGGTTAGAGCAGGGGACTCATAATCCCTTGGCCGTCGGTTCGAGCCCGACCCGGCCCACCACGTCAACATCGTTGCCGACCTGCAGGGATGTTGGTCCTTCGGCAGCAATTTCTCCTAGGCGTTAATCGCGGTTGGGCTCCGTTTCGTCTCCGTTTGCTCCGGTGTGCCGTTCCTCGCCCCTGTCGACCGTGGTGACATGATCACGCCAACGGGCGGATGGCGCCGGGGTGGTGGTGCTCGGGTGATGGCCGAAGGTTGCTCATCGGCGGTCGCGGGGAGTACGTAGCGCCGCGAGGGTCAGCATCTCGACGATCGTGAGCGCCGCGGCGCGGTGTGCCGGTTCTCGGGTGGCGGATGGCGACCAGGTTTGCACGGCTACTACCGGCTCTTCCCGAGCTGTATCCGTGGCGACTCGGTGATGCAGCGTGGATCACGCCTTGCCGCCGTCGGCCTTGCTTGCCGATGAACCGGCGCCAGGTTGCGCTCTCGGGCTCCCTTGTGGCTTGGTCCTCGTGGTGTGGCGGCGTAGCGTTCTGGGGGCGGTGTGCCGGTGACCCAGATTCTGCCAGGAGCGGGCTTTTCCGGAGGGATCGCCTGCGTTGCAAATCGTTTCAGCACCATTCAGGTTGGAATACCGGCTGGTAGAGGTTGCGAGTGGTACCGCCGCTCCCGGAGTATCGGCGACGCACCAGCAATCAACAGCATGGCTCGCGGCCTGCTGTGCAGTGCTTGAGGAGGGCGGGAAACCGTGGCGAGCATCTTCGGGAATCACCTCGGATGGGTTCCACAGCCGGCGCCTGCGGTTGCCATGAAATCCGCAGGTGGTACGGGGGGCTTCCTCTTCGTGGGAATGATGGCTCCTGCGGCGCCGATCGGTCAGCTCCTCGCTTGGGTTTCGGTTCTGTCGACGCATGTCCATTTCGGACCGTCCACAGAGGTCGTTCCGAGCCGCACGCTCCGGAAGGCTTTTGAAGATGAAGTCGCGTTGCGCGAAGCCGATGGCACTCGGGCATTGATGAGCATGGGCATGGACTTCGTGCTCTCGTCTGCCTTGTCGCTTGCGGCGGTCGTGCTGGAGCAGGATTTGGGCCCGAATCGCCTGCCCTGGGCGGACCGCTGCTCGCCGCGCCCTGCTCCAGGGCAACCGTCCGCACGGATAGTCAGGAATTCCGCTCTCCGCGGCGCCGGCCTGGGCTCTCGGCCGACGCGGCCACTGCGGCGGCAGGATGCCGGCCTCTCGTGCGGATGCTGGGCAGGGCACCCTCACTACTTCTGCCCCGATCCAACCGGTGGTGGGATGGCATCGGCGATTGCCAGGCTGGTGGATCCCTCGTATCGAGAGCGGAATCCGCTGACCAAGCCAGCGTGGCTTGACGCCCTCTCTTTCATTTTCGGAGACCGGTACGCACTCGGGATCGCAGGGACAGGCCGAACGGGCAGGCGAAGCTTGGTTGCTGCCGCGGAGAACCAGGATCTCGGCATACACCATGGCCGTACCCCGTTCGGCGACTCCGCGCAACGGTCGTACGCTTCGCCGCTGCCGCCGCTGCCGCCGCTGCACATGTTCGTCAGCCTCTCCGATCGCGGCAAGAGTCACACGCAGCAGTGGCTTCAGCTGATCCTACGGCTGGAGCGCGACGCAGAACATGCCGATCAGCTCGCCACACTGGTCCATTGCAACCGCCGAGCCGCCCGCATACGCCGCCACGACGAGCACCTGATGGTCATCCCCGGCGCCGAGCCGGGCAGACGGTCCGGCCGGTCGGTGTCCGGGATCGAGAAGTACGAACGGATCGCCGTGCGGAACCCACCGTGCCGTTCGCTGGCTGGACAACGACGAGCCAGGCCTTCGGGCCACGATGGGACGCTCGGGGTGACAGGTTCGCATACGGATTTGGTTGCGCGCGATTCCCAGCCTCAGTTTGGAGGCGGAACCAGCGGAATCGTTGTCATCGACGATGGGGTGATCACCGTCGGTCCGCTGGACCTCTTCCGGACCGCGCTGGTGGAGCGGCCGTCGCCCGTGGGTCAGGAATTACGCGCAAGCCTGCTGCTCTCCAATCTCTCAAACAGCGTTGTCACGGTCGCGGGAATCGGAGCCAGACCAGCGGCTGAACTCGACGGAGCACATCGGCTCTGGGGTGGACAACGCCGCCACGGATCGTTGGCCTCGCAGCCCCGCAACGTGGTGGTTGTGCCACCGTTGGCGACGTGCCCCCCAGTCATCGAGGAATGCGAGGACACCGGACTCGAGTTCACTCCTTCGGTTGGCGAGTCAGCCAGCCGCGTCGAAGCGCACGAGCCTGTCTGCTCACGATCCGTTCACTGCGACGGCATCAGCCGTCGCTCCCGGTCGACGACGGGACTCAGTAGGCGTGCGAGCCGACCCGGTCACCTGGGGAACCGGCCGAACCGGGGAGCGGCACGCGGCGATTGGGTCCGGCCGCATGCCGCGCGTGCTGGGACGGCTGGCATGGTGCGGAGGTCCACACCGATGCCGGGAGCCTGCGGCGCGCGACCCGCATCGCCTCTCGCTGCGATGTCGACGTCGGCATCCGCAGGTGACTGGCGGCGGCCGCGGACAGCGCTGGGGCCGGCTGCAGCACCTGCGATGACATGCCCGGTCGAGGGTTCATAACGGAAGTATCGTTGCGAAGTCTGTTGCGGCTGCCACCTTCCGGACGTACCGTGGGAATAGGTAACCCCGACCTCCGCAGGAGTCTCTGACCTGCGCTGATAGAACTCCATAGTCTCCCGTTCAAATCCAATCCGTGGTGCGGTTGAGTTTGCTCGGGGATCAGGAAAGCCTCCGCGTCTCGTCAGCGCAGGGGGCTTTCCCCTTTCAGGGGCAATCGTTTTCCCGCGCGAACCTCGTAACGAGGTGACGGCCATGGCTCTGAATATAGAACGTTCGCAACCGTCGTCACGGTCATGACATTTTGATGCGGTCTTACTATGCGAGCCGCCACGTTATTGGATCAGGATTGATCCAAATTTAGGCTATCTATTTTTCGGCCTGACTCGAATTTGGAGGGCTACTTTCCGGTTGCTAACGTGATGAGAGCCTGAGTGCCTGCTCCGGATTTCGCTCGATTATCACTGAAAGTGACATGTGGTTGTCGATGAATAACCGGCCGCCCTTTTCATGGCGTCTCAGAACGTTCCAATTTCCGCTCATCCTGATATCCGGCTAAGAGTTGGGTTGGCTCCGATTGCCGGGCTCGGAGCGATTCATGTATTACTTGGGGTGGCGAGTCGGTTGCTTTGACGGGTGGCCGATGGTCTCGCCGAAAAATCCGCACCACGGACTGGTTTGAATGGGAGGAGGTGATCTTCCATGAACATTCGCATCATCGGTGTCGTCCTGGTACTCGCGACGATGCTGCTCTTCCTCGCGGAAGCGATGGCCTTCGGGCACGACCTGGGTACCGCTGTCGGCTTTGCGGGCGCGGTAGCCCTGGTGGCTGCAGAAGTTGTTCGCCGAGGGCTCGGCGGCGGAGACGGTGACGGGTTCGTCCCGGCCATCTGCCGGCCGTAAGTCCGAGCGAATGCCGTGAGGTGAGAGCGTCCAGACGGACGTGCTCACCTCACGGCGCGGCTACCCATTTTTCAGTCGTACCAGGGAGATCATCATGTCAGACCGCAAGTTCACGCCGGACGTCGGCGAGGTCGTGCAGTTCCTCCGCGACCTCGGCACGATCAAGGTGTACGCCGGCGATCCATCGCTGGCGACGATCAGGAAGCGCGGCAAGGACCTCGCGATGAACGGCCGGAAGGTCACTGAGGTCTCGAACGCGACGCTGAGCCGGATGTTCACAGGGACGGCGTTGCCCAGATGGGAGTCCGTCGAGTTCTTCCTGCGTGCGTGTGGGATCGACGAACGAGAGGTCGAGACGATCTGGCTGCCGCGGTGGGCCCTGCTGAAGGCCGGCCCGGAAGCAGCGGTCCGGCCCGGCGCGGCACCGTCGCGATCGTGCGGGCACGCGTGCGAGACGTGCGAGACGGAGACGTCCAGGAGCACGGCGACCCGCCCGCAGCTGACCGTCGTGACCGCCTAACCGGACGCACTACCAGCAGGGGGCCCCGCCGACGACCCGTCGGCGGGGCCCCCTGCTGGTAGTGCAGCACCGAATCATGAGCCTCCGATGCCCTCGTCCGGTCGAGCGTCCGCATGAAACGGATCTGGGAAGTCCTTGTCACCTCTACCTGCTTTCGATGGCGCGACCGTCTAAGATCTCGCCCTCGACGTCCTTGGGGGTCGGCGCCGGCGGCATCACCTTCCTCGATCTCGAAGACGAAACCGGCATGCTCAACATCGTCGTGACCCAGCGCCTCTTTCACCGGAGTAGGACGGTGTTGCTGGCGAGCAACGCGTTGCTGATCCGCGGAATCGCTCAGGTGACCGAGGGAACCTGCACCGTCGTCGCGGATCAGGTGCGGCCGTTGGATCTGCAGGGTCTGGTGTCGAAGTCGCGTGATTTCCGGTGACCGGGGCGAACCGGGAGTGGCGGACGCTGGAGGTGCCGATCCGGCCAGGGGCGGGCGCCCCGAAGCGGTGACCGTTGGGTCACGACCTGGCGGTCGGCGGGGTACGGCAGGGTTGGTCGCAGGACTATCGGGCGCCGGAGTGGTTGTGCGAGGCCTGCCACGCTCTTGCGGGTGATGGCGGCGTCTGGGCGGTGGTCGACACCGCTGTCGAGCGGCAGGTCATGGAAACCGGTGTGGACGAGTACGGGTTGAGGTTGGTCGTCGTGCCCCCACCTGTTGCGGCGGGCACCGGAGTCATCCAGCTTCGTTTAGGGCACACGGTTTTCGGTGAAGTTCGCCTGTCGTTATGCCCGGTCGATAGGCGGGCGATCTTCGTGCACGTCGAGGTCGAGGAGAAACACCGTCGTCGCGGCGCGGGACGTGTGCTGGTGAACGCCGCCCTGGACCGAGGAGCCCGGTATGACTGGACGATGCTCCCGATCGGGCGGGATCCGGTCGCCGTCGGTTTCTGGGCCCGGGTCGGAGCGGCCGGGCCAGCGAGTCCGCATCCGTGCACGCATCAGATCGAAGCGAAAGTGGTCCCCGCCGAGGCGCGCTGGACGAAGTGGTGGTGACCGGCTTCTGGAGTCATCACTGCAGGATCGCCGCCATGCGAGCGTTCAGCACCTCGTGTCACGTTCCGCGTCGGTGAGGCGGGCGGGCCGGTCGGCGAGCGGGCCGCCTGAGCGGAGCAGGGTTTCCAGGGTTCCCAGCGGTTCAGGGACGACGGTGTACCAGCTCCAGGTTCCGCGGCGTTCCCGTTCGAGGATGCCGGCGGAGACCAGCACACGCAGGTGATGACTGAGTGAGGGCTGGGGCATGTCGAACTCTTCGGCCAGGTCGCAGAAGCACGCTTCGCCGCCCGGCGAGTACCGCACGAGCGAGAGCAGGCGGATCCGGACGGGGTCCGACAACGCTTTGAACAGCTTCGCGGCGGCTTCTGCGTCGCCGGGGTCGACGACAGCGGCGGGTTCGGCCATGAGCAGGGTCACCGCGATCGGTTTGCGGGTACGGCCGGTCTCGCTCGCCACGGGCCCTCCTTCACTCCTGACGTCCCTCGAAGCTCACCATACCCGCTGAATTGACAAAGCTCGATCCAAGCTCTTCAATTGCATCGGCAGACTTCGATCCAGCTAGCCGTGTCTCCGAGGGAGATGTCATGACCTATGCCACCGAGGGCCTGCCTGGCCGTGAGGTGCTGGACCAGCTCGACCGGATCACCGACGAACTCACCGACAAGTTCCATGGCACGTTCGGCCGTGCGACGGTTGAGCGGTTTGTGGAGGAGACCTTCGGGCTGCTGGATCGCTCGGCGACGGTCAAGGTTCATCTTCCGACGCTGACCGCCCGTTTCGCCCGTCAGCGTCTGGTCGACCTCGCCAAGGTTGATGGGCTCACCTTGGTGACCGCGCCGCAGGTGCTGTTCGTGTGCGTGCACAACGTCGGTCGTTCCCAGCTGGCGGCGGCGCTGCTCAACCACCATGCCTTCGGGCATGTGATGGTCCGTTCCGCTGGATCGCAGCCCGCCGGCGTGATTCCGCCGGTCATCACCGAGGCGCTGGCGGAGCTGGACATCCAGCTCGCGGGCGCCTATCCGAAGCCGTTGACCGACGAGGTGGTCCGCGCGGCCGACGTCGTGGTCACGATGGGCTGTGGGGACGCGTGCCCGGTCTATCCGGGCAAGCGGTATCTCGACTGGGACGTGCCCGACCCGATGGGCCAGCCCTTGACCGTGGTCCGCGGGATCCGGGACGACATCGGCCGCCGCGTCCGGCACCTGCTCGACGAACTCACCGACTGACCTCTCCAGAGAAAGGAAACGGGCATGACCCGCACGCCTGAAGTGCTGTTCGTCTGTGTCCACAACGCGGGCCGGTCGCAGATGGCCGCCGCGCTGTTGCAGCACTACTCGCTCGGCCGCATCGCCGTCCGGTCCGCCGGGTCGGAGCCCGCCGAGAAGGTGAACCCGGCCGCCGCCGCGGCGCTCACGGAGTGGGGATTGGACATCACGGCCGAGGTGCCGACCAAGCTGTCCACAGAGGACGTCGAAGCGTCCGACGTGGTGATCACCATGGGATGCGGCGACACCTGCCCGGTGTTCCCCGGAAAGCGCTACCTCGACTGGCCACTGGAAGACCCCGCAGGGCAGGGCGTGGAGGCTGTGCGCCCGATCCGGGATGAGATCGACCGCCGCGTCCGTGGCCTGGTCGCCGAAATCCTCGACGCCTGACCCTCACCTTCCACACTTTCTGGAGACCAGCCCGTGACTCAAACCGCCGACAAGGCCGGTACCCCGGCCGACACCGACGTCCTGCACAAACTGTCCTTTCTGGACCGGTTCCTTCCCGTCTGGATCATCGTCGCGATGGGCGCCGGGCTGCTGCTGGGCAGCGTGATCCCCGGCCTGCAAGGCGTGCTGGACGCGGTGAAGATCGGGCAGGTCTCCTTGCCGATCGCGCTCGGGCTGCTGCTGATGATGTACCCAGTGCTGGCGAAGGTCCGCTACGACAAGCTCGACACCGTGACCAAGGACAAGCGCACCATGGTGCTGTCCCTGGTACTCAACTGGATCCTGGGCCCGGCGCTGATGTTCGCGCTGGCGTGGCTGATGCTGCCGGATCTGCCGGAGTACCGGACCGGGCTGATCATCGTCGGTCTCGCCCGCTGTATCGCGATGGTGATCATCTGGAACGACCTCGCGTGCGGTGACCGCGAGGCCGCGGCGGTGCTGGTCGCGCTGAACTCCGTGTTCCAGGTGATCATGTTCGGCGTGCTCGGCTGGTTCTACCTCGACCTGCTCCCTGGCTGGCTGGGCTTGGACACCACGAGCATCGACTTCTCGCCGTGGGAGATCGCGCTCAGCGTCATCATCTTCCTCGGCATCCCGCTCGCCGCCGGCTATCTCTCGCGCCGCATCGGGGAACGGAGCAAGGGACGCGACTGGTACGAGGGGAAGTTCCTGCCCAAGATCGGCCCGATCGCGCTCTACGGCCTGCTGTTCACCATCGTGATCCTGTTCGCCCTGCAAGGCGACAACATCACCTCCCGACCGCTCGACGTCGCCCGGATCGCGCTGCCGCTGCTGGTCTACTTCGCGATCATGTGGATCGGCGGCTACCTGCTGGGCAAGGCGTCCGGACTGTCGTACGAGCGCACCACGACACTCGCGTTCACCGCCGCGGGCAACAACTTCGAACTCGCGATCGCCGTCGCCATCGGCGTCTTCGGCGTCACCTCCGGGCAGGCACTCGCCGGTGTCGTCGGCCCGCTGATCGAAGTCCCGGTCCTGGTCGCCTTGGTCTACGTGAGTCTCTGGCTGCGCAAGCGCTGGACGACGAAAGCGCCCGCGGAGTGACCGGAGCCGCGCGGGTAGCGGTCATCGGCGGTGGCCAGACCGGTCTCGCCGCAGGCTACTACCTGCGCCGCGCCGGTCTGGACTTCGTCATCCTCGACGCCCAGCCCGAGCCGGGCGGCGCCTGGACCCGCGGCTGGAACTCACTGCGGCTGTTCTCACCGGCGAGGCACAGCTCGCTGCCGGGCTGGCCGATGCCGCCCCACCCAGGGCCCGGATACCCGACCGCCCAACATGTTGTCGAGTACCTTGCCGCGTACGAGAAACGCTACGAACTCCCGATCTACCGCGGGGAGACGGCGACCGCCGTGTCCCGCGACGGCGACCGGTTCCAGGTGAGCACCGATACCGGGGCCTGGAGCGCCGAGGCGGTCATCAGCGCAACCGGAACCTGGTGGCGCCCGTTCCTTCCGCTCATGCCGGGCGGGTTCACCGGCCGTCAGCTGCACACGGTCGATTACCGGGGGCCGGAGGAGTTCGCGGGTCAGGACGTCGTGGTGGTCGGCGGCGGCAACTCCGGCGCGCAGATCGCCGCCGACCTCGCCCGTACGGCGAACCTGACCTGGGTCACCCGCCGCCCACCGCGCTACCTGCCCGACCACATCGACGGCAAGGCCCTCTTCGACGTCGCCACCCGACGCCGCCAGGCCTTGGAGACCGGGCAGCCCGACACCGCCGGAGTCGCCGGACTGGGCGACATCGTCGCCGTCCCGCCCGTCCGCGAAGCCCGCGACACCGGGCTCCTACGGCCGAGCGCGATGTTCGCACGCCTGGACACTGACGGTCCTGTGTGGACGGACGGAACCCGGCAACACGCGGACGCGATCATCTGGTGCACCGGCTTCCGCCCCGCCCTGGGGCATCTCTCCCCGTTGCGGCTGCGCACCACGCGGGGCCGGATCCACACCGCCGATACTCGCGCGGTCGCCGAGCCCGGCCTGCACCTGCTCGGCTACGGAGACTGGACCGGACCGGCCTCGGCCACGCTCATCGGCGTCGGCATGACCGCCCGCGCCGCCATTGCCGACATCACGGCCTACCTAGGCGCCGCTCGCTAGCCTCCGCACGGTCGAGATCACGAGGCGGGTCGCCGCGACGAGCGTGTCGGTCTCCACACGGTCCGCGGTCTCGGCCGGGGTCTGATACCCGGGCATCCCCATGCCGATGCCGATGGCGGCGAGCCCGGCGGCGCCGTCGACATTGATCACCACGGTGCCGGCGCGGACATCAGGCGCGTGATGCGCCGAACCCTGGGCACCGGCTTCCTCGGCGTCCAGGAACGTCACCGCCAATC
This sequence comes from Amycolatopsis sp. NPDC043885, assembly GCF_056435685.1. NCBI lineage: Bacteria > Bacillati > Actinomycetota > Actinomycetes > Pseudonocardiales > Pseudonocardiaceae > Amycolatopsis > Amycolatopsis sp. NPDC043885. The sequence goes on from NZ_JBWKEA010000007.1 coordinate 72,807, forward strand.
CGGCGGCGGCGGGCAGCAGCGGCGCCAGCACACGGGCCGCTTCCAGGACGACGGCGACACCGGAGGCGTTGTCCGCTGCCGCGGGAAGCCGCTGCCCAGGATCGTCGCCCACGCCGTCGAAATGCGCGGTCAACAGCACGCTGATGCCCCCGGCCGCGGGCATGCGGAGAAGATGTTCACCCGCCGGTCACCACAACGGCGCCCTCCGGTCCGTCCGACGATTGAGCGAGGGACGCGCCTTCCTGGAAGAACCGCCGCAGGGTTGTGATCGACCTATCGCCAAGGTCGTCTGCGGCGGAGCCCGGCGAGAAGGCGACAGTACTGTTACGTGAGAGTGTGGTCGGCGGCGCCGCCGACGGCGGATCGAGTATCCGGCGCGGTGGGCGGCAGGTGAAAGGAAACCGGTGTGGGTGAGCAGATGCAGATCGGCGAGGTGGCCGAGCGCACCGGGCTGTCGTTGCGGACGATCCGCTATTACGAGGAAGTCGGCCTGGTGGTCCCCAGTGCCCGCAGTCAGGGCGGTTTCCGGCTCTACACCGACCCGGACGTGGACCGGCTGGAACTGATCAAGCGGATGAAGCCGCTGGGATTCCAGCTGGAGGAGATGCGCGACTTGCTGGCCATTCTCGACCCGATCCCGGGGAGTCCCGAGATCGAGGACCCGGCGGCTCGTCTCGCGGAATTCGGTGAGACCGCCGAGAAGGCCTGCGTGGAGCTGCGCGCGAAGCTGGTCATCGCCGAGGAGTTCGCCGCCCTGCTGCGCTCGCACAACGCCACCGAAGAAACGTCGCGGTAGCCCCCGCGTCGGCGATCACCGGGTGCGCTCGGCGAAACACCTGCCAGGAGCGACGTTGTGGGTTGAACGTGATCCCGCCCTCATTCCGGCCTGGGGCCTTCGCGGGCGGATGATCTCTTCTCTAACGTAAGGTGAGAGTTGTCGACGGTGGTGGCGTCATGCTCACCAGTCCGCTGGGTCACCGACGCCCCGACTCCCGTCCTTTCGAGCCGAGGAGCTGTTCCTTGCCGGCAGAGCAGGTTGCCGTGATCGTTCCGGGTTAGCCCGCAGATACCAGGCGACGCCTGTACCGCTGACGGTGCGCGCCTCTCTCCCGCAGGATCTTTCAGCACGCCGTGATGGCGTGAGAGTGTTCCGCGCCCCGATGTGGCGCCCGAGAAAGTCAGGTTGTCTTTCTGTGTCGAGTCTTGTGTCCCAGGTGTCGACGCGCCTGCGCGGTTCGCGGCCGTCGTGGCTGTCGCCCAAGGTCGCCCGCACCGAGATCCTCGCCGGGCTGGTGGTCGCGCTCGCGTTGATCCCGGAGGCGATCTCCTTCTCCATCATCGCGGGCGTGGACCCGAGTGTCGGGTTGTTCGCCTCGTTCACCATGGCGGTCGTGATCTCGATCGTGGGCGGACGGTCGGCGATGATCTCGGCCGCGACCGGCGCCATTGCGCTCGTCGTCGCCCCCTTGGCGCGGGAACACGGACTCAACTATCTGATCGCCACGGTGATCCTGGGTGGTTTGTTCCAGGTCGTGCTCGGTTCGCTGGGCGTGGCGCGGTTGATGCGGTTCGTGCCGCGCAGTGTGATGGTCGGGTTCGTCAACGCGCTGGCGATCCTGATTTTCCTGGCGCAGGTGCCTGAGCTGATCGACGTGCCGTGGCCGGTGTACCCGCTGTTCGCGGGCGGGCTCGTGCTGATGGTGCTGTTTCCGAAGCTGACCAAGGTGATTCCCGCACCGCTGGTGTCCATTGTGGCCTTGACCGCGCTGACGATCGCCGCGGGCATCGCGGTCCCGACCGTGGGCGACAAGGGTGTCCTGCCCTCCTCGCTGCCGTCACTCGGTGTTCCGGATGTGCCGTTCACCTTCGCCACGCTCGGCATGCTCGCGCCGTACGCGCTCGCGTTCGCGCTGGTGGGGCTGATGGAGTCACTGATGACCGCGAAGCTCGTCGACGACATCACCGACACCCACTCCAACAAGACCCGTGAGGCGATCGGCCAGGGTGTCGCCAACATCGTCACCGGCTTCTTCGGCGGCATGGGCGGCTGCGCGATGATCGGGCAGACCATGATCAACGTGAAGACCGCCGGCGCCAGGACTCGCCTGTCCACGTTCTTGGCCGGGACCTTCCTCATGGTGTTGTGCATCGTCTTCGGCCCGCTGGTATCGCAGATCCCGATGGCCGCGCTAGTCGCGGTGATGGTGCTCGTCGCGTTCGGCACCTTCGACTGGCACAGTGTCGCTCCGGGCACGCTCAAGCGGATGCCGTGGGGCGAGATCATCGTCATGGTCGTCACCGTGGCCGTCGTGGTGGCCACCGACAACCTCGCGATCGGCGTGGTCGTCGGTTCGATCACCGCGATGGTGATCTTCGCGCGCAGGGTGGCGCACTTGGTCGAGGTGACCGCCGTGGTCGATCCGGACGGCACCCAGGTCGTGTACGCCGTCACCGGCGAGTTGTTCTTTGCCTCCAGCAACGACTTGGTCTACCGGTTCGACTACGCGAACGATCCGGACAAGGTCGTCGTCGATCTCACCGACGCGCACATCTGGGACGCCTCCACCGTCGCGGCCCTCGACGCGATCACCACCAAGTACGAGTCACGGGGCAAGACCGTCGAGATCGTCGGGCTGAACAAGCACAGCGCACGGATGCACGGGAAGCTCTCCGGCGAACTCTCCGGCAGCCACTGACACAGGCCGGACAGTGAGGGGCGGAGCCGTCACGGCTCCGCCCCTCACTCGTTCGATGCGGCGGTCGAGTGTGACAGGGTCGCCACGCTTTCCCCGTTGTGCGCCGAAAACAGTGCGTGCACGTGATAGCGCAACACCGCGGTCGCGCCGTCCACATCCTGTTGTCCGATCAGGACACTGGTGCCCAGGCCATGGCTGAGCGTCACCAGGCGAGCCGCCTCCAGCGATACGTCCACGCCCGGCGCCAGCTGCCCGTCGGCCTGTGCGCGACGCAGCGCATTAGCGAGCTGCCGGTGGATGTCGTCCACACTGGACGCGAACGGTTCGGCGCTCAGCTGGGAATCGGTCATCGCCAGCACCGCGTACGAGGCGCCGACCAGATGGAAGACCCGGCTTTCCTCGTCCGACGGCAGTGCCTCGGCGAGGAACGCCTCGACGAAGTCCCGCGGGGGCACCGGATCCGGTAATCCGGCGAGACGCGCTGCCCACCGCTGACGGCTCCGTCGTTCGAGATGCCTCAACGCACCCAGCAGCAGCTGCTCTTTGGTGTCGAAGTAGTACTGAACGAGCCTCAGTGACACTCCTGATTCGGCGGCCACTGCGCGCATCGTGACCGCGTGCAGCCCTTCTCGCGCGGCGACCCGGACCAGCGCCTCGGCGATCTGAGCGCGCCGTTCCTCATGGTCGACGGTCCTCGGCATCAGGCGGCCTCCTTCACGCAGGAGCTATGATACAAGCGTATATGATACGCATGTATCACAATGCGGCCGGGAGGCGTGGTGGGTTTTCGTGACCTCGAAGCCAGTGGCCCGGCGGCGAGGACCGCTGGGCCGCGGGTGGTGCTGGCGCTGGCGTGTGCGGCGCAGTTCATGGTCGTGCTCGACATCTCGGTGGTGAACGTTGCCCTGCCGTCGATCCAGCGATCGCTCGGTTTCGACGACGCGGGTCAGCAGTGGGTGGTCAACGCCTACGCGCTGACGTTCGCCGGGCTACTGCTGCTCGGCGGGCGGCTGGCGGACCTCTACGGTCGCAGGCGGGTTTTCCTCGCCGGGCTCGCGTTGTTCTCCGGTGCGAGTCTGGCGGGTGGTCTGGCGGATACCGCGGGGTTGCTGATCGCCGCTCGTGCGGTGCAGGGCGTGGGTGCGGCCGTCCTGGCACCGGCCACGCTGACGGTGCTCACCGCCACTTTCCCCGAAGGCTCTGGTCGTACTCGTGCACTGGCGATGTGGACCGCGGTGGGAGTTGCCGGCGGTACCGCGGGAAACCTCATCGGTGGGGTGCTCACCGAGTACCTCTCCTGGCGATCGATCCTGCTGATCAACGTCCCGATCGGTGCCGGAGCCATCATGCTCGCCCTGCGGTATCTCTCCGGTGGCGGCCGTCCGGCGACGCGCCCACGGCTCGACCTGGCGGGCGCGGTCCTGGCGACACTGGGGCTGACCGCGCTGACCTACGGCATCACGCAGTCCCATGACGCGGGCTGGGACGCGGCGGTGACGGTGGTGAGCTTGCTGGCAGGGGTCGCGGCGTTGGCGGGATTCGTCGTGGTCGAGGCGCGCTTCGCCGCGGTCCCGGTCATTCCGTTGCGCCTGTTCCGGGGACGGGCGATCAGTCTCGGGAACGTGGTGATGCTGCTGGCCGGGGCTTGTCTCAACCCGATGTGGTTCTTCCTGACCCTGTCGATGCAGAACGTCCTGCACTACAGCCCGCTGCTGGCCGGTCTCGCGTTCCTGCCGCACACCGTCGTCACCATCCTGGCCGCCGCCCGTGTCACCCCGTGGCTGATGCGGCGCGTCGACAGCCGCACCCTGATCGCGATCGGCGCTGTCCTCGCCGCCGCCGGATTCGCGTGGCAGAGCCTGCTGACACCGGACAGTGGCTACCTGTCCGGGATCCTCGGCCCGGCGGTCGTGTTCTCGATCGGCGGCGGCTTGCTCAACACGCCGATCACCACCATCGTGACCTCCGGGATCGACACGGCGGACGCAGGTGCCGCCTCAGGGCTGATGAACACCACCAAACAGGTCGGCGGTGCGCTCGGCCTGGCCGTCCTGGTCACCGTCGCGGGCAGCCACACCGCCGGCACCGAAGCGCTTTCCGCCGCCTACAGCCGCGCGTTCGTGGTGATCGCGGCACTCATGGTCATTGTGGCCGCGCTCGCCTGCACCCTGCCGTCACAACGAGACGGCGCTATCCGGTAGCCGACCGGCTGTGATGGAGGTGGCAGCGCCGGCCACCGAGCGGGCGGCCGCTGTGAACAAGGAGCCGGTACCCCCCCGGATCCTTAGCAGCCGGTGGTCTTCTCGGCGGTCCGTGTACAGACGGCGATGACCGCGATCGTCAAGCATACGGTCATGGTGGCGGCCATCGGCAGAACGCTCGACTCGCCGAACGCTCCAACGATCGGGGAGGCGGCGGCGCCGATAAGGAATTGGCTGCTGCCCAGCAGCCCCGACGTCGCCCCGGGCGCGTCCCGGCCGAGGTTTTGTGCCGCGGTGATCACGGCGGGGAAGAACACGCCGAACGCCGTGATCGCGACGAACAGGCACGCCCACGTCACCACGACACCGGCCAGACCTCCAGCGGCTGTCAGCACCAGGATCACCGTCGCCGTGCCCGCTGCCGCCGAACCGCCGACGAGTGGCACACGCAGACCGGCACGGTCGGCGATCCGCCCGGACGCCACCGATCCCAGCAGATTGCCGAGCGCGTTCACCCCATAGACGACGCTGGTGAGGGGCGCCGACATGCCGAAGATCCCGGTGAACACGAACGACGTCCCGGCGATGTAGGCGAACACGGCCGCGTTGCCGAACGCCAGGCCCAGGACCAAGCGCGTCAACGCGGCCCGGCGAACCAGACCCGCGATCCGGCCCAGCGTCACCGCCAGCCCGCCACGGCTGCGACGCTGCAGGGGCAGGGATTCCGGAACCCAGGCAGCGACACCCGCGACCAGCAACGCGCCGAGCGCTGCCAGGACAACGAAAACCTCCCGCCAGGAGCCGAGCGTCAGGATCGCCCCGCCCAGCAGCGGCGCCAGGATCGGCGCGGCGGAACTGATCGCCCCTAGCGTCGCGAAACCTCGCGCCGACCCGCGGTCATCATGGGTGTCGGTGACCACCGCGCGGGCCACGACCAGCCCAGCCGCACCCGTGACACCCTGAAGCACCCGCCCGGCGATGAGGATCTCCATACTCGGGGCGAGCGCGCACGCCACCGAACACAGCGTGAACCCGGTGCCGCCGCCGAGGAGAACCCGGCGTCGCCCGAGGCGATCTGACAGCGGCCCGAACAGCAGTTGGCCGAGCACCACGCCGGCAAGAAACCCGGCGAGCGACGCCTGGGCCTGGCTCGGCGACGCGCCGAGGGAAGCGGCGAGCGCGGGCAAACCGGGGATGTACATGTCGGTGGCCAGCGGCGCCGCCGCGGACAAACCCCCAAGTACCCCCAGCAGCCGCAGCCGCCCCCGCTCGCGGACCGCGCTCCCGCTCACAACGGCGGCGCCGCGCCGAGAGCGGGCTCGCCGTCCGGATCGCCCTGAAAGCTGGCCGCGCGCAGCAACAGGTCCGCGGCGATCCCGACCACGGCGAGCTCGGCGTCGGACAACGTGCCGGCCAAGGCCTGGGCCAACCAGGCGTTTCCGGCCCGGACATGGTCCTCGAGCGCGGCGAGCCCGGCCTCGGTGATCAGGGCACGCTGAGCCCGGCGATCGTCCTCGTCCGGTATTCGCCTGATCCGCTCCTCACCGGCCAGCTGGTTCAGAACCCGGGTCAGCGACTGCGGCTGCACACCCTCGATCCGCGCCAGCGTGGTGACGGTGAGCGGGCCACTGTGTCGCAGATTCGCCAGCACCGAGGCGGCCAACCGGGTCAGAGGCCGCTCGGCGCCACTCTGCGCGCGCAACCGGCCCGCCACTCGCGAAATCGCCCATCTGGTCCGCTGTGCAACATCATCCGCTTCGGTCACAATACCAAGCTAACACTTGCTAAAAAGCAGCGCAAACGTAGCAGTTCTCCGTTTAAAGCGAAGCTTTTAGGTGTCAAATGACGGTGTCGCGCTGGCGTCGAGGGGCGAGATCGGGAGGGCCGAGGTGAGACAAAGATCGTCTCCCCGTTCCCTGATCAGCCGAAGGAGCAGGCAGTAACCGCGCGGGGGTGTGCTCAGGGGGCTTGCGGCCAGGTGAGGTTCGCCGTGGCCGGTGTTGCCTAGCTCGGTCTGACAATAGGCATGCCGATGCTCACGGGGGCGGCGCGGTTCGCGGTGTGGCGGTCGAGGGCGGCTAGCTTCGCGTGCGCGGCCTTGAGGCTGACAGTGAGGCCGTCGATCTCTCCTCGCCATCCGGTGTGTCGCAAGGTTTCGATCGCCGCCCATGCCCAGAAGCGTTCGTCCTCCCGGTGGGTCAGGTTGATCTTCTCGCCGGTGCCGAGATCGCGGACGTGGACGTTCTGTGCCCACTCTCGCTGCGGGCTGGTGGGTTCGAAGCGCTGGTAGAGCCGCCCAGAAACTGTGAACTCCGTGCCCGGCGGGTGCTGCTGTGCGGTGGACAGCAGTTCCGCGGTGTCGGTCATGGCGCGGTGGGCGGTGTCGACCAGGATCTGCAAATGAGGCATCCGGTCACGGCTACGTTGGTGCATGCGGGTCCGGGCCGCGCGCTGCGCCTTGGCGAATCCGCGGCAGTCGCTCTTGCGGACCGGGCTCGGGACTGCCCATCGCGCCCAGCTCGCATCCTCCAGGGCCCATGTCCCGTGTCGCGCATGCTGTGGGATACGCGACGCCGAGTGCTTTCCTAGCGGCATTCCGTCGCACAGTGGGAACTTCGCCCAAGCGCTACCTCAACGGCGGTTGAGCCGTCAGATGAGCGTTTGGACGGAGGTTTGTCGAGGGTCAGCATGTGGACGGGGACACTGCGCTAGGACCGACCTTGCCGCTCTGGGCACGAACGCCAGCGGAGCGCTTCACGCCCGTGCGTTCGGCGCGGATGCCGGGTTGATCCGGTGGCTCTGGCGGGGGCGAGTAGGCCCAACGACTCCCAATGCCGCAGCACGTGAGTGGCCGGCCCGAACCGTTGTGCGACCTCTCCGATGCTCAAGTCCGCAGTGCTTGACTTCATGTCGCCATCAAGTCGCAGCATGGCGGCCATGTCCAACGACACGACCACACAGCCCGAGACCACCCGGCCTGACGACGCGACCGGCTCCTTGATCCGGATGCTGGACGTCGTCGACAACCTGCCTGGCGCCGCCGAGTTGCGCTCCGACACGTACGACCTCCTCGCTCTGGCTCCTGGGCAGGCAATCGTTGACGTCGGGTGCGGTGCAGGTCGCGTGGTCGTCGAGCTCGGCGACCGATCTGCGGGTCAAGCCCGACGAGGCTGGGTGTCCTCTGAGTGGCACGTCTCGGTCCCGGGCACTTGCCCCGCACCGACGGGGCTCCTGGGGCGACCTGTGAATCGCAAGGTTATCGTCAGGTGGACTCACCGGCGGCTCCGGCAGACTGAGCTTTGGGCGGCGTTCGCCGGGCAAAGCGTCCGCGACATACTGGAGCGCTGACGAGATGAAATCTTGGACGCGCGACGTCCGGGCCATCGCCGAGAATCGCAGTGTAGTACTGGCCGTCGCCGACGCCCTCGTGTTCTTGATCGGCCTATGGCTGCTGTTGTCCCCGTTCACGTCGGACGATCCGGTCGGTGAGGTCGACCCGCTGACCGGTTTGGTGGCTGGTGCAGCTCTCGTCGCGGTCGGTGCGGCTGCTCTCGCCGAGCCGGGCACGAGGCGGGTTTGGTGGCCGATCCAGCCGGTCAGTGCGGGCTGGCTGCTCCTGGCCCCGTTTCTGCTCGGCCGTGACACTCTTCCCGGTTTCGACGCCGGAATAGCCGCGGTCTCACTGCTTGCTTTATGGGCAGTCAGAGAGAAACGAATGCTATAGGGAATATCGCAGGTTCCTCGCACCGCCATTCTCCGGCCAGTTACGTCGGTTGGGCACGCACAATTCGCTCTAGGTCCATAGTGGACAGCTGGATTCGATGTGGCCCAAGTGAGTTACAGGTGGGCCTGGCGTGTGGCACGATCCGGGTCGTCACATTCGCCTTTCTTGGAGGGTTCTGCAGTGCGGTCGTACGATGTCTTGGCCGAATCGGCGGCGCCACCGGCGGTCGTGTGGGCATTGTTGCTGGACCCGAGGATGTGGTCCGCCTGGTCACGCGCCGGTGAACTGGACGTCAGCAGTTCGAGCGGCCTCTCCCCGGACGGGCGTGACGGAGTCGGTGCCATCCGTGTCTTCCGCTCGGGTAAGGCGGTCATCCGGGAGCGGATCACGAGCCTCACGCCTGGTCGGCGGTTCGCATACGAGGGGCTGGAGGGTCCGCATATGGCCGACCACCAGGCGACGATCGACCTCCACGAGGTGCCTGGCGGTGGAACACGGATCCGTTGGCAGGGAACGTATTCAGCTCGTGGCATGGGGCGCTGGTCGTCAGAGAGGCAGGTCCAGCGCACGATGTCGAAGATCGCCACAGGGCTTGCCGAGTATGCCTCTGGTGAAATCGTAAGGTGATTGTCAGGTTCAGGTGCGTAGTTCTGCGGCAAGCTGGTCGCCGTCCGGCGAATGCCGGAGGGCGTATGCGACAGCTCGGAAAGCGCGGCGATGATCGATCGGCGAAGCCCAGGTATGGATCGTGAGGTGGCCAGACGGTGAACTCTGGTCGCGATCTTGGCCGCACCGGAGTGTGAAGCGGCTGCCGTGGATGTGCTGACGGGTCTGGAGCAACGTGCCTGGTGCGCGCTCGCGGCCGAACCCGTTGCCGCACGGTCGTACTACGAGAGGGTTCTCGATGACCGCATCGTGCTGTTGCTGATCGACCAGCGGCCCATCCAGGAGCGTGAGGCGGCTTTGGCCGCCTTGTGCGGGGTGCGGTGGAAGGCGTGCAACCTCGATGGTTTGAGCGCGACAAGGCTTAGTCTCGCCGTCGGCACGGTCAACTACCGCATCGCTGCCATCAAAGATGGGGTGCCTTACTCAGCGCGGGTGAGCAGTGTTTACGTTCGCCGGGACGATGGCTGGAAACTGACCTTTCACCAGCATATGAGTCGGTAGGTCGCTGTCGCCATTTTCGTCGTCGTGACCAGCCTGCCGTTGATGGTGCCGGCTGGATCGGCGAGAAGCGAATCGATGCCGGTGGAACTGCTCGTGGCATGAATGTCGTATGTGTGGGCGTACACAGTCCTGATCGGACACGATGCCGGTCGGCCGGCGCTCTCATCGGCCGCCAAGTGTGCGGAGCACACGGAACCGAGCCAGCCGATGCAGCGTTTCTCCCATGGCATCGGGTGCGACCTGGCCTTCGAGATCGGCGTGGGCCGAGCACACGATCTGGCTGACGGCCGATTCGGTCATCGAGGACGCGAATTCGCGGGCAAGCCATTGGCGGACTTCGTCGGCGATGTCGTCGGGATGGTGATCGCGGACGGGCATGTCCCTCTCCTCCTTTCGACGACTTCCTCATTGTGTTGGAGATGCAGGAGTCTGCACCTGACGACTGCCTGACGATCGCGTCGGACTCAGGGGCGGTGAGGGTGGAGCTGTCCGGCTGGAGACCGTGGGGGTGGTGCTTGGTGCGAGGGTGGTGATGGGTTCGGGTTCGTCCTGGTCGGTCACACCGCAGCCGCCGAAGCAGAGGGTGGCGGTGATAGCGAGGATCATCGGACGGAGTTTCACGCGGTCGCCTCCGGTAGTTCGACGATGAAGCGTGCGCCGCCGCCGGGCCGGTCTTCGACCCAGACGGTGCCGCCGTGCCGGTGGACGTGGTCGGCGACGATGGCCAACCCGAGTCCGCTGCCGGTGTCGCGGTCGCGGCGGCCGGAATGCAGGCCGCGGGCGAAGCGTTCGAAGATGCGCTCCCGGAGGGCTGGTGGGACGCCGCTGCCGGCGTCGTCCACTTCTATCCTCGCGTGGTCGTCCCGCCGCCGAAGGGTCACGGCGACAGTGCCTCCGCCGTAACGGTCGGCGTTGTCGAGCAGGTTGGTGACGACCCGGTCGATGCGGCGGCGGTCGGCGAAGACGAGCGGGATGTCGGGAGCGGCGTCGACAGGGACATCGGACTTGCCTCTGCTGTCGAGGACGTTGTGCACCAGTGCGTCGAGATCCACCAGTTCAGCCGGGCCTTCGTCGTCCTGGTCCGCGCGGGAGATTTCGAGCAGGTCGACGACCATGCCTTGGAAGCGGTGCAGTTCCGAGCTGAGCAGACCGAGGGCTTTGCGGGCGGTCGGATCCATCGTGTCCTGGCGACGGGTCAGGACCTCGGTGACGTTGACCATCGTGGTGAGAGGCGAGCGGAGTTCGTGGCTGACATCCGCGGCGAAGCGCTTGTCACGGCGGACCCGTTGCTCGAGTTGTTCGGTCGTGGTGTTGAAACTGGTGGCGAGGGGGGCGAGATCGGGGTCGTTCTGGTGGGGGAGCCGGGTCGTCAGATCTCCGCGTGCCACACGGGCTGCGGCTCCGCGGAGTGCGGAGAGTGGGCGCAGGGCACGTTTGGTGGTCCAAGCGCCGAGCAGGATTCCGAACAGCGCGGCCACGACGGTGCCCGTGATCAGCAGGATGCTGAGATAGCGGAAGGTTCGATCCAGCTCGAGCAGCGGGTACAGCTCGACGTAGATGCTGTCGCCGTTGCCGACCGGGGTCGCGATGGCGAGCACGGGTATGCCGTCGGCGGCGAAGCGTTGCCGGGCTGCGACACCGTCTCTCGCGCCTTTCAGCAGGGCGGCAGGGATGGCCGTGGGCTCGATCTGCCGTCCGCTGGTAAGCCAGCCGTCGGGGCGGGACAGCAGAATCGAGGAGTCCGGACCGCTGGCGAGCCCGGTCAGAAGCTCGTTGAGATTGTCGGAATGTTCAGCCAGTGCCTTGTTGACCAGGTCGACGTTGACTTCCGACTGCCGCAAGGTGCTCTGTTCACGCTGGTCGAGCATGTAACCGGTGGTCAGGTTCCAGGTCGCGGCACCGAGCACGCTCATCACCAGCGCCAGGCCGAGACCGAACGCGCCGGCCACGCGCCAGCGCAGGGAAAGCCGCCGCAGCGCCGACCGGAACCCGACCCGGCTCATGATCCCGGAGCGATTTGATAACCACGCCCGCGTACGGTCAGCACCAGGCTCGGATCATCGGGATCGGGTTCGACCTTGCGGCGCAACCGTCTGATGTGGACATCCAGTAGCCTCGTGTCGCCGAAGTAGTCGTGTCCCCACACGCGCTGCAGCAATTGCTCTCTGGTGACTACCTTTCCCACGGCACTGGCCAGTTCGGCGAGGAGGCGGAACTCGGTGCGGGTCAGATGCACCTGGTTCCCGTCCCGGTGCACGCTTTCCTCATCGGGCCGGATTTCCAGGCCGCCCACGGTGATCCGGGTCGGGGGAGGGGGTGCGGTGCGGCGGAGCAGCGCGCGGATCCGGGCCGCGAGTTCACCGGCCACCAGCGGTTTGGTGACGTAGTCGTCCGCGCCGGCTTCGAGGCCCGCGATCACGTCCTGGGTGTCCGCGCGGGCGGTGATCACGATGATCGGCAGGGGGCCTTGATCGCGCACCGACCGGCACACGGTGAGGCCGTCGATGCCTGGCAGCATGAGGTCGAGCAGAATGACGTCGAATCGGCTGTCCGCGAGTAGTTCGAGCCCGTCTTCGCCGGTTTCAGCGCACTCGACGTCGAAGCCTTCGTCGGCCAGCGCGAGGCTCAAGGCCTCGCTGATCATCACGTCGTCCTCGACCAGAAGAACACGGGTGGACACAGTCGGTATCTCCTTCCACCGGCCAGGCTAACAGCCTCCGATCGTAAGGCACTCGTCAGTTTCAGGGGGTCCGGTTCATGCCAGGGTGGAATCACGCTCACCGAAACACGGGAGGACCAAGCCCATGACCGCCGACGTTTTCACAACGCGCGCCGAAGTCACCCCCAGAACGGAAACTCATCCGAGGGTGCGACGGCTGCGCGATGACGCGGATCGGGCGTGGGCCATCGCGGACGGCCATCGAACCTTGGCCGCGGAAATCGAGGCAGGAGGTGAGCCGGACGCGTTCCGCCGCGCGAAGGCGCAGCACTTGCTCGGCGAAGTGGCCGCACACCACGGATTCGCCTATCACGAACTCGCCAACGCCGCCGAAGCCCGCACCGGAGCGAAAATCCATCCGCGCGAGTCTCCACAATGGAGGATCTTGATCGATCGCTCCTTCGCGGCTGTCCGTCGCGCCGAGGCACATCACGAACGCGCGGCGGCGTTTTCGGCTCGAACCGCAGGAGACGAAGCGGCTGCCCGAAGGCACGAGATCGCGGCACGTGAGGCGGACAGCCGTGCGGTGGATTCGCTCGGAGAAACCGGCGACCTTCTGTCGTGACAACGGTTTGGCATAGAAGCACCGGTTGCCGCGACGACAGAAGGTATGAACGCGTGAGCGCCGGGTGATCCGGTGAACCGGTCGATCGTGGCACTCCGTCAGAACCTGGTTGTCATATTCGGCGCCGGAAATGCTCCGTCAATGTCGAAGTCAAGCGGGTGCAGGACCGCTAGTTCGATACGAGGTGGAAGTCGAAGGCCTGGGCGATGCTGCGCTCGTCGACGTCCGTGAATCGCCGGGACACCCCGAACGGCGGCATCGCTACCAGGTCGCCAGGATCTGCGAGGTCGACCCATCGGGCGCCGCCGGGTGGTCGGGCTCCGCGGTCGTTCGCCAGTGAGGACCTCCGCCGCCGGCCTCCTTCGGCGCTCAGGATGACGCGCGCTTGCTCGACTGGCTGGCCCGTAGGTTGGAGCGACTCGAGTGAGCGGATTCAGGCGAAGACGAAGTACCGCAGCCACAGATAGGGCGCCGCGACGAGCACGGTGATCAGTGTGACGAGAGCGCCCTTCTTGGTGAATTCCCAGAAGGAGATGGGACTCCCGGCGCGGGCGGCGATCCCGAGGACGACGACGTTCGCGCTCGCGCCGATCGCGGTGGCGTTGCCGCCGAAGTCGGCGCCGAGGGCCAGCGACCACCAGAGGGCTTCGGAATGGGTGGGATCGGCGATGCTGTTGGTGAGGTCGAGGACCAGCGGGCTCATCGTCGCTACGTAGGGGATGTTGTCGACGACGCCTGACAGAAGCGCGGAGACGCCGAGGACGAGCATGACGGCCAGGAGCGCGTTGCCGCCGGTCGCGTCGGCGGCGAGTTTCGCCAGGTCGCCGATGACGCCGGTTTTCACCAAGGCGCCGATCATGATGAACAGGCCGGCGAAGAACAGCAGTGTTTCCCATTCGACGCTGGCGAGGTAGTCCTTCGGCTTGGCTTGGGACAGGAGCACGAGGGCTCCGGCGCCGAGCAGGGCGACGACCGACGGTTCGATGTGGAAGATCGAGTGGCCGATGAACGCGGTGAAAACGGCCAGGAGCACGACGCCGCATTTGACGAGGAGCTTCTTGTCGTGAATGGCTTCGCGTTCGTTGAGGGCCATGACATCGGCGACCCGTTCCGGGTCGACGGTGAAGGAACCGCGGAAGAGCCTCGGCAGGACCAGGCAGAAGACGACCAGTTCGATGGCCACGATCGGTGCCATGTTGACGAGGAAGTCGTTGAACGTCAGGCCGGCTCGGCTGCCGATGATGATATTGGGCGGGTCGCCGATCAAGGTCGCGGCGCCGCCGATGTTCGAGGCCATGACTTCGGCGATCAGGAAGGGCACCGGCTTGATGTCGAGCCGATCGCAGACCAGGAGGGTCACCGGGGCCATCAGGAGCACCGTGGTGACGTTGTCCAGGAACGCCGACGCGACCGCGGTGATGAGCACCAGCAGAAGCATGATCCGCAGTGGCGAGCCCTTGGCGCGTTTGGCGGCCCAGATCGCGGTGAACTCGAAGACGCCGGTCTTCCGGAGGACTCCGACGATGATCATCATGCCGAGCAGCAGGAAGATGACGTCCCAGTCCACACCTGTGTCGTGGGAGTAGAACGCGTCCTCGGAGTCGAGCACGCCGAGGCCGAGCACGATGCCCGCGCCGACGAGTGCGGTGACCATCTTCGGGATCTTCTCGGTGGCGATGAACAAGTACGCCACCACGAACACGATGATCGCGACGGCGGCGCTCATGCCACGTCCTCGTGAACGGAATCAACGGCGAATACCGGCCGAAGACACTGCCAGATCACTTGTACTCTCACCGATTCCTGTCCGTGCCGACCGCCCCGACCCGGTCAGGGACGGGGTATGCCGACCAGACTTCCCGGCGCTCCACGCGTCAAGATGCCGTAAACGAGAAGCAGAGGCAACCCGGACAATCGCGACTCCGTCCAGTGGATTCGGTGATGGTGCCGTCCTGTACTCTGGATTGTGCCGGTGATCACAGTGATGTGAGATGGAGAGCTTATGTCCGGACTGCTCGGTCCACTCGCGTTGATCGCCGTGTTCGTCGTCCTGATGGCCGCGCTCCGCCTCATGCACCTGCGGCAGAGACGCGGAGAATCGCCGAATCACACCGGAGTCTCGTCGGGCCGTAAAGAATCGAACAGTAACGACGGATGACCCGGGCACACCTGCCCGGACGGTCGTAGTCTTGCGCTATGCAAGCCAGCGAGATGGCCGAGGAATTCCCGGTCGTGGACATGGATTCCGACGCGCTCGACGCGGCGCGGCTTCTCGCGGAGCACCGCCTGCCCGGCATCGTCGTGACCGACCGGAGTGGCTGCCCTCAGTCGGTCCTGCCCGCTTCAGAGGTGGTCCGTTTCCTGGTGCCGACCTATGTGCAGGACGACCCGTCGCTCGCCGGTGTCCTCAACGAGTCGATGGCCGATCGTGTCGCCGACAAATTGGGCGGCCGCAAGGTGCGGTCGTTGCTTCCGGAGGAGCCCGCCGAGCTGCCTCGGGTGAACTCCGACGACACGATCATCGAGGTCGCCGCGATCATGGCGAGGCTGCACTGTCCACTGGTCGCGGTGATGCAGGACAAGACGCTGCTCGGCGTGATCTCCGCGTCCCGCCTCCTGGAGCTGGCGCTCGCCCCACGATGATCAGCTGATCTCGGTTAGTGCTCCGGTCTTCACGTCGTAGACGAAGCCACGAACATTGTCGGTGTGCAGGAGAAAATCTGACCGCTTCACGCGTTGCATCGAGCGGCGGACGCTGTCGGAGACTTCGCGGAACGCCTCGACCGCCCAAGTCGGTCGCAGTCCGGTGTCGGCTTCCAATTCGTCTTTGAAGTCGTCTTCGGTCACCAGCGACAACCCGCAGTCGGTGTGCTGCACGATCAGGACCTCGCGGGTGCCCAGCTTCCGCTGGCTCAGCGCGAGCGAGCGGATCACGTCGTCGGTGACTACTCCGCCGGCGTTGCGCAGCACATGCGATTCGCCCTGGATGAGACCGAAGATCTCGAACACCCGCACGCGTGCGTCCATGCAGGTCAGGATGGTCACCTGCAGGGAAGGCCGGGGCGAACGCCGATCGCCTGGCACCGCGTCGCCGAGTTCGTCATTGCGTTTGAGCAGTACGTCGATCGCGGTCATGACTTCCCATCGTTCGGCCGGTTCGCGGCACTGGGCGCGTTCCTGATGACGGCGGTGAGTTTGCCGCGCTGTTCGTCGTTCGCGAGCGCGGTCAATTTGTGCTCGACGTGCGGCGGCAGGTCTTTGAAGTCGAGTTCCACGTCGGATCTGTGGGAGTGGTCGATGAAGGTCAGCAGTCCCTTGGCTCCGGACATGTCCATGTAGCTCACGTGCTGCAGGCTGAGCGACAGTTTCGGCTCGTCGTCGCGCAGTCTGGTCAAGACGCGGTCTATGGAGAGGAACGACAGAGGGCCCTCGATGTGGTAGGTACCGGTCTCGTCGTAGATGACCGAAGCCCTGCTTCGGCGCGATTGCACGAAGTGCACGATGAGCGCCACGGCCACGCCGACCGCGACCGCCACGGTCAGATCGACGAGGACGGTGATGATCATCGTCGCGAACATCACGACGACATCGCCCCTGGGTGCGACATGGGTTTTGCGGAGGCTTTCCCAGTCGAACATGCCGATCGCGGTCAGGATCAAGATCCCCGACAGCACGGCGAGCGGGATGTACTGGACGACCGCGCCGAGACCGGCCACCAGTGCCAGCAGGATGACGCTGTGGGTCGCGGCCGACACCGCGGTGCTGCCGCCGCTTCTGACGTTGACCACGGACCGGACGGTCGCCCCCGCGCTGGCCAAGCCGCCGAACAGCCCGCTGGCCATGTTGCCGAGACCCTGGCCGACCAGTTCGCGATTGCTGCGGTGCCGACGGCCCGTGATGTTGTCCATCACGACCGAGGTCAGCAAGGAGTCGATCGAGCCCAGCAGCGCGATGCTCAGGGCGGGCAACACGAGGGTGAGGATCAGCGAACCGCTGAACTCCGGGATGGTGAGGGAGGGAATCGATTCGGGGATCTGGCCGATGTACTCGACCGTGCCGTTGAGGGAAACCGGCCCGATCCGAAGGTTCTGCAGCACGGGCTCCGCGAACGACAAAACGGCGGTGATGATCACGAGCGCGATCAGGCTCGCCGGGATGGACTTGACCACCCGTGCGGCTACGAGCATGAGCACGATCGTGGCTGCCACCACCAGGAAGCTCTTCTGCACCTGGTCGAGCTCGCCCAGGATGATGATCAGCGCGATCCCGCCCATGAACCCGGACACCACCGGGTGCGGGATGAAGCGGATGAGAGAACCGAGCCGGCAGACGCCGAACAGGATCTGAAGCGCGCCGGCCATGATGAACGCGAGAAACGCGCCTTCGAGTCCGTGCGCCGCGATGACACCGGTGGCGACCACGGTGATCGGGCCGGTCGGACCGGTCACCTGCGCCGGTGTTCCTCCGAAGACCGCGGCGAAGAATCCGGCGAAGATCGCGCCGTATAGGCCGACGAGGGCTCCTTCGGAGGTGCCGGTCGCGGTGATGCCGAAGGCGATCGCCAGTGGCAGCGCCACGATGGCCACGGTCAGCCCGGCAAGGAGTTCTCTGGCGAAACGCTGGAGCATCGGTCCCCGCTCGTCGGCATGCGTTTGACCCGGCCCTCGGTGGGCCAAGCCGCCGACCAGACTTCCCGGCACTCCTGGGCGTAAAGATGCCCTAAAAGAGTGTAAAGGTCCAGTAAAGAAGGCTTGCGGTCGAGATCCTCACGCCGACGGCCTAACCGACGCTCGATCGTCCGCGGCATGGTTGAAATGACCGATTTGCCGTACTCTGCGGAGATGCACGCCGCCGTCATGGCCGAGAAGTTCCCGGTAGTGCGCCTCGATTCGCTCGCGCTGCAGGCGGCTCGGCTTCTTGCCGAAAATCGGCTACCCGGGCTCGTCGTCATCACGGTCGATGGACGGCCCTACGCGGTCTTGTCCGCGTCGGACGTGGTGAAATTTCTGGTGCCCGCCTACGTCCAGGAGGCGCCCACGCTGGCCGCGGTGCTCTCGGAATCGATGGCCGACCGGGCCGCGGACAAGCTGGCTAGCAAGACAGTCCGCGACGTCCTTTCCGCTCGGTCTTCTGAACTGGCTGTTGTCGAGCATGACGACAACATCGTGGAAGTCGCCGCGACGATGGCTCGGCTGCGCTGCCCGCTGGCCGCGGTCTTGCGTGACGGCACGATGATCGGTGTGATCACGGCATCCCGGCTGCTGGAACTCGTGCTCTCGTCGGACTGACTGCTCGTCAAGCGGCCTCGCCTTGACGGAACTGAACAAGTGTTCAATACTCTGAACATGAGTTCAGTCTCTGATCTGACGGCGCGGGCTCGTATCCGCGATGCCGCGCTGGCCAGGTTCGGCGTCGACGGCATCGCCGGAACTTCGGTGCGCGCGGTCGCGGCGGACGCCGGGGTGTCTCCGGGCTTGGTGCTGCACCACTTCGGTTCAAAGGACGGGCTGCGGCAGGCCTGTGACGAGCATGTGCTCGACTCGATCCGGGGCGGAGGCGAGGCAGGCGACGATGCGCTGGCGGAAGTGCTGCAGGCGGCCACGCCGGTGCGGCGTTATCTGGCCCGGGCGTTTCTGGACGGGTCGAGCGGGGCGTCCGCCCTGTTCACCGAGATCGTGGACCGCACCGAAGGGTGGCTCGCCGACGGCGAGCGGGACGGCTGGGTGCACCCGTCGGACGACTCCCGGGCGCGCGCGGTCGTCTATGTGTCCTGGCTGCTGGCACCGCTCGTGCTCGGTGACCACGTCGGTCGGTTGCTCGGCGGGGACGCCGCGGAGACCGTGACCGCGGTCCGGGGTGCCAGGGCTGGGCTGGAGATCTTGACCAATGGCCTGTTCGCCGATGACCGCTGGCTGACCGCCTACACCGCCATCAACGACCAGGAGCGGTCGAAGTGAGGGCGCTGCTGGTCACCCACGGCACCCGTGGTGACGTCCAGCCGATGCTGGCTCTCGCTGTCGCCCTCCGCGATCGCGGGCACGAGGCGGTGCTGGCCGCGCCGGACTCGTTCGCCGATGCCGCGGGGGAGTACGACATCGAGTTCGCCCCGCTCGGTGAGGGCGCGAACCGGCTGATGGACGACCCGGTGGTGAAGGAGGCCATCGAGGGCGGTTACCGGGGCATCCGGGGCAAGATCACCGCCCTACGGACGGCCCAGCGGGTCAAACCGATGATGGCGGAGGTCCTGCACCACGTCGGTGTGGCCGCGAAGGCCTCTCGCGCGGATGTCGTCGTGCACACGACGGGGGTGCCCGCCCACCACGCGGCCGAGATGCTCGGCGTTCCCGCGGTGGTCGTCGCGCTGCAACCCGGCTGGATCCCCACCGGCGAGTTCCCGTGCCCGATGATTCCCTTGCCCCGTCTGCCGAGCATGGTGAACCGCGCCACGTATCTCGCGGTGGCTGCGATCTTGCGCGCTTTCACCGGGATCACCTCTACCTGGCGCACGACCGAACTCGGGCTGCCGCGCCGCAGGGGGAGCCACGACATCTTGCACGACGCGGAAGGCCGTGACCGACTGGTCCTGCAGGCATTCAGCCGTGAGGTCACCCTCGCGGCCTCGGACTGGCCGGATTCTGTGCACACCACCGGTTTCTGGTATCCCGCCGCCGCGTCAGCGTGGGAACCGCCTGCGGCGTTGCGGGACTTCCTCCACGCGGGCCCCGCTCCGGTCTACATCGGATTCGGCAGCATGGCCGGCAGGGACTCACGCCGCACCCGCGCGGTGGTCGAGGAAGCCGTCCGGCAGGCCGGGGTGCGTGCGGTGCTCGCCACCGGCTGGGGCGGCATGGCCGCGGACGCCGGAACCGGCGACCTGTACGTGCTCGACCACGCGCCGCACGACTGGCTGTTCCCGCGCATGAGCGCGGTCGTACATCACGGAGGCGGCGGCACGACCGGAGCCGCACTGGCCGCGGGCATACCGCAAGTGGTGTGCCCGTTCGTCGCCGACCAGCCGCACTGGGCGAACCGCATGCACGCCGTCGGCGTCGCGCCGCCCCCGATACGCCAGCAGCACCTCACGGCTGACCGGCTCACCGCGGCGCTGCGGCAAGCCACCGGTGACGCCGGTATGCGCGAACGGGCCGAACGACTCGGCCGGGAAATCAGCGCGGAGAACGGCGTGGCCGCCGCTGTCGACCTCCTCGAAAACCTGACCTGACAAGGAAAACACCATGGAACTCACCGACGCGGTGACGAAGACCTTCCGCATGGACGACGAAGCCTGGCGCCGCCACGCGAACCCTTGGAGCGTATGGACCCGCTTCGCCGCGATCCCGCTGATGCTGCTCGCGATCTGGAGCCGGACCTGGATCGGCTGGTGGTGTCTCGTGCCGATCGCGGCGGTCGTCGTGTGGCTGTTCCTCAACCCCTCGGCGTTCCCGCCGGTCGAACCACGCAGCTGGGCCGCGCGCGGCATCTACGGCGAACGAGTCTGGGCACACGACAAATCCATGGTGCCGCCGGACCATCGCGCGGTGCTGCGTGTCCTGGTCGTGCTCGGCCTCGCCGGTTTCGGGCTCATCACGTGGGGCCTGATCGCGCTCGACTTCTGGCCGACCCTGTACGGCGCGACGGTGGTCGTCGTGGCCCAGCTGTGGCGCATCGACCGGTTCGGCTGGCTCTGGGAACGGGCCGAAGAGAAGATGGCCGAGTGAATGGCGTCAGTCGTCGTCGATCATCCGTACCGTGCCCGCGGTTCCGTCGATGGAGATCAGCTGGCCGGTGGTGATCTCGCGGGTGGCGTCGCGGACGCAGATGACGGCAGGAATGCCGTATTCCCGGGCGACCGTGGGGCCGTGCGCGACCGGTGAGCCGGTTTCGGTGACCAGGCCGGCCGTGGTCAGGAACAGCGGGGTCCATCCGGGGTCGGTGGACGGTGCCACGAGAATCTCGCCCGGCTCGATGTACGCGCCGACCGGGTCGCGGATCACGCGCGCTCTCCCGGTCGCCTGGCCTGCCGCGCCTGCCATCCCGACCAGTACGCCGTCTTCGGCGGGCCCGGGTGGGGCAAGGGCTTCCACGTCGGTCCCGTCGGAGAGCAAGGCGCCGGGAACAGTGTGCCGTCGTAGTTCTCGCCGGTGGTCCGCGCTGCGCGCGGCGATCAGGTGACGGTGGTCGGTCGCGTCGTGGACGGCCGCGCGTGCTTCGGCGAGGGAAAGGAACATGATGTCGTCGCCGCGTTCCAGCAGGCCACGCGACACCAGGTCGTCGCCGACGAGGAGGAGTTGCCGGCGAGCCGCTTGGATCGCGGGCAGCCACGCGAACTTCCCGATCTCCCGCAGGCCGGTGAGCTTGCGCGAGCGGCGCATGAGGAACGTCGCGACCCTGCCGCGGACCGGACGCCGGTGCCGCGCTCGCTGGGACAGCGTCTCGATCATCGCCTCGGCCTTCCGCGCGGCTTGGCGGAATCGCCGGTCGGATGCCTGCTCGGGGTCGTCGACACGGAGGTAGTTGGCGATCGTGGCGAACAGGGGCGCCGGGTCCTCGTCCCAGCGGGGCATGCCGACGTCGATCTCGGCCGCGGCGCGCATGCCGTACTTGTCCAGGAATCCGGCCATCCCGATGTCGGGCAGTCGCCCGGCGCGGTACTTCGCGGCCAGTTCGCCGGGTGGGGTGGAGAGGAACAGCCCGTGGTGCTGTCGCGCGTTCACCGCGAGGCCCCACAGGGCGAGATCCATCTCGGTGGTCACGTTATGGGGCATTCCGCCAAGGACGATGTCCAGCTCCTCGTCCGTGGCGATGCCCTTGAGCAGGCCGGAGGGCGCTATCCCGAGGACGATCCCGGCCATCAAAGGCCCCGTGAGCCCCAGCATGCCGTGGCTCATGATCGCTCGATGCGAGTCCTCGATGACCCATCTCAGCCGCTCAGCAGTGGTCGCCGAGTCCGGGGGCGGTACGGTCAAGCGCCGGATTTCCTCCACCGCCCGGTAAGCGCGGGCGCGCGCCGCGTCCGGGCGGGCCAAGCCCGCCGCGAACCCCGTGATCACGCTCGGCGCCACTTTCGCCGTGGCCCTGAGTATGTTGCTCGTCCGGAACGGAAAGCCGCGCCGCGGGGCGAAGCGTGGATCGGTCAGCATGCGCTCGACGGCGCCCTGCACTCGTGGCCCGTACACCTGCAGGGACGTCGGCAGCCGCTTGCGCATGGCCTGGCTGCGGACGAAGTCGGTCAGGTCGAAGTAGAGCCGCCCGCCGATCGGCACCAGCCGGGGTAGCGGATCCCGTGGGTCGCTTCGGACGCCGTTTGCTTGGAACCACATCGCCGATCCGGTCTTGAGCAAGGAGATCCCCATCGGCGTGCACGGGCGGAGCATCCCCTGGATGTGGCCGAACTCGAGGTACAGCCGGTTATCGCCGGTGTCCGGTGGCAGCGGGAACAGGGTGGTGATCGGCCGGGACTGCACCAGCCACAGCACGCCGTCGGAATCGATCGCCCATTCGATGTCCTGCGGCGAGCCGAAATGCCGTTGCAGCCGCAGACCGGCGTCCCGGAGCAGTTCGAGCTGCCGGGTGTCGAGGCATCCCTCGTCCTGGTGCGGCATGGTCCGCGCACGGTGGCCGAAGACGTAGTGAGCGGGAACGACGGTGCCCTCGACTATCGCGGTCCCCAGCCCGGGGGCGGCGTCGACGACCATCTCGGTGCGGCAACCGGTGATCGGGTTGGCGGTGAACAGGACACCGGCCACCACGGGGTCGATCATCCGCTGGATCACCACCGCCATCGCGACGTCGTCGATACCGACGGTGGCCCGATAGGCCACCGCCCGATCCGAATGCAGGGACTCCCAGCACTTGCGAACGGCGTCGACGAGTGCGGCGGCCCCGTCGACGTCGAGGAAGGTGTCCTGCTGTCCTGCGAAGCTGGCGTCCGGCAAGTCCTCGGCGGTGGCGCTGGAACGCACCACGACCCGGCCGCCGCCGAGCCGCTCGTAGGCGTCGAGCAACTCCTGCTTCGGGAGATCTCGCGACGTATAGGCCTCGACGGTCAAGCAGAAGCCATCCGGTACACGCTCGCCCGCCTTGATCATCTCACCGAGCCCGGCGGCCTTCCCTCCCACCAGATCGATCATCGAGGCATCGATCTCGGACAGCCGAAGCAGTTTCATCTCTCGTCCCCCTCGCCGCGTGGGTGGTCAGGTGGTCCGGTGGCCTGCCCGATACGTCACCGCGGCGACGAGCACCAGCCACGCGATGCCGAACACGATCGCGTGCCCGGCATGGCCGAGCGCCATGTTTCCGAGGCAGGCGAGGAGAAGCACGATGGAGATCGGTGCCCACATGGTCTTCGTCCTTTTCCTGGTGGTCGGAGTACCGAGATAGTGCTCGTAGAGCGTGGTCCAGACCTCGACCCGATTCAGCTGCCGAGTGAATTCGCGGCCGGTAGGGGTGAGCTCATAGCGGGTCGAGGGCGGGGGGAGGCTGTCCCAGCTGCCACAGTGATCGCGGCGGCGGACCACCCCGGCCGCGGCGAGGACGCGCAGTGCCGAGTGGATCGTCCGGCGAGTCGCCCTCAGCCGCCGGTGCAGGTCCGCGAGCGGGCGGGGCGCCTCGGCGAGGACGTCGAGGATCTCGACCGCGCAGGGTTGGCTGACCAGCCAGGCCAGCTCTGCTGTGGGGTGGTCGGGCACCGGCCGTGGGCCCCCTTTCCCGCCGTTGGGATAGTCGGCATTAGACGATAGGCGTGCTGGCGCGACGGGCACGGTCGATGTGCTGCCGCACCGCCGTATTTTGATGCTTTCTCTACGGCGTTGGACCGGTCAGACGAATCCCGGTGTGCCAATAGGCTCACGGTTTGTGCCGGTCTCCGCCGTTGGTGTCCTTCGTGTAGAGGCCGCGGCGGATCGAGCCGGGAGCGAGTTCGGACCTATGCCGGACCTTGGTGGAGGAGTCGAGTTGCCAGGGCACGCTGGTGACCATGACGCCGGGCTGGAACAGGAGTCGTCCTTTGAGCCGTAGTGCGCTCTGGTTGTGCAGCAGATTCTCCCACCAGTGCCCGACGACGTATTCGGGGATGAACACGGTGACCACGTCGCGCGGATTGGTGGTGCGTATGCGTTTGACGTAGTCGAGGATCGGTTTGGTGATTTCCCGGTAGGGGGATTCGATGACCTTGAGCGGGATGGAGAAGGGTTGTTTGGCCCACCGGTCGAGGAGTTCGTTGGTTTCTTGGTTGTCGACGTTGACGGTTATCGCCTTGAGTACGTCGGGCCGGACCGCTTTGGCGTAGGCCAGTGCCCGGCGGGTGGGGCGGTGCAGTTTCGAGACCAGGACGATCGCGTGGTTGCGTGAAGGCAGGACGATCGGCTCGTCCTCGTCGCTGTCGTGGAGTTCGTCGCCGACGCGCTGGTAGTGGCGGCGGATCGCGGTCATCAGCAGGTAGATGGCGGCCATGGCGGCGAGGGAGATCCACGCGCCCTGGGTGAACTTGGTGACGAGGATGACGACGAGGACCAGGGCGGTCATGGAGAAGCCGAAGGCGTTGATCGACTGGGAGCGGCGCATCCGGCGGCGCGCGGCGGGGTCGGTTTCGGTGCGCAGCCGCCGGTTCCAGTGCCGGATCATCCCGCTCTGGCTGATCACGAACGACATGAACACGCCGACGATGTAGAGCTGGATGAGCCGGGTGACCTCGGCGTCGAAGGCGACGACGAGCAGGATGGCGGCTGCAGCGAGGAAGACGATGCCGTTGGAGAACACCAGCCGGTCGCCGCGGGTGTAGAGCTGACGGGGCAGGAAGCGGTCCTGAGCGAGGATCGCGCCGAGCACCGGGAAACCGTTGAACGCGGTATTGGCCGCCAGCACCAGGATCAGTCCGGTGAAGAAGATGACATACCAGCTCGCCGGCGGGAAACCGGCGAACACCGCGTTGCCGAGCTGGGCGATCAGCGTCTTCTGTTCGTAGCCCTCCGGAGCGCCGATCAGCTGGTGCGCGGGGTCTTCGGCGACCTGGGCGCCGGTGAGCCGGGCAAGCATGATCAGCCCGAGGAACATCGTGATCGCGGGCACGCCCATCATCAGCAGCGTGGTCGCGGCGTTGCGGCCCTTCGGTTTACGGAAGGCTGGGACGCCGTTGCTGATCGCTTCGACCCCGGTCAAGGCCGCGCTGCCGGAGGAGAACGCGCGCAGGATCAGGAAAGCGAAGCCGAGACCGGCGAGATGCCCGCCTTCTTCGACCAGAGTGAAATCGGCGCTCTCCGCCCGGATCTCGTCACCCACCACGAAAACCCGCACCAGCGCCCAGACGATCATGGCGAGGACGCCGAACACGAAAGCGTAGGTCGGGATGGCGAACGCGGTGCCCGATTCTCTGACACCGCGCAGGTTCATGGCCGTCAGCACCAGGATCGCGCCGACGGCGAACTCGACCTTGTGTTCCCCGACGAAGGGCACGGCCGAGCCGATGTTGGCCGCCGCGGAGGCGATCGACACCGCCACGGTCAGCACGTAGTCGACGAGCAGGGCGCTGCCGACCACGAGACCCCATCGGGGGCCATGGTTGACCGTGGCGACTTCGTAGTCGCCACCGCCGGAGGTGTAGACGCGGACGTTCTGCCGATAGGAGGCGACGACCGAGATCATCACCACGGCGACCAGAAGAGCGATCCAGGGACTGAACACGAACGCCGACGCCCCCGCGACCGAAAGCATCAACAGGATCTCTTCGGGTGCGTAAGCCACGCTCGACATCGGGTCCGAGGCGAACACCGGCAACGCGATCCGCTTGGGCAACAGCGTGTGGGACAGGCGATCGCTACGGAAAGACCTGCCGACGAGGAGACGCTTGGCGATGGAGGCGAACTTGGGCATGGACGGCGCGGCCTAGCTTTCTGTGAGGGTGTGGGTCCGCAGGAGCACGATCTGATCTCCAGGCGCCACGCGTAGTCCGGCTGCGTGGGCGCCCCAGTGACGGCGGCCGTCGCGGATCAGTCCGACCGCGGTGGGGTCGCTGTCCCGAAGCTCGCGCCCCACCTCGGATGCCCGGGCCGGTCGTTGAGCGATCGCCCACGGTGTACGCGCCGGACGGCGACGTTCGAGCAAAGCTCCAGCCAAGGCGCCGCCGGCGGCCTCGGCGGTGACCACCGCGTGGTCGGCGCCAACGCGGCGGGCAATGGGCACGTGTGCGTCTGCGCGCACAGCGGTCACGATCATCGCGCACGGGCACAGCTCGCGTGCCAGCATCGTCGACATCACCGCGGTTTGATCCGGTACCAAGGCGATGACGATCCGATCGACCTCTACGGAGGCCGCCCGCGCGAGCGCGAGGCGATCGGTCCCGTCGCCTTGGAACGCACTGGCGCCCAGTTCGGTGGCCGACCGGACGGCGTCCGCGTCGGCATCGAGCACGACGAGGTCAGCGACGTCAGCGCCACAGGCGAGCAAGTGACAAGCAGCGCTGGAGCCGGTGACACCAAACCCGACCACCAGTGTCTGACCGTGCATTCGGGACCTCCGCGAGGCCCCTAGTGAGACACGCCTGAATTGTCCGCATGCGTCGATGGTTCCTGACGTGGTTTTGATAGCCCCAGGTCGAGCGCGCGATGGTCGTCAAAATATCGCAAAAATAGCTCTGGTGCGGTTGCAGAGTCCGACGGATTCTGCGGGTGGCCCCGAGGTGAGCGGTTTCGTGTTGTTACGTCCGGATCGTCCGGACAAGAGCTACGGTGGCCCACGACATGGGCGGGTTCGTGCTGGTGGGAGAGTTGCGTGCCGATCATCCTCATGCGGCTTCTGCGGAAGTTCGTACGCTTGCGGACCGGGTTGCCGCCGCTGGTCGTGATCGTGTTCGTCTTCGTGACGAGCTGGCCGCTGATGCTGCTTGCCGAGCCATCGGACAACCCGATCACGGAACCGGAGAACTACTGGTGGTGGTTCGTCGTCACCGCCGCGACGGTGGGATACGGCGACTTCTATCCGGAGTCGTCGTGGGGGCACGTGATCGGTGTGTATGTCATCGTGGGCGGGATCGTCACACTGACGACCGTGTTCGCTCAGCTGGCGGAGATCATCGAGAAGACGAAAGGGCGCCGGATGCAGGGGGCGGTCACGCTGGACATCGAAGACCACGTCGTCGTGCTCGGGTACTCGCCAGGACGGACCCAGCGCATCGTCGATGAACTGGTCGCGGGTGGGGACCGTCCGATCGTGCTCGCCGCGTGGGACGAGGTCGACACCCACCCGATGGCGGACCGCGGTATCGGCTTCGTCCGTGGTGATCTCGCCGAGGACGACGTCCTGCGGCGTGCCTGTGTGCACCGGGCGAACAGCGTACTGATCGACGCGCGGGACGACAACGAGGCCTTGGCCGTCGCGGTCACCGTCGATCATGTCGCGGCAGGCGCGCATATCGTGGTCGCCCTTCGCGACCTCGCCAAGGAGGCGCATTTCCGTTACGTGAACGACGGAATCCGGTGCGTCCAATGGCACAGCCCGCATATGGTGACCGAAGAGATCCAGGCACCGGGTATCACCGAGGTCTACGCCGAGCTGATGACCCACGGCGGCGGCAACACCTACACGCTACGGCTGACCGAGCCCTCGACCTTCGGCGATTGCCAGGCGGCGTTCGGCTGGAGACACAGTGCGACCGTGCTCGCCGTCCGGACCGCCGACCAGCTGCTGATCAGCCCACCGTGGCAGACCGCTCTCCCCGCTGGGACGGTGCTCTACTACGTCGGGCACCAACCGATCATGCCTGGCCAGCTCACCGCCGCGATGGCGGCTTCGTGACTATCCGGAAACCGATCGAGCTTCGCGGTGGGCCGTGGTGAACTCGTTCCTCGGTGCTTCGCCGTGGTGGCGGCGGCTGATGCCCAGCTGGCGGCACCCGGCTCGGGCGGTCGTGTTCGGCTTCGGGATGGCGACCCTGGCAGGCACGCTCCTGCTCAGCCTGCCGGTCGCGACCGAGTCCGGTGAGTCCGCGAGCGTGGTGAGCGCGTTGTTCACCGCCGTGTCGGCGATCTGCGTGACCGGCCTCGTCGTGGTGGACACCCCCACCTACTGGTCGACGTTCGGCGAGCTCGTCGTACTCGGCCTCATCCAGGTCGGCGGGTTCGGCATCATGACCCTGGCCTCGCTGCTGACGTTGCTGGTGTCGAGACGGATCGGGCTGCGGATGCAGCTCACCGCCCAGGCCGAGACGAAAACACTCGGGCTCGGTGACGTCCGCACGGTCATCCGCGGTGTCATCGTCGTCAGCCTCGGCATCGAGGCGATCATCGCCACCGCGCTGACCATCCGGTTCGCCGCCGGATACGGCGAACCGTTCGGGCGCGCGGTGTATCTCGGGGTCTTCCACGCGGTGTCGGCGTTCAACAACGCGGGTTTCGCGTTGTACACCGACAGCTTGATCGGGTTCGCGACCGACCCCTGGATCTGTGTGCCGATCATGGTCGCGGTGATCGCCGGCGGGCTCGGCTTTCCGGTGCTGTTCGAGGTGATCCGGCGACGTCACCGGCGGCGCTGGTCACTGCACACGAAGATCACCGTGCCCGTCTACTTCGGACTGTTGCTGATCGGGACCGTGGCGGTACTGCTGTTCGAATGGGGGAACACCCTCGGCAAGCTCGACGTCCACCACAAACTCCTGGTCGGCTTCTTCCACGGTGTCATGCCGCGCACAGCCGGGTTCAACAGCCTCGACGTCGGCCAGCTGCAGCCGTCCACCCTGTTCGTCAGCGACATCCTCATGTTCATCGGAGGAGGCAGCGCGGGCACCGCGGGCGGCATCAAGGTCACCACGTTCGCGTTGCTCGGATACGTGATCTACGCGGAGATCCGCGGCGAACCGACCGTGCACGTCATGGGCCGCAGGCTCACCGACCAGGTCCAGCGCCAGGCCCTGACCATCGCCCTGCTCGGTGTGGGTGCCGTCGTGGCGGGCACCCTGGTGCTGCTGTCGGTCACCTCGTTCGCCTTGGACGATGTCCTGTTCGAGGTGACGTCCGCGTTCGGCACGGTCGGCCTGTCGACCGGTATCACCGCGCAGCTTCCCGTCTCCGGCCAGATCGTGCTGATGGTGCTGATGTTCCTCGGCAGACTCGGCCCGATCACGCTGGCGTCCGCACTGGCACTGCGCGAACGCGCGCGGCGCTACGAATACCCCGAGGAGCGACCCATTGTCGGATAAGCAGGTTTCCCGTGTCGTCGTGATCGGTCTCGGCCGGTTCGGCAGCTCGCTCGCGTCGGAGCTCGTCGCTCGCGGGTCGGAGGTGCTCGGGATCGACTCGGACCCGAAGATCGTCCAGCGGCACGCCGACGACCTCACCCACGCCGTCGTCGCCGACACCACCGACCCGGACGTGATGCGGCAGCTCGGCGTGCATCAGTTCTTCCGTGCTGTCGTCGGTATCGGCACCGATCTGGAAGCCAGCATTCTCACCACCGCGCTGCTGGTCGACTTCGAGATCCCGAACATCTGGGCCAAGGCGATCAGCCGTCAGCACGGCCGAATTCTCGAACGGATCGGCGCGCACCACGTCGTGCTCCCCGAACACGAGATGGGTGAACGCGTGGCTCATCTCGTGACCGGGCGGATGCTGGACTACATCGAATTCGAAGACGACTACGCGATGGTCAAGACCCGTGCGCCGGAAGAGGCGGTCGGGCGGCAGCTGGGTGACAGCCGGCTGCGGGCCAAGTACGGCGTCACCGTGGTCGGGGTCAAACGACCTGGTGAGGGCTTCACCTACGCCACCGCGGACACCGTGGTGAACCGGGGCGACGTGCTGATCGTCGCCGGACGGACCACCGAGGTCGAACGAGTAGCGGATTTGACCTGATCAGGAGACGGGGGAATGGCGATGACGGGCACAGTGGCCGGGACCGCGGTCGGGCCGATGGTGATCGCGGCGGTGGAACAGCACCATCCCGCCCCGCGGCGCCTGGTTCAGGACGAGATGGCGATCCAGGTTCTTCCCGCGGCGGTGCGATTCCTGGCCGGGTTGGCCAGGTGGCGGGTGATCCGGGATCTGCTGGTCGCGGCGTCGGAGAAGAAGGCGCCCGGGATCTGGGGTGGCATCGCCTGCCGCAAGCGCTATCTGGACGATAAGTTCGCCGAGGACCTGCGCGCGGATGTCGACGCCGTGGTCGTACTGGGTGCCGGTCTGGACACGCGCGCGTGTCGTCTGGCCGTGCCCGCGGGGGTCCGGGTGTTCGAAGTGGACCTCCCTGGCAACGTCGAGGCCAAGCGTGAACGGATCCGGGTGCTGGACGCGGTGACACTGGTCCCGATCGACTTCGAGAACGACGACCTGGAGACCGTCCTCAGTGGACACGGATACCGGCCGGACGGTGTCACGCTGTTCGTCTGGGAAGGAGTGACCCAGTATCTGACTGAGGCCGGTGTCCGCAAGACGCTCGATGTCCTGGCCAAGGCCGGTTCCGGAAGTCGGCTGCTGTTCACCTACGTGCGTAAGGACTTTCTCGACGGAACCGCGATGTACGGCGCCGATGCCCTGCACCGGCAGTTCGTCGGGAAAGACCGGATCTGGCGGTTCGGGTTGAACCCGGACGACGTCGACCGGCTTCTCGCCGAGTACGGCTGGCGTGAACTCGAGCAAGTGGGCTCCGGCGAACTCACCGCCCGGTACGTCCGGCCGTCCGGGCGGGCCACGCCGGTCTCAGACCTGGAACGAACCGTGCACGCCGAAAAACATTGACGAGTCACCTGTCCTGGTCAGTGCCAGAACGGGCACGCTTCCAAGTCAAGGCCGGCCAGAGCAGGCTGAAGCCAGTGATAGTCACGCCCAGCGAATCGGTCCAGTGACCGGTGAACGCGCTGTCGATCCAGACCAGGACCCAGCCGAGCACGGCGGGCAGCCGCAGGTACCAGTAACGCCTGGGGATGACGCCGAGCAGGACCATGAACAGCAACGCGAACACGAGGGCGGGTGATGCCTCCCATCAGGAATTCTCTTTCTGCGGAAGCTTTTCCGGTTGTCCGGTTGTCCGGTGGGCAGGTTGTCCGGTGGTTCGATGCGCAGTGCTTTGGCGACGGGGACGTCGGTGGAGGAGTGCAGCACGATCGACAGTGCGATGGTGATCGCGACAAGGTCGAAGACATGCTCTCCCGCCGGGATCCCGGCTTGTAGTGCGAGGAGTCCGTAGACGACGGAGGCGAAGCCCTTGGGGCCGAACCAGGCCGCGGCCGAGCGTTCCCGGGCGGGCAACGTAGTGCGGATCAGCGAGAGCATCATCGCGGCGGGCCGGATCAACACGATCGCGATAACCGCGACCGCCCAGTCGCCGACGCTGAGGTGGGACAACCGTTCCGGCGTGATGAGCGCGCCGAACACCAGGAGAGCGGCGAATTTCGTCGTCTCGGACAGCAGATCGCCGAAATGCTCGAAGTGCTCAGCCGATACCCGGTCCATTGTGGCCAGTGTGGCGCCGGCCGCGAACGCGGCGAGGTAAGGATTGGCGTGGGTGAGGTGGCAGGTCGCGTACAGGATCACCGCGACCGCCAACGGCCCCAAGGCCTGTAGTCGTGGTTCCGCGGTGAGGACTTTCAGCCGCCAGGCGAGCGCGATGGCCGCGGGAATGGCGACGCCGAGCGCGAGACCGGCGACGAGTTCGATGGCGATGCCGCCGAAGTCGGTGTCCCGGTTCGCGGCGGTCGCGAGAAAGATCAGCACGAAGGGGAGCGCGAGGCCGTCGTTAAGGCCGGATTCGACGTTGAGCAGCCTGCGCAGCCGCAGCGGCACATCCGTCCGTCCGACGATCGCGGAGGCGAACACCGGGTCGGTCGGCGACAGGATCGCGCCGATCAGGAACGACGTCGTCCAGTCCAGACCGGTGAGGAAATGCGTCGGCACCGCGATGCCCACCATGGTCAAGGGCATCGCCAAGCCCAGCGCGCGGCCGGAGAGCCGCCAGCCTTCCTTCAGGGAGGGCAGGCCGGCGCGCTGGCCGTCGGTGAACAGCACGGTGAACAACGCCAGATCGGCCAGGCCGGTCACGAAGGCGCCATTGGAGGGGATCTCGACGAGGCCGAATCCGCCTTGCCCGATCAGTGCGCCCGCCACCAGGAACAGCAGTGCGGTCGACAGCACGGTGCGTGCCGCGAGTCCGGAGAGCGACACGCTGATCAACAGCACCAGACCGAACGCCAAGGCAAGTGTCACGGAAACCCCGTCCACGTCGAACGACCCACCCCTCGTGGATGGGTCGTGCCGACCAGACTTCCCGGCGCTCCGCGCGTAAAGATGCCGTATGGGCGCTGCGGACGCAAACCGCGTGCAGGCGTGACCCTCGGTTCTCCGCATTGATCGTAAGATTTTCGTCAGGTCGGCTCTGGCATCTCCGTGACAGGCTCGGTGTGCGCCGCACACCGGGTCCATGAATGAGGAGACGCGATGCCCCAAACCGTCAGGCTGCGGAGCAGGGCGCTCACTGAGCTGCTTTACGGGACCACCGGACGTCCGGCGATGACCCTGAGTGGACCGCAGACCACCGGGTGTGCTGCCGACGACGGGGTGGCGCGCGCGAAGCGGCTGCGGTGTGACGCGGCGCGCCTGCGTAAGGTCGCGGGGAAGTACCTCGAGCGAGCTGCCGAACTGGTGGCAGACGGCGAACAGATATTGGCTCAACAGCAACGGGATCTCGCCGAGATCTCGGCCTGCCACTACATGGCCTACGACGAGCTCGCGATCGCGGCGGAGTACCGAGGCAGGGCAGGACGGTTCGCGCGCGGGTCGATCGCGCACGAGGTCGAGGTGCAGCGTGCTTACGCGGCCATCAGGCGCGCCGAGGGACAGCGGGAGCGCGGAGAAGCCGTCCGGCGCCGAGGTGACGCGTTCGCGGAGATACGTCATCGAAAGCTCGCTGAAGAGTCCGAGGAGAAGGCGAGAGTCGCAGAGCTTCGAGCGTCCGAGTTACTGGAGGCCCAGGCCGGAGTGACAAGGGGAGTGCCATGAGTTCGAGTCACGGCCGACGTCCTGTTTTCGGCAGGCTGGATCCCTTCTGCCTGCTCGCCGCCGTTCCCGCCGTGCTGGTCGGAGTCCTGATGGCCACTCAGGGGTTGTGGCTGCTCGGGCTCGCCTGCGCGGTCTTCGCCGGGTGCATCCTGCTGTTCGATTCCTGGGCAAACCGCCCGGCCTCGGTATCGACGCGTCCAAGGGTCTCAGCGCGGTCTCGGAGTCATCAGCGAACGTCGTGGGCATCGACGGCCGCTCCGCGGCGGCAAGTACCGAACAGGCCTATGAGGACAGCGTCGGCGCGCCCACCTCGCTAGGATTCCCGCTGCTGGAGAAGCGGCTCGTGCCGAGCCAAGCGATGGCCTCGCGCACCGATCCACGAGGTCCGGTGATCACGATGGCCTTCTCCCGCAGCGCTCCCAGCCAGTCTGTGTGACCGAGCCAGACCCGGGCCAGCGCACCCAGAGTGCAGTCGATCCGCATCGCTTGCGGCAGCCTCGGATCATGGACCGTCGGCGCGGCGACGGACTGCGAGAGAACAAGCCACCACCAACGCGGTCCTGGCGACTCGGCGAACCGGAAATGGATCGTCACCGCGTTCGGGGGCAAACCGGACCGGTCGATCCCACGCGCGATGTCACGCAGGAGCAAGGCCGGATTGAGGTCACCGTGCCGAGGTGGCGGCAACCAGCGCGCACCCCAGTTGCCGAGGGGCTCGACGACCGCCGACAGTTCGCGGCCGGCCTCGGTCAGCACTGCGCTACTTGGCCGCCCCGACGGATGAAGGGTGACGATACCCGCTGCTTCGAGGTTCCGGAGTCGTTTGGTCAGCAACCCAGTTGACATGCCCGGCACGCCTCTCGCGATATCCACGAAAGTAGTGCTGTCGTGCAGAAGTTCACGGAGGATCAGCAGCGTCCATGGTTCGCCGACCACCTCGGCCGCCAGCGCGATCGGGCAGTGCTGCTCGTAACGCATCACAGAACCTGGACAAGACGGGTGATCCGGTGCCGTGCCATCCGGTGCAGCATTTCGCCGAGCGCTTCGGGGACGATCTGTTCCCGAAGGTCGCGGTGGGTGGCGCGGACGATGGCGCCGACCGCGACCGGAGACAACTTCGTCGAGAACTCGCTGGCCAACCAGACGGACACGTCTTCGACGACGTCGTTCGCGCTCGGGCTCTCTACACTCATCGCTCTCCTCGCGTGCTCTCGGCCTCGGTTCATTCTTCCGGCTAGGCACGGTGGGGAACCTGACGACTACCTGACAATTGCGGGCACGCTCTCACGAAGGTCGGCGTGATCCTCCTGGTGCGGGCGGGGTAGCGGAAGTACCTTTTCCCAGGCGCGCCGGGAAGCCTGGTCGGCAGTGGACGCTCAGGCGTATTCACGGCTCAGATCACGCTCACCCGGCTCGGCCACCGGACTGGCCGCGGCGCTGATCATTGTCTCCTCGAGCGAAGTGGCTGGGACCTGACTCGTGTTGATCAAGCTTGTCGTTACGCGCGGGGGAGGCGTTCGCAGGCTGTCCAGGTGGCGATGAACGCGTCCAGCCAGCCGAACAAGGCCGCCACCCCGGACCGGACCGCGACCGAGCAGGTGACGAGCGACAGCAGCCACGCCCGGTAGGCCGCGAGCCGCCACATCAGGCAAGGCGGCCACCGAGAGCGACCGTCCGATGAGGACGGTCCGCCCCGGCGGCCGCGGTGGGTCAGAACGGCCAGTCGGCGCTCCGCCCCGCTTCGAGGAGCGGAATCATCCGGAAGGCCTGGTCGGTCAGGCCGCCGAAGGTGTGCCGGTTCCCGTAGCCGGACGTCGAGTGGCCGTGCTGGTAGCCCGCGAGGTTCCACGTGTACAGCGTCGTGTCCTTCGGCACCGCCTGGTCGACGTTGCCCGCCGAGTGCTGCTCGTCGGTCAGGATCACGAGCCGGTCGTGCTCCGGCCGCAGGTGGCGCTGGATCGCACCGACGGTGTCGGTGCCGGCGCCGATGAAGTAGCCGTCGTTCTTCCACCGGTCGAGCGCGCGCAGCAGCGACTCGCCGCCGCGCACGTCGAAGGCCTTCGAACCGGTGCCGCCGTAGTAGCCGTTCGAGAACGACACGACATCCGCCGTCTCGCAGCGGGCCCCGAGCGCGATCCCGAAGATCGCGGCCGCGTCCCAGCGCATCAGCGTGCCGTCCTTGCTGAAACCGGCGTTCATCGACCCCGAGGTGTCGACGAGGATCAGGGTCCGTCCGGCGAGGCGAGGCACATTCGACAGCGACTCGGAGATCGCCTTTTCCAGCGCGTACGACCAGCGAAGCGACGGCGCCGCCCGATACGCGGAGAGGAACCTCATCGGGAACTGCCGTGACTTCGCCACCTGCTCCGGATCGGCCAGGCGCGCCGCGACCTGCTCGGCGACCTTGTCGGACACTCCTGCCTGGTCGAAGTTCCGGAGGTTCCGCAGGAGCGCCATGTAGCCCATGGACGGGATCATGGCTTCCCAGGCCTGCGCGCCCATGGGCCCCTGGAGCCAGCCGGCCAGGGACTCCCACGTCATGCCCGCCTGCCGGAGAACCGACCGCGCGGTGTCGAGTTCGGGGCCGAGGAACAGATCCCGGCGCTTCTCCTCGTCCCACGCCATGACCTCCGCGCGGAAGCCGAGCACCGCCAATTCGGCGGGGATTTCCCGGCCGGGGTTGAACCGGACGTCGACGATGTGCTTGAACAGGGCGTCCTGCACCGCGTCCTTCGGGTCCGGGTGGGCCAGGCCGAGGACGTCGGCGAACCGGAAGGCGCGCGCGTCGGAATCCCACTTGAGGAACGACTTTTCGTGGAAGAGCCGGACGGCCGCGTCGGCGACGCCACGCTTGACTGGCTTCGGGATCTTCCTGCCGTACAAGGAGGTCCAGTACGCGAGCAGCTCGCCGGGCTCGTCGGCGCGCTGGAGCACGGAGTCGACGACGGCGCGGTTCGCGGTGGTGGCGACGTACGACTGATCGTCCGTCGCGGTGGTGAGCCGAGCCCGGACGTATTCGGCGGCGCCGACGATCGCGGCGGTACGCATGTTCGCTTCCGTGCGGAGCCAGCGCAGGAAACGCGCTGTCCATTCCGGGTCGGCGAGCGACGCCTTCCGGACGAGGTCGGCGTAACGCGTGTCGCGTTCGTCGCCCGTCTCGTAGAAGGTGTTCTCGCCGACCATGTTGGTGACCGCGAGCAGGAACAGTTCGGACTTGGTGTCCCGCCGGTAGCCGTCGCCGCCTTCGTGGGTGACGCCGCCGGGGCTTCGCTCACCGGCGATCGGTGAGCCGGTCGCCGGGCGGGTGCCGGCGGTGTTGAACTTCGACACCTCAACCCTCGTTTCGTTCGAGGGGAGCTTCGACTCCGGATGCGGCCCGAGAAAAAGTCGGTGACGGTGCTTGTCCAATGCTCTGCCGACTGAGCTACCGGCAGCATGGCTGCCGGGCGGGACTCGAACCCGCGACCCTTGGAATACGATGAAGTAGCCGTCTCCTGCGCACCGGGCACATCTGAAGTTGTGGGCTCCCGAGAAATAATCGGTGACGGTGACGTAGTGACCTGGGCCGCTGGTCGACGCCGGCCGGAGCCCGCGGCGGGATTCGAACCCGCGTCTCTCCTGTGGAAGAGGAAGTAACCGTTACCTGCGCACCGGGAGTGCTCGCCCAAGCTAACAGAGCGTTCTTGCCCACGTCACCGGAATTACCGGGTCTCAGAAGCGGGGGAGCTCCTGCAGGTTGTTCTTCCAGATCCCGTCCGCGCGCGTGCGGAGGAACTCCGGGCCGAAGGTCGGCTTGATGATCTCCACGGTCACCCGGTGGATTCCCTCGTCCACATAGGCTTTCCCGTCATCGTCTTCGATCCACGCCACGATCGCCGAAACGAAGCTCTCGCCGTTGCCGGGGTTGATCCAGCGCAGTTTCGTGATGTTTTCGCGGAACTTCCCACCTTCGAGCCGCGCTGCGATGATCTTGATGGCCATGGTGCTACCTCTTCGGCTGGGTGCCCTCGATGCGAACAGGGGTAATGCGGTACTCGTCGCCTGTCCGCGCCTTGTTACGCCGTGCCTCGAACGTTACGAGTTCGAGCGTTCTGAGTCAGATGACGCAGACCGCGCTCGTTCCGCCATGTCAAAGTCCTCGCGCCGGCGGGAACACCGGCCGGCGGAGAGGGGAACGGACATGCGCGCTGCCCACAGGACATTCGCCCGGATCGCGGGAATCGCCTTGGCCGCGACGGCACTGGCCGGTTGCACCCCCGATCCGGCGCCGTCCGCCGCGGTGACCTGGATGAACGGATTCTGCGGCGCGGTCAAGGAGTTCATCGAAGGCAACAACAAGATGACGTCGGCGGGCGGCGAAACCGTCGAGGCCGTCAAGAAGAGCACGAGTGACCAGCTAGGGCACTACGCGGCGATTTTGGCCAAGACGGTCGACGGTCTCCGCGCGCTGCCCGCGGCGCCGGTTCCCGCCGGAGACACGGCGAAGCAGGACTTCCTCGCGAAGTACACCTCGGCCCGCGACAAGACCGTGAAAACGAAGGCGGATCTGGACGCGGCGGGCGAGAACGACACGGCGGCGCAGGACCGTGCCGTCGAGGGGCTCATCGCCGCGCAAAAGGACGCCTACGGCGCGCTCGACCCGGTCGCGGCCATCCTGGAGGCTCCCGAGTTGAAGACGGCCGCGGCGACCGCGGAACGTTGCCGCCCGTGAACAACGCCCTAGCTGAGGCCACGTAACCGGGCGGCCTCGTGCTCGACGGAGGGCGGCGCGGTGGAGATCACCTGGTCGAGGGTGCTGCGGGCAGTGGTCAGTTCGGCGATCGCGGCACTGAGCCTGGCGCGTTCCCGCTGGAGGTCCAGCAACAGTTCGGGGCAGTCGGCGATGAGCTGTCCGCCCGCGGAACCCATACAGGGCAGCAGATCGGCGATCGTGGTGGTGGACAGTCCCGCGGCGAGCAGGTTGCGGATGTGCTCGACGGTGGTGACATCGTCTTCGGCGTACACGCGATAGCCGCTGGGGAGACGCTCCGGCCGCAGCAGCCCTTGTTCCTCGTAGTAACGCAGCAAGCGCTGGCTGACACCGGTCCTGCGTTCCAGCTCGCTGATGCGCACGGCCCCTCCGCGACTCGCCCTTGACTCTCACATCTATGTGAGACTTTAGCGTCACGGCATGTCCGACCGACACCTCGAAATCTCCGCCGGGCCGCGGGAATGGCTCGGCCTCGCCGTGCTCGTCCTGCCGACCGCACTGCTGTCCATGGACGCCACGGTGCTCTACCTGGCGCTTCCCAGTCTCTCCGCCGAGCTGGCCCCGAGCCCGGGCCAGCTGCTGTGGATCTCCGACGCCTACGGCTTCCTGGTCGCCGGTTTCCTCGTCACCATGGGCACGCTGGGGGACCGCGTCGGCAGACGACGGCTCCTGCTGATCGGCGCGGCGGCCTTCCTGGTCGTTTCGGTATTGGCGGCCTACGCGCCGTCGGCCGAACTGCTCATCGTCGCCCGCGGGCTGCTCGGCATCGCCGGCGCCACGCTCATGCCGTCCACCCTCGCGCTGATCGGGAACATGTTCCGTGATCCGCGTCAGCGCGGTGTCGCGATCGGGCTGTGGTCCGCCGGCCTGTCCGGCGGAGTGGCGCTCGGTCCGGTGGCGGGTGGGCTGCTGCTCGAGTGGTTCTGGTGGGGTTCGGTGTTCCTGCTGGCCGTCCCGGTGATGCTCCTGCTGCTGCTCGCCGGCCCGTTCCTGCTGCCGGAGCACCGCGATCCCGAACCCGGCGAACTGGACGTGGCGAGCGTGGCCCTGTCCCTGGTGACCGTGCTGCCGATCGTCTACGGCATCAAGCATCTCGCGGAAGGAGGATCGGTTGTGCCTGGCGGGATCGCCCTGCTGCTCGGCGGTGGCACCGGAATCGTGTTCCTGCGGCGGCAGCGGCGGCTGAGCGTGCCTTTGATCGACCTCCGGCTGTTCGCGGCGCGGCCGTTCCGGAACGCGCTGCTCATCCTCCTCGCCGCGCTCGCCTGCGTCGCCGGGATCTATCTGTTCGCCGCGCTTTATCTTCAGCAGGAAGCCGATTTGTCTCCGATCGTGGCCGGGATGTGGCTGGTGCCTTCCGCGGTCGCGATGGTCCTCACGTCGGTCGCGGCTCCGGCGCTGGCTCGCCGGATCCCGGTCCACCGCCTGTTCGCGTCGTCCTTGGTGGTGTCGGCGCTCGGCTTCGCCGTGCTGGCCTGGACCCCGGCCGAAGAGGGGATCGCGCCACTCGTCGCCGGTCTCATGCTCATCTACCTCGGTCTGGGGCCGGTGATGGCGCTGAGCACGGAGATCGTGGTCGGCGCGGCACCGCCGGCCCGGGCAGGTGCGGCATCGGCGTTGTCGGAGACCAGCGTCGAGTTCGGGCTGGCGCTCGGGGTCGCGGTACTCGGCAGCATCGGCACCTTCGTCCAGCGTGGGCACGGTTTCACGACCGGGCTCGCCGTGGTCGCGGTGATCGGTGTGGCGGTACTGTGTGGACTCGCCGTACTCGCCGGCAGGCGACCGGCGGCCTGACCAGCGCCGCGCTCAGTTGCCAATCAGGCATCCGTGAGGATCTTCCGCAATCGCGTCAAGGCCCGGTGCTGCGCCACCCGCACGGCCCCCGCGGTTGAGCCGACCACGCCGGCGGTCTCCTCCGCGGACAGGCCGACGACGATCCGCAA
Organism: Amycolatopsis sp. NPDC043885; assembly: GCF_056435685.1. Taxonomy (NCBI): domain Bacteria; kingdom Bacillati; phylum Actinomycetota; class Actinomycetes; order Pseudonocardiales; family Pseudonocardiaceae; genus Amycolatopsis; species Amycolatopsis sp. NPDC043885. Next base: position 112,545 of record NZ_JBWKEA010000007.1, read on the forward strand.
CACGACGATCTCCCGCTGTTTGTCCGGCAGGATCCGCAGCAGTTCGCCCATCCGGTCGCTCAATTCGTTGTGCAGCGCGTGCTGTTCCGGGCCGGCGGATTCCGAGACCCCGTCGGGGACTTCGGCGACGGGTTCGGTGCGGTTGCGGGCGGCGGAGCGGCGGGCGTCGGCGACCTTGTGGTGGGCGATGCCGTAGACGAACGCGAGGAACGGCCGCCCTCGTTCGCGGTAGGTCGGCAGCGCGCGGAGGATCGCCACGCAGACCTCCTGCGCGACGTCGTCGGCCGAGGCGAAAGTCCGTTCCTGTCTGCCGATCCGTGCCCGGCAGTACCGGATCACGAGCGGGCGGATGGTGGTCAGCAGCTGGTTCAGGGCCCGCTGGTCACCTCGTCCGGCGGCCGCGACGGGTTCGTCGAGGGTGTACCAGCGCGACGGCGTCACCTGTTCGGGTTCCGACTCCGCCGGGGCGCCCGGCGCCACCAGCGCGAGTTCCCTGATCATCGCGCGGTTCTTGATCCGGGACAGGGTGTCGTCGACGTCGAGGCCCAGCCTCAGCGCGTCGATGAAGGCGCTGTTGGCGCCGTCCAGGCGGTCGACGAAGCCGGGGTCGTGCTCCGCCAGACGGTCACGCGCGTGGCGAAGGGTCGCGCTGACCGCCTCGTCCGAGATGCCGAGCACGCCGGCGATCTCTCGCGACGAATAGCCGTCCAGCGCCCATGCCATGCCGAGTTGCTGACGTTTCGGCAGCTCCCCCAGCATCGTCAGGACGGACGACGCCTCGTCGGCGAGGATGGTGAGTTTGTCCTCCCGGCCGGCGTCGTCGAAGGCCCAGTCGGCCCGGGCCGCTGTCTGTTCCTTCGCCCGCCGATGCCCGACCCGGCGGACCCAGGCCTTCGGCTGGATGATGCCCGGCCAGCCCTCGTAGGCGTTGAGCATCGCCTCCGCCGCCGCGTCCCGCGCGGGGGCCAACGCGAAGCCCGCCTTGCACAGAAAGCCGGTGAGCAGCGGAAATTCGGCGTGGAAGAACTCGTCGAACCCTTCGTGGCCCATCACCCGCACTCACCGCTCTCCGCCGCCTGACGCGAATGCCCTCACAGATCAGGTGCAGTGAGCGGGCCGCTGAGTGTAACGATTCGGTCAAGGTGATGTTTGCGTGGTGCGCCCGGCCGGATACCCGGCGTCGAGGGAGAAGTCGTTTGACGAGGAAGGGAAAATCGGGAAAAAGGAGGTGATAGGAAAATGGAAATGAGGATGGCGGGTGACCTGAGTGAGGCCGCTTGCCGCGGTGAGGATCCCGAACTGTTCTTCCCGGTCACCGAAACCGGTCCCGGCGCACGGCAGGCGGCCAGGGCGAAGGCCGTCTGCGCACGGTGCCCGGTCATCTCGGCCTGCCTGGCCTGCGCCGTGGAAAACGGGCTGGCCCATGGAATTTTCGGCGGGCTGACCGGCAGTGAGCGGCGCCAGGTGATTCGCGTCGGCTCTGCCGCCTGAAAGCGTTTGATCGCGTTATCGAATTTCCGTCGTGTTCTTCGTGCGCGCGAAAAAAGAGGGGCCCGGTTCCGTGAACCGGGCCCCTCTGTCAATGATGGTCAGGCGGCAGCGGTCTCCTCGGCCAGCCGCTCGTTGCCCGACTGTGTCTTGAGCGGCTTGTGCTTGAGGAAGGCGACGGCGACGACGACCAGCAGCGCGATCGGCGCGCTGATCAGGAACAGTTCGCTGGTCGCCTCCCCGTAGGCCTCGCGGACGACGTTCGCGACCGGTTCGGGCAGCGTGGCGATGTTCGGCACCGCGCCGCCGTCGCCACCGCCGGGCAGCGGCCCGAGCTTCTCGCTCATCAGCGCGAGGACCCGGTTCGCGAGCACGGCGCCCAGCGCGCTCACCCCGATGGAGCCGCCGAGGCTGCGGAAGAACGACAGCGTGGAGGTCGCCGTGCCGAGGTCGTGCGCGTCGACGTCGTTCTGGGAAACCAGGACCAGGTTCTGCATCAGCATGCCGACGCCCACGCCCAGCAGCACCATGTACGCGCCGAGGACGACGAGGTTCGTCTTCGCGTCGATGGTGCCCAGCAAGCCCAGGCCCGCGGTCATCAGCGCCGCGCCGAGCAGCAGGTGGCTCTTCCACTTGCCGGTCCGGCTGATCAGCTGGCCGGAGACCGTGGAGGACACGAGGATGCCGAAGATCATCGGCAGGCTCAGCAGTCCGGCCACCGTCGGCGACTTGCCGAGCGAGAGCTGGAAGTACTGCGACAGGAACACCGTGCCGCCGAACATCGCGACACCGACGAGGAAGCTCGCCAGGGTGGTCAGGGCCACCGTGTGATTGCGGAAGAGGCCCAGCGGCAGGATCGGCTCCGCCACCTTCGACTCGACGTAGACGGCGAGGGCGAGGATGACCACGCCGGCGGTCACCAGGCCGACCGTCCACCAGGAGCCCCACGCGAACTGGTGCCCGGCCAGCGACGACCAGACCAGCAGCGTCGAGACACCGGCCATGATCAGGAACGCGCCGAGGTAGTCGACCTTCACGTCACGTTTGATCGTGGGCAGGTTCAGGGTGCGCTGCAGCAGCAGGATCGCCGCGATCGCGAACGGGACGCCGAGGAAGAAGCACCAGCGCCAGCCCAGCCACGAGGTGTCCACCATGACGCCGCCGATCAGCGGGCCCGCGATGGTCCCGACGGCGAACACGGCACCGAAGATGCCCGAGTACTTCCCGAGTTCCCGCGGGGAGACGATGGCGGCCATGATCACCTGCGCGAGCGCGGTGAGCCCGCCCGCGCCGATGCCCTGCGCGACCCGGCTGCCGATCAGGAGCTCGATGTTGCCCGCGAACCCGGCGACCAGCGAACCGATCACGAACAGGCCGAGTGAGAGCTGGATCAGCAGTTTCTTGTTGTACAGGTCGGAAAGCTTGCCCCAGAGCGGAACCGTCGCGGTCATCGCGAGCAGCTCGGTGGTGACCACCCAGGTGTAGGAGGCCTGCGAGCCGCCGAGTTCGGAGACGATCCGCGGCAACGCGTTCGCGACCACCGTCGAGGCGAGGATGGCGACGAACATGCCCATCATCAGCCCCGACATCGCTTCGAGGACCTGTTTGCGGTCCATCGAGCCCGCCGGGGCCTCCGGTTCCCGTGGTTCGGTCATGGATACGGACATGGTCGTCCCCCTTCGTGTTCTGTGGTGCCGTGCGCGTCAGCGCGCGCGGCCGCCGGGCTCCGGGAGCCCGGCGAGAAGCGTTTCGACGGCGTCGTCCAGCAGGTCGAGCGCGGACACCCGGCCGTCGTGCTGGTACCAGAGCATGAGCACGGCGTTCACCGCGCCGCCGAGCGTGGACAGCAGCAGCGCCGGGTACAGATCGGCCTTGGGATCGGCGCCGGTACGGCGCGCGATCGCCTCGATCAGCGGCGCGATGGTGTCGTGGTTCATGGCCACCGCGCGCGAATGCAGGGTGGCGTTCTCCTGAATGGCCTTCATGCGGCCGAGCCACTCTTCGCGGTTCTCGTCGACCTGGGCGAAGTCTTCCTTCAACGCGTCGGCAAAGGCGCGTGGAGTGCTGACTTCCTTCGGTGTGGCAAGGAATTTGTCGATGGTGCGCTGGGTCCGCTCGGCGGTGTCGGCGTGCGCGATGACGACAGCGTCCTCTTTGGACGCGAAGTAGTTGAAGAAGGTGCGCGGTGAAACCCCCGCCGCCGCGCTGATGTCCTCGACCGTCACCTGGTCCAGGCCGCGTTCGGCGACGAGCCGGACGGCGGTGGTCGCCAGCGCGCGGTGGGTTTCCAGCCGCTTGCGCTCGCGGAGACCTTTGACGGGTTCGGGCATGAGCACCACGATACGCCCGAAGATGCAGATACTGCAAAATTGCAGTCTGTGAAGCGTGCCACTGGCGGACGGCGGCGGGCCGCCTGGCAGACTGCGGCGGGTGAGCGGAACGGTGCTGGTACTGGGCGGACGCAGCGAGATCGGCCTCGCGGTCGCGGAACGGCTCGCCAAGGGCGGGGCGCGCCGGATCGTGCTGGCCGCGCGTCGGAGCGCGGACCTCAGCGCGGAGTCCCGGCGACTGCTTGCCGCGGGGGCGGAAACCGTCGAAGCCGTCGAGTTCGACGCCGACGACCTAGCCGGACACGGCCCGTTCCTGGAGAAGGTCGTCTCGGAGCACGGGCCGCTCGACGTCGTCGTCACCGCTTTCGGGATCCTCGGCGACCAGGCGCGCGCCGAAGCGGACGCCGCTCACGCCGTCGCGATCGTGCACACGGACTATGTGGCTCATGTGAGTGTGCTGACGCATGTGGCCAAGGTGCTTCGTGAGCAAGGAAACGGAAGCCTGGTGGTCTTCTCGTCGGTCGCCGGGGTGCGGGTCCGGCGGGCGAACTACGTCTACGGTTCGGCGAAAGCGGGTCTCGACGGTTTCGCGAGCGGCCTGGCCGACGCCCTGCACGGCACCGGCGTGCACCTCCTTCTCGTCCGGCCGGGGTTCGTGATCGGGCGGATGACCGAGGGAATGTCGCCCGCCCCGTTCTCCAGCACCCCGGACCAGGTCGCCGACGCGACGGTCGCCGCGCTCCGGAAGCGCCGGGGAACCGTGTGGGTGCCGGGACTTCTGAGGCTGGTGTTCTCGGTGATGCGCGTGGTGCCACGCGCGATCTGGCGCCGGATGCCCCGGTAGGGGAGCGCTGCGCGGTCGGTCCGGCACTCGGTGTCGCGGCCGGTTGTCTGCTTGATCACTCCGGCTGGTCCGAACGGGCTTTAAGACCCGGTTATGACACGTTTCTCAGGTAATTCCCAGCTAACGCGGTGATCCTCGATCACGGGGGATCATTCACGGAAGCGGGGAGAAGTCGTGCTGCTCACGTCGCGAGGACGGCGGATCGGCGGCCGCGTCGCACTGGGCCTGGTGTCGACGGCCGTACTGGGTGTCACGGGTTTCGCGTGGACCCAGTTGAGCCGTTTGGACCAAGCGATCGTCACGGCCGACGTCATCGCGCCGTCCGCCCAGGTGCCCGAAGGGCCGGCGGGTGAACCGCTGAAGGTGGCGCAGAACATCCTGCTCGTCGGAATCGACTCCCGCACCGACACGAACGGGAACCCGTTGCCGCAGAACGTCCTCGACGCGCTGCACGCCGGGGACAGCGACGACGGCGGTGACACCACCGACACCATGATCGTGGTCCACATCCCGGCGGGCGGAGCGGGCGCGACGGCCATCTCGATCCCGCGCGATTCCTATGTGGACATCGCGGGCGGGCTCGGCAAGCACAAGATCAATTCGGCGTACAGTCGCGGCAAGAACGCCGCGATGAACTTTCTGCGCGCGCAGGGGCTCTCCGGTGCGCAGCTCGAGGTCAAGGCCAACGAGGCGGGCGCCAAACTCACGATCCGGACGATCGAGCAGTTCACCGGGCTGTCGATCAACCACTACGCGGCGGTCAACCTCGCCGGGTTCTCCGCGCTGAGCGAAGCCGTCGGCGGGGTCGAGGTCTGCCTCAACGAAGCGGTGCAGGACAAGTTCTCCGGGGCGTCGTTCCCGGCGGGCAAACAGCTGCTTTCCGGGCCGCAGGCGCTCGCTTTCGTGCGGCAGCGGCACGGGCTGCCCAGCGACCTCGACCGCATCGCGCGGCAGCAGGCGTTCCTTTCGAGCATGGCCAAGACCGTCCTGGATGCCGGGACGTTCACCGATCCCACCAAGCTGAGCGATCTGGTCGGCGCGGTGCAGGGTTCGGTCGTGCTCGACCGCGGCTGGGACGTGCTCAGCTTCGCGCAGCAGTTGCGGGGGATGAGTTCCGGGGCGCTGAAGTTCCAGACGATCCCGGTCCAGAGTCTCTCCCTGCCGACGCCGTCGGACGGCGACGCGGTGAAGGTGGATCCGGCCGAGGTGCAGGCGTTCGTGAAGGCCGCGCTGAACTCGACGAGCGTCGCCGCGGTGGGGGAGCCGACCGGCGGGATCGGGATCAAACCGGTCGCGGCCACCTCTTCCGTTGCAGCGCCGCCTTCGTCTTCCACACCGCCCGCGATGGCGGGCTGCGTGAACTGAGCGGTCAGCTTTCGGCCAGTTTCGTCCGGCCGTCGACGATCGCGAGGCCCAACTTGACCTGGGTGTCAGGCACGATCTCGCCGCCGGTTGCTCGTGAGACGCGAGGGCCCGGGATACCGGAGCGCACGGGTGCCGGTCATCGCTTCGATCGGTTCCGCTGGGCCGCGGGCGGGATGTAGCGCCGCGAATTGCTCGCAGATCGTGCTGTAGACCAAGAGTGATCCGATGCCGCCCTCGGCCACCAGGTGCGCCCGGCCGTCGACGGTGATGGTCTGGGTGCTCAGCTCGCCGCCGGAGGGCTTGTCTGAACTTTGGACATGCCGAGGGGCCCGTCGCCGGTGTGGCTGGCGGGCTCCTCGGGGTTCAGCGGTGGTGCAGGGTGTTGCGGCGGGGTTGTCGGAGCGGATCTCGGTATTGGGGCGGGATGAATTCCGGTAGCCTGTCGGCTGTCATGCGGGCTTGCCAGTCGCCGTGGTGGATCAGCCGGTGGTGGAACCCGCACAGCAGCACCAGATTCCGGGGATCGGTGGGTCCACCGTCTGCCCAATGGTGAATGTGATGGGCGTGGCAGTGCTTGGGTTTCCGATGACATCCGGGGAAGGCGCAGCCCCGGTCGCGGATGTTCAACGCACGTCGTTGGCCTGGCGTGACGAAGCGTCGTAGCCGTCCCACATCGAGGGGTTCTCCGGCAGCGCTCATCACCACGGGCAACATCAGGCAATCGCAGGCTGCCAGCCGGGCTTCGCGGGCGGTCATCGTGCCGGCGAAGTCCAGGCACGCGGTCCCGAGGCCGGTTTTGAGTTCGTCGAGTCCGATGGTGACATTGACGAGGGTGCGGTAGCCGCTGGTGCCGGGCTGGTCGGGGCAGGCGATGGCCAGGTCGAGGATGTCGGCCCAGGCGTCTCCCAGGCGTTCGCATTTCATCCGCGGATCCGCTTGGCCGAACTCGTCCACCGGCCGTGGCTGGGCATACGCCTCCAACGCGGCCGCGGTGCGGGCACCGGTCTCGTCGTCCAGGATACCGGTGAGTTTCCAGAACCCGTCCTTGCGGCGCTCCAGGGTGGCTTCCCGGCGCGGCTCCTTGGGTTCGGGATCCTTCGGCTCGTTGCCGTCCGGGTCCAGCAAGCCGAGCAGGTTCGCTTCAGCGTCCGCCAACTGGCGGGGACCGGCGTCGCGGGCGAGGGTGGCGAGAATCTTCTCCGCACTCGCCCGATCCTCTGCGGAGGTGTCGGCGGGGAGGTTCTTCACGATCTCCAGGATCTGATCGATCCGCTCATCCCCGACCAAGCCTTCGGCGGCGACAACGGCAGTAGCCGGTGCCGCAGCAGGAACCTCGGTGCCGTCCAACGCACGCGTGGGATTAAGCGCGATGGCCCGGTTCACCACCGAACGGGCTTCACCGACCGACAACCCCGCGATATCGGCGAACCAGTTGGCCGTACGGCCATACCCGTACAAGTCCTTGACGCGCCGAGACTCGATCTCCGCCAGGACCGCTGCACGCCATGCGCAAGCTCCAGTTCGCCGGCACGCTACAACTCCTGTGGCAACTCGGGAAGGAAAGCCTCGGACACCCCTCAACACTACCGCAAAACAATCGAACAAGCGTTCGCAATTTTAAGCAACAAGCGAAACGCGCGAACAACACTGAAGAGTGATTCGGCCGCGAAACCGCGACTACCCTAAAGCAATTAGTCGCCTAATTGCGCGGGACGACGCACATGTTCCGCCGGGAGCGAGCAGGCCGGGAGCAAGTAGCCGGCTAATTGCGAAGACGGGGCACGAGGCGGCCACCACGGAAACCGGCCCCAAGATTCTTTTGAACCGCGCCGCGCCGCCGTCCGTGTCACTGGCGTCGGGGAAGTCGCCGAAACGGGGATGGTGTGATGAAGCGTCGGCCGGGCTGGACGATTCTGGTGGCTCTCTCCCTCTGCCTCGCCGGTTGTGCCGCGACCGTGGGCGGGGTGGCGCAACCGGTGGATCCCACCCGGGTCGCCGGGCTCGAGATCACCGACGGCCCCAGTGGTCTCAAACCCGGCGTGCTCGACGCCGGTCTCCCGGTCGACGGTGGTGACGGCGGGGAGATCGACAGGCTCGCGGCCAACGCCGTGGCCGACGTCCAGCGGTACTGGCGCGAGTATCTGCCCGCGACCTTCGATCGCGCGTTCCGGCCGCTGGCCACTCTCGTCTCCTACGATTCGGCGGGTCGCGGGCGTGAGATCTGCGGGGCCTCGACGGCCGGGCTGGTGAACGCCTTCTACTGCTCGGGGCAAGACGTCGTCGCGTGGGATCGCGGGGAGTTGCTGCCGACACTCAACGACTCCATCGGCCCGGCGGCGGTCATGGCCGTACTCGCCCACGAGATCGGCCACGCCGTCCAGTTCCGGCTGGGTCTGCCCGCCGCGAGCCCGTCGATCGTCAAGGAGCAGCAGGCCGACTGCTACACCGGGGCGTACTTTCGCTGGGTCGCCGAGGGCAGGTCGCCGATGTTCCAGGTTTCCACCGGCCGCGGGCTCAATGAGGTGCTCACAGCACTGTTCCAGATCCGTGACTCCGCCGGGGTGGCTTTCGACGACGACGGCGCGCACGGCAACGCGTTCGATCGGGTTTCCGCGTTCCAGTTCGGCTTCACCGACGGGCCCGCCCGGTGCGCCGAGATCGACGAGCGGGAAATCGAAGGCCGGAGCACACAAGGCGGATTCGGTTCGGCCGGGGAGAACGTCCGCCTCGACGATCGTCAGGCACTCGCCGACCTCACCACCAGTCTGCGGCAGGCTTTCCGGCTCGCGGCCACCCCGCCGACGCTCACCACCGGAGCGGCCTGCGGTGTGACGGCGGAGGACGCGCTCGCGTCGTACTGCTCGGAGTCCAACCAGATCAACCTCGACCTCGACGGGCTCGTCCGCATCGGCACCCCGCCGCGCCGGGGGCGGCAGGGCGGCATCGGTGACTTCGCCGCGTTCGCGGAGGTCGCGTCGCGCTACACGCTTGCGGTCCAGCAGGAGGGCGGGTTCCGGCTCGACGGTCCGGTGGCCGCGCAACGCACGGCCTGCCTCACCGGCTTCTGGGCGTCGACCATCGTGGACGGCGGGGCGCTCACGTTGTCACCGGGCGACCTCGACGAGGCCATCGCCGAGATGCTGACGCGGAACAGCCTGATCGCCGCGGACGTCCGGGGCCGGACACTCCCGGCAGGCTTCGCCAGGGTCGCCGCCTTCCGTGACGGCTTCTCCTCCGGCAGCCAAAGGACTTGCGGCGACAAGTACCGCTAGACGCAAGTCCGTGAAGGCCTCCTTCCCTACCCTCAAGGTAGTGAAGGAGGCCTTCACGGACTTGGCCCTCAGGTCATACGAAAGCGCTCTGGCCGGTGATCGCCTTTCCGACGATCAGCGTGTTCATCTCCCGCGTGCCTTCGAACGAGTAGATCGCCTCGGCGTCGGTGAAGAACCGCATGATGTTGTTGTCCAGCACGATCCCGTTGCCGCCGAAGATCTCGCGGCCCCAGGCGACGACTTCCCGCATCCGCGAGGTCACAAAGGCCTTCGCGAGTGACGAGTGTTCGTCCTTGAAGATCCCGGCGTCCTGCAGCCTCGCCAGTTGCACCAGCATGCCCCACGACGCGGTGATGTTGCCGAGGCTCTTCACCAGCAGGTCCTGCACCAGTTGGAACCGCGCGATCGGACGGCCGAACTGCTGGCGTTCCTTGGCGTAGTCCAGCGCCAGTTCGTAGGCGCCGATCATCACGCCCAGCGCCTGCCAGGCCACGCCGCCGCGGGTCGCGCGCAGGATCTCGGCGACGTCGCGGAACGAGTCGATGCCCTGCAGCCGGTTGGCCTCCGGCACCCGGACGTCGGTCAGCGTGATCTCGGCGTTTTCGACGATCCGGAACGCGAACTTGTTCTCGATCTTGACCGGCACGAACCCGGGCGAGTCCTTCTCGACCACGAAACCCTTGACGTGGTTGTCCTCCTCGTCGCGGGCCCACACGATGACGAGGTCCGCGAAGGTCGCGTTGCCGATCCACTTCTTGGCGCCGTTGAGGATCCAGGTGTCGCCCTCGCGGCGCGCCGTCGTCCGCATGCCGCCCGCGACGTCGGAACCGCCGAGCGGCTCGGTCATCGCGAAGGCGCCGATCTTGTCCATCGCGGCCATCGACGGGAGCCAGCGGTCGCACTGTTCCTGGTCACCGCCCGAATGGATGCTGTACATCGCCAGTCCGTTGTGGACACCGAAGAAGGTGGCCACCGACGGGTCCGTGCGGGTCATCTCCATCGCCATCATGCCGCTGAGCAGGTGGCTGGTGGCCGGAAGGTGCTCGCCATAGCCCTCATAGGGCAGTCCGGCGACGCCGAGTTCACGGAACTTGCCGACGAGTTCGTGCGGGAACTCGCCCTTGGCCCAGTGATCGTTCACGAGCGGCTTGACCTCGGCGCGCATGAAGTCACGCGTCTTGAGCAGCAGCTTGCGCTCCTCCTCGGGCAGCAGGTCCTCGTAGGCGTAGAAGTCGGCGGTCATGTCAGTTCTCCTCCTTGTCGGCACTGTCCAAAGCGGACAGCACCGCGAGCTGCTTGCGGTCGCGCGCCTCGGCGAGTTCCGAGTACGTGGAGGAGCCGTAAGCGGATTCCACGGCTTCGATGAGCCGTTCCTGTTCTTCGGGGGTCTGCGAGGGCGTGCCGAGGCCCGCCCACATCTTCTTCATCGACTCGCCGATGTGCTCGGCCATGTGCCGGTACCCGCCGGGGCCGCCGCCCAGATGCGAGCCGAGGAACGGCCCGACCGTGGACCAGCGGATGCCGAGCGAGTTCGTCATCACCGCGTCCAGTTCGGACGGTGACACGACGTCCTGTTCCACCAGGTAGATCGCTTCGCGGCTCAGCGCGTTCTGCAGCCGGTTGCCGACGAAGCCGGGGATCTCCTTGCGTTCCACCACCGGCGTACGGCCGACGAACCGGTAGAACCCCACGGCCCGCCCGACCGACTCCGCGCTCGTGCGCTCGCCGGGGACGACCTCGACCAGCGGGATCAGGTGCGGCGGGTTGAACGGGTGTCCGATGAGGACTCGCGACGCGTCGTCCAGCTCAGCCGCGAACGCCGTCGAGGGGATCGCGGACGACGAGCTGAGCAACAGCGCGTGCGACGGCGCTTCGCGGACCAGGGTCGCGAACAGTTCCTTCTTGAACTCGACGTTCTCGGGCCCGTTCTCCTGCACGACATCCGCGTTCCGGACCGCTTCGGAGACGTCCGCTGCGAGGTGGACGCGAGGGGAGAGATCCGCGACGGTCCGGCCGAGATGCGGGGCGAACGCCTCCAGCGCGCCGGCGACGGCGTCGGCGAGATCCGGTCGCGGGTCCGAGACCCGGACCTCCATGCCGTGCGCGGCGAACAACGCCGTCCACGAAAGGCCGATGGTGCCCGCGCCGATCACCGCGGCGTTCCGAAAAGTCATGACCGTGCTCCCTTCAAGTAGTCGAAGACCGGCTTGACCGGGGCGAGTGTCAGGTCGGTGAGGATGTGGCTCGCCGAAACGACCTCCAGCACCGGGAGATCGGCGAGCGGGGCCAGCACGTGCTGGAACAGCTGCAGCCGCGCCGGCCCGGTCCACGCTTCCTTGACCGCCACGTCGGTGATCTCGGTGCGGACCAGCTCGAAGACCCGGGGCGATCCGTCGTAGTCCGGGATGGTCTTGAGCATGAACGTCGGCACGGTGATCTGCGTTTCGGCCTCGCGGACGTCCAGCCGGTGGTGCTTGTAACCCATGGTCGCGGTCGCGACGCGCTGGCTGCCGTAGTCGAGCGTCCCGACTAGCGCGCCGTTCTCGGCGAACAGCCTCGGCGAGCCGATGGTCTTCGGGTAGGCGCTGATCTCGCGGCCGGACGCGGTGGCCGGGAAGTTGTCGAGGTACATCGCGTGCAGGTACTCGCCACGCTCGCCCTCGAAGCTCACCGGGATCGCCTGCCCGGACTCGGTGTAGGGCCCGTAACCGCTGACGTCGCCCATCTTCATCACCTCGAACCGCACCAGCGGCTCGTCGATCTCCAGCGGCTCCGGCACGACGGCGCGCAGGGCGTCGGCGTCGGTGCGGTAGACGATGTTCAGGTACTCACGGTTCGTGAACCGGGGTACCACCGGCGCGTACGCCGGATTCGTGAGCGGCGTGGTCACGTGCCGGAGGACTTCTTGCTGTTTCATCTCACTCACCTGTCCACTGTGGAGCGCGGCGCTCGGCGAAGGCCCGCATGCCCTCGCGGACGTCGGCCGACTTCATCAGCGCCGGGAGGTCCGCACGCTGGGTGGCAAACGCTTGCGCGTCGGGAACTCCGTCGGCGGCGCGGACGATCTTCTTGACCAGGGCCAGCGCCAGGGGAGCGTTGGCGGCGATCTGTTCCGCGAGTTGCAGAGCGACGGCGGCGGCCTCGCCGCTCGGGACGACCCGGTTCACCAGACCGAGGCTTCCGGCGCGTGCGGCGCCGATCGGCTCGCCGGTGAGCAGGAACTCCATCGCCAGGTGGTGCGGGATCCGCTTCGGCAGCCGGATCACGCCGCCACCGGCGGCGATCAGCCCGCGTTTCACCTCGGGCATCCCGAACTTCGCGTCTTCGGCGGCGACGATCAGGTCGCAGCCCAGCGCCAGTTCGAAGCCGCCGCCCATGGCCCACCCTTCGACGGCCGCGATCAGGGGCTTCGACAGTTCGGCCTCGGTCAGCCCGCCGAACCCGCGGCCGGGGACCTCGGGCGATTCACCTTTCAGCGCCGCCTTGAGGTCCATCCCGGCGCTGAACGAACCGTCCGCGCCGGTCAGGACTCCGGCCCGCAGCGCGGGATCGGACTCCAGCAGGTCGAGTGCCTCGGCCAGACCGGCGGCGACGGCGGCGTTCACCGCGTTGCGGGCCGAGGGCCGGTCGATCGTGATCAGCAGCGTGCCGCCGACCCGTTCCGTACGTACTTCGGTGCTCATGGTTTCTTCCTCAGCGAGTGGTGGCGAGTTCGCGCAGGACTTCTTCGGTGTCCTGCCCCGGCAGGGGAGCCAGCCGCCGGACGGAGCCGGGGGTCGCGGAGAACTTCACCGGGATGCCGATGGTGCGGATCGAGCCCTCGCTCGGGTGCTCGACGACGTCGAGCAGGTGGCCGTCGCGGACGTATTCGTCGTCCTGCGCCTTGTCGAGTTCGAGGACGGGGGCCATCGGGATGCTGTGCTTCGCGCAGACCTCGGTCCACTCCTCGGTGGTCAGCGCCGGGGCGCATTCGGCGATCATCGCGGCCAGCGCCTCGTGGTCGGCGCCGTCGATCGCGTCGCCGTTGACCCGTGGGTCCTCGGCCAGTTCCGGCCGTCCGGCGGCGTGGAAGAAGTCACGGAAGTTCCGCGGGTTGTACGGGATCACGCAGGCCATGCCGTCCTTGGTGTGCACCGCCTGGTGGCCCGGATTCAGCGACGGGCTGAAGCCGGTCGGGCCCTCCGCGGGCTCGAAGACGTGCCCGGCGAGGTGCTCGACCAGGTTGAACGCGATCAGCGTGTCGGTCATCGGGATCTCGACCCGCTGGCCCTCGCCGGTCCGGTCACGGTGCACCAGCGCGGCGAGCACGGTGTAGGCGATGGTCAGGGAGGAGACCTTGTCGCCGATGATCGTCGGCAGGTAGACCGGCTTGCCCAGTGCGCGGTTCGCGACGTCGACCAGCCCGGACGACGCCTGCACGGTCTCGTCGTAGGCGGCGTGCCCCGCGCGGTCGGAATCGCCGCGGAACCCTTGCGCGTGGGCGTAGATCAGGCCGTGATTGCGCGCGGCGAGGTCTGCGTAATTCATGCCGAGCCTGCTCAGCGCGCCGGGACGCATATTGGTGATCAGCACGTCTGCGGTGTCGATCAGGTTGAGCGCCTGCTCTCGCTCCTCTTCGTCCTTGAGGTTGAGGGCGACGCTGCGCTTGTTGCGGTTCACGTTCAGGTTGAGCGGCGTCATCCCCGGTGTCGTGCGGAACCTGCCCACCCGCACGGTGTCGGCGGGGGACTCGATCTTGATCACGTCGGCGCCGAGGTCGCCGAGGATCTGCGCGGCGTACGGCCCCATGACCACCGTCGAGAGGTCGATCACGCGAACGCCGTCCAGTGGGCCGGTGGCGGTCTGAGTCATTTTGCTTCCCTTCGCCGTTGTTCGCTCTACAACCGAAGTTAGGCGCGAATAGCGGTAAAGGGAATGATCAAGAAACGAAGAATGGTATGACCGCGGTGGTCATACCATTCTTTGCGGCTCGTGAGTGGTAAGGACGGTTAGAACCGTCCTTACCACTCACGAGCCCCGAGTCGGACCTGGACCTTTGCCGCCTCAGGTCGAAAGCTGTTCGGCGAAGATCTCGCGGACCGCTTCGACCAGTCCGGCGAGGTCGCCCTCCTCGGCGCGGTCGCGCCGCCAGACCAGTGCGGTCTCCAGCTGGGGCCGGAAATCCGAGAAGGGGAGGATGGTGGCGCCGTCGACAAGGAACAGATGCATCGGGCTGGCCGGATCCAGCATCGTGATCGAGAACGACGAACCGTTCGCGACCAGCTCGGAAATGCCCGAATATTCGGTTCCGCCGACTTTGAGCCTTTTCCTGATGCCCGCCTTCGACAGGGTGTGGTCCATATCGTCCGAATAGGCCGGAATGCTTTCCGATGCGGACGGGATATAGGACAGATCGCTCAATTCGGCGATGGTGACGGTCTCCCGTCCGGCGAACCGGTCCGCCGGGACGACGGCGCCGAGCCGCTCCACCTGCACCGGGACGATCTCCAGCGCGGGATCGACGACCGGCATCCGGACCAGCGACAACGCCAGTTTGCCCTCGTGCACCGCGGCGACCAGATCGGGTGTCGTGCCCGGCCAGCGCTTGAGTTCGAAGCGGTCGCGGCAGCGTTCTTCGAGGCGTTTGACCCGTTCCCGCAGAGCCGGGTGCACGCCGGCGGGGATGCCGATGAACACGGTGCTGCGCTGGGGTTTCACCGCTTCCTTCAACCGCCAAGGGATCGCGTTGACCTGTTCGAGGACGTCCCGCGCGATCGGCAGCAGCGCGGAGCCCGCCGCGGTGAGCGTGACGTGATGCGTGCTGCGGTCGAACAGCCGGTGACCCAGTTCGTGTTCGAGATCCTTGATGCGCTGGCTCAGCGGGGAGGCGGCCATATGCAGTCTTCGGGCCGCCTGGGAGAAGTTCAGTTCCTCGGCGACGGCCACGAAATACCGCAGGTGCAACATCTCCACGTGCTCACCCTAACCGCAGAGCCACGGTGAACGCGGCGCCGCCTTCGGGCGCCGGGCCCGCCGTCAGCGTCCCGCCCATGCGGGTGATCAGCCCGTGCGCCAGCGCGAGCCCGATACCCGAACCGACCGGGCGGCGGTCGCGGTAGCGCTGGTTCAGCACCCCGCGCTCGAACGCGACCGGGTAGTCCTCCGGCGCCAGACCGGGCCCGCCGTCCCGCACCGCCAGCCGGGCCTGCCCGCCGGCCGCCACCAGGGAGAACATGATCGGCGCGCCCGCCGGGGTCACGCGCAGGGCGTTCTCGGCCAGCCCGTCGACGACCTGGCGGAGCCGCCGCGGATCGGCGACGACCGGGACCTCGCCGGGCGGCCGCTCGACCAGCAGCGTGACGTCCTGCCGCGCGCACCGCAGCCGCCAGACGTCCGCGCATTCGTCGAGCAGCGCCGCGAGATCGAGGCGCGCCGGGTCGAGGCGGAACTCGTCCGCGCCGAGCCGTGCCAGTTCCAGCAGGTCGCTGACCAGTCGTTCCAGCCGTTCCGCCTCGCGATGGATGGTCCTCCCGGCGCGCCGCGCGTCCTCGCCTTCGGCCACGCCGTCACCGATCGCCTCCGCGAACCCGGTGACGGCGGTCAGCGGTGTCCGCAGTTCGTGCGACACCGAAAGCAGGAACTCGCGCTGCCGAGCCTCGCTGTACTGCAGGGCGTCGGCCAGTTCGTTGACCGATTTCGCCACGTCCGCGACCTCGGACGGCCCTTCCACCGGAACACGCAGGTCACGGCGCCCGGCCCGCATCCCGTTCGCCACCGACGCGGCCCGGCGCAGCGGCCGCGACAGCATCCGGCTCAGCAGCAGCCCGGCGATCGCGGCGACCGCCAGCCCGGCGCCGAGTGCGAGCACGGTGTTGCGCACCAACGTCCTGCCGCGCGCTTCGCCGATCTCCGTCGACTGGACCAGGGCGAACGCGGCACCTCTCGCGCCAACCGCGCGGACTTCGACGAGGTACTGCCTGCCTTCGACGACCACTGTGCCCGAGCGGGTGAACCCCGTTTTGGTGGCGGCGATCGCCGCCACCGTCCCGTCACCGTCGACCGTCCCGTTCGGACGGCGGACGACGACGTCGATCCCTTGTCCCCGAACCACTTCCGCGGCCTTTCCGACACGGAGCCGGTTGCCGATCCCGGTCTCGTCGAGCTGGCTCGCGACCACGTCGGCCTGCGCGGAAAGCGACTGCCGGAGCACGTCGCTGCCCGTGGTGCGGATGAGCCGGGCCGCGACCAGTCCGGCGACCACCACCGCGACCGCGGCGACCGCGAGGCACACCACGGTGATCCGCAGCGCGAGCGAAGTCCGGTTCATCCGGTGTCCGCCGCGTAACCGATCCCACGGACCGTCCTGATCGGACTGTGCTCGCCCAGTTTCCCGCGCAGCTGGGCGATGTGGACGTCGACGGTCCGCGTGCCCGCCGACGCGGCGTAGCCCCAGACGGAACTGAGCAACTGCTCGCGGCTGAACACCTGACCGGGCCGTCGCACCAGATGGGTGAGCAGATCGAACTCGGTCGACGTCAGCGTGATCTCGGTATCGGCGGCCCAGGCACGACGCTGGGTGACGTCGACGCGCACGCCGCCCGCCGTGTAGGTCTCGGCGCGCGAAGGCGCTCCGGCGGCGCGGCGCAGGACGGTCCGGACCCTTGCCGAGAGCTCACGCGGGCTGAACGGTTTCGTCAGGTAGTCGTCGGCGCCGATCTCCAGGCCCAGCAAGCGGTCCAGCTCGTCGTCGCGCGCGGTCACGAACAGCACCGGCGTCCAGTCGCCGTCCGCGCGCAGCGTCCGGCAGATCTCGATACCGTCCATTCCGGACAGTCCGATGTCGAGCACGATCGCGACCGGGCGCAGCCGCCGGATCGTGGCCAGCGCCGCGCCGCCGTCCGCCTCCACGTGCACGCCGAACCCGTCCCGCCGCAAGTACAGCGAAGCGAGTTCGGCGATCGCGGGGTCGTCCTCGACGACCAGCACCAGCCCGCGTCCCGGTTGTGTCGTCACCGGCCGATCCTGTCACGGGGCGGGGTCGCCCGCCATGTCCTGCTCGATCGAGTCGAGCGTGTGCTGGACGTCGCTCAGCTCACCCGGCGCCGGGCTCGAAGCGGGTTCGTCGTCGGTGCACGCGACCGCGCCGAAGAGCGCGAGCGCGGTCAAACCGGCGGCCAGGAGACGTTTCACTTGCCCGCCTTGCAGTGCGCGCCCGCGAACGCGTCGAGCTTCTGCTTCGCCGCGGTGAGCTCGGGCAGCCTGCCGTTGCGCTTGTCGGCGCGCTTCTGAAGCTTGTCGGCGGCGTCGTTGTGCCCCTTCTTGCGCTGGCCCTCGGCCCTGGCCTTGAGATTCGCCACCGAACCGCGGATCTCGGGGCCACCGTTGATGCGTTCGGTGAGTTTGGTGGTGCGCTGGGTGAGTTTCGGCAGCCATTCGGCGCACAACTGCTGGGACTCTTCGGGGCTCAGGGTGATCGGTGCCTGGGCCGAGGCCGCGGGAGCGAGAGCGACGAGGCCGGCCGCGGTCAGGCAGACGGCGATGGTGTGTTTCAGCATGCGAAGAGCGTCGCGCGGCCGGATACGAGGAATGTGGGGGAAATGTTCGGGTTTCGTAAGCGATACTCGGACGATGGGGCTCAAGACCTTGACCGCCACCGTCGTGGCGACACTGCTGCTCACCGCCGCACCCGCCGTCGCGTCACCCGTGTTCGTCCTGCGTGACGGCGTCAGCGAGCCGGTGTTCTCCTACGAGAAGGCCATCCGGGAGACCGCCTGGGTCGAGACCGGCCAGGACCTCGACCGCGACGGGCGGACCGACCGGGTCGCCGCCGACATCATCCGCCCGGCGGAACCGGCCGCGCGCGGTCAGCGCGTTCCGGTGATCATGGACGTGAGCCCGTACTACGAGAAGGTCGGGCGCGGCAACGAGCGTCAGCCGAAGACGTACCTCCCCGACGGCACGCCGTCGCAGTTCCCGCTCTTCTACGACAACTACTTCGTCCCTCGCGGATACGCGGTCGTGCTGGTCGACGTCGGGGGCACCAATCGCTCGTCCGGGTGCTTCGACGACGTCGCGTCCGGCAACGGCGTCGTGAACTGGCTCAACGGGCGCGCTCAGGCTTTCCGCACGCCGTTCGGCCCCGAGCGCGTGCGGGCGGAGTGGGCGAACGGGGCGGTCGGCGCGATCGGGAAGTCGCAGGACGGGGCGACCGCGATCGGGATGGCCGCGTCCGGGATCGAAGGCCTGAAGACCATCGTGCCGATCGCCGGGGTCAGCTCGTACTACGAGGTCCACAACTCGCACGGCGCCTATTTCGGCTGGGCGGGCGGCCCCGGTTTCTACAACGAGCGTGCCGGGAAGCTGTGCCGTCCGTTCGAAGAGGACAACGCGCGCCGCGCGGGGACGGACGGGAACTTCAACGACTACTGGCGCGAGCTCGACTACGTGGCGAAGACCGGCAAGGTGCGTGCGAGCGTTTTCGCGTCGATGGGCTTCCACGACCTCAACGTGAACCCCATCCAGTTCGGACCCTGGTGGGAGGCGCTGAACGCGCACGGCGTGCCGCGCAAGGCGTGGCTGCACCAGGCGGCGCACGTCGACCCGTTCGACCTCGACCGGTCACGGTTCGTGCGGACGCTGCACCGCTGGTTCGACCGCTGGCTGCTCGGCGTCCGCAACGGTGTCGAGACCGAGCCCGCGATCCGGATCGAGCACACCCCGGACCGCTGGACCGACGAACGCCGCTGGCCCCCGGACTCGCGGTCACGCACCCTGTGGCCCACGGTGTCGGGTGGGCTGGGGAACCGGCCTTCGTCAGGTTCCGCCGCGGTGACCGACGATCCGGCGCGCGGAGCGTCGCAGTGGGTGGAGAACCCGTCGGAGCCGAGTCCGGATCGGGTCGTTTTCGCAGGTGAGCCAGTGCGGGCGGATACCCGCGTCGCCGGGACGGCCACCGTCACGGTCACCGCCCGCTCGGACAAACCCGCCGCACGGATCGGCGCGGTGCTGGTCGACTACGGCCCCGCGACCGCGCGGAACACGAAATTCCCCGCGCTCGGTACGAAGAACCTGACCACCCGCTCCTGCTGGGGCGCGGGCACCGCCGCGGACACCGGCTGCTTCCTCGACACCGTCGCGGATCTGACCACTGTGGACAAACGGATCGTGGCGACCGGCTGGGCGGACCTCGGCCACCACCGCTCACTGTGGCGGGGCGAACCGCTCGTGCCCGGCAAGGCGTACACGATGACCTTCCGGCTGAGCAGCCTCGACCACGTCGTCCCGGCGGGGCACCGGCTGGCCCTCGTCCTGGGCGGGACCGACGGGGACATGTTCGACCCGGCGCTGCCCGCGCTCGGTGCCCGGGTGACCTTCGAGCTGGGCGCGACTTCGCTCTCGGTGCCGGTCGCCGGGCGCATTTAGTCCTCTGAATGCGAGAGAGAAGGAGCACGGATGGCGAAGATCCAGCGCATTTCCGTCCACGGTCACACGAGCGCGAGCCCCGAAGCCGTCTACGCCCTCCTCGAAGACCGCGAGCGTTGGCCCGACTGGTCACCCATGGGCGCGTTCCGCCTGCTCCAGAAGGGGGACGAGAACGGCCTCGGTGCCGTCGGCGTCTTCAGCACCAACGGCGTCCACAGCTGCGAAGAGGTCATCGCGCTCGAACCCGGCAAGCGTTTCGGCTACGCCCTGAAGAACGGGCTCCCGCTGCGCGACTACCGCGCCTACGTGGACCTCACTCCCGAGCGGAAGGGCACCGCGATCCACTGGCATTCCACGTTCACCGCCAAGATCCCGGGCACCGGCTGGTTCTATCGCCGGTTCCTCGGCCACTTCATCGGGCGTATGGTCGAGAGCCTCGTGGCGCGCGCCTCGCGTGGCGCACCATAAAGTAGGCGCATGGCAGCCCCACGACGCACCCAGGAGGAACGCAGCGCCGCGATGCGCGTCAGGCTGCTCGACGCCACGATCGACTGTCTCGTCGAATACGGCTACGCGGGCACCACGACCACCCGCGTCGCGGATCGCGCCGGGGTGACCCGCGGCGCGCAGGTGCACCATTTCCCGACCAAGACCGACCTCGTCACCTCCGCGATCCGGCATCTCGCGGCCAAGCGCACCGAGGTCGCGATGGCGGAGATCGACCGGCTCAAGGCCTCGGCGGATCCGGTCGGGGACGCGTTGCAACTGCTGTGGGAGATGCACCAGGGGCCGGTCTTCTCGGCGACGGTTGAGCTGTGGGTGGCGTCGCGGACCGACGCGGAACTGCGCGCCCAGATGGCGGTGGTCGAGCCGATCGCGACGAGCAGCCTGGTCGAGTTCGGCAAGGCGCTGCTGCCGGACCATTCGGCGCATCCGGAGTTCCTGCACGCGGTGTACACGGCGATGGACGTCGTCCGCGGCATCCTCATCGCCAGCTGGGCGACCCGCGACCGGACCGAGCTGGAGGCGCGCTGGGAGCGTGGCCGCCGTCATCTGATCCTGCTGTTCGAGGCGCTGATGCGGCCCACTCCCTCTCGCTAGGCGTGTTACTCTCCTCAGGAGAGTGAGGAGGTCACGTGCTCGGAAACCCGTACGACCCCGACTGCCCCACCCGCGCGCTGCTCGACCGCATCGGCGATCAGTGGACCGTGCTGATCGTCGGCGTGCTCGGCGACGGTCCGCTCCGGTTCACCGAGATCGGCAAACGCGTGCGCGGCATCTCGCAGAAGGTCCTCACTCAGACGCTGCGCAGCCTCGTCCGCGACGGCATCCTGACGCGCACCGCGTACCCGGAGATTCCTCCGCACGTCGAGTACGAGCTGACCGCGCTCGGCCGCAACCTCGCCGAACCGCTCGAGATGCTCGACCAGTGGGCTCGTGTCCACATGGGCGAAGTGCTCGACGCGCGCAAGAACCACGACGGTCAGCTCTCGGCCTGACCGAACAGCCGGTCGAGGTAGTAGTCCACAGTGGACAGCGCCTCCTCGGGCGTGCGGTGGTTCATCACGATGTTGGTGCCCTGCGAATCGGCGAGTGCCCAGAGGATCGCGGATTCGTGCATCGGGTCGGCCGACTTGTCGACATCGCCCGCCTCCTGGCCCTGGCGGATCAGGACGGCGAACAGTTCGAACAGCTGCGGGACGCCGTCGGTGAACGCGGCCGCGAACGACGGATCGGAGATCGCGCGGATGAAGAACGCGACGCCCATCAGCCAGTCGCCGCGCCCGCGCTCGTCGAGCGGCAGGATCTCCGTCATGATCGCGCGGATGATGGCCTTCGGTGCCGACGGCAGTTCGCCGGCTTCCAGCTGGGCCTTGATGCGCTCTTCGTAGACCTGTGAGCGGCGTTCGACGGCGAACAGCAGCATCTCGTCCTTGGTCTTGAAGTAATGCTGCACCAAACCCATCGACATGCCCGCTTCGGCGGCGACGTGCCGGAGGCTGACTCCTTCGAGGCCTCGCGTGGCCGTCAGCCGCGTCAGCGCCTCGGCGATCTCCGCTCGTCGCGTGGCGTGATCCACCTGCTTCGGCACCTTCACCGCCCGTTCCGCTGTTTGCCATGCGATCGCATTGCCACTACTGTCCGACGCTATTACGATGCGATCGCATTGTAAACGCTCGTCGGGGGTGATTTCGGTGGAAGCCGAACGGGGGAAGGTGCGGTTGAGGCCGCCGCGGAACGCGCTGGATCAGCGGGTCGTGGGCTGGTGGAGGCTGCAGGGAACGCTTTTCTGGGGTGCGCCGGTGCTGGTACTGGTGGTGCTCGGGCTGCTCATCACGCCCGCGCGCTTCTGGCTGCTGACACCGGCGGCGGTATTCGCGGTGCTGGGCCTGGTCTGGGTGATCGCGATGCCGCTGTGGTGGTTCAAGGTGCATCGCTGGGAGGTCACGGAGACGGCGGTGTACGCCCGCTCCGGGTTCTTCTGGCAGGAGTGGCGCGTCGCGCCGATGTCGCGGATCCAGACCGTGGACACCCTGCGCGGTCCGCTGCAGCAGCTGTTCAAGCTCGCGACCGTCACGGTCACCACGGCGTCGGCGCGGGGCGCGGTCAAGATCCGCGGGCTCGACCACGAACTGGCCGCGAGCCTGGCGGAGCAGCTCACCGAAACGACGCAGGCGACGCCGGGGGACGCGACATGACCTCGGGCGAGTTCGAGGGCTGGAACACACTCGACAAACGGACGCTCGCCGTCACCGCGCTGATGATGACCGGCGCGGCCGTCGGTGCCGCGATCCCGACCACGGCCGCGATCGTGAGCGGCGGAGGAAGGTTCTGGGTCGCGCTCGTCTGGGTCGTCGCCGGCGGGGTGGTCCTCATCGGCGGCGGCGTACTGGTGGAGCTCTTCTACTGGAAGGGCGTGCGCTACCGGGTCACGCCGGACCGGCTGGAGACGGCGTTCACCCTGGTCTTCAGGTCGCGGAAATCCCTGCAGCGGGAACGGATCCGCAACGTCGACCTGACGGCGAACCCGCTGCATCGGCTGTTCGGCGTCGCGGTGGTGACCATCGGCACCGGGTCGCACGAGTCGGGCGGGCAGGGCCGGATCAAGCTCAACCCCGTCTCACGCGCCGAGGCCGAACGGCTGCGCGCCGACCTGCTGCGCCGCGCGGAAATCGCGGAGGCCGACGAGAACGCGCCGCTCGCCGAGCTGGACCGGAGCTGGATCCGCTACGCACCGATGTCGTTCCTGACCCCGACCCTGGGACTGGCCGCGGGCGGCGGCCTGATGCAGGTCTCCGAATGGGTGGGACTGCAGAAAGGCCTGATCGACTGGGTGATCGGCCTGTTCCGCGGTATCCCGCTGGTGGTGGCGATCCTGATCCTGCTGGCGATCGCGATGGTCGTTGGCCTGATCGGCGCGCTGGGCCTGTGGATCGAGATGTGGTGGAACTTCCGGCTCGACCGCGAACCCGGCGGCACCCTGCGGGTGCGCCGAGGCCTGTTCACCACGCGCTCGATCTCGATCGAGGAACGCCGGATGCGCGGCATCGACCTCGTCGAGCCGCTCGGGAACCGGATCTCCGGCGCGGCGCGCGTCGACGCGATCGCCACCGGCATGCGGCAAAGCGACGACAAGGACAAGACCGACTACCACACGCTTTTGCCCGCCGCGCCCGTCGTGACGGCCAACCGGGTCGCCGCGTCGGTCCTGCGCGAACCGGTCTCGCCGACCGAAGCCGTCCGGCTCACCGGACACCCCCGCGCCGCGCGGGGACGGCTGCTGCGCTGGTGGGTCGGTTCGGTGGTGGTCCTGCTGGCGATCTTCGCGCTCCTCGGCTTCCTGCTGACCGACGTCCTCCTGGTGATCGGCGCCGCGCTCGGCGTCGTGCTGCTGCCGGCGTCGGTGCTGCTGGCGCTGGACGCCTATCGCAACCTCGGGCACGGGATCACCGGGCGGTACCTCGTCGGACGGCACGGGACCGTGCGGCGGAGCACGTTCGCCCTGGAACGCGAAGGCGTGATCGGCTGGACGGTGAAACAATCGATCTTCCAGCGGCGCAAGGGATTGCTGACCGTCGTGGCGACCACGGCCGCCGGTGCCGGGGCGTACTCCGTGTACGACGCGGGGGAGGAGCAGGGCCTGCTTTTCGCGGAGGAGTCCGTGCCGGAGCTGTTGACGCCCTTCCTGGAACGGGCCTGACGCTTCAAGGCGGGCGACCGTGTCGCGAAAGCCACTTTCGCAACTTCGCCGGGGGCGGTTGGCCTGGCGTGTTCTTGACTGTCCACAAGGGACATCGAGTTAGGACAAGGTGACCGATTGGGGTGCCTTGGGTGGGTTTTGCGTGGGGGTCGTGAGTGACGATTCGGGTTAGAACACGAATCGCCACTCACGACCCCCGCGCAAAACCGCGCATATGGCACTAACTGGACATCTGGCCGCCACGGCCGGCGGTCGTGTTGCGAAAACCACGTCGCCGGGAGCGCCGCCCATCGCTTCGGTCGTCACCGAAGCGTCCACTGGCTACCGTCGTGACATGACCTCATTCGCCGCCCTGCACGTCCCCGGTTCCCCGCTGCTCCTGCCGAACGTCTGGGAGTTCGGCACGGCCGCCTTCCTTGCCGTGCATGGCTTCTCGGCGCTCGGCACGACCAGTCTCGGGGTCTCGGCCGCCGAGGGCGAGCCGGACGGCGCCCCGTCCTCGAAGGAAGCCACCGTCCGGCTGGCGCGGCGGCTCACCGGGCTGGACACGCTCATCAGTGTCGATCTCGCCGACGGGTTCAGCGAAGACCCGGGCGAGGTCGGCGCGCTGGCGGCTGAGCTCGCCGAAGCCGGTGTCGCGGGCATCAACCTCGAAGACGCGCTGGGCGATCCCGTGCGGCACGCCGCCAAGATCGCGGCGGTGAAGGAACGCGCTCCCGGTCTCTTCGTCAACGCGCGGACGGACACGCATTGGCTGGGGGAGCCCGACATCGGCACCGCGATCGACCGTTCTCTGTCCTATGTGGACGCGGGCGCCGACGGGGTCTTCGTGCCGGGGCTCGCCGAACCCGCGGACGTCATGCGGCTGGTGAAGGCCGTCCGGGTGCCGGTGAACCTGCTGTTCCTGCCCGGCAAGGTCACCGTCGCGCGAGCGGCCGAACTCGGCGTCGCCCGGGTCAGTCTCGGTTCGCTGCCGTACCGGATGGCGCTGGCCGCCACGCTGCGCACGGTGGAGGCCGTTCGCGACGGCGGTGAACTCCCGTTGGCCCCGCCGTCGTACGCCGACGTCGCCGCCGTGCTCCCGGAATCTCATTAATCTCGGGAGCATGCAGACCTTCGGAGCCGAATTCGCCGTCCCGCCCGGTTATCTGAACACGCCCAGTATCGGCATCCCGCCGTCGCACGTGGCCGACGCCGTGGCGGAGGCGGTCGAGCGGTGGCGCCGCGGCGAAGCCCGTCCGGCGGACTTCGACGAGCCCGTCGCGCGGACCAGGGCGGGGTTCGGCGCGCTGATCGGGGTCCCGGCGGAGCGGGTCGCGATCGGGGCGTCCGTCTCGCAGCTGATCGCGAACGTGGCCGCCGGTCTGCCCGACGGCGCCAGTGTGCTGGCCGCCGCGAACGACTTCACGAGCGTCACCTTCCCGTTCGCGGCCCAGGCGCACCGCGGGGTGAAGGTCACCGAAGTCCCGTTGGCCGAGCTGTCCGCACGCGTCGAGGGGCACGACCTCGTCGCGGTCAGCGTCGTCCAGTCGGCCGATGGTGCCCAGGTCGACCTCGGCGCGCTCAGGGCCGCGGCCGAGGCGGCGGGTGCCGCGGTCCTGCTCGACGCCACGCAGGCCGCCGGGTGGCAGCCACTGGACCTCGGCTGGGCCGACTGGGTGGTCGCCGCCGGATACAAATGGCTGCTCGCGCCGCGCGGGGCGGCGTGGCTGGCCGCGCATCCGCGGGTGCTGGAGCGGGCGGTGCCGGTCGCCGCGAACTGGTACGCGGGGGAGGACCGCTGGCAGACCGTCTACGGCCTCCCGTTGCGCCTCGCCGAGGGCACCCGCTCGCTCGACCTGTCCCCGGCCTGGCTCGCGTTCGCCGGCGCCGCGGTGTCGCTGGACTACCTCGCGTCCCTGGACCTCGCCGCCGTCCGCGCGCACTGCGTGGGGCTCGCCGACTCACTCCTCGAAGCGCTCGGCTCACCCGGTCAGGGGAGCGCGATCGTCTCGCTCGACGCCGACGCCCGCCGGGTGCAGGAAGCGGGCATCGTGGCCGGTACCCGGGCCGGAAGGCAGCGATTCGGCTTCCATCTCTACAACACGGCTGACGACGTCGAACGGGTGATAAGCACGTTCAGGTGAACCGCCGGAGCGGCGTGAACTACCGTATGTTCCCGTGGTTGGTGCGCAATTTACCCCGGGACCGACGGAAACGGCCCGGCTTCAGCCGGTGCGACCGGCAGGGCCGGGCGGGCCGCCGCCCGCGCCGAATCCGCCGAGGGACACCAAGGGCCTGGCGCTCAAGGGCGCCGGACTGGTCGCCATCGCGGTCGTGTCCGCCCTGCTCTGGTGGCTGATCCGGCACGAGCCGGAACCCACCCCGGTCGCGGACCCGCCGTCGAAGAGCGGCCAGTTCCAGTACACGCTGGTCGAGGGGCCGCAGGTGACCACCGACTGCGCGAGCAAGGCCTACGGCGACACCAAGAAGTTCTTCACCGAGACGCCGTGCACGCGCCTTTCACGGGCGCTGTACACGACCGAGACCGGTGGGAAGAAGGCACTGGTGTCGGTCGTCCTGGTCACCATGCCCGGCGAGGTCACCGCGACCCAGCTCAAGGCGCTCACCGACAAGGACGGCACGGGCAACGTGTCCGACCTGGTGCGCGACGGGACCTTCAAGGCGCAGGGCGCTCCGAAGATCTCCGGGCAGGACGCGGCCTACGACTCCCACGTCAGCGGGCCGGAAGTGGCCATCGTGCTGGCCGGTTTCTACAACAAGCAGACCGACAAGCAGCTGCTGGAGCGGATCGCGACCGACGCCCTGCGGCTTTCGGGTGACCTGCGCCGCTGACCGGACCCTCAAGCGCTATGAAAGGTCCCTTCCTTGCAAAATTTGCAAGGAAGGGACCTTTCATAGCACGCGCGACGGGACCGAAGCCGCGCGAAAGACCTCAGACCGACTGGCCCGGCATGGCGATCGCCACCGGCTTCGCGCCGAACTCGGCCCGCCACGCCGTCCCCCGCCGCGCCGACCCGATCAGCGCGTTCAGCGCCGTCGTCCGCAAAGCCGCGTCGTCCGTCCGGTCGATCACGCCGAGCCAGGCCGAGGTCGCGTCCGCCTCGGCCGTCGCCACCAGTTCCATCGCCGAGTTCGCCTCGGTCACCGGCCTCGGCGGCACGTACGCGGCCTCCGGACCGGTGGGCGTCTGACCCGCCGCGGAAAGCATCCGTTCGCAGACGTCCCTCCGTTTGACGTGCTCGGCCGTGCCCCTGGCCACCGCGCCGGTGAAGGCGGCGGGCAGATACGCGCTGACCAACCCGTACACCCAGATCGCCGCGTGTTCGGCCGCCAGCGCCTGCTGGACGGCCTCCGCGCTCTCCCCGCCGAGCCGGACCCCGGCGGGCACTTCGACCGCGCCGGCGTCGTCGCCGCGGCCGAGCTTCTCCGAACTCTGCTGCAGCGCCGCGCAGCCCGCCGCGATCGAGGCGACCATCCCGGCGCGGTAGCGGGGCAGCGAAGGCACGAGGCCCTCGGCCTGCTTGCGGGCCTGGGCGAGCCGTTCCTTGAGCCCGTCCACCGACGACGGCGGGGTCTCCGCGGGACCGGACTGCTCCGGCTTCGGCCGGTTGAGCCGGTCGACCTCGGTCTTGAGCGCGGCCGCGTGCGCGGCCCGCGCGGTGGCGACCGCTTCGCCTTCGGCGCCCAGCGCCTTCGCGCCGGCCGCGTCGGTCTCCGCCGCGCGCAGCAGGGGACCCAGCGGGTCGGGGCTTTCGTCGAAGCCGGGGGAGCAGGCGGACGCCAGCGGCACGGCCAGCGCGGCCAGCGCTCCCATCCGCAGGAAAGTGCGACGGCTCGGCTCTGTCGATCTTCCGGTCACGCCGCCCCATCCTGCCAGTAGCCCGCGCGGGGCCGCCGCTCGCGCGTCACGCTGGGGTGACCGGATAAGCTGGACCACTACCGAACCCGGATCCACGCCGCCGGGTCGCCCACAGCCGAACAGGAGCGCTCCACCGTGCCCAACGACCTCGCCAGCAGGCTGGAGCCCATCGTGGCCGAAGCCGTCAAGGCCGCGGGTTTCGACCTCGATTCCTTCGAGGTCCAGCAGGCAGGCCGCCGCCAGCTGGTCAAGGTCGTCGTCGACGGGGACGACGGCGTCGGGCTGGACGAGGTGGCGAGCGTCAGCCGTGCCGTCTCCGCCGCGCTCGACGAGAACGAGCACGTGATCGCCAGCGCGTACACGCTCGAAGTCACCTCGCCGGGTCTCGACCGGCCCTTGACCTTGCAGCGGCACTGGCGGCGCGCGAAGTTCCGCCTCGTCAAGGTCACGCCGGCCGAAGGCGCGGCGTTCATCGGCCGCGTCGGGCACGCGGGGGAGAAATCCGCGCGAGTGCTCGTGGACGGCGAGATCCGGGACGTCCCCTACGCCTCGGTGACCAAGGCGGTCATCGAGATCGAGTTCAAGCAACCACCTGCCGAGGACCTGAAACTGTTGGAAAACGATGCGTCGGCCCTGAACGCCGCCACCACGGAGCCGAAGGAGGAGCCGAAGTGAACGTCGACATCGCCGCGCTGCGCGCGATCGAACGGGACAAGGACATCCCCTTCGAGACGGTGATCGAAGCGATCGAAACCGCGCTCCTCACCGCGTACAAGCACACCGAGGGCCACCAGCCGCACGCCAGGATCGACATCGATCGCAAGAGCGGGCTGGTCCGTGTCCTCGCGCACACCCTCACCCCGGACGGCCAGACCGACGAGGAGTGGGACGACACCCCCGAGGGCTTCGGCCGGATCGCGGCGACCACCGCGCGGCAGGTCATCCTGCAGCGGCTGCGCGACGCCGAGCACGAGAAGACCTTCGGCGAGTTCTCCGCCAAGGAGAACGAGATCGTCGCCGGCGTGGTGCAGCGTGACGCCCGCGCCAACGCCCGCGGCATGGTCGTCATCCAGGTCGGCGACATCGAAGGCGTGCTGCCCGCGATCGAGCAGGTGCCCGGCGAGACCTACGAGCACGGCGACCGGATCAAGGCCTACGTCGTGACCGTCTCGCGCGGCAACCGGGGCCCGCAGATCACGCTGTCCCGTTCGCATCCGAAGCTGGTGCACAAGCTGTTCGCCCTCGAGGTCCCCGAAATCGCCGACGGCACGGTCGAGATCGCCGCCGTCGCGCGGGAGCCGGGACACCGGACCAAGATCGCGGTCCGCTCGACGGTGCCCGGCGTCAACGCCAAGGGCGCCTGCATCGGCCCGGTCGGCGCGCGCGTGCGCAACGTGATGAGCGAGCTGGCGGGCGAGAAGATCGACATCATCGACTTCTCCGAAGACCCGGCGAAGTTCGTCGGGAATGCGCTGTCGCCCGCGAAGGTTGTCTCCGTACAGGTCGTCGACGAGCGGGCCAAGACCGCTCGGGTCGTCGTCCCGGACTACCAGCTTTCGCTCGCGATCGGCAAGGAAGGGCAGAACGCCCGCCTCGCCGCCCGGCTCACCGGCTGGCGTATCGACATCCGCAGTGACGCCGCCCCTGAGCAGGGTGACGAAGCACACGCCGGGCAGGCGCGGCCCGCCGCGGCAACCGGTTCGGCTGAGTGAAGGTCGAAGCGCTAGACTTACGAGTGGTTCAGAGCCCGCGGCCGGGAACCGACCTCCAGCATGACCGGGAAACTCCGGTTCGCACCTGTGTGGGTTGCCGTAAGCGGGCCTTGATCGGCGAGTTGCTGCGAGTGGTCGCGGCGGACGGTCGGCTGATCGTCGACGAACGTCGGCGGTTGCCGGGCCGGGGTGCCTGGTTGCACCCCGAGCCGGACTGTCTGGCCAAGGCCGAGCGGCGCAGAGCGTTCCCCCGGGCACTTCGTGTTCCAGGGTCGCTCGACGCCCAGGGTGTCCACGAACGCCTGGAGCGGCTCGCCGAGGAATGAGGGGCGCCGGGACATCCCCGGTGCCGGATGGAATCAGGAAGCAGGTCGACCCGTCATGAGTCAGCCGTGAAGCTGAATCAATGAACGCGCGACAATAGGACGAGGTCTGCGGGTCTGCCGCCGGCCTCCCCAGATGAGGAGAGCTGTGCCAGGCAAGGCCCGAGTACATGAGCTCGCGAAAGAGCTCGGCATCACCAGCAAGGAAGTTCTCGCCAAGTTGAAGGAACAGGGCGAGTTCGTGAAGTCCGCGTCGTCCACCGTCGAGGCGCCGGTCGCCCGTCGTCTCCGTGACGCGTATCCGTCCAAGGACGGCAAGAAGAAGCCGGTTCCGACCCCCGGCCCGCGCCCTTCACCCGCGCCGCCCGCGAAGCCCGCTGCCCCGGCTCCGGCCGCGAAGCCCGCTCAGCCCGCGCCCGCGGCGAAGTCCGAGGCCCCGGCCGCCCCCGCGGCATCCGCTCCGGCGGCGTCTGAAACGTCGGCCCCGGCCCAGCAACCGTCCCGGCCCGCTCCGGGCGCCCGCCCGGGTCCGCGCCCCGGCCCCCGGCCGCCGGCGCCCAAGGAAGAGGTCGCTCCGGCGGCGAAGGCCGCTCCGGCCGAGCCGAAGAAGGAGACCCCTCCGGCACCCGCCACCCCGCCCGCGTCCCAGACGCCGTCGCAGGGTTCGGTCGTGCCGCCGAAGCCGCAGGGCCCCAAGCCCGGCGGTCCGAAGCCCGGCCCGCGCACCCCGCGTGTCGGCAACAACCCGTTCGGCGTGGGTTCCGGTTCCCCGGCCCCGCGCCCGTCCGCCCCGCGTCCCGGCGGCGGCAACCAGCAGGGCGGCGACAACCGTCCGCCGCGTCCCGGTGGCGGGCAGGGCGGCGACCGTCCGGCCCCGCGTCCCGGTGGCGGCGCTCCCGGCGGTAACCGGCCCAGCCCGGGCAACATGCCCCCGCGCCCGAACCCCGGCATGATGCCGGGCCGCCCGGCCCGTCCGGCCGGTGGTCCCGGTGGCGGCCGCGGTGGTCCCGGTGGCGGAGCCCGTGGTGGCCCCGGCGGCGGCGCTCGTGGCGGTCCCGGTGGCGGCGGCGGAGGTTTCCGCGGTGGTCCCGGTGGCGGCGGCGGTGGCGGTTTCCGTCCCGGCGGCGGTGGCGGCGGTTTCCGTCCCGGTGGCGGTGGCCCCGGTGGCGGTGGCGGTGCCCCGGCCGGTGGCGGCGGTTTCCGTGGCGGCGGCGGTCGTGGCGGCCCCGGTGGCCGTGGCGGTACCGCGGGTGCCTTCGGGCGTCCCGGTGGCCCCTCGCGCAAGGGGCGTAAGTCGAAGCGGCAGAAGCGCCAGGAGTACATGGACAACATGCAGGCGCCCAGCGTCGGTGGTGTCCGTCTGCCCAAGGGGCAGGGCGAGACGATCCGCCTGCCGCGTGGTGCCTCGCTGACCGACTTCGCCGAGAAGATCGACGCCAACCCGGCTTCGCTGGTGCAGGTGCTCTTCCACCTCGGTGAGATGGTCACCGCGACGCAGTCGGTGTCCGACGACATCCTGGAACTGCTCGGCGGCGAAATGAACTACAACGTTCAGGTCGTCAGTCCCGAGGAAGAGGACCGGGAGCTGCTCGAGACCTTCGACATCACCTACGGCGAAGACGCGGGTGAGGAAGAGGATCTGCAGGTCCGTCCGCCGGTCGTGACCATCATGGGTCACGTCGACCACGGTAAGACCCGACTGCTCGACACGATCCGCAAGACGAAGGTGCGCGAAGGTGAAGCCGGTGGCATCACCCAGCACATCGGCGCCTACCAGATCGAGACCGAGCTCGAAGGCAACCCGCGTCTGATCACCTTCATCGACACCCCGGGTCACGAGGCGTTCACCGCCATGCGTGCCCGCGGTGCCAACTCGACCGACATCGCGGTGATCGTGGTGGCGGCCGACGACGGTGTGATGCCGCAGACGGTCGAGGCGATCAACCACGCGCAGGCCGCCAAGGCGCCGATCGTGGTCGCGATCAACAAGATCGACAAGGAAGGCGCGAACCCGGACAAGATCCGGCAGCAGCTGACCGAGTACGGCCTGGTCGCCGAGGAATACGGCGGCGACACGATGTTCGTCGAGATCTCCGCGCGGCAGAACATCAACATCGACGGCCTGCTCGAGGCGATCCTGCTGACCGCCGACGCCGCGCTGGACCTCCGGGCCAACCCGGACATGGAGGCCCAGGGTGTCGCGATCGAGGCCCACCTCGACCGCGGCCGCGGTCCGGTGGCCACGGTGCTGGTCCAGCGAGGCACGCTGCGCGTCGGTGACTCGGTCGTGGCGGGTGACGCCTACGGCCGCGTCCGCCGGATGGTCGACGAGCACAACGTCGACGTCACGGAGGCGTACCCGTCGCGTCCCGTCCAGGTCATCGGGTTCACCTCGGTGCCGGGTGCGGGCGACACCTTCCTGGTGGTCGACGAGGACCGCGTCGCCCGGCAGATCGCCGAGCGCCGCTCCGCCCGGACGCGCAACGCCCTCAACGCGTCGCGCCGCAAGCGGGTCAGCCTCGAGGACCTCGACTCCGCCTTGAAGGAGACGAACAGCCTCAACCTGATCATCAAGGGTGACAACTCCGGTACCGTCGAGGCCCTCGAAGCTTCGCTGGTGCAGCTCGAGGTCGGCGACGACGTCGAACTCAACGTCGTGCACCGCGGTGTCGGTGGCGTCACCGAGTCCGACATCGACCTGGCGACCGCGTCCGACGCGATCGTCCTGGGCTTCAACGTCCGTGCGCAGGGCAAGGCGACCGAGCGGGCCACCCGCGAAGGCGTCGACGTCCGGTACTACACGGTCATCTACCAGGCGATCGAGGAGATCGAGCAGGCTCTGAAGGGCATGCTCAAGCCGGAGTACGAAGAGGTCGAGCTCGGCAAGGCGGAGATCCGCGACGTCTTCAAGTCGTCGAAGATCGGCACCATCGCCGGTTGTCTCGTCGTCTCGGGCGAGATCCGCCGCAACGCGCGGGCCCGCCTGCTCCGCGACGCGACCGTCATCGCCGAGAACCTGCCGATCAGCTCGCTGCGGCGGTTCAAGGACGACGTGGTCGAGGTCCGCGACGGGTACGAGTGTGGTCTGACTCTGGGGTCGTACAGCGACCTCAAGGTCGGCGACATCATCGAGACCTACGAGCAGCGCGAAAAGCCGCGTGCGTAAGTGACAAAGCGGCGCTCCTCCGCATCTGGGCGGGGGAGCGCCGCTTCACCTTCGAAACAACCCAGAACCCCACATGTTCGTAGGAGCTCTTGAGCTCGACATCCTGCTGGGCGACGTCCACTCGCTCAAGCAGAAGCGATCCGTGATCAAGCCGGTGCTGGCCGAGGTGCGCAGGCGTTTCGACGTCTCCGTCGCCGAAGCGGGCCATCAAGACCTGCACCGGCGCGCGCTGATCGGTGTGGCCGTGGTCGCGGCGAGTGGCGAGCAGGTTCGTGACGTGCTCGACTCGTGTGAGCGCCTCGTGGCCGGAAGGCCGGAGTTCGACCTGCTCTCCACCCACCGCCGGCTGCTCGGCCCGGATGACTGAACCTGTCGGCGGAGTTGAGATGTAATCGGAGAGATGACCGTGCGCGCGAACCCGCCCGGCCGAAGGCCCCGCTATCGCGGTGGCAGGACGCCATGGTCGCGTGTCGTGACGTGGATGACCAGGCAGCGTCCTGCCGACGTCGATCGCGGTCGCGGGTTCACCGACAGACACTGAATGAAGATCTTTCGAGGAGACGAAATCCCATGGCCGACCCCGCTCGGGCTCGTAAGCTCGCCAAGCGGATCTCACAGATCGTCGCGCACGCGATCGAGCACGACATCAAGGATCCGCGGCTCAACCACGTGACGATCACCGACACGAAGATCACGGCGGATCTGCACGACGCCACGGTCTACTACACGGTGCTCGGCGAGAACCTGGAGTCAACGCCCGACCACGCCGGCGCCGCGGCGGCGCTCGAATCCGCCCGCGGTGTCCTGCGCACGAAGGTCGGTCAGGGCACGGGTGTCCGCTACACTCCGACGCTGGCCTTCGTGGCCGACAGCATTCCTGAGGACGCCAAGCGCATCGAAGACCTCCTCGCGAAGGCCAGGGAAGCCGACGCGGAGGTCGCCCGGCGGGCGACTGGGGCGCAGCACGCCGGTGAAGCCGACCCGTACAAGCCGCCGCGGGAAGAGGCCGAAGACGATGAGTTCGCCGACGAGGAGACCCGTCGCTGATCGGGTGGACCACGCCGTGAGCCGGCGTGGCCTGCTGCTGGGAGCCGCGGCTCTCGGCGGCTCGGCGCTGGTTTCCGCTTGCGGCGCCGAGAAACCGCCCCTGGTAGGGCCGCCCCCGGTGGCCCCACCGAGCACTCCGACGCCGCTCACCGAAGCGGTCACGGTGCAGAAGATGCGGTCCGCGGCGCGGAACCGCGACGTCAACCTCGTCATCATCGCGCCGGACGGGGTGTCACGGGTCGGGATGCCGGTCTGCGTCGCCCTGCACGGGCGCGGCGCCGACGCGCGGACGTTCCTGAACCTCGGCGTGCAGGACGCGCTGAACCAGGCCGTCGCGGCCGGACGGCCCGGGTTCGCGGTGGCCGCCGTCGACGGGGACAACTACTGGGTGGACGTCGGCAAGGCCGACGACCCGCAGCGGATGCTGTCCGACGAACTGCCCGGCTGGCTCGCCCAGCGCCAGCTGCGGCCGCCGTCGGCGATGTTCGGGATCTCGATGGGCGGATTCGGCGCCCTGCGCTACGCCCGCGACCACAAGGACCTGAAAGCCGTCGCCGTCGCCAGCGCGGCGTTGTTCGTGAGCTGGCCCGATGCCAAATCCCGCAAGGTCTTCGCGGATCGCGCGCAATGGGAATCGCACGAGCCGTTGCTGCACACCGCCGATCTTTCCGCCGAATCGACCGGGGTGTGGTGCGGGAACTCGGATCCCTTCGCCCGCGCCGACCGCAAGCTCATCCAGGCACTGGACCCCGTCGTCGCGAAGATGACGCCGGGTGGGCACAACGACGACTACTGGCGCGAGATCATGCCGGACGTGCTGAAGTTCGTGGGGGAACGCATCGCCTGACGCCGCGTTTCGTCCTCTGAATGCGGTAGTGCGCGATGCCAACTACCGCATTCAGAGGACGAAACGCGGGGGGTCAGGCCGGTTTGGCCGCGACGATCAGGTCCCGCACGATCGCCTGGTCCACCCGGTGCGCGAACTCCGCGAACGGGCCGCCCTCGCGGACTTCCAGCCCGGCCTTGTCCAGGATCGCGGCGAGTTCCTCGCGGGGCGCGACGTTGGTGTTCCAGGAGATGCCGAGCGCGCCGCCGGGCCGCAGCACCCTCGTCCACACCGGGACCGCGGCCGCGAGCAGGTCTCGCGGGCTGCGCGCGAGCGACGCGTCCTGGGTGCGGTGGCTGCCGTGCTGCACGCCGTACGGGGCGTCGGTGACGATGAGGTCCACCGAGTTCGGCCGCAGCAGTTCGTCGGTGGTGAGCGTGTCGCAGTTGAGGTAGCTCAGTTTGCGGACGTCACCCGCCTTGTACTGCTCCTTGGTGATCCCGAAACCGATGTCGAGCCGCCTGCCGAGCCGGGCCTTGTTGCGACGGACCTGACCGGATTCGGCGCTGTGCTTGATCCGCTTCTGCTTCAGCCAGGTCTTGACGAACAGTTCGTAAGAGTCGAAATCCTTGCCGTCGACGTCGAGGCCGGTCGCGTCGAAGCCGTACATCATCGCCTGGTTCAGCGTGGTGCCGCGGCCGCAGAGCGGATCGAGCAGATGCAGCGGCTTGTCCAGCATCGCCGCCGGGTTCGCCGTCGACATGAGGGTGACGTTGACGAGCAGTTTGGTGAACAGCTCGTTCGTCTTGCCCGGGTACTTCTGGATGGTCAGCAGATCCGAGTCGAAGTTCGCGAGCGGGCTGATCGTCACCGGCTTCAGGACGCCGTCGCCGAGTTCGAACAGCGCGTACAGCGCGGAAAGGTTCGAAAGGAGCGCGAGATCGCGTTCGCTCAGCGGGGCGGGCGTGGTGAAGGTGAGGTAGCCGACGCCGCCGAGTTCCGTCTCGCCGATCTCGGAGACTTCGGTCTCCAAGGCGGACAGACCGAACACCGCCAGCTCCGCGCGCAGCAGGGCCGGAGTGGAGTCGGTGTAGACCCGGTTGGCGGACGGGTAGACCAGGATCGCGTACTCGGACATCCGGTAGAGCGTAGCTTGACTGATTGTGACAGCCACTCCAGTGCCGAACCTGAAGGAAGCCGCCGCCCTGCTGGCGCGCGCGAACGACGTGACCCTGCTCGGCCATGTCCGCCCGGACGCCGACGCGCTCGGCAGCGCGCTGGCGCTGGGCCGGGCACTCCAGCTGCGTGGCGGCGTCAAGGTCCGCGTCTCGGTCGGCGAGCCCGAGGAGATGCCCGAAACCCTGCGGAGCCTGGACGTCGGCGGGCTCTTCGTCCCCGCGAGCGAGCTGCCGGAGAGTGAACAGCTGCTGGTCGCGCTCGACACACCAACCCCGGGCAGGCTCGGGAAGCTCGCGTCGCGGGTGGACGCCGTCCGCGCGGCGGGCGGCGATGTCCTGGTGATCGACCACCACGCGTCCAACGTCTTCTACGGCACGCACCACGTCGTCGACGACACCGCCGAGGCCACCGCCGTCCTCGTTTTCGCGTTGCTGGCCGAGCTCGGCACCGAGATCGACGAGCCGATCGCTCGCTGCCTGTACGCGGGGCTCGTCACGGACACGAGCGGGTTCCGCCGGGCACGGCCGTCGACCCATCTGATGGCCGCGAAGCTGCTCGAAGCCGGTGTCGATCCGGACAAGGTGGTCCGCGAGATCGTCGACGATCACCCGTTCGCGTGGTTGCCGATGCTTTCGGACGTCCTCGCGGGTGCCCGGCTCGAGCCGGAAGAGGCACGCGGCTTCGGCCTCGCGCACGCCGTGGTGACCCTCGACGCCGCGCGATCCGTGCGCGCCGAGGAGGTCGAAGCGGTCATCGACGTCGTCCGGTCCACTCGCGAGGCCGGGGTCGCCGTGGTGCTCAAGGAAACCGAACCGATCGGACCGCGGCAGCGATGGACGGTCTCGCTTCGGTCGGCGGGCGGCGTCGACGTCTCGGCGGCCGCGGGGGAGCTGGGTGGCGGCGGACATCGCCAGGCCGCCGGGTGCACCGCGGAGGGGACTGCGGACGAGGTGCTCGGCAAGCTGCGGGAGGCCTTGTCGAGGGCGCCGCTGCTGTGACGGTGTCATCGTAATTTCATCGGTCGTTCCTAACGTGATCCCCACGATGAACGAGCGAGCCTCCCTCCGCCGCCGGATCCTGGTCACACTGGGCGTGATCGTGTTGTTCCGGCTGGGCCAGAGCCTGCCCACCCCTCATGTGACCGTCCGCGCGCCGGAAGCCGATCACCCGCTGAGCTGGATCCTCGACCTCCTCACCGGCGGCGGCCTGGCCACCCTGCCGGTGTTCGCGTTCGGCGTCCTGCCCTGCCTGGCCGCCCCGCGACTCCTGTCAGGACTGATCGTCCTGATCCCGCGGCTGGCCGCGCTCCGGGCCGAAGGTGAAGCCGGCGCACGGGTGCTGAAGCGGTACCAGCGGCGGCTCACCGTCGCGCTCGGCCTGCTGGGCGCCGTCGGGGTGCTCGCGTTCCGCGGCCAGAACGTCCTCGATCGACCAGGGGCCATCGTCGTCGTGTGCCTGACCGCGGGAACCGCCCTGGTCCTGCGGCTGACCGAGGTGATCACCGACCGGGGATTCGGCGACGGCGTCCGGATCCTGCTGCTCGCGCAGGTTTTGGCGGTGCTGCCCGCGGAGTTCCTGCGTCTGTACGCAAGGGCGGGCTGGGCCGCGATCGCGGTGATGACCGTGGTGACGCTGTCGATCACGGTGCTCACGATCGTCATCGCGCAGGGACAGCGCCGCGTCCCGGTGCAGTACGCCAAGCGGATGATCGGCAGACGCGCCTTCGGCGGGACCTCGACGTACATTCCCCTTCGCTTCCCCCAAGCGAACAGTCCGGCCGTCGTCGCCGCGGTCCTGCTGTCGGTGCCGGTGTATTACTTC
This sequence comes from Amycolatopsis sp. NPDC043885, assembly GCF_056435685.1. Lineage (NCBI taxonomy): Bacteria > Bacillati > Actinomycetota > Actinomycetes > Pseudonocardiales > Pseudonocardiaceae > Amycolatopsis > Amycolatopsis sp. NPDC043885. The sequence goes on from NZ_JBWKEA010000007.1 coordinate 150,382, forward strand.
GGCCTGGGAGATCCCGGGTGGACCGCGGTCTACTTCGTCCTCGTCTGCCTCTTCGCCTTCGCGAGGGCGGCTGTGGCGCAGGACATGGACAAGGTGGCGGGCGAACTGGTGCGGGTGGGCGGTTTCGTCCCCGGGATCCGGCCGGGGAACTGGACCGCCGAGTACCTCGATCACGTGAACCGCCGGATCCTCGCCTTCGGAGCGCTCTGCTCGGGACTGGTCGCGCTGATCCCGGCCGCCGGTCTGGCCCTGCTGGACGCGAGCCCGGCGCTGCTCGTCGCCGGGGTGACCCTGCAGGTGGTCCTCGTCTTCCTCGTCAGTGTTTCGCTCGATACCACGCGGCAGATCGAGTCGCTGCGCCGGCAACGACGCCACGAACCGTTCCTCCGCTGAGCGAACGGTCCGCGCCCGGGGTGGGGCGCGGACCGTGGCCGCCTCAGAAGTGCGGGAGCCAGCCGCCGCCGAGGGCGTCGGCGGCGCCGAACTTGTTGGCGCCCTTGCCGTTCCAGAGGTAGAGGGTGCCGGTGGTCTGGTGGATGGCGCCGATGTCGCTGTGGCCGTCCTTGTTGACGTCTCCGAGGGACATCAGGGTGGCGTGGTAGTCACCCCAGCCGCCTCCGACGGCATCGGCCGCGCCGAATTTGTTGCCGCCTTTGCCGTTCCAGATGTAAAGCGTGCTGCCGTCCCTGACCGCCGCCAGATCGGTCTTCCCATCGTTGTCGAAGTCTCCGGCGACGGGCGCGGTGAAGGGTTCCCAGCCACCGCCGACGCTGTCGGCGGGGGTGAAGTGGTTGTTGCCCTTACCGTTCCAGATGTAGAGCGTCCCGTCCTTCACTGCGGAGAGGTCGCTGATGCCGTCGTTGTTGAAGTCTCCGGCGACGGGCGCGGAGAAGGGCGCCCAGCCGCTGCCGACGGCGTCGGCGGCGCCGAATTTGTTGCCGCCTTTGCCGTTCCAGACGTAGAGGGTGCCGTTCTTGACGGCGGCGAGGTCGGTTTTGCCGTCCTTGTTGAAGTCACCGGCGGCGGGGCGGGTGAAGCCGTCCCAGCCACCTCCGATGGGGTCGGCGGTGCCGAAGTTGTTGTTGCCCTTGCCGTTCCAGATGGTCAGGGTGCCGGTGCCGGTGGCGTAGATGTCGCCGGCGCCGTTGCCGTCGAAGTCCCCGCCGTCCGCGGCGGAGCGCTGCCACAGCGCGCTGACGATCTTCTGCGCGTCACCGGCCTCGGTCTGATAGCGGTCCGGGTAGGCCGAGACCTGCACCGCCTGGCACACCTCACCGATCGGCGCCGAGCTCCATGAGCCGTTCGGGTACACCCGCACCATCTTGTCGAGGAAGGCGTTGGTGGCCCAGACGGGGTTGAGCCGGTTCGCGGCGCTGCCCCAGGACGCGCGTTGCTGGAACAGGCCGAGGCTGTCGTGGTCGACCTCCTCGCTGATGTTCTGGAGACTCGTCTCCACGATCACCGTGGCGATGGCGATGGCCGCCGCTCTCTGACTCAGCCCGCGGGCGCGGACGGCTTCCACCACCACTCGGGCACAGGAAACGCGGTACGCGGTCAGGTATCCCCGCATCTTCGCGGTCAGGGTGCCGTTGAGTTGCGTGGCCAGGGCGGCGTCCTGGCTGGTCGTGCCCGAGCGGTCGCACGGGGCCGTCGCGTAGGCGGCGGTCACCAAGCCGGCCGGTTCTTCTTCGGCGTGCGCGACGGGGGACAGGGCGGTGATCGCGAAGACGGTCAGGGCTGCCGTGGTCGCACGGCGGGCGAAGTTCTTCGACACTGGTCGACCCTCCAAGGTCGTGGGGTGGGGACGGAACCGGTCAGAAGTGCGGGAGCCAGCCGCCGCCGAGGGCGTCGGCGGCACCGAACTTGTTGGCGCCTTTGCCGTTCCAGAGATAGAAGGTGCCGGTGGTCTGGTCGATGGCGCCGATGTCGGAGTGACCGTCCTTGTTGACGTCGCCCAGCGACATCAGGGTGCGGTGGTAGTTGGCCCAGCCGCTGCCGATCGAGTCGGCGGCGCCGAATTTGTTGCCGCCCTTGCCGTTCCAGATGTAAAGCGTGTTGCCGTCGCGGATGGCGGCGAGGTCGGTCTTGCCGTCGTTGTCGAAGTCTCCGGCGACGGGCGCGGTGAAGGGTTCCCAGCCGCCGCCGACGGTGTCGGCGGGGGTGAACCTGCCGTTGCCTTTGCCGTTCCAGATGTAGAGGGTGCCGTCCTTGACCGCGGAGAGGTCGCTGATGCCGTCGTTGTTGAAGTCTCCGGCGACGGGCGCGGAGAAGGGCGCCCAGCCGCTGCCGACGGCGTCGGCGGCGCCGAATTTGTTGCCGCCTTTGCCGTTCCAGACGTAGAGGGTGCCGTTCTTGACGGCGGCGAGGTCGGTTTTGCCGTCCTTGTTGAAGTCACCGGCGGCGGGGCGGGTGAAGCCGTCCCAGCCACCTCCGATGGGGTCGGCGGTGCCGAAGTTGTTGTTGCCCTTGCCGTTCCAGATGGTCAGGGTGCCGGTGCCGGTGGCGTAGATGTCGCCGGCGCCGTTGCCGTCGAAGTCACCACCGTCGAGGGACTTTTCGATGACCTTGTCGTAGCGGATGCCGCGGTAGGTGGTCATCTCCGACCAGCTGTTGATGTTGTGGTTGGTCTTCTGGCCGTAGGTGTTCTCCGAGTAGACCCAGGCGCCGGCGCTGTGGTCACCGGTGTCGACCCACTTCTCGAACAGCTCGATGTGACCGTTCTTGAGCAGCGCGTCACCGGGCAGCAGGTCGTGCAGGCTCGGCACCCAGGACTTGTGCGAATAGGACTCGAAGTCGTCGGTGTTGAGATCCCAGCCGTCGGACTTCTTGGGCAGGTGCCAGGCCATCGCGACCAGGCCGGAGCAGTCCGGCCGGTACTTGCCGCCGGTGCCGTCCGAGATCGCGTCCGACTGGTTCTGGCTGTACCAGGTGTCGCCCCGGTCGTACCAGTACTTGGCCCTGGCGATGATCTCCGCGCGGGTGATCGATCCCCCCACCGTGGAAGCCGCGCTGGCCTCGTTCCGCGTGCCGAACGTGAGCAAGCCTGCGACCAGTGTCACGAGGGCCGTGATCGCGGCGGCGAACCGGACCGCCGTTGGAGAACCGGAGCTGTTCATGACGACCTTTCCTGAGCATGATGTTCGTGGACGACACAGAGGCTCCGGGAGGCCGCTGTAGCCACGCTTCAGCGCGGGCTACAGCGAGGCGGCGCGCTGTGAGGGATCCGCTCTGGGGAGGGACGGATGAGGTTTTCTCTGCTCGGGCCGATGGAGGTGACCGGCCCGTCGGGGCCGATCGCGCTCCCGGGGACGAAGCCGCGCACATTGCTCGCCGCGCTGCTGCTGGGATACGGCCGGACGGTGCCCGCCGAACGGCTGATCGGCGTGGTGTGGGGAGAAGAGCCACCCACGACCGCCCGCGCGGTGGTGCAGACGTATGTCGCGACGTTGCGCCGGGCATTCGACGCGGCCGGGTTGCCGCAGGTCATCGTGTCCGACCGGAACGGTTACCGCGCCGACGTCGCCGAGGACGCCCTCGACGTACGGATGTTCGAACAGCTGGTGGAACGGGGACGGCAGGCCGCGCAGAGCGGCGATCACACCGAAGGCGCGGACCTCTTCCGCACCGGCCTCGCCCTGTGGCGCGGGCCCGCGCTCGGCGGGATCGGGGAGTCGTTCCTGCGCGCCGAGGCGACCCGGCTCGACGAGTTGCGGTTGACCGTCACCGAGGAGCGGGTCGACGCGGATCTCGCGGCGGGACAGGGGCCGCGGCTGCTCGCGGAGCTCACCGAGCTGGTCGCCCTGCACCCCACCCGGGAACGGCTGCGCGGCGGCCTCATGGTCGCGTTGTACCGGTCCGGGCGGCAGGCCGAAGCGCTTGAGGTGTACGAACGCGGCCGGAAGGCGCTGAGCGACGAACTGGGCCTCGATCCCGGGCCGGAGCTGCGGCGCGTGCACGAGTCGATCTTGCGCTGCGACGCGGCCCTGCTCCCGGCGGTCACCTCCCGTACACCGCGGCAGTTGCCGTCGCCGCCACCCGATTTCACCGGCCGCGCGCCGGAACTCGCGGCACTGCGCACGACCTTGGTGCGGCCCGGCACGATGCCGGTCGCCGTCGTCGCCGGTGCGGGCGGCGTGGGCAAGTCCACTTTGGCGCACCGGGCCGCGCACGAGATCGCCGAGCGGTTCCCCGACGGCCAGGTCCATCTGGAACTCCACGGTTCCACCGGCACGCCGTCGACCGCCGAGGAGGTACTCGGCCGCGTCCTGCGTGATTTCGACCCCGCGACGACGCCGCCCGGCTCACTCGAAGAGCGGGTCGCCCGGTACCGGACGCTGCTCGCGGGCACCAGGACCCTCGTCGTGCTCGACGACGCCGCGAACGAGGCGCAGGTCCGGCCATTGCTGCCCGGGAGCCCGGGGTGCGCGGTGATCGTGACCTCGCGCAACCGGCTGCCGGCGCTGGCGGGTGCGACCTTCCTCGAACTCGGCGTGCTGCCCGCCGACGCCGCGCTCGATCTGTTCACCCGCATCGTCGGAGCGGATCGCGCGAGCACCGAACCCGCGTCGGCCGCCGAGATCACCGAGCTGTGCGGGCAGTTGCCGCTCGCGATCCGCGTCGCCGGCGCGCGGCTGGTCTCACGTCGGCAGTGGACGCTGTCCCGGCTGGCGAGCCGGTTGGCGCACGAACAGCGGCGTCTCGACGAACTGGTGGTCGGCGATCAGGAGGTGCGGGCCAGCATCAACCTGAGCTACACGCTGTTGCCCAAGGCGGTGCGGACCGCGCTGCGAAGACTGGGGCTGCTCGGTCTGGCGCATTTCCCCGCCTGGGTCGCCGCGTCGGCGATGGAGGCCGAGCTCGACGACGCGGAGCAGGTGCTCGAAGACCTCGTCGACGTCTCCCTGCTCGAAGTCGACGGCGTGGATTCCTTGGGGCTCATGCGGTACCGGCTGCACGACCTCGTCCGCCTGTTCGCGCTGGAACGCGCTGTCGAGGAGGAATCGGCCGCGGACCGGGCCGCCACCGTCGAGCGGGTGCTCGGTGCCTGGATCTGGCTGGTCGAGCGGGTCAACGAGACCCTGCCGCCGGTCGTGCCGTCGATCCAGGGCACGTCCCGGCTGGGCCGTCCCGTCGACGAGGAGATCGCGCGACGCGTCGAGGCCCGGCCGTACGAGTGGTTCCGCGCCGAAGAGGAGGCGATGACCACCGCCGTCGATCTGGCGGCTTCACTGGACCTGGTGGACATCGCGGTCGAACTCGCGTCGGCCTTGTGCGGCACCGCTTTCGGCGGGCACAACCGGGTCCTCGACGACTCGCTCGGGTCCTGGCGGCGCACCCACGACGCGGCGCTCACCGCGGCCCGCCGCACCGAAAACGCACTGGGCGAGGCGACTCTGCTGGCGGGGCTGGGGCAGCTGTACTACGAGCACGACGACTTCCCCCGCTCCCGCGCGCATCTGAGCCAGGCGTTGTCGATGTTCCGCGCCGCCGGTGACGTCCGGGGCGAGGCGGCCACCCTCGCCGCGCTCGGCGCCGCGTGCCGCGAGCAGGGCTATCTGCCCGAGGCGGTGCACTTCCTGGATCGTGCCGGGCGGATGTGGTCCGGTTTGGACGATCCGGGGGCGATGGGCCACGTCCACCGGCTGGCGGGCACGGTCCGGCTGGAAATGGGGGACTACCCGAGGACGCTGACCGCGCTGACCGAGGCACGAGCGTCGTTCGCGGCGGCGGGCTCGCGGCGCGGCGAGGGACTGACACTGCGCAGCCTGTCGCTGTACCACCGGGCCCGCGGCGAGTGGGCCGAAGCCGAACAGTTCGCGCGTGAGGCGCTCGCGGTCTTCGAGGGATCCGAAGACCGCATGCTCGTCGCCTATTCCGAACGCGCCCTGGCCAAGGCCTTGCTGCGGCGCGGGGACTCGGTCGCCGCGCGGCGGCTGGCGGACCACTCGCTGGAGGTCTGCCGCGAGCTCGGCGACGCCTTCGGTCATGCGTGCACCCTCCGCGTCGTCGGGGAGGTGCATCTCGCCGAAGGCCGGTTGTACCAAGCGAAAGACTGCCTGGATGACTCGCTACAGCGGTGGACCGAGCTGCGCGCCGAACTGTTCCGGGCACGGACGTTGCGCACCCTCGCCGAGGTGCACGACGCGCTCGGCGACGCGCCGGCGGGGGAGCGGATGACGGCGGAAGCCCTGGAGACCTTCCGGACCTACGGCGCCCGCGAGTACGAGGAACTCTCCGCTGTAACGGGGTTACAGCGTTCCTGAAGGACGCCGGTGGACAGTGGTGCGCATGTCTTCGTTCGTGTCCTTGTCGGATCCTCGTATCGCAGCCATGTCCGTCCGGGAATGCGGCGAACCGTTGGTGGACCTGCGGGAAACCGGCGCGATCCGGACAGACCCCAGGCTCGCCGACGAACGGGGCGCCTACGCGCACGTGCGGCTCAGCGTCGCGGACCGGCTCGTCGCGGCGCAATGCCAGCTCCCGCGCGGGCTGCGTCTGCTCGTCGTCGAGGGGTTCCGGCCGCGAGAGGTGCAGGAGCGCTACTTCGCGGACAGCAAGGCCCGGATCGCGCGAGCCAACCCCGGCCGGCCGTCCGAGCAGGTGGCCGCCGAAGCCGCCACCTATGTGTCACCGCCCGAAGTCGCGCCGCATGTCGCCGGGGGAGCGGTGGATCTCACGCTGTGCACCGTCGACGGCGTCGAGCTGCCGATGGGGACCGACGTGAACGCGACGCCGCCGGAGTACGGGACGGAATGCTTCACCGGATCCGCGCTGATCGGCCCCGAGGCGCGCGCCAACCGGGAAACGCTCATCGACGCGATGACCGCGACCGGATTCGTGAACTACCCGAGCGAATGGTGGCACTGGTCCTACGGCGACCGGTACTGGGCGTACGTCACCGGCGTGAAGCACGCCCGCTTCGGCCCGGCCGCTTTCCCGGTGTGAGCCTCGCCGCTCAACCCAGGCCGAGGTCCAGCCGGGCCAGCTCCCGCCGGGACCGTACGCCGAGTTTCGGGTACGCCCGGTACAGGTGATGCTCGACAGTACGCGGGCTGAGGAACAGCTGTGCGGCGATCTCCCGGCTCGTGCTGCCGTCCGCGGCCAGCCGGACCACCTGGAGTTCCTGCGACGTAAGACGATCCAGCGGGTTCTCCGCGGCGGGTTCGGCCATCGGGCCGGAGTCGCCGGTGGCCCCGAGTTCGATCCTGGCCCGGTCGGCCCACGGTTTCGCGTGCAGCCGGGAGAAGACATCCAGTGCCGAGCGCAGCGGAACGCGGGCGTCGCTACGGCGTTTGGCTCGGCGCAGCCATTCGCCGTAGCGCAGTTCGGTGCGCGCCCGTTCGAAAGGCCGTTCGTCGAACGAGTGCGATTCCAGCGCTCGCAGGTAATGCGGCTCGTCGTCGTCCAGCATGGCGCGGCAGCGTGCCGCCACCGCCTTGGCCCACGCCTGATCGCCCGCCTCCGCCCACGCCTCGAACCGGCGAAAGGCGGGTTCCGCCCTGCTCGGGTCGCCAAGGCGTACCGCCGCCTCCAACTGGTCGGGGGCCGCCGCGATCGCCACCGTCGTATATCCGAGCGGACCGCGCTGCAAGGTCTCCAATCGGTCCAAAGTGGACTCGTAGCGGCCGAGCCCGAGGTCGAGCAACGCGAGTGCCACCAGGCTCGCCGCGCCACCCGCGTCCGGCGGCACCTCCGCCAGCTCCCGGCAGCGCCGTTCGTCCCCTTCGATCGCCGCCACCCGCGCCACCACGGCGTTCAGCCGGGGCAGCCGCCGGTGCGATCCGGTGTCCCGGGAGATCCGTACCGCTTCGGCGACCGACGCGGCCGCGTCCCGGTGCAGTCCAGCCGAAACCTGCGCCCCCGCCAGGTCTTGCAACACCTGAGGGAGCAGACCGATCAGTCCTTCGCGACGGCAGCGAGCCACTTCGGAGAGCGCGAGTTCCCTCGTCACAGTGTCATCGCCGAGGATCATCGCGCAGTAGGTCCTGCCGGGATCGGTGCCCGGCGCGTGCGCGACGTACTCGGCCAGCAGCGGCAACCCGGCCGCGAAGTCGTCGTCCACCAGCACGGCCATGCCCTTGACCACCGGGTCGCCGCCGTCCAGCGCGTCGTTCGCGGCGCGCACGGTCTCCCGGTCGCCGGAGGACCACGCGTACCGGGCGCCGGTGCGCGCCATCGCCACCGCATCGGACGACTCGGCGGACCGTGCGTGCTCGACGAGAAGGCGGGCGGCCGCGCGGCCGTCTCCCAGTTCGAACTCCGTGGCCGCCTCCACCTGCGCCAGCGAGGCGCGTGCCTTGGTGTCCTCGGTCAGCGGTGCCGCCTGCCGGACCAGCTCGGCGGCCTGCTTCCCGTGCCCGGCGGCGAGTGCCAGGGACGCGGCCTCTCCCAGCCGCGCCGCTCGCATCCCGGCCTCGGCGGTGAGTCGCGCGGCCTGCCGGTACAACCCGGCGGCCGCGGTGAACGCCGTGCGCACCCGCGCGCGTTCGGCCGAGCGCACGATCTCCGCGGCGACCCGCTCGTCGGGGGCGGTGGTGGCGGCGGCGAGATGCCGGACCCGGCAGTCGGCGTCCGAAGTGGACTCGGCGAGCGCCTGGTGCACCGCGATCCGGCGGGCGAGGACGGCACCCTGGTAGGCGGCCGTGCCGATCAGCGGATGCCGGAAGGTGACCGTACCCCCGGTGACCTCCAGTAGCCGCGCGGTCTCGGCCTGTTCCAGGTCGGCGAGGCCGACTCCCAGCGTTTCGGCTGCCCCGAGCAGCGTCGGAAGGTGCCCGCGTCCCTCGGCCGCGGCGATGAGCATCATCAGCCGGGTCCGCGACGGCAACGCGCTGATCTGCGCGCGGAAGCCCGCCAGCACGCGGTCGGCCACCGGCAGCGGTCCGGCTGCCGCGTCGGGTTCCCGTTGCGAGGCCGCGAATTCGAGCAGTGCCAGCGGATTGCCCGCCGATTCCGCGAGCACCCTCGCCGGTGACGGCGGTGCCAGCCCTCGTTCGGCCAGGAGCCGCGCGGCGTCGTCCGGGTCGAGCCGGGCCGGGCGCAGTTCCGGCAGATCCGCCGCGGCGAAACCGGTCTCCCTCGCCCCGAACACCATCGCGACGCGATCCGCGGCCAGCCGCCGGGCGGCGAACAACAAGGCGTCCGCTGTCGCGCGATCCAGCCACTGCGCGTCGTCGACAAGGCACAGCACCGGACCGTCGTCGGCGACGTCGGCGAGCAGGGTGAGTACGGCGAGCCCGGTCAAGAACCGGTCCTGGCCGCTGGTGCGGCCCGAGTCCAGCACCGCATGCAACGCTTCGGCCTGAGGGCCGGGCAGTGCGGAGATCCGGTCCTGTACCGGCCACAGCAACTGGACCAGCCCGCCGAACGCCAGATCGGCTTCGGCTTCGATTCCCTTGACCCACAGCACGCGCAGCCCGGAGGCGGCTTCGGCCGCCCAGCCCAGTAACGCGGATTTCCCGATACCCGCCTCGCCGCGCAGTACCAGCGCGCCGCTGCGGCCGGCGCGAGCCGCGGAAAGCAGCGTTTCGATCGCCGCCTGCTCGCCGGCCCTGCCGTACAACACACCGGCCTCCGTAACCGTGAGTGAGGTACGGACGCCGAATCCCAGTACCCCGGTACCGAAACCTTACCGATTCGGGAACAGCCCGCCCGGATCAAGCTTCCGGGTATGAACGAGTTGCTGGCCCCGGTCTCCGCGGGCACCCTGTCCCTCCCGAACCGCCTGGCGATGGCGCCGATGACCCGCAGCCGCGCGAAGGGCGGCCACGTCACCGGGCTGACCGCCGAGTACTACGCGCAGCGCGCCGCCGCCGGGCTGATCATCACCGAAGGCACACAACCCTGCGTCATCGGCCAGGGCTACATCGACACGCCCGGCTTGCACACCCCGGAGCATGCCGCCGCGTGGCGCGCGGTCACCGAGGCCGTGCACGAGCGCGGGGGCCGGATCTTCGTCCAGCTGATGCACTCCGGCCGGATCGGGCACCCCTCGCTCTACCCGGACGGCAGCCTGCCACTGGCCCCGACGGCGATCCCGTCGGGCGAAAAGCTGTACACCCCGGACGGCCTGCTCGACCACCCGCGACCGCGGGAAATGACGTTGGCGGACATCGCGCGTTCCGTGGACGAGTTCACCGCCGCCGCGCGGCTCGCGATGGAGGCCGGATTCGACGGCGTCGAACTGCACGGAGCCAGCGGCTACCTGATCCACCAATTCCTCGCCGACAACACCAACCGGCGCACCGACGCCTATGGCGGCCCGATCGAGAACCGCATCCGGTTCGCGGTGGAGGTGGCGCGGGCGGTCGCCGACGCGATCGGCCCGGAGCGCACCGGCATCCGGCTGTCTCCCGGCTCCACTCTCAACGGCACCCGGGAGAGCGACACCGAAGACCTCTACCCCGCCCTCGTCCGCGCGGTCGGTCCGGCAGGGCTGGCTTACGTGCACGTCTCGGAGTTCGGCACGCGGGACATCACCAAGCTCATCCGCGCCGAATGGCCGGGCACCCTCATCCTCAACCCGCACCCGGCAGGCCCGGAACCGGCGACCGTGGCGGACGGCGTGGACGCGTTGCGAGAAGGGGTCGCCGACGTGATCAGCCTCGGCCGGCTGTGGCTCGCCAATCCGGACCTGCCCGCCCGGATCGCCGCCGGCGGTCCGTTCGCCGACGCCGATCCCGCGACCTTCTACGGCGGCGACCACCGCGGATACACCGACTACCCGACCATGGCCGCGCGATGAGCGTGCCGGTACGCGCCGGGATTCCGGGGCCGTGGCTGGCTTTGCTGGCCGGTCCGTTGTCGTTCGGCATCGCCGGGCCGTCGTTGATCCTGCCCGACGCGGCCGCGGCGCTGGGCACCGGAATTCCGGTGGTGACGTGGATCGTGACGGCGTTCGGCTGGGGGATCGCCGTCGGCACGCCGCTGCTCGGCGGGCTGCAGAACCATCGCGGGGTCCGGACGGCGGTGCTCACCTGCGCCGCGCTGGTGCTGGCGGGTGCCGTCGCGGTGGCGACCGTTCCGTGGTTGCCGGTGCTGGTCGCCGGCAGTGCCTCGCAGGGGCTCGGCACCGCCGGATTCACCACGATGGCCATGACCCTGGCCGGGTCGGCGCGAGCGATGGGCCTGGTCACCTCTTCGCTGGCGGTCGTCGGCTCGACGTCGCCGTTGATCGGTGATCTGATCGGCGGCGCGTTCGGCTGGCAACTCGCGCTGGCGCTTCCCGCGCTCGGCCTCCTCGCCGTGCCCGCGGTACTGCGAACGGCGCCCGCGACGCCGGTCGCGCCGTCACGCTTCGACCCGATCGGCGCGATCCTGGTGACCGCGCTGGTCACCGCGTTGGTGTTCGTACCGCACGTGTGGCTGCCCGCGGGCGGCGCGGTCGTCGTCGTAGCGGTTCTGCTGGCCGGGCACCTGAGGGCGCGGCCGGACGGGTTCGTGCCCGCCGCGCTCCTGCGCACACCGGTGTTCCTCGTCGCGGCAGGGCTCGCGTTCGCGCTCGCGGTGGCCAACTTCGGGTTGATGTACGTGCTGCCGCCGCGGCTGACCGGGGAATCCGGCTGGACCAGCGGCGAAGTCGGACTCGCCATCCTGTGGCCGCTGCTGTTCGGCGGGCTGGTGTCCTATGTGGTCATCGCGGCGACGGCGAAAACGTCGTTCCGGACGGTGGCGGTGCTGTTCCCGGCACTCGCCGCCCTCGCGCTGGTGCTGGCGGGGGTGAGCGTTTCCCCCGTCGCGTTGCTGATCGCACAGGCACTCGCTTCGCTCGCGGCGGCCTCGGGCCAGGGTGTCTTCGCCGTGCGCGCCGGAGCCGCCGCCGGAGCGCACCGGGCGGCGGGAATGGGCCTGTTCAACCTCGCCTACCTGCTGGGGGCCGCCTTCGGCCCCGCGATCGCCGCACTCCTCTGAAACCAGCCGTGGGGCCGGTCATGGCGACAACGCAGCCGCGTGTGGCCGACCGGCCTCCGGCTTGGCGTGGGGCGTCTCTTGGCCGCCACGGGCTCGCCGGCGTCGCACCTCCGACCTTTAGTCTGCGGTGGTGCCTGAAGCCTCCGAACTCGACGAGCGCGTCCCGCCGAAACGCGTGCTCGGCCTCGCCGTGCCCGCGCTCGGCGTCCTCGCCGCCGAACCGCTGTACGTCCTGGTGGACACGGCCGTCGTCGGCCACCTCGGCGCGCTGCCGCTGGCCGGGCTCGCCGTCGGCGGTGTCGTGCTGTCGCAGGTTTCGAGCCAGCTGACGTTCCTGTCGTACGGCACCACGTCGCGGACCGCGCGGCTGCACGGCGCGGGCCGCCGTGGCGACGCTGTCCGCGAAGGTGTCCAGGCGACCTGGCTGGCGGTGATCGTCGGGCTGGTCGTGATCGTCGCCGGGCAGCTGCTGGCCGCGCCGATCGCCCGGGTGCTTTCCGGCGACGCCGCGATCACCGACGCCGCCGTCTCCTGGCTGCGGATCGCGCTGTTCGGGACGCCGTTCATCCTGATCACGATGGCGGGCAACGGCTGGATGCGCGGCGTCCAGGATTCCGCGAAGCCGTTGCGCTATGTGCTGGCGGGCAACGGGATCTCCGCCGTGCTGTGCCCGGTGCTGGTGTACGGCGCGGACTGGGGGCTGGAAGGGTCGGCGATCGCGAACGTCGTCGCGCAGGTGATCTCGGCGTCGCTGTTCATCGCGGCCCTGGTGCGGGAACGGGTCCCGCTGCGCCCGGAACCGAAGGTGATGCGTGCCCAGCTCGGCCTCGGCCGGGACCTGGTGCTCCGAAGCCTCGCCTTCCAGGCGTGTTTCGTCTCCGCCGCCGCGGTCGCCGCGCGGACGTCCACCGAGGCCGTCGGCGCGCACCAGGTCGTGCTACAGCTGTGGACCTTCCTCGCGCTGGTGCTGGATTCACTCGCGATCGCCGCGCAGTCGCTCGTGGGTGCCGCCCTCGGCGCCGGGGCGAGTGAACGAGCCCGCGGGCTGTCGCGGCAGATCACCGGCTACGGCCTGGTGTTCGGCTGCTTCCTCGGCGTCGTGTTCGCGTCGGTGGCCGGAGTTCTGCCGCAGGTGTTCACTTCGGACGCGGCCGTGCTCGGCCAGATCCCGCACGCGTGGTGGTTCTTCGTCGCGCTGCAACCGATCGCCGGGGTGGTGTTCGCGCTGGACGGTGTCCTGCTCGGCGCCGGGGACGCCGCCTTCCTGCGCAACGCGACCCTGCTGAGTGCGGCGCTGGGGTTCCTGCCGCTGATCTGGCTGTCGCTCGCGTTCGGCTGGGGGCTGGCCGGGATCTGGACCGGGCTCTCGCTGTTCATGCTGCTGCGGCTGGCGACCCTGCTGGTGCGGTGGCGGTCGGGGCAGTGGGCCGTCGAGGGCGCCGTCCGCGCGGCCTGACCTTCCCCCGCGTTTAGTCCTCTGAATGCGGTACTTGCGTGTGCAACTACCGCATTCAGAGGACTAAACGCGGGGGTGGAGCGCCCCTTGACACCGGCAGCCGGGTGAACTGCGGCGTTGTGGCGAAAAGCACCCGGGTAACGGCTATGTTTCGTCATTGCTTACGCGCTACAACTATATGAGGCGGCAGTGCGGGCGTCTCTTCGCCCGAACCGTGCTCAAGGAGGAAATACTGTGACAGGCCGAGCCACCCGCCGGTCCTGGTTCATCTGGTTCGCCGCCGTCACCGTCTATCTCCTCGCCGTCTTCCATCGCACCTCGTTCGGCGTCGCCGGGCTCCAGGCCGCCGACCGCTTCGGTGTCGGCGCGGCCGCGCTCGGCACGTTCACCGTCCTGCAGGTCGGCGTCTACGCCGCGATGCAGATCCCCACCGGCGTCCTCGTCGACCGCTACGGCCCACGACGGGTGCTCACCGGCGCCGTGTTCTTCCTCGGACTCGGCCAGATCCTGCTCGCGGTCGCCGACTCGTACCCGCTCGGCCTGCTCGCCCGCGCCGTCGTCGGCTTCGGTGACGCCCTGACCTTCGTGAGCATCCTGCGGCTGATCGCCGCGCATTTCCCCGGCCGCCAGTACGCCCTGCTCGCCGCGCTGACCGGGGCGATCGGTTACGTCGGCAACCTCGCCGCGACCCTCCCGCTGGGCCTGCTGCTCGACGGCCCCGGCTGGACCTCGACGTTCCTCACCGTCGGCCTGGTGACGGCGCTGTACACCGCCGTCGTCGCCCTCCGCGTCGAAGACACCCCGCGCGGCGTGCCGGAGCCCGTGCGCGAAAAGGTCCATCCGAAGGTGCTGGGCCGCCAGGTCGCCGACGCGTGGCGCACCCCGGGGACCCGGCTGGGCTTCTGGGTCCACTTCAGCACGATGTTCGCCCCCAACGTGCTGACCATGCTGTGGGGTGTCCCGTTCCTGGTGCAGGGCCAGGGATATCCGAAGGCCACCGCGAGTTCGCTGCTGATCGTGTTCGTGTTCGGTTCGATGATCGGCGGACCGGTGATCGGCGGGCTGATCGGACGGCGCCCGTCGCTGCGGATGCCGCTCGTCGGCGGGTACATCGGCGGCGCCGCGGTGATGTGGGCGGTCCTGCTCGGCTGGGGCGGCACGATCCCGGTCGCGGTCCTGGTCCCCGTGTTCGCCTTCCTGTCCCTCGGCGGCCCGGCGTCGATGATCGGTTTCGCGCTGGCGCGGGACTACAACCCGCTCTCGCGCGTCGGCACCGCGACCGGCGTGGTGAACGTCGGCGGATTCGTGGCCACGACGATCTCGGCGCTCGCGGTCGGCGTGCTGCTGGAGTGGACGGGCGGCACGTTCCGCCTGGCGCTGCTGTCGGTGATCGCGGTGCTCGCGTTCGGCACCTTCCGGATGCTCGTGTGGTGGCGGCGCACCCGCGCCGTGCTGTTCGAGGCCGAGGCGCGAGGCGAGGCGATCCCGGTGCAGATCCGGCGCCGCCGTTGGGACGCCGAAGTGCCGATGCCCGTCTCGTCCTAGGCGAAGGCCCGAAAGATAGGGTTCGGCCCGTGTCGCGCCCCAATCAGGCTCAAGCCAAGAAACGTCCCGCTCCGCCGCCCGGTCTCGTCATCGTCGACAAACCGTCCGGGATGACCTCCCACGACGTCGTCGCCAGGGCGCGGCGCTTCATGGGCACCCGCAAGGTCGGGCACGCCGGCACCCTCGACCCGATGGCCACCGGCGTCCTCGTGCTCGGCATCGAACGCGCGACGAAACTCCTCGGCCACCTGGCGCTGGACCGCAAGACCTACCTCGCGACCCTCTCCTTGGGACTGTCCACCACGACCGATGACGCCGAGGGCGAGCCGATCGCCGAAGCCGCGCCGGACGTCGTCGAGAAGATCACCGACGAAGCGATCGCGGCCGGGATCGCCGCGCTGACCGGCGACATCCAGCAGGTGCCGAGCGCGGTCAGCGCGGTCAAGATCGACGGCAAACGCGCGTACGCCCGCGTTCGCGCCGGCGAAGAGGTCGTCATCCCGCCGCGGCCGGTCACCGTGCACCGCTTCGACCTGCTCGCCACGCGCCGCGAGGCGAGCCGGATCGAACTCGACGCCGTCGTCGAATGTTCGTCGGGGACCTACGTCCGCGCGTTGGCCCGCGATCTCGGCGCCGGGCTCGGTGTCGGCGGGCATCTGCTCGCGTTGCGCCGCACCACGGTCGGGCCGTTCACCCTCGCCAAGGCCCGTACCCTCGACCAGCTCGAGGACAAGCCGGAACTGACACTGGACCTCGACGCCGCCGTCGCCGCCGCGTTCCCGCGCCGCGATCTGGACGTCCGCATGGCACAGGCGGTCCGATATGGACAGAGGGTGCCCGCGGCCGGGATCGAGGGCACGTACGGGATGTTCGGACCGGACGGCCGGGTGCTCGCGCTCGCCGCGGACGAAGGCGAACTGGCCCGGTCGGTGGTCGTGTTGCTGCCCGCCTAGGTAGGAGAACTCGTGAGTGGTAAAGACGGTTCTAACCGTCTTTACCACTCACGAGTCAGGGGCCGCTTGGGCGCGAAGCCCGCGAGCGTGCCGCACAGGGCACGGCCTAGGGTGGTGCACGGAGCGGGCCTGAGGAGACGGGGCTAGAAGTGCAGCGTTGGCGTGGTTTGGGTGACCTCCCCGGGAGCTGGGGACGGTGTGTGGTGACGATCGGCGTCTTCGACGGCGTGCACCGCGGTCATCAGGAGCTGATTTCGAGGACGGTCCGCGCCGCCGCCGAACGCGGCGTGCCGAGCGTGGTGCTGACCTTCGATCCCCATCCGTCGGAGGTGATCCGGCCGGGCAGTCATCCGGCGCAGCTGACCACGTTGCGCCGCAAGGCGGAACTGGTCGAGGGCCTGGGGGTGGACGTCTTCTGCGTGCTGCCGTTCACGCTGGAACTGTCGCGGCTGACGGCGCACGAGTTCGTGCACGAGGTGCTGGTGGACAAGCTGCACGCGGCCGCGGTGATCGTGGGGGAGAACTTCACCTTCGGCGCGAAGGCGGCCGGTGACGTCGAACTCCTCCGCACGCTGGGGAAGCGGTTCGGTTTCGTGGCGCAGGGCGCGGAACTGCAAGGGCTGCTCGCCCAGGAGCAGGCGGACAACGACATCACCTTCTCCTCGACCTACGTCCGCTCGTGCATCGACGCCGGAGACGTCGTCGCCGCGTCCGAAGCGCTCGGCAGGCCGCACCGGCTGGAGGGCATCGTCGTCCGGGGCGACGGCCGGGGGCACGATCTCGGGTACCCGACGGCGAACCTTTCGACGCCGCGGTTCGCGGCGGTGCCCGCCGACGGGGTCTACAGCGCCTGGTTCACCCGTTCGTCGGATCCCGGCCGACGGCTGCGTGCCGCCGTGTCGGTCGGCACCAACCCGACCTTCTCGGGGCGGGAACGCACCGTCGAGGCCTTCGTCCTCGACATCGACGAGGATTTCTACGGGCAGCACGTCGCGCTCGATTTCGTCACCAAGCTGCGGGATCAGGTCCGGTTCCCGACGTCGGAGGGGCTGGTGGCGCAGATCGACGAGGACGTCGCCCGTACCAGGGAACTGCTCGGCGGGCAGGACTGACCGGTTCCGGCCTTGGCCGGATGACAATCGACAAACACACCCGCTCACGTGCGTTCCGGTGGCAAGATGTCACGGACCGCGCATGGCGTTCGATGGGGTTAAGGGGAGCGGACCAGGTGGAGGACCACAAGATCGTCCAGCGGAACATCGCGCTGCAGAAGGAGTGGTACGGGGAGCCGCTCGGCGATCGCGTGCGGAGACTGGTCGTCGCCTTCGACATCTCCCAGGCCTTCCTCGCCGAGGTCCTCGGCATCAGCGCGCCCATGCTCAGCCAGGTGATGAGCGGGCGCCGCGCGAAGATCGGGAATCCGGTCGTCCTCGCCAAGATGATCATGCTGGAGCGCAAGGTGCTGGTCCCGGCGGTCGCCGCGGGGGACCGCAAGGCCATGCAGGAGGCCCTTGAGGACGTCCGCGATTCGCGGCCGACGGTGGGCAGGGACAGCATCCCGGTCGGCGCCGTCGCCGACGACCAGGGTGTGCTCGTTGCGCTGCGGGACATCGGTGAGGACGAAGACCTCACCGAAGCCGCGAAGCTGCTCGACGAAGACTTCCCGTCGCTGGCGGACCTGCTGCGCCGCGCCGCGCGGAACGGTTCCTGACGTGACTCGCGTGCTTCGCGACGTGACTCGCGTGCTTGGAGGCGGAACTCACGAGTTCCGCCTCCAAGCACGCGAGTCACGGGTTTGAGCACGCGAGTCACGTGCCTATGACGATCTTCAGCGCGTTGATCCCGCCCGACGAGGTCCTCGACCAGGTAGCCGCCGCGCTCGGCACGCCCGAAGACGGCGATTTCCGCTGGTCGGTGCGAGAGGACTGGCATATCACCCTCGGTTTCCACGGCCAGGACGATCCGGCCGAACGAGGCGACTGGCTCGCCGGGCGGCTGGCCGGCGCGGGGCCGATCGATCTCCGGCTGGAAAAGGCCGCGACATTCCCCGGGGTGCTGTGGTTGAGTGTGTCCGGAACCGGGCTCCACGAGCTGGCCGTGAAGGCCGGCGCGGAGAGCGAAGGCAGGCCGTACGTGGCCCACCTGACACTGGCCCGCTTCCCCCGCGACCGGCCGCGAGCCGCGAGCGCGTGGGAGGAGCGGCTGGCCGGGTTCACCAGTGAGACCTGGACGGCGACCGAGGCCGTTCTGATGAGCAGTGACCGTGAACAGGGCGTTTCGCGTTACCGGGTGATCCGGTCGTACGCGTTGGACCACGCCCGCGCCTGAAGCCGCTGATCACGAGGCTGGTAGCCTTGACGATCGGGTCCGGCTGCAGTCCGTGGCGGCCGTGACCGTCTCACCCGGCGTGAAGACATCGTCCGGGCCGCACGGCACAGATATCTAGGAGCACCACTGTGGCTTTGTCCACCGAAGAGAAGAAGTCGATCCTTGCCGAGTACGGCGTGCACGACTCGGACACCGGATCCCCCGAGGCCCAGGTCGCACTGCTGACCAAGCGCATCGTCGGCCTCACCGAGCACCTCAAGGCTCACAAGCACGACCACCACTCCCGTCGCGGGCTTCTGCTGCTGGTCGGCCGCCGCCGCCGGCTGCTGAACTACGTGATGAAGGTGGACATCGAGCGTTACCGTGCGCTGATCCAGCGTCTCGGCCTCCGCCGATAGCTTGAACCCGAGGGGGAGTGACCACATCGGTCGCTCCCCCTCGGTCTAAGAACACAGGCGCGAGCGCGCACGAGGTACCGTCCGCCGGTCCTCGGTAGTGGTTCCCGGGCAACGGCCCGGGGGCTTCGATCGAAGACCGGCCTCACTCCTCGAGCGTCCGCAGGCGAAACAGGTCCCAGGGTGGGAGACTCGCGCCGTTACAGAGGATCAAAAGAGGAGATACACCCTATGACCGACTCCACCGGAGTCACCGTGCACGAAACCGAAGCCGTGATCGACAACGGCCGTTTCGGCACTCGCACCGTCCGCTTCGAGACCGGCCGTCTGGCCCGTCAGGCCGCCGGTTCCGTCGTCGCGTACCTGGACGAAGAGACCATGCTGCTCTCGGCGACCACCGCGTCGAAGCACCCGAAGGAACACTTCGACTTCTTCCCGCTGACCGTGGACGTCGAGGAGCGCATGTACGCCGCGGGCCGCATCCCCGGCGCGTTCTTCCGTCGTGAGGGCCGCCCGTCGACCGACGCGATCCTCACCGCCCGCCTGATCGACCGCCCGCTGCGCCCGTCGTTCACCGACGGCCTGCGCAACGAGATCCAGGTCGTCATCACCGTCCAGAGCCTCAACCCGGACGACCCGTACGACGTGCTCGCGATCAACGCCGCTTCGGCGTCGACCCAGATCGCCGGTCTGCCGTTCTCCGGTCCGATCGGCGGCGTCCGCGTCGCGCTGATCGAGGACCAGTGGGTCGCGTTCCCGACCTGGAAGCAGCTGGAGCAGGCCACCTTCAACATGGTGGTCGCCGGCCGCATCGTCGGTGACGACGTCGCCATCATGATGGTCGAGGCCGAGGGCACCGAGCAGACCCTCGACCTGATCGCCGCCGGCGGCAAGGCGCCGGACGAGGTCTCGGTCGCCGAGGGCCTCGAAGCCTCGAAGCCGTTCATCAAGGTGCTGTGCGAGGCGCAGCAGCAGCTCGCCGAAGTCGCCGCGAAGCCGACCGGCGAGTTCCCGGTCTACCTCGCCTACGAGCAGGACGCGTTCGACGCCGTCGCCGCCATCGCGACCGACGACCTCGCGAACGCCCTGACCATCGCGGGCAAGCAGGACCGCGACAACGCGACCGACCAGGTCAAGGCCGCGGTGCTGGAGAAGGTCGGCCTCGGCGAGGGCGAAGCCTTCCAGGGCCGTGAGAAGGAGATCGGCGCGGCGTTCAAGGCCCTGTCGAAGAAGATCATGCGCAAGCGCGTCCTCACGGACAAGATCCGCATGGACGGCCGCGGCCTGACCGACATCCGCTCGCTCGCCGCCGAGGTCGCCGTGATCCCGCGGGCGCACGGTTCCGCGCTGTTCGAGCGCGGTGAGACCCAGATCCTGGGCGTCACCACGCTGAACATGCTCCGCATGGAGCAGCAGATCGACTCGCTCTCCCCGGAGACCACGAAGCGGTACCTGCACCACTACAACTTCCCGCCGTTCTCCACCGGCGAGACCGGCCGCGTCGGTTCGCCGAAGCGGCGCGAGATCGGCCACGGCATGCTCGCCGAGCGCGCCCTCGTGCCGGTCCTGCCGAAGCGGGACGAGTTCCCGTACGCGATCCGCCAGGTCTCCGAGGCGCTGGGTTCCAACGGGTCCACCTCGATGGGCTCGGTCTGCGCCTCGACCATGGGTCTGCTGAACGCGGGTGTCCCGCTGAAGGCGCCGGTCGCCGGCATCGCCATGGGCCTCATCTCCGACGAGGTCGACGGCGAGACCCGCTACGTCGCGCTGACCGACATCCTCGGTGCCGAGGACGCCATGGGCGACATGGACTTCAAGGTCGCCGGCACCAAGGACATCATCACCGCGCTGCAGCTGGACACGAAGCTCGACGGCATCCCGTCGGAGGTCCTCGCGGCCGCGCTGAAGCAGGCGAAGGACGCCCGCCTCACCATCCTGGAGGTCATCGCCGAGGCGATCGACGGCCCGGACGAGATGAGCCCGTTCGCCCCGCGCGTCACCAGCGTGAAGATCCCGGTGGACAAGATCGGCGAGGTCATCGGCCCGAAGGGCAAGATGATCAACTCGATCACCGAGGAGACCGGCGCCGACATCTCCATCGAGGACGACGGCACGATCTACGTGGGCGCGGCCGACGGCCCGTCGGCGGAGGCGGCGATCGACAAGATCAACGCCATCGCCAACCCGCAGCTGCCCAAGGTCGGCGAGCGCTTCCTCGGCACCGTGGTGAAGACGGCCGCGTTCGGCGCGTTCGTCTCGCTGCTGCCGGGCAAGGACGGCCTGGTGCACATCTCGAAGCTGGGCAACGGCAAGCGGATCGCCAAGGTCGAGGACGTGGTCAACGTGGGCGACAAGCTCCGCGTCGAGATCGCCGACATCGACAACCGCGGCAAGATCAGCCTGATCGTGGTCCAGGAAGAAGACTCGGCGGACGCCAAGGCCGCCGACGGCGACAAGGCCGAGGCTCCGAAGGCCGACGCCCAGTAATCCTGGCTAGACCGATGTGAAACGTCAGGAAAGGGTCGTTCAGGACAGTTTTCGTCCTGAACGACCCTTTCCTGACATGTGAGTAAGGAATCCGTTGGCTCGTCAGGTTCCCGGGCACGAACAGCCCGTCGGCAGCACCCGCACGCTGGAGTCCACTTCGGACGGTGCGGTGGTCAAGCGCAGTGTGCTGGCCGGTGGCCTCCGGGTCATCACCGAGCACGTCCCCGCCTCTCGTTCGGCGACGGTCGGGCTGTGGGTCGGGGTCGGATCGCGTGACGAGCCGTCGTCGGTCGAGGGCGCGGCGCACTACCTCGAACACCTGCTGTTCAAGGGCACCACGAACCGGGACGCCACCCAGATCGCCGAGGAGATCGACGCGGTCGGCGGGGAGTTCAACGCGTTCACCGCGAAGGAGCACACCTGCTACTACGCGCAGGTGCTCGACGAGGATCTGCCGCTCGCGATGGACCTCGTCACCGACGTCGTGTTCGAGGCCCTGTGCACGGACAAGGACGTCGAGACCGAGCGCAGTGTCGTGCTCGAAGAGATCTCGATGCGTGACGACGACCCCGAAGACCTGCTGCACGAGACGTTCGTCGGCGCGATCCTGGGCAACCACGCGCTGGGCCGCCCCGTGCTCGGCAGCGAGAAGTCCATCGTCGAGATGTCCGCTTCGGCGTTGCGCGGGTTCTACCGGCGCCGCTACACCCTGCCGCGGATGGTGCTCGCGGTCGCCGGGAACATCGAGCACACCCAGGTGCTTCGCTTGGTGCGCAAGGCTTTGCGGACCAAGCTGATCGGGACGGCGACGCCCGTGCCGCCGCGCGGCGGGCGGGCACGGATCGCGATGGCGCCGAAACTCGCGCTGCACACCGACGACACCGAGCAGGCGCATGTGATGCTCGGCCTGCGTTCGCTGTCGCGGCACGACGACCGCCGGTTCGCGCAGTCGGTGCTCAACGCCGCGCTCGGCGGCGGGATGAGCTCGCGCCTGTTCCAGGAGGTCCGGGAGAAGCGGGGGCTGGCGTACCAGGTGTACTCGTCCGTCGCGAGCTACGCCGACACAGGGCACATGGCCGTCTACGCGGGCTGCCAGCCCGAGAAGCTCGGCGAGGTCGCCGGGGTGATCCGCGAGGTGCTCGAACTCGTCGGCAAGGACGGGCTGAGCGAAGCCGAGGTCGCGCGGGCGAAGGGCCAGTTGCGGGGCGGGCTCGTGCTCGGCCTCGAGGACACCTCGTCGCGGATGTCGCGCATCGGCAAGAACGAACTGAACTACGGCCGCTACCTCGGCGTCGACGACACGGTGGCGCGGATCGACGCCGTCACCACCGACGAGGTCTGTGCGCTCGCTCGCACTCTGCTGGCCCGTCCTGGTGGCGTCTCGGCGGCGGCGGTGGTCGGGCCGTACGCTCACGCCGACGACCTTCCGGACGATCTGCACGAGGTGATCGCATCATGACCGCTGGAATTCGCGTCGGCGTGCTGGGCGCACGCGGCCGGATGGGCCAGGAAGTGGTCAACGCCGTCAACGGCGCCGACGACATGGAACTCGTCGCCGCGCTCGACGCCGGTGACGACTTCTCGGCGCTCAAGCAGGCTCAGGTCGTCGTCGACTTCACCCACCCCGAAGCGGTGATGGACAACCTCGAGTTCCTGACCGGCAATGGGATCCACGCCGTGGTCGGCACCACCGGGTTCAGCGAAGAGCGGCTGGAAAAGCTGCGCTCGTGGCTCGCGGCCGACCCGTCGCTCGGCGTGCTGATCGCGCCGAACTTCGCGCTCGGCGCGGTGCTGGCCATGCGGTTCGCCCAGCAGGCGGCGCGGTTCTACAACTCGGCCGAGGTCATCGAGCTGCACCACAACCGCAAGGCCGACGCGCCTTCCGGCACCGCCGCGCACACCGCGCGGCTGATCGGCGAAGCCCGCGCGGAAGCCGGTCTCACGCCGGGCGAAGACGCGACGACGTCCGAAGTGGACGGTGCCCGCGGCGCACTCGTCGACGACGTCCGCGTGCACTCGGTCCGGCTGCCCGGACTGGTGGCGCACGAGGAGATCCTGTTCGGCGGCGAGGGGGAGACCCTGACCATCCGGCACGATTCCCTGCACCGCACGTCGTTCATGCCGGGTGTGCTGCTCGGCGTGCGTTCGGTGCTCACGCAGCCCGGCCTCACGGTCGGTCTCGAGA
The DNA here is from genome assembly GCF_056435685.1 of Amycolatopsis sp. NPDC043885. Taxonomy (NCBI): domain Bacteria; kingdom Bacillati; phylum Actinomycetota; class Actinomycetes; order Pseudonocardiales; family Pseudonocardiaceae; genus Amycolatopsis; species Amycolatopsis sp. NPDC043885. Next base: position 173,641 of record NZ_JBWKEA010000007.1, read on the forward strand.
ACATCCTCGACCTGTGAGGGCCCGCAACTTCGCGCTGGTGATGACGGCGGCGCTCGCCGTTTACGTCGTCCTGCTGGCGGGCCGGGGCATCGCGCTGGTGCGCACCGGGGAGACGGTGCCGGTGCTCTTCGGCGTCGGGGTCCTGCTGCTGCCGCTGCTCGGGATCTGGATCATCGTGACCACCTGGCGTTCCGGCGTCCAGATCCAGCGGCTTTCGCGGCGGCTGGACGAGGAAGGCGGCCTGCCCGACGTCTCCGATCTGCCCCGGCGGCCTTCGGGCCGGGTGGATCGCGACGCCGCCGACGCCTGGTTCGACGAACGCCGCGCCGAAGTCGAGGCCGACCAGGAGAACTGGCGCGTCTGGTACCGGCTGGCGTACGCGTACGAGATCGCCGGCGACCGGAAGCGCGCCCGTGCCACGATGCGGCGCGCCGTCGAACTCGAAGCCGCCTCGCGCAACTAGTCACCTGATTGCGGGGGCCGGTGGCCTGGGCTGTCCGTCTGGGGCATCAGGCCAGATCGCAGCCTTCATTTCGGGTACCTTCGCGCTTATTTACCGGCCAGGTGTCGCAGTTACGTGAGGGCTTTAGTGCCTCGTAACTTCGGTTGATCATGGCCTGGGAGCTGGGCTTTGGGGGCCTTCACGGACCTGATCGAGGTCAGCCGCAGCTACGCGCAATTAGTCCTCTGAATGCGCAGGCTCGATTCCGAGGACGGGCAGGCATTCGCGAACGGCGACCAGTTCGATGTCGTCCCGGCGCCGCCAGTGTTCGCGGAGCAGCCGCCACTGCTTGATCTGCGCGGGCTCACCGCGCCGGGTGTCCCAGGTGACGCCGTTCGAGGCGTGGTTGTCGAAGAAGGCGTCGCTGGACGACTCGCGGGCTCCGATCCCCTCGAAGGCAAGATGCAGCACTGCCTGCCGCATCTCCTTGCCCAGGCCGCGGCCACGCAGGTCCGGACTGAGTCAGGAGAACGTGGTGACCGTGCCGAACGTGGCGAAGTCGGTGCCGATCAGATCCTGCATGCCCACCGGCTCCCCGTCGACGACCACGACGAAGTACAGCCGCCACTGGCTCTCGCTCACCCGGCCCCGGCCCAGCCAGATGCCGCGTAGCCGGCGCCATTCGCGCTCCGGGCTTGTCTTCGTAGAGCGAGGCCGGATCGTCGAACGGCCACGGGGTTCGGTGACCACGCCCCTGCGGACCGTCGGGATCAACCGCTCCAGGTGGATACGCGGACGAAGTCGGCACGGGCGAAGACACTAGGGGGCGGCCGCCATGGCGCGCATCACAATATCGGTGCTCAGTAGTGGAACCAGCCCGCGAACAGGGCGGGGGAGGCGGCCAGCAGGCTGAACCGCAGCCAGCGGCCGAGGAAACCGGTGGCCAGAAACGTCGCCAGCGGCATCCGCACCAGCCCCGCGAGGACACTCGTGGCCATGTACGGCGGCAGGCCGACGACCGAGCTCACCCCGTACGTGCCCGCCATCCAATGCGGATGCCGATGGCACCGTTCGCGCAGTGCGTCGAGCCGGGCGCGCATCTTCTTGGTGCGCGCCCGCCATCTTTCCCGGCGCGGGGTGGGCGGCCGCTCCCGGTGCAGGCGGTCGTGCAGCGGTTTCGGGAGTTTGATCGTGCCCTTCGCGGCGAGGTAGTAGAGCGTCTTCCCGCCCACCTGACCGGCCGCGACGATGGCGCCGAGCAGCAGCCACGGCATCGTCGGCTGGCTCGCGCACAGGCCGATGAGGAACATCTCGATGCTGACGACGGGGAGGATCGCGGAACCGAAGGCGAGGCCGAACGACAGGAGCAACCAGCCCACCATCGTTGCCTCCCCGTTATCTTCGTTCTCTCCAAGCTATCAGCTGAAAACCAGGACGCACTGGGGCCAGCCCCCGTTCCCGGCTTCCGGGCCGCACCAGAAGATCACCTGTTCGTCGGCTCTCGGCCACCTGCCGCTGCCATGCTGGAGCCGTGGCCGACGTGCACGACGCGGTCCGCGGAAAGGGTTTCGCGGATCGCTTCGCCGACTTCTGCGCGGCCGTGGTGCGGCGCCTCCCCTTCGGGCTTTCCCGGCTGGTGGCGCCGAGTTTCCTCGGTTTCGCGCTCATCAACGGGTTCACCTTCGGGGTCGACCTGATCCTGCTGACCCTGCTTCGCGGCTGGCTCGGCCTGCCGGTGTGGCTGGCGATCACGCTCGCGTACGCGACGGCGTTCGGGCTGAGTTTCGTGCTGAACCGCAGCATGAACTTCCGCTCGCACGCGCCCGTCGGCAGGCAGGCGGTGCTGTACGTCATCGCGATCGTCATCAACTACGTGGCGTTCCTGCTCGGCGTCGGGGCCGGGCTGGCCGCGCTGGGCGTCGACTACCGCCTCTCCCGGCTCATCGCCGGGGCGTGCGAAGGCGTCTTCATGTACTCGGTGATGCGCTGGGTCGTGTTCGCGAAGTCAGGGAGTGAGCTCGAGCTCGAGGCCTCCGGTGAGCCGGACTTCGCGCACGTTCGTGCTTCCGGTGTCGAGGATGCGGACGGTTCCGTCGGGCGACCAGCCCGCGCGGCGGAAGAAGCCCAGTGACGCGTGATCGGTCTGGGCGACCCAGCTGATCCCGCGCGTGGCGCCGTCCTCGCGCAGCCAGGCGGACGCGTTCGCCAGCAGCCGTCCCGCGTGCCCGCGCCGTCCCCACCGCGGCTCGACCAGCAGCGAGGCGATGAGCGCCGTCGTCGAAGCGTCGTCTGGCAGCGAACCGTCGGCGGTGGCCACCTCGCTCTCCGGAGCGCGGCCGGCGACGCAGAAGCCGACGGTGAACTCGCCTTCGGTGGCGAGGAAGACGCGCGTGCCCGGGTACTCGATCGTTTCCGCCCAGGTCTTCTCGAGCTCCTCGATGTCGAGCCCGGCGACAGCCGCTTCGCCGAGCAACTCCGTGTAGGCGCTTCGCCAGGTGTCGCGTTGGATGCGCGCGATTTCGGGGGCGTCGGACACGACTGCTGGGCGGACTTCGGCGGCGGCCATGCTGCGCAGATTAGCGGTGCGGCCGAAAACTGTCGGTGGTGGATGGCAGCATGCGAACGATGAGCACTACGACCATCAGCGGGCCGGTCGCGCGCCGGATCGCGCTGGCCGCACAGGGGTTCGCCGAGGCACGTCCGGGCGGAGCGGTGACAAGGCGACATCTGCAGCGCGTGCTGTCCCGAATCCAGTTGCTGCAACTGGATTCGGTGAACGTCGCGGTCCGCGCGCACTACATGCCGCTGTTCTCCCGGCTCGGCGCGTACGACTCCGCGCTGGTGGACGACGCGGCCTGGTCCCATTCCGCGCGCAAACCCCGGCTGCTGGTCGAATCCTGGGCGCACGAGGCGAGCCTGCTGCCGGTGGCGGACTGGCCGCTCCTGCGGTCAGGGGCGAAACGCATGGGCTGGTGGACGAACTACGCCCGGGTACTGGAGCAGACGCCCCAACTGGTTGACGACATCCTCACCGTCGTCAAGGAACACGGACCGATCGGCGCGGGCGGTATCGAGCGTGCGCTGGAGAGCGACTCGGGTCGTGGCAAACCCGGTTCGTGGTGGGAGCGGTCGGAAGTCAAGAAGGCCTGCGAGTGGCTCTTCGGCATGGGGCAGCTGACCACCGGCACGCGCCGGTCGTTCGAGCGGCTGTACGACCTGACCGAACGCGTCGTCCCGCCGGAGATCCTGTCGCGGACCGTGAGCCCGGAGGAAGGCGCCCGCGAACTGATCACACGCGCGGCCGTCGCGCTGGGCATCGGCACCGAACCGGATCTGCGGGACTACTACCGGCTGGGCCCCGACGTCAGTAAGCGGGCGGTGGCGGAACTGGTCGAGGAGGGTGTGCTGGAACCGGTGACCGTGGACGGCTGGCCCGCCCCGGCGTACCGGCACTTCGCGGCGAAGGCGCCGCGGTCGGTCACCGGCCGGGCCCTGCTGTCGCCGTTCGACCCGCTGATCTGGGAACGCGCCCGCACCGAGCGCATCTTCGACTTCTTCTACCGCATCGAGATCTACGTGCCCGAGCCGAAGCGGATCTACGGGTACTACGTGTTCCCGTTCCTGCTCGACGGCGAACTCGTCGGCCGGGTCGACCTCAAGGCCGACCGTGCCGCCGGGGTGCTTCGCGTCCAGGGCGCCTTCGCCGAGCCTGGGGTGGATGTCGCGCGGGTCGCCAGTGAGCTGGCCGGCGAGCTGCGGCTGATGGCGGAATGGCAGGGGCTGGACGGGGTCGCGGTGGGGGAGCGGGGCGATCTCGCTCCGGTGCTTTCGCGCCTCGTGCGCTGAAGTGACCGAGCTCGTTGATGAAGGATTCGGGACACTCAACGTCCCAAATCCTTCATCGACGGCCGATTCGTGAGTGAAGGTCACGGCGCCCTCAGGCATCATGGCCCGATGCGGCCGGTCCTTTTCCTCGACGTCGACGGCCCGCTGAACCCGTTCGCCGCCAAGCCCAAACCGCCGGGATTCGTCGAGCACAAGTTCCGGATCCGGGGCTGGAGCCGACGGCATCCACTGCGGATGTGGCTCAACCCAGGCCACGGGACGGCGCTGCTCGACGCGGCCGGGGACGCGGAGCTGGTCTGGGCGACCACCTGGGGGCACCAGGCGAACACCATGGTGGGTCCGGCCATCGGCCTGCCCACGCTTCCCGCCGTGGACTGCGCGAACGTCGACAGCGGCTGGAAGTTCGACGCCGTCGCCCGTTACGCCGGGCCGCGCCCTCTCGTCTGGCTCGATGACGATTTCGACCTACATCCCACCGCCAGGGACGCGTTCCTTTCCCGGCGGGACGGGATGGTCACGCACCTGGTGCGGGTCGATCCGCGCACGGGTATCACCGATGTCCATCTGGCGGCCCTTCGAACGCACTTGAAATGAGCGAGGGACCTTCGCTCCCACCCCCGTGGAAAAGTGAGAGCAAAGGTCCCTCGATCCCCCTGCGGCCCGCGGCTCAGCTGGCCGCGCTGGTCACCACCGCGTCGCCGGTGCCGGTGCGCGCCCGCACCTTCAGCGAGACCTCCGAAGGCGCGGTCTCCGCGACTTCCAGTTCGCTCGACACCGAACCGGTCGTCGACGAAAGGTCGATCTCGGCCTGAACGCCGCCGCGGATCCCGACGCGGACCTCACCCGATCCGGTGGTCAGCTCCAGCGTCCCGGAGGCGGCGTCCGCCACCGAGAGGGAGCCGCTGCCGGTGCGCGCCAGGACCTCGCCCGCGACCTCGCCGAGCCAGACGTCACCCGTGCCGGTCGCGAGCGTGGCCGAACCGCTCACCGAGGCGGCCTCGACGGAGCCGCTACCGGTGCGCAGCTGGAGACCCGAGAGGGTCGGCCCGAGTTTGATGTCGCCGGTGCCGGTGCGGACGATCGCCGAACCGTCGGCCCGTTCGAGGCCGATCTTGCCGGCGCCGGTCATGAGGTCGGCCCGCCCGGCGGAGCCGGTGACCGTGACGTCGGCCGCCCCGGCCCGCACCTCCAGGTGCGAACCGGCGGGCGCCCGGACGGTCATGGCGAGCGGGACGTTCTTCAGCTGCCAGGCCTTCGGCGCCTGGACGACCAGCCGGTTGCCGACCTTCTCGATCCGAGTCTGCGCCACGGCGTCGCCCGCCGACCCGGCCGGCGAACCGCCGAGCTGGTCGCCGAAGCGTTCCCCGACCCAGCTGAGCAGGCTCGTCATCCCGTCCACCCACGGCTGCTGTTCGCCGCCGTCCCGGCGGACCTCGGCGTGGACGCCGTTCTCGCCGGTCAGTTCGATGGTCACCCGGCCGATGGCCACGCTCACGTCGATCTCGATCGGGCCCTCGGCCTGGAAGTCCTCGACGCGCACGGTCTCTTCACCGGCGGGAATGCTTTCCTCGGTCATTTCCGTCCCCTCAGCCCTGGACCCAGCCGTGCAGGTGGGAACCGGCACCGCCGCCCGGCTTCTGCTTGTAGTGCCAGTGCTCGCTTCCGCTCTTGCCCAGCGCTCCCTGAACGGCCTGCGAGACGAACGTGTTCAGCGAGACACCCTGAGCGGCGGCCGCCGCCTCGGCCTGGCCCTTGACCTGCTCGAACAGGCGCAGCGTGATGCGGGTGATGTCGCCCGTGTCCACCTTGGGCGCACGCGGGGCCTCCCGCGGTGCCTCCTGTCGGGGCGGGGACTGCTCGGCGCTCTCGGCCGAGCCGGTGACGACGACGCGCACGTCGCGGCCGTCGAGCCGGACGTCGACGACGTGCCCCGGCAGCGCGGAGGTCACTTCGGCGGCCAGGTCGGCGAGGGCGTTCATGATGGTCAGGCGGGCGGCGGGCTCCAGCGCCGACGACAGCAGCGCGGCAGCGCGCCGCGTCTGCTCGTCGCCGGCCGAAGCCGTGTTCGCGAGGTCCTCGCGAAGGCTTGTGATGTACGGCGTCAGATCCATGACACCACTATGACGTCATTTCTGATGTCAGTCAAGGAGGGCATGACGTCACCGTGATGTCGCCCCGGCGTCAAAGAGGGTTGCGGTTACGCTGCCCGGAGTCGTGGAGCAAGGGTCGTAAAGGAGTGCGAACGTGGCCGAGACCGTGTCACCCAAGGTTCAACTGATCGCGAAGACGGAGTTCTTCCCGCCGTCGGACGTACCGTGGTCGACCGATGCCGACGGTGGTGAGGCGCTGGCCGAATTCGCGGGCCGGGCCTGCTACCAGTCCTGGAAGAAGCCGAACCCGAAGACGGCCACCAACGCCGGCTACCTCGAGCACATCATCGACGTCGGCCACCTTTCGGTGCTGGAGCACGGATCCGTCAGCTTCTACATCACCGGGATCTCGCGCTCGCTGACGCACGAGCTGATCCGCCACCGGCACTTCTCCTACTCGCAGCTTTCGCAGCGTTACGTGCCGGAGCGCGACGCCGCGTTCGTCGAGCCCGACGTCATCGCGCATGACCCGGAGCTGCACGCGAAGTTCCTCGCCGCCTCGCAGGCCGCCGTCGACGCCTACACCGAGCTGCTCGCCGGGCTGGAGGAGAAGTTCGCCGACGTCCCGAGCGCGACGCTGCGCCGCAAGCAGGCCCGCCAGGCCGCCCGCGCCGTGCTGCCGAACGCGACCGAGACCCGCATCGTGGTCACCGGCAACTACCGCGCCTGGCGGCACTTCATCGCGATGCGGGCCACCGAGCACGCCGACGTCGAGATCCGCGCCCTGGCCATCGAATGCCTGCGTGAGCTGCAGAAGGCTTCGAGCAACGTGTTCGCGGACTTCACCATCTCCGCGCTGCCCGACGGCACCGAGGTCGCGTCCAGCCCGAAGGTTCTCGAGGGCTGATGCGACGCCTCGCGATCGACGTCCGGCCCGGCGAGTACGCGGTCGCCCGCCTCGCCCCGGACGCGCCGGTTCCGGCGAACCTGCTCGACCCCGGCGAGCCCGTGCTCGTCTCTCTCACACGGACGCCGGAGGAGTTGTCGGTGATCTGCCCGGCCGGTCTCGCGCCGGCCGGCGCCACCGTCGAGGACGGCTGGCGGCTGCTGTCGGTCCGCGGGCCGCTGGCCTTCACGCTGACCGGCATCATCGCGGCGCTGTCGAGCGAACTGGCCGCCGCCGGGGTGGCGCTGTTCTCGATGTCCACCTTCGACACCGACCACGTGCTGGTCCGGGCCTCGGAGCTGGAGCGCGCGGTGAAGGCGCTCCGGGAAGCCGGGCACGAGGTCACGGTCTGATTCACCAGCCGGGCGAAGGAACCTTTCGGAGCGCGAACGGGTCCGAGTTAGCATCCTGCGCGAATCGAAGGAGCACCGAACCTTGACCGACGAACAGACCCGTCCGTACGGGCCGCCCCAGCAGACGCATCAGGCCGCCGGCGCGCGGATCGTCGCCGGCCGATACGCCCTGCTGGGCGAGCTCGGCCGCGGCGGGATGGGCATCGTCTGGCGCGCGCAGGATCAGGTGATCGGCCGTCAGGTGGCGATCAAGGAGCTGAAGTTCCCGAACGCTCCCGAGGACGCCTCGGTGCTGACGGAGCGGATGCTGCGCGAGGTCCGCTCCGCCGGGCGCCTCAACGACCCGGCCGTCGTCACCGTGTACGACGTCGTCACCGAGAACGGCGCCACCTACATCGTGATGGAACTGGTCGAGGCGCCGACGCTGGCCGACCTGGTGCGCGACCGTGGCCCGCTGCCCGCCCAGCAGATCGCGCTGGTGGGGGAGCGGGTGTTGTCCGCGCTGCGGGCCGCGCACGCCGCCGGGATCGTGCACCGCGACGTCAAACCCGCGAACATCATGGTCGCGCCGGACGGCCGGGTGAAACTCACCGACTTCGGCATCGCGCACGCCGCCGACGACCCGCGCCTGACCACCAGCGGCATGATCGTCGGCTCGCCCGCGTTCATGGCGCCGGAACGGGTCGAGGGCCGTGACGCGATGCCCGAATCCGACCTCTGGTCGCTGGGTACGACGCTGTTCTTCGCCGCGGAAGGCATCGTCGCGTTCGAACGGTCGACCACCGCGGCGACCCTGCACGCCATCATGACCGAGGCCCCGTACCTGACCCGGGTCCAGGGCCCGCTGGCCGCCGCGATCCTCGGCCTGCTGGTCACCAAGCCCGAAGCGCGCATGTCGTACGACCAGGTGCGCAGCCTGCTCGCGGCCGCGCAGGGCGTGCAGGCCCAGCCGACGCCGCCCTCGGGCGGCACGGCGATGCTGCAGCCCGGCCAGCCGATGACCCGGCTCGCCCCGGCCCCGGCGAAGCGCAACCTGCGTCCGCTGTGGCTGAGCCTGGCCGCGGTCGCCGTGATCGGCGCGCTGGTCGGCGGGATCTTCCTCGGCCGGTGGATGGCCGCGCCGGAGGGGAACAACCAGGCCCAGCCCACCCTGACCTACGGCATCAACGGGCAGGTCAAACTCGGTTCCTCCGGAGACTGCTACAACGTTCCCCTCATCGAGGGCGTCAACCTGAACGACGGCATCAGCTGCGACAAGGACCACCTGCTGGAGGTCTTCGCCAAGGGCAGCCTGCTCGACGTCCAGTCGTCTTCGGACGACGACGCCCAGGTCGCGGTGTATCCCGGCGCGGACGCGGTCAACCGGATCGCCGAGTCGCTCTGCTCGGCGGCCTTCAATTCGAACGTCGTGCCCGGGGCACAGCGGGCCTCGCTGACCTGGCGGGCCGTCGTGCCGACCGAAGCCGAATGGAACCGGCCGCCCAACGAGGAGGACCGGAACTATTCGCGCGGCTTCCTCTGCCTGCTCGCCAAGACCGACGGCAGCCAGATCCCCGCTCAGATCACGACCAAGGTCAAATAGCTCACAGAGAGTTTGCGCCGAGCTCGCCTTTGTCGCGGAAAATTTACCGTGATTCTCGGGAACGACCACGTCGGCAAGGGGTTCGGCGCTCGCAGGAGGTACCTTCACAGCATGTCCACTCCACCTACCGCAGCGCCGGGAAGACCGTTCGGGCGCGTGCTCACCGCGATGGCCACCCCCTTCGACGCCGACGGCGCGCTGGACCTGAAGCGGGCGCAGGAGCTGGCCGAACACCTCGTGGAACTGGGCAACGACGGTCTCGTCGTGAACGGCACGACCGGGGAGAGCCCCACCACGACCGACGCCGAGAAGGCCGAGCTGGTCCGCGCCGTCGTCGAGGCCGTCGGTGACCGCGCGACGATCGTCGCCGGGGCGGGCACGAACAACACCGCGCACAGCATCGAGCAGGCGAAGCAGGCCGAAGCGGCGGGCGCCCACGGCATCCTCGTCGTCACGCCGTACTACTCGCGGCCCAGCCAGGCCGGGCTCTACGCGCACTTCACCACGGTCGCCGACGCCACCGGGCTGCCGGTGATGCTCTACGACATCCCGCCGCGCTCGATCGTCCCCATCGAGGTCGACACGCTGCTGCGGCTGGCCGAGCACCCCCGCATCCTCGCGGTCAAGGACGCCAAGGGTGACCTGATCGCCGGCTCCGAGGTCATCGCGAACACCCAGCTCGCCTACTACTCCGGTGACGACGGCCTCAACCTCCCGTGGGTGTCCGTCGGCGGCGCCGGTGTGGTCAGCGTGATCGGGCACGTCGTGGCGGGCCGCATCCGCGGCATGATGGACGCCTACGAGTCCGGCGACACCTCCACCGCGCGCACCAACCACCGCGGCATGCTGCCGGTCCTGCGGGCGATGTCCCGCGTCGGCGGCGTCGCGTTCTCGAAGGCGGCCCTGCGGCTGCGCGGCTTCGACATCGGCGACCCGCGGCTGCCCATCGTGGCCGCGAACGACGAGCAGCTCCAGGCGATTTCCGCGGATCTCGCCCAGGGGGGCGTGCCGCTCGGGGAAAGCGCCGCCAGTGACTGGCATGGTGCACGAGTGGCACAAGCAGATTCAGCGGCGGCCTATACGGCGCCGACTTCACATACCAGCGTAGGGACCATGCCTCGGTGAGTTCATTGCCAACCGGACCCGGACCGACCACCCCGCCGCCCGCGTTGCCCGAAGGCGCCTTGCGCGTGGTCGCGCTCGGCGGGATCGGCGAAGTCGGCCGCAACATGACCGTCTTCGAGTTCGGCGGCCGTCTGCTGATCGTCGACTGCGGGGTGCTCTTCCCCGAAGACGACCAGCCCGGCGTCGACCTGATCCTGCCCGACTTCCGCGCGATCGAAGACCGCCTCGAGGACATCGACGGCCTCGTCCTCACCCACGGGCACGAGGACCACATCGGCGCCGTCCCGTTCCTGCTGCGGCTGGTCCCGGACCTGAAGATCTACGGCTCCCGGTTCACGAACGCGCTGCTCGCGGCGAAGGCCAAGGAACACCGGCAGCGGCCGAACCTGATCGAGGTCCGCGAGGGCGAGCGACGCAAGGTCGGCGAGTTCGACCTCGAGTTCTTCGCGGTCAACCACTCGATCCCGGACGCGCTCGCGGTGGCCATCCGCACGCCGGCGGGTGTCGTGCTGCACACCGGTGACATCAAGCTCGACCAGCTCCCGCTCGACGGCAGGCTGACCGACCTCGCCGGGTTCTCCCGGCTCGGCGACGAGGGCGTGGACCTGTTCTGCGTCGACTCGACCAACGCCGAGGTGCCCGGGTTCGTCATGCCGGAACGCGACATCGGCCCGGTGCTCGACGACGTCGTCCGCAAGGTCGGCCAGCGCGTCATCGTCGCCTGCTTCGCGAGCCACGTGCATCGCGTCCAGCAGGTGCTCGACGCCGCCGTCCGGCATGGCCGCCGGGTCGCGTTCGTCGGCCGGTCGATGGTCCGGAACATGGGCATCGCCGCCGACCTCGGGTTGCTGAACGTGCCCGACGGCCTGCTGGTCAACCTCGACCAGGCGGGCGACCTGCCCGAGAGCAAGGTGCTGTTCGTGTCGACCGGTTCGCAGGGCGAGCCGCTGTCGGCGCTGTCGCGGATGGCGCGCGGCGAGCACCGGCAGATCTCGATCCGCGCCGGCGACACCGTCGTGCTGGCCAGCTCGATGATCCCGGGCAACGAGACCGCGGTTTTCGGCGTCGTCAACGGCCTCACGCGGCTCGGCGCGAACGTCGTGCACCAGGGCAACGCCAAGGTGCACGTGTCCGGGCACGCGTCGGCGGGCGAACTGCTGTACCTGTACAACGCGGTGCGCCCCAGCAACGTCATGCCGGTGCACGGCGAATGGAAGCACCTGCGTGCCAACGGCGAACTGGCCGTGCGCACCGGTGTCGCGCCGGAGAACGTGGTCATCGCCGAGGACGGCGTCGTGGTCGACCTCGTCGACGGCAAGGCCACGCGGACCGGACGGGTCGAGGTCGGGCACGTGTACGTCGACGGCCTCTCGGTCGGCGACGTCGGCGAGTCGACCTTGTCCGACCGGCTCGTGCTGGGTGAAGGCGGTTTCATCGCCATCACCGTCGCCGTCGACACCAGCACCGGCCGCGCGGTGACCCGCCCGACGGTGTCCGGACGCGGGTTCTCCGACGACCCGAAGGCGCTCGACGCCGTGCTCCCGATGGTGGAGATGGAACTCGCCAGGACCGAGGCCGAGGGCATCACCGACACGCACCGCATCGCGCAGGCCGTGCGCCGCGTCGTCGGCCGCTGGGTCGCCGACACCTACCGGCGCCGTCCGATGATCGTGCCGACGGTCATCCCCGTCTAAAAGCTCGTGAGTGGTAAGGACGGTTCTAACCGTCCTTACCACTCACGAGGCGCGAAGCGAGCAGCAGGGCGAAGGCGACCGTGATCGCTTGACCGAACAGGGCGTTGCGGGCTTTGCGCTGTTCCGCACGGGTGGGCCGGTTCATCACGAATTCCCCCGATTTCGAGTGCTTTCCTTACCGGGCAAGTGTTCCGCGACCCGCGTCGGGGCACCTCCCGCCTCGGTGGGGTTTTTCTACGCCGAAAGTCGCAGCCTTCCCCTAGGGGTGCTCGCGGCGTACCCTCGGACGCTCCTCGAGCCCCATGCCGGGAGAGTCGATGGGACGCCACGCCACCACCCGGAACCGAAGACGGATGCTGATCCCGTTGCTGGCGGCCGTGCTCGGCGCGGCCACGTGGGTGGCGGTGGCCATGGCGAGGTCCGAACCCGCCTGCGAGCCCGTGCGGGTGGTCGTCGCCGCGTCGCCCGACCTCGCCCCCGCGGTCACCGAAGCCGCCCGGGTCCTCGATCTCGCCTGCGTAGCCTTCGACGTGCAGTCCCGGGAATCCGTCCAAGTGGCGGAAGAGCTGTCCGGAACCGCGCCCAAGCCCCAAGCCTGGATCCCGTCCTCGACGCTCTTCCTCAGGCGAGCCGACGGTGTTCCCGCCTCAGGCCCGTCGATCGCCAGTTCGCCGGTGGTGCTCGCGGTCGCGGAGCCGGTCGCGCGGGCGCTCGGCTGGCCGCGCAAGTCGCCGACCTGGCCGGAAGTACTCGGCCACGCCGGAATCGTCGCGGGAATGCCGGATCCGGTACGCGATCCCGCCGGGGTTTCCGCACTGGTGGCACTCCGCGAGGTCACGAAGGACGCCTCGGATCCGGCCGCCGCGTACGTCGCTTTGCTGCGGAAGTTTTCCGCCACCACGTCCGGCGCGACGGTGTTCCCCGCGGCGGAGAACGCGGTGCTACGGCACAACTCCGGGCTTTCCGAAGGCAAGACTGCGCTGGTGGCCGTGTACTCGCCCGCCGTTCCAGCGCTCGACTACCCGTTCGTCGAGGTCGCGGGGGCGACCCCGCAGCAGGGCGAAGCCGTCGCGGAACTGAAACGCACCCTGCTCTACGGTGCCGCGACGGGCCCGCGGTCCGAGCTGCGTGCCCCTGGCGGGCAAGCGTTGCGGCTCACCGAAACCGATCGACGCGTCGAGACTCAAGGCCAGCGCAGCGCCGAGATCCCGGCCGCCGAGGAGGTCGCCAAAGCGCTCAGTCAGTGGGCCGGGGTGAACGCGAGCGCTCGGGTCCAGGTGTTGATCGACGTGTCCGGCTCGATGAGCGCGCCGGTCCCGGGAACCGGCAAGTCCCGCCTGCGGATCACGCTGGAGGCGGCGGAGAACGCTTTGCATCTGTTCAGATCCACGTCACAGGTCCGTTTTCTGGCCTTCGCGACCAAAGTGGACGGTGAGCGGGACTACCGGGAGATCCTGCCGATGGCGCCGGTCCGGCAGCAGTTGGCCGCCGTCGACCGGTTGCGCGCCGTCCGCGCCGTGCCGGACGGGCAGACCGGGCTCTACGACAGCGTCCTCGACCTCTACCGGCTCGCGCACGAGGAATGGGAGCGGGGGAAGCTGAATCTCGTCATCGTGATGACCGACGGCCGCAACACCGATCCCGGTGGCATCAGCCGCGAGAACCTGGTGGCGGAGCTGGGAAAGCTGAGCGACCGGGACCACCCGGTGCCGTTGATCGCCATCGGGATCGGGCCGGAGGCCGACGAGGCCGAGCTCCGTCAGCTCGTCGCGCCCGCCGGCGGCCAGGTGTTCCTCAGCCGTGATCCCGCGAAGATCGGAGAGGTGTTTTACGGCGCTCTCGGCCGGATCGCCGGCGTTGGATGAAGTAGACGCCGAGGATCACCGCCAGGCTGACCAGGCTCAGGTACAGCTGAGCCCGCGTGTCCGCGTCCACGAACAGCATCGACGCGACCACGGCCAGCGTCCCGGCGAGCGTGAGCCTGCTCAGCCACGGGTAGCCCCACATACGCAGCTTCAGCCGTTCCGGCGCTTCGGCTTCCAGGCGGCGCCGCATCCGGAGCTGTGAGCCGGCGATGATCGCGTAGACGAACAGCGCGACCGCCCCGGCGGAGTTGATGATGAAGTAGAAGATCTTGTCCGGGGAAACGAAGTTCATCACCACGGCCACGTAGCCGACCGAGGTGGACACCAGGATCGCCTTCCACGGCACGCCGCGCCGGTTCGTGTCCGCGACCCATTTCGGCGCCCAGCCGTTGCCGCGCAACGCGAACAGCATGCGGGAAGCGGTGTACAGCCCCGAATTCAGCACCGACAGCACGGCGGTCAGCACCACCGCGCTGACCACCGTCTCGGCGGCGGGGATGCCGAACCGGCCGAACGCGGCGGCGAACGGGCTCGTCGTGGTCGGGATGTCGCGCCAGCCGGTGATCATCACCAGCAGTGTCACGGAGCCGACGTAGAACACGATGACCCGCCAGACGATCGACGAGGTCGCCTTGCGCACGGCCGTTTCGGGCTGCCGCGATTCGGCGGCGGCGATGGTGACGATCTCCGCGCCGAAGTAGGAGAAGATCACGATCACCACTCCGTGCACCACCGAGAACGGGCCGTTGGCCAGGAAACCGTCCTGCGCGATGTTGCCGACCGAGAACGAGCCGCCGGGCCACGCCCCGAGCACGAACAGGATGCCCACCACGAGGAACACCACGATCGTGGCGATCTTGACCGACGCGAGCCAGAACTCCGTCTCCCCGAACGAGCGGGCGGAGGCGAGGTTGGTCGCGGTCAGCAGCAGCATCAGCACGAGCGAGAAGATCCATTGCGGCACAACGGGAATCCACGTCTGCAGGATCTTCGCCCCGGCGACGGCCTCGAACGCGACCACGCCGACCCAGAAGTACCAGTACAGCCAGCCGACGGTGAAACCCGCCCAGCCGCCGAGCGAGGTCCGCGCGTATTCCATGAAGGAACCCTGTGACGGCGCGGCCGTCGCCATCTCGCCCAGCATCCGCATCACCAGCACGACGATCAGGCCGCCGATGGCGTAGGAGAGGACGGCCGCCGGGCCGACGGTGTGGATCACCGCGCCGCTGCCGATGAACAGGCTCGCGCCGATGATGCCGCCGAGCGCGATCATCCGGACGTGGCGCTGCCGCAGGTCCGGGCGCAGACCCGCCCGTTCGGTCGTGGTCTCTGCGCCCATTCGCGGTGACCTCCTGACGGAGTGACGGCGGATCGCGGGATTGTCGCACCGTGAGCCCGGGAGGAAAAGTGTTTGCGCAACCCCCGGTGAACAGGCCGATGCGGACTCTGCCAACCTAGGCACCTCCACCGCGTTCCGAGGAGCTCTTCGATGCCGCACGCCGTCCTCCGGTTCCTGCCCGCCGTCGCCCTGGCCGCCGTAGCGCTCGCGGGCTGCTCGGACGAGGCACCCCAGTCGCAGACGGCGCCTCCCGGGTCTTCACCGGTGGCGCAGCAGGCAGCCGTTCCGTTCAACGACGCCGATGTCGCGTTCGCGCGGCAAGCCCTCGCGCACCACCAGCAGGGCGTGGATCTGGCTTCCCTGGCGGAAACCCGCGCGGCGAACGAGCAGCTGAAGGCACTCGCGAAGCGGGTCATCGACACGCACGAACCGGAGATCGCGCGGCTGTCCGGGCTCATCGAGGCGTGGGGTCAGCCCGCGCCGGACGACCCGAACCTCGAACACATCCAGCGCGACGGGTACATCAGCCCCGGCGACATGGCGGCACTGGCCGGATTGTCCGGAAAGGACTTCGACCGCCAGTTCGCCGTGCGGTTGCTGCGCCAGCGCGAAGCGGGCGTCCGCATCGCCGACGCCGAAACCCAGCACGGCCGCAACCCCGACGCCCGCGATCTCGCCGCGACGACTTCGCGTTCGCAGCAGCAGGAGATCAGCGATCTACGGGGCTTCCAGCAGGGTTGAGTCCGTCTGGACCACGTTCGAATTCAGCTGGACGATGTACGCGCCGGTCAACAGCACCACCGCGCCGGCGGCTTGGATCCAGCTGAGGGCCTCACCCAGCAGCAGCCAGGCCGCGGTGGCGGCGATCAGCGGCTCCACCAGCCCGACGACGCTCGCCACCGACGCCGGGAGATGCCGCAGCGCCGCCATGCCCGTCGCGTAGGCGAGGACGGTCGCGATCAGCACGAGCGCGATCAGCAACGACCACACCGGCGGCTCCCACGGACCGAACGTCGCCGGGGTGTCGAGGACTCCCCACGGGATCGTCCACGGCGGGGCGACCGCGCACACCAGGACCGCGCCGATC
Organism: Amycolatopsis sp. NPDC043885; assembly: GCF_056435685.1. Lineage (NCBI taxonomy): Bacteria > Bacillati > Actinomycetota > Actinomycetes > Pseudonocardiales > Pseudonocardiaceae > Amycolatopsis > Amycolatopsis sp. NPDC043885. Next base: position 190,010 of record NZ_JBWKEA010000007.1, read on the forward strand.
GTCATCCCCCAGGTGACCATGCCGAGCGGATCGCGGTCCGCGACGCCACGTTCGCCCAGGAGGAAGTAACCCGCCGAGCAGACGGCCGCGCCCAGCCCGGCGAGCAACCCGAGGACGTCCAGGCTGAGTCCCTCCCAGACCTGCGCGACCAGCATGAGCCCGGTCATCGCCAGCGCGATCCCCGCCCACATCACCTTCGGCAACCGCACCCGCCGCACGAACCGCACCCACAGCGCGATCAGCACCGGCGAGGTGAACTCGAGCAGGATCGCGATCCCGACCGGGATCCGGCCCGCCGCCAGGAAGTACATGAGCTGGACGCCCGCGACACCGAGCGAGCCGTACGCGAGCAGCAGCGGCCACTCGTTCTTCGTGACTTTGAGGAGCCTCGGCCGGAAGAGGGCGACCAGCGCGAGCAGCACGATCGCCGACAGTCCGATGCGGATCGCCGCGACCTGCTCCGGGGACAGCCCGGCCTGCATCGCCGGTTTGCCCAGCACACCCGAGGTCCCGAAGAAGAGCGCGGCGAGCAGGATCAGGGTGATGCCCCGTCCGCGACGCGCGACGTGCTGGGTGGGGGCGGCGGCGAGTTCGGCGGTCACGGCCGGAGGGTAGAGCCCGGGTGACCGCGGGTCGACCCGTTTTCCCAGCGTGTGGGCCGGGCGCGGGGTGGTCGTGAGTGAGGCCTGTCCGTGAAGGCCTCCTTGCCTACCCTGAGAGTAGTGAAGGAGGCCTTCACTACCCAGGTGTCCGCTCCCCGATCGAATCGCTCATGGCGGTCAGAAGGAGGTGCCGCCGTCGGTCCAGTTCGTCTGGGCGAAGTCTTCGTCGTCGACCGGAGCGCGACGCGGTTTGCGCACCGGCTCCGGTTCCGGGGGAGCGGCGACCGGCTCCTCGGGTCGGGTGCCTTCGAGGGCCTGGGGTTCGGGTGTGCCGTTCGGCCAGACGCACGGTGAGGTCGCCCCGACGTAGAACTTGCCGAGGTCGTTCGCCTGCACGGACATGTCGAAGGCGTCCGCGTTGTTCCTGGCGAACACATATCGGTCCTTCGGCCGCGAATCCGTCAGGACCGTGAAGTCGTGAGCCGACCACCACCGGACGACCGCGTCAAAGTATTCCTCGAACCGGGCCGGTTCGAGGCCGGTCACCTCATAGGTCGCGGAGATCTCAAAGCGGCCTTGGGGACCGTTGTCGGTGGGGTCGGTGCATTCGGACCTGTGCTGGGTGAACGGTTTCCGTTCCGCCGAGCCGGGCAGCGCGGAGAGCGCGCCCTCGATGTACCGCTCGACCCTGTCTTTCGCCTCGTGTTCGGTGATGGTCGGTTTCATGGCGTCTCCACCTCCGGAAGAACAAGCGGACAAGAGCACGAGAAGAGCGGTCAGGAGCGGGAGTCTCACGAGGCGGGCTTTCCCGCGATGATCAGGCCGATGTTCCGGAGCGACGGGTTGTTGTCTTCCCAGTATTCGCTGTGTGCCTCCGTGCTGTACCCGCCCCACCCGTCCGTGCCCGGCGCCGAGGTGAACACTTGCCCGCCGAAGTCCGCGTCGGTCGGATCCTGGCCGAGGATCGGGTCGTATCCGGCGATTTCGACATTCGCCAGGTTGATCATGTCGTGTTCGGCCACCGTCGCGTGCACGTGTTCGCCGATCTCGTCCTGATTCACCCCGTCGAGATGCAGTTCGCTCACGTCGTGCGCGCCGACGCCCGGGCTCGCGACGAAGACGAGTTCGTCCGCGGCGAGGCCACCGTCACCGGCCGCGTGCCCGACGACGGTGGTGCCGTAGCTGTGCCCCAGCACCGTGTTGTGCGAGGGCGATCCTTGGTGTGTTTCCCGCAGCCCGTCTTGGAATTGCGCGAGGGCGGCCTTGCCACCGTCGGCGTACTTGTCGCTCGCGGCGTCGGTGATCTCGTTCGGCGCGTCATAGCCGAGCCAGGTGATCACAGCGGTGGAGGGGGAGCCCGAAGTGGTCGCCGCGGCCCACATCTTGTCGGACCGGTTGAGGTCCCCGCCGATCTTCGCCAATTCCGAGCCCGTCCCCGGCACGTAGGTCGCCACGTTCGCCGCGGTGTCGGGATTCCCCGCGGAAACGATCGCCTTCCCGTCGCCGCTGGTGTCCAGTCCCAGCAGGAACGCCTGCGGCTCCGACCGGTCCAGCCGCTGTTGGATGGCTTCCAGGCCCTTGAGTTCGGGGTCGCCCTGGAGCCGCGCGATCTCACTGGCGAGGACGGCGCGGTTGGCGGCGTCGCGGTCGGCCGCCGGGATACCGTCGAGATTGCCGACGAGCCCCGGGTTTCCTCGCAGCAAAGCGACTTTCGCCGTGTCCGACAGGCTCGCCCACCAAGCCTTGTTGTCGCCGGGGGTGCCGTTCTCCGGTGGGCCGATGATCGACAGGCCGCTCTGCGCGGCTCCGGCGGCCGCCGCCTGGGCGAGCGTGCTGCCACCCTGTTCGGTGATTTCGCCACGAAGGGCCCGTCGCAGAATGTCGGCGAAATCAGCGTCGACGTCGGCCGCGCGGCGCAGGCCCTGTTCGACCCTGTCGGCCAGCTCCGCCCTGACGCGAGCCTGGTCAGGCCGCGGAACGCCGACGGAGATCTCGCCTCCGGCGCCGATGGCCAGGCCGTTCCGGTGGGCCAGTTCGTCGGTCTCCCGCACGAACGCGACGATCCGGTCCAGCGCGATCTGCACCTCGTGAGCGCCTCGCCGGACCGCGGACGCCTCGGCGACGAGCCGCTCCAGAGTGGAGGTCAGCGACGCACCCCGCGTCGCGGCGGCGGTGGCCGCGTCACCGGTCCAGCCCGTGAAGCGGGCCATGGCTTCGACGTCGTCGTTCGCGGCGATGATCTTGGCGCAGCCGTCGTTGAGCGCGTCGGCGACGCGGCCGATCGCGGCCGGATCCCACCGGCGCACGTCTCCCCAGGTGAGCATCAGACGGGGAGTTCCCGTGATGCCGCCAGCTCGTTCGAGCGGTAGCGGACGGCCGCCGCGTCGAGCCGTGCGGAGTAGTCCGCGGTGTTCTCGGCCCAGCCTGGCACCGCCCGGCCCCAGGCGTCCGCGAGCAGGCGGGCCGCTTCACCGGATACGCCACCCGGCAACCCCGCCGCGACTTCGGCGAGCGTGGCCGCGAGGTTCACCTTCCCGACGTCGTCCGAAGCCCGTTTCGCCGCGCTTGACGCCGCGCCGATCGCCTCCAAGGCCACCTCGTACCCGCCGGTCATCCCGCTTCCTCCCCGTAACGTGACGCTGTGTGACCGCACTACGACGCGGGAGACGGACGCGCGGTTCCCATCACCTGTCCTTGAAAAGACCGTCGGAGGGCGTCCAGGGCCAGTTCGTCGGGTTCGGCGGACTCGCGTGAGACGGACGAGCCGCCATACGGATTGCCCGATTCGAGCAGCCGCGGATCGGTGTAGCCGAGCGGCAGGACGATGGCGCCCCAGTGATAGAAGATGTTGTTCGTCGCCAGCACGGTCGCTTCGAGCCCGCCGTGCGCGGTGGAGGCGGTGGTGAACGACGTCGCGACCTTGTTCACCAGCTTTCCCTTGGCCCACAGGCCGCCGGTACTGTCCAAAAAGGACTTCAGCTGCGCGGCGGGACCGCCGAACCGGGTCGGGCTCCCCGCCGCGAACCCGTCGGCCCACTCCAGGTCTTCCATCGTCGCCGTCTCGTGGTTCGGTCCCGCGTCCACCCACGCCTGCCAGCGCGGATTGCTCGCCACCGCGGCGGGCGGAGCGGTTTCGGGAACGGTGCGGACGCGGACGCCGGCTTCGGCCTCGCGGGCGCCGTCGGCCAGCGCCGACGCCAGTTTCGCGGTGTTGCCGGTCGCGCTGTGGTGGACGACGAGGATGCGGGTGCTCACGTCCGCCGGCCTTAGGCGAGCGCGAGCACCCGTCTCAGGATCCGGACTCAGTACTTCTTCCAGGGGCTGACGGTGTCCGTCGGCCGCGTCGGGTCGTGGAAGCGCGGCTTGTCCAGTTCGTCGCGGCGCAGTGGGACCAGCCCGTCGGTGATCGCCTGCATGATCTTGGCGTGCGCGCGGACCCCGGCGCCCGGCCGCTCCGGCTCGACCTCCGACAGGTCCACCGGCTCGCCGAAGTGCACCTTGAACCGCGGCCGGCGCATGGGCGCGCTCAGCCCGGACTTCGCGAGCGGCACCAGGTCGGCGGGACCGTTGACGGTCTCCGTGCCCCAGTACACGGCTTCGTGCGCGCCCCATTGGCTGATCGGGATCACCGGCACCCCGGCGGCCAGCGCTAGCCGCGCCGCGCCGGTCTTGCCCCGCTCCGGCCACAGGCCGGGGTCGTGGCTGATCCGGCCCTCGGGGTAGACGATCAGCGGGTCACGGGTGGTCCGCAGGGCCTCGGTGGCTTCGGCGAACTGGCCGATGGCCGTCGAAGCCTGTTTGCGGTCGACCCGCAGGTGACCGCTGAGCCGCAGTGCGGGGCCGATGACCGGCGCGTCGAGGATGCCGCCCGCCAGCATGAACCGCGGGTTGATGCCGATCCGCTTGCAGGCCGCCATCAGCACGAACGCGTCGAAGACGCCGATGTGGTTGGCCGTCATGAGCAAGGGCTTGCGGCGCAGTTCCGCCGGGACACCGCCGGTCACGGTGAGTTTGCCGACGAAGTTGACCAGCCCCCGGTCGATGTTCAGCATCGTGCGCCAGATGGCCGGGGCGCGGCGAGCCGAATTCTCATCCTGATGCAGCGCGAACATGGGGCAGAGCATGTCATGACCCGCTTTTCACCCGGATGGCCGCTCAAGCTGTGACCTGAGACGAATGTTCTCCGATGTGCTCCGAGTGGCAGCCGGGGCTGGAGGGTCGAGGCGGCTACCGTGGAGACATGGCTAGCGGGTCGACGACCAGGAAACGGAGTACGGCGCGAAGCGGCGGCAGCAAGGGGCCGGCGCGAAAGCCGCGTACCCCGGCGAAGCCCAGGTCAACGGCTGCGAGGAAACCCGCTCCACGGCGTCCGGCACCGCGGAAGAAGTCGTCCGGCACGTTCGCCAAGGGTGTGCGCGGCACCTGGAATCTGCTCGCGAAGGGCCTCGGCACCCTCGCGCGGACGGTCGGCCGCGGCCGCGAACTCGAACCCGAGCACCGTCGCGACGGTCTCGCGCTGGGTCTCATCGCGCTGGCACTGGTGATCGCTTTCGGCGTCTGGTGGCGGGCCGCGGGCCCGATCGGCGGCTGGGTGGAGGTCGGCACGCGCTCTCTGCTGGGCGCCGGTGCCGTGACGCTCCCGCTGGTGCTGACCGTGGTCGCCGTCGCGCTGATGCGTTCGGAACCGATGCCGGAGGCCCGGCCGCGGATGGTCATCGGCACCCTGCTGGTGATCCTGTCCGTGCTCGGCCTGCTGCACATCTTCACCGCGCTGCCCGAGACCAACGACGGCCGGATGTACGCCGGCGGCGTGATCGGCGCGTTCTCCGGCGGCCTGCTGACCATGGGCGTCACCACATGGGTCGCGGTGCCGCTGCTGGTGCTGGCACTGCTGTTCGGCACGCTCGTGTTCACCGGGACCCCGGTCCGGGAGATCCCGCACCGCCTGCGGAACTGGGGTCTCGACCCCGAAGAGATCGAAGAGGCCGAGGCTGAGCGCCAGGCCATCCACGAGGAACGCAACGCCGTCACGGAAGCCGATCCGAAGTCGGTCCGCCTGCGGAAGCCGTCGCGCCGCCGCCAGGCTTCGGGCGACCACGAGGGCGAGCAACTCGACATCGAGGCCGCGCTGGCCGAAGCGCCGACGCCGCTGCGCCCGCCGAAGCCCGCGCCCAAGCCTGTCGAAGAGAAGAAGCCGAAGAAGGCCGAGGCGCCGCTTGCGGTCACCAGGACCGTCGAGGGCGACTACAAGCTCCCGCCGCCGGACCTGCTGAAGCTCGGCGACGCGCCGAAGTCCCGCAGCAAGGCCAACGACGCCATGATCGAGGCGATCACCGGCGTGCTGGAGCAGTTCAACGTCGACGCGCAGGTCACCGGCTTCACGCGGGGCCCGACGGTCACCCGGTACGAGGTCGAACTCGGCCCCGGCGTGAAGGTCGAGAAGATCACCGCGCTGACCAAGAACATCGCCTACGCGGTGGCGACCGACAACGTCCGGCTGCTGGCGCCGATCCCCGGCAAGTCCGCGGTCGGCATCGAGGTGCCGAACTCCGACCGTGAGATGGTGCGCCTCGGCGACGTGCTGCGCGCGCCGTCGACGGTCAAGGACAACCACCCGATGGTCATCGGGCTCGGCAAGGACATCGAGGGCCATTTCGTCACCGCGAACCTGACGAAGATGCCGCACCTGCTGGTGGCGGGGTCCACCGGTTCCGGTAAGTCGAGCTTCGTGAACTCGATGCTGGTGTCGCTGCTCGCGCGGTCGACGCCGGACGAATGCCGGATGATCCTGATCGACCCGAAGATGGTCGAGCTGACCCCGTACGAGGGCATCCCGCACCTGATCACGCCCATCATCACCCAGCCGAAGAAGGCCGCCGCGGCGCTGGCCTGGCTGGTGGAGGAGATGGAGCAGCGCTATCAGGACATGCAGGTCAACAAGGTCCGGCACATCGACGACTACAACAAGAAGGTGCGCTCGGGCGAGATCACCGCGCCGCCCGGCAGCGAGCGCGTCTACCAGCCGTACCCGTACATCATGGCGATCGTCGACGAGCTCGCCGACCTGATGATGACCGCCCCGCGCGACGTCGAGGACGCGATCGTCCGGATCACCCAGAAGGCGCGTGCCGCCGGTATCCACCTGGTGCTGGCGACCCAGCGCCCGTCGGTCGACGTCGTGACCGGCCTGATCAAGACGAACGTGCCGTCGCGGCTGGCGTTCGCGACCTCGTCGCTCACCGACTCGCGGGTCATCCTCGACCAGCCGGGCGCGGAGAAGCTCATCGGTATGGGTGACGCGCTGTACCTGCCGATGGGGGCCGGGAAACCGGTCCGCATCCAGGGCGCCTTCGTCGGCGACGAAGAGATCTCCGCGGTGGTGAACTTCGCCAAGGAGCAGGCGCAGCCGGACTACCAGGACGGCGTCACCGCGGCGAAGGCCGGCGAGAAGAAGGAAATCGACTCCGACATCGGAGACGACCTCGACGTGCTGCTGCAGGCCGCCGAGTTGATCGTCACCTCGCAGTTCGGCTCGACGTCGATGCTGCAGCGGAAGCTGCGGGTCGGCTTCGCCAAGGCCGGGCGGCTGATGGACCTGCTGGAAAGCCGCGGCGTCGTCGGCCCTTCGGAGGGCTCGAAGGCGCGGGACGTGCTGATCAAGCCGGAAGAGCTGGAGTCGGTGCTGTTCATGATCCGCGGTGGCGGGGACGGAGGAGGCGGCGACGTCTCCGACGACTGACTGAGCCCCTCGTGAGTGGTAAGGACGGTGAGAACCAACCGTGTCTCAGGTACCTACCCGCTCCTGGATGAGCCTCGGTCGCGGGCCGGTCCGTGAAGGCCTCCTTGCCTACCTTGAGGGTAGGCAAGGAGGCCTTCACTACCTCTGGGACTGCACGCTCGTGTCGTCCGCCGGATCACGCGTGTCGTCCGGTCGGTCACGTGACATCGCCGCTGCCGGCCGGGTCTCGTGAGTGGTAAGGACGGTTAGAACCGTCTCTACCACTCACGAGGCGATTGAAGGACCGATGCAACGGACCGGAGCCTCCGCTACGTCCAGAACACGTGGACCCCAAGAAGCTGCTCGTCGTCCTCTGCGCCCTGATCGGCCTCGCGTGCGGAGCCGGTAGCTCCGCGGCGCGCGAACAACCCGCCGCGAGCAGGCCCACGGTGGTCCAGCCCGCGCCGGTACAGCGGCCCCAGCCTGCTCAGGGCGCGGTCGAGCTGGGGGAGACCGTCGATCTCAAGGCCGGTGAAACGGCCGAGGTCGCGTCGAAGGACGTCAGCATCCGCTTCGCTCGCCTGGTGTCCGACTCCCGCTGCGCCGCGGGAATGGTCTGCGTCTGGGAAGGGGAGGCCGTGATCGAACTGACCCTGGCCGAACCGGGACGCGGAGAGCGGACGACGGCGGAGGTCGCCTCCACCGGACGTGGTGGCGGGCAGTCCGTCGAGTTCGCCGCCTGCCGGGTGGACCTGGTCGCCGTGAGTTCGGGGGGCGACCAGGTCACCCTGCGGGTGTCCAAGGCTTAGGGGAAGTCGGTACCGCCTCACTGAAGGGCGTTGCCCCAACCGTCGAGGTACGCGACTTCCGACAGCGGCACTCGCGAAGCGGGTTTGAAGTCCGGCACCGTCGTGTAGGCGACCGGCAGCAGCCCGACCTGCGTGACGTCGGCGGGGATGCCGAGGATTTCGGCCGCCTCCGCCTCGTGGGTCAGGTGGTACGTCGTGAGCGTCGAGCCGAGGCCGCGCGACCGCAGCGCCAGCTGGAAGTTCCACACCGCCGGGAAGATCCCGCCGTAGAACGCGGCGTCGGCCGCGTTGTCACCGCTGGGCCTGCCGGTCAGGCACGGGATGACGAACACGGGCACCCGGTCGATCACGTCGATCAGATGCTGCCCCGACGCGAACGCCCGCGCCACCGAGGGCTCGGTGATCGCTTCGCCCAGGGCGGCCGCGTTCGCTTCCAGGTACGCCTTTCCAACTCGCCGGAACAGCTCGGACAGCCGGTCCTTCACTCCCTGATCCCGCACCACGAGCCATCGCCACGCCTGCTGGTTGCCCGGCGTGGGCGCCTGCAACGCGAGCCGCAAGCACTCTTCGAGCACCTCGGGTTCCACCGGCCTGTCCAGGTCGAGCTTGCGGCGGACCGCTCGCGTCGTGCTGAGGAGGTGGTCGGTGACCGAGGTGTCCATGAGCCGCCTTTCAGAGATGTTCCGCGAGGAAGCGGTCGATCAGCTCGCTGATCGGTTCGAGGTCCTCCTCCAGCGCGAAGTGCCCGGTGTCGAAGAGGTGAACTTCCGCCGAGGGAACATCATTCCGGAACGCTTCGGCGCCCGCAGGGACGAAGAACGGGTCGTTGCGCCCCCACACGGCGAGGACTGGCGGCTGGGCTTCGCGCAGCCACGCCTGGAACCGCGGGTACGCGGGCGGGTTGTTCCGGTAGTCCCAGAACAGGTCCAGCATCGCCTCCGCCCGGCCGGGAAGGCCGAGGAAGTACTGGTCCAGCAGGTGGTTCGCGGGATCGATGGTCTCCGGATCGCGGGCGCCGGTGTACTGGTACCGGATCTGCGCCGGTTCGAGGATCTCTTCGAACCCGCGCCGTGCCTCGGTTTCGTCAGTCAGGGAAGGGAAGTCCGGCATCGCCGGGCCGAGCCCTTCGACGTAGGCGTTGCCGTTCTGCGTGATGAGCGCCGTCACCTGGGACGGGCGCGAGACGGCCAGCCGCAGGCCCGTCGGGGCACCGAAATCGAAGACGTAGAGCGCGTAGCGGCGCAGTTCCAGCGCGTCCACGAACTCGCCGACCACTTCCGCGAGCCGGTCGAAGGTGAACGTGAAGCCCTCGGGCGTGACGGTCTGCCCGAATCCGGGCAGGTCCGGCGCGATGAGCCGCCACCGGCCCGCGAGACGCCGCATCAGCCGCACGAACTGGTGCGAAGACGTCGGGAAGCCGTGCAGCAGGAGCAACACGGGAGCTTCGGGGTCGCCTGCTTCGCGATAGAAGACCTCGACGTCGCCGAGTTCGACGGAACGGTGCCGGATGGTCGCCATGAACACTCCCTAATGGTTGAAACTGTCTTGAACCATTAGTACCTGATAGTGTCAAGGCATGCTCGATCTCGACTCGCTGCCCGGTGACGATCTCGCGGTGAACCTCGCCGACACCGTGATGCTGGCCGTCTCACCGTCGATCGACCTGCTCGACGACGGTCACGCGAAGTTCTGGGCGACACAGGCGCCACTCCTGCCCGAAGGCGCCCGGCCGCCGTCCGCCGAGCGGACGAGGCGGCTGCGTTCAGCGGTGCGTGAGGTACTCGAGGCGGTCGTCGCCGCGCGGGAGCCCGAAGCGTGGGCGGTCGAGCGGGTCAACGCCGCCGCGGCCGCCGTGCCCACCAGCCCGCGGCTGACCGCCGAGGGGGCAAAGAGGTCCTGGCACGGCGAGGACGGCGGCGAGATCGCGCTCGCCGCGGTCGCGGTCGCGACGATCGACCTCGTGTCCGGGCCGCGTGCCGCTCAGCTGCGGCGATGCGGCGCGCACGATTGCTCGATGCTGTTCGTGGCGGCCAACAGCAGGCGGGTCTGGTGCACGCCGTCGCTGTGCGGCAACCGGGTCCGGGTGGCCCGGCACGCGAAGAAAAGCTAAAGGCGTCGCTCGCCGCGTGTTCGGTGTCCCCAATGTGGCATCAGGGTCGCTGAGCGTCTCCAATGCCACATTGGGGGCGGTGGCTGGGGCACCCCAGAAGCTAAAGCTCCAGCAGCATCCGGCTGTTGCCCAAGGTGTTGGGCTTGACGTACGGCAGGTCGAGGAACTCCGCGACGCCCGGGTCGGCCGAGCGCCGCATCTCCTCGTAGACCTCCTGGGTCACCGGGGTGCCGTCGATCTCGACGAACCCGTGACCGGCGAAGAAGTGGGTTTCGAAGGTCAGCACGAACAGCCGCTTCAGCCCGATCTCGCGGGCGAAGTCGATCAGCTGTGCCACGAGCGCGTGCCCGATGCCGCGACCCCGGGAGTCCTTGTCGACCGCGATGGTGCGCAGTTCGGCGATGTCCTCCCACAGCACGTGCAGCGCGCCGCAGCCGAGCACGTCGTCACCGTCTTCGACCACCCAGAACTCCTGGACGCTCTCGTAGAGGGTGACGAGTTCCTTCTCCAGCAGCACCGTCCCGGCGTCGGAATCGACCAGCGCCTTGATCTTGCGGACGTCCGCGATCCGCGCCCGGCGAACGGTGGGGCGGCGGTGGAGGAGGGGGTCTGAGGGCACGCCCACCATTAAGCCATCCCCGGCGCCCGGGCCGGTCGAGGGCTCGCCCGAGCGAGCGATCGCCGACCCCGCGAGCAGGCCAGCTACCCTAAGGCACGTGCCTTCTCCCACCACTGATCCTGTCGCCACCCGTCGCGTTTCCTTGTTGACCCTCGGTTGCGCCCGCAACGAGGTCGATTCCGAGGAACTCGCCGGACGGCTGGCGGCGGGCGGCTGGGAGCTCGCCGCCGAGCCCGAGGACTCCGACGTCGTGGTCGTCAACACCTGCGGCTTCGTCGAGTCCGCCAAGAAGGACTCGGTTGACACGCTGCTCGCGGCGTCCGACACGGGCAAGAAGGTCGTCGCCGTCGGCTGCATGGCCGAGCGCTACGGCAACGAGCTGGCCGAGAGCCTGCCCGAGGCCGACGCGGTCCTGGGTTTCGACCACTACGCCGACCTCGCGGAGCGTCTCGACGACGTCGTGGCCGGCCGCAAGGTCGAGTCCCACACCCCGTCCGACCGCCGCAAGCTCCTGCCGATCAGCCCGGTCCAGCGCCCGACGGCCGCCGAGTCGGTTGAGGTGCCGGGGCACGCGCAGCACGGCTGGGGCCCGCGCGTGCTGCGGACCAGGCTCGACACCTTCCCGGTGGCCGCGCTGAAGATCGCGTCCGGCTGTGACCGGCGCTGCTCGTTCTGCGCGATCCCGTCGTTCCGCGGGTCCTTCGTGTCCCGGCAGCCGGACGAGATCGTCGCCGAGGCGATGTGGCTCGCGGAGAACGGCGTCAAGGAGGTCTTCCTCGTCTCGGAGAACTCCACCTCCTACGGCAAGGACTTCGGCCGTGACGGCGCCCGCGCGCTGGAGCTGCTGGTGCCGCGCCTGGCCGCGGTGCCCGGGATCGAGCGCGTCCGCGTCTCGTACCTGCAGCCCGCCGAGACCCGGCCCGGTCTGGTCAAGGCCATCGCGACCACGCCCGGCGTCGCCGACTACTTCGACCTGTCCTTCCAGCACTCAAGCGAGACCGTGCTGCGCCGCATGCGCCGCTTCGGCTCCACGGACTCCTTCCTCGCGCTGTGCGACCAGATCCGGGAGCACTCGCCCGACGCCGGCATCCGCACCAATGTCATCGTCGGCTTCCCCGGCGAGACCGAAGAGGACCTCGCCGAGCTGGAGCGCTTCCTGACCGGCGCGCGGCTGGACGCGGTGGGTGTCTTCGGGTACTCGGACGAAGACGGCACCGAGGCCGAGACCTTCGACGGCAAACTCGACGAGTCCGTGGTGGCCGAGCGGGTCGCGCGCATCTCCGCGCTGGTCGAGGAGCTGACCTCGCAGCGGGCCGAGGACCGGATCGGCGACTTCGTCGACGTCCTGATCGAGCAGGCCGAGGACGGCGAGGACCCGATCGGCCGCGCCGCGCACCAGGCCCCCGAGGTCGACGGCGAATGCGTCCTGATCGAGACCGAAGACCTGCCGTCGCTGGCGGTGGGTGACTTCGTGCGCTGCGAGGTCGTCGACTCCGAGGGTGTCGACCTGATCGTGCGGCCCGCGCCGCTCGAGGCCGACCGGTGAATGCCGCCCCGAGCGACGCCGGGGCCGGTGAGGGGACGGGCGGTGAGCACGCCCGGGTTCCCGAGGCCACCCCGGTCCCGACACTGAACCTGGCGAACCTGCTGACGATGTCGCGGCTGGTGCTGGTGCCGCTGTTCGTACTGGCGCTGTTCGCCGGTGACGGGGAGGACACGTTCTGGCGCGCGATCGCCACCGCGCTGTTCGCGATCGCGTCGTTCACCGACCAGGTCGACGGCTGGGTCGCGCGCAAGTACGGGCTGATCACCGATTTCGGCAAGATCGCCGACCCGATCGCGGACAAGGCACTGATCGGCGCCGCGCTGATCGGGCTGAGCGTGCTCGGCGAACTGGGCTGGTGGGTCACCATCGTCATCGCGATCCGCGAGATCGGCGTGACGCTGCTGCGGTTCTGGGTGATCCGGCACGGCGTCATCCCGGCCAGCCGGGGCGGCAAGGCCAAGACGCTCGCCCAGATCGCGGCCATCACCGCGTACCTGCTGCCCCTGCCCGCGTCCGCCGAGCCGGTGCGCTGGGTGCTGATGGGGCTCGCGCTCGTGCTGACCGTCGTGACCGGGCTCGACTACGTCGTGCGCGCGGTGCGGCTGCGCGCCGCCGGGAGGCGTGCCGCGGGCGCATGAAAGCTGAGACCTTGATCACTCACCTGATCGAGCGGGGGGAGACGGTGGCGACGGCCGAGTCGCTGACCGCCGGACTCGTCTGCGCGACGCTGACCGAGGTCCCCGGTTCGAGCGCCGTCGTCCGGGGTGGACTGGTGGTCTACGCCACCGACCTCAAGGCGAAGCTGGCCGGGGTCGACGAAGGCCTCCTCACCGCGCATGGCGCCGTTCATCCCGAGGTCGCGGCGCAGTTGGCCGTCGGCGCGAGAGACCGGTGCGGCGCCACGTGGGGACTCGGCCTGACCGGCGTCGCGGGTCCGGACGGGCAGGACGGCGTCGCGCCGGGCACCGTCCACGTCGGTCTCGCGGGCCCGGGGGTGCTCACCGTCCGCACACTGGACTTGAGCGGTGATCGAGCCTCGGTCAGGGCAGGTGCGGTCTCGGGCGCGTTCGCCCTGCTGGGGGAACATCTCGCATGATCGCCGCGTTCGCCCTTGGCGTATTGCCGTGTCAACACCTGCGCCCGGGGCACCGCTCTGGGTAACGTAGGGGGTAGTCAGTCCTGGAAGGGAGGCGCGTGATGACCGTGCTGTTGCGCGAGGCGATCGGCGACCGGCTCCGACACGCCCGCACGAACCAGCGTCGAACGCTGCGGGACATCTCCCGCGCCGCCAGGGTGAGCCTCGGCTACCTTTCCGAGGTCGAGCGCGGGCAGAAGGAGGCGTCCAGCGAGCTGCTGGCGTCCATTTGCGAGGCCCTGGACCTTCCGCTGGGCGAACTCCTGCACAAGGTCGCGGCGGACGTCTCGGCGATGGACAACGTCGAGGTCGCCCCGGTGGACGAGAAGGTCGAAGCGGGCAAGCGGCGCGCTCCGGAGCGGGAAGGCGCCGAAGCGGGCCTCGAAGGCGGCCGTCTGGTGTCCGAGCTGATCGGCAACGACCTGGCCGACCTGCGGATCTCGCCGCCGCCGCGGATGAGTCCCGCACTGCGGACGACGATCTCCGCACCGAAGATGGTCGCCGCCTAGCAAGGCTGTGAACGGGAAAGGCCCCAGGCAGTCCGCCTGGGGCCTTTCCTGTCAGTTCGCGGCGTTGTCGAACGTGCCCGGCTGGTAGGAGCCGCCCTTGGTCTGCGTGATGACGAGCAGCCGGTTGGCGGCGTTGATCATCGCGACCAGGTAGACCAGCGCGGCGATCTGGTCGTCGTCGTAGTGCTTCCGCACCCGGTCCCAGGTCTCGTCGGAAACACCCTGGTGCGCGTCGGCGATCCGGCTGCCTTCCTCGGCGAGGGCCAGCGCGGCCTGCTATGCCTCGGTGAACACCGTCGACTCGCGCCAGGCGGCGACCAGGTTGACGCGGACCGCGGGTTCGCCGGCGGCCGCCAGGTCCTTGGCGTGCGCGTCGACGCAGAAGCCGCAGCCGTTGAGCTGGCTGGCTCGCAGCGACATCAGCTCCTGAGTCACCGTCGGCAGGGTCGACCCCTTGATGGCCACACTGACGTTCGCGAAGCGCTTGCCGAGCTTCGCGCCGAGCTCGTTGCTGTTCAGATCGAAACGGGAATCCATGGTCTCGTCCTCTTTCGTGGTCGTGTGCTGAACCGGACGACCACCGGATGCCGGCGGCCCGGCCCCGCTGACAGCATCGGAGCGTGACCTGCGCCACGGCATCGACGTGTCAGAAATCGAGGGGACGCGGCGTCTGGTGGGGACACCGTCGCCGAGCACAGGAGCCGTCCATGTCCGACACCGCCACGGAGGCGTTCGTCGCCCACCGGAACCTGCTGTTCACCGTCGCCTACGAAATGCTCGGCTCGGCCGCCGACGCCGAAGACGTCCTCCAGGAGACGTGGCTGCGCTGGTCCGGAGTCGACCTCGGCACCGTGGAGAACCCGCGGGCGTACCTGGTCCGCATCACCACCAGACAGGCGCTGGGCAGGCTGCGCACGCTCGGCCGGCGCAAGGAGTCCTACGTCGGTCCGTGGCTGCCCGAACCCCTGCTCACCAGCCCCGACGTGGCCGACGACGTCGAACTGGCCGACAGCGTCTCGATGGCCATGCTGCTGGTCCTGGAGACCCTCACCCCGACCGAACGAGCGGTGTTCGTGCTGCGCGAGGTGTTCGACGTGCCCTACGGCGAGATCGCCGAAGCCGTCGGCAAGACCCCGGCCGCGGTCCACCAAATCGCCCACCGGGCGCGGGCGCACGTCGCCGCGCGGAGACCGCGTGGTGCCGCGTCGCCCGGCGAGACCAAGGACGTGGTCGACGCGTTCCACCGCGCCGTCCGGACGGGTGACCTGCAAGGACTGCTCGACGTCCTTTCGCCGGAAGTCGTCTTCCTCGGTGACGGCGGCGGAGTGGTGCAAGCCGTGCTGGAGCCCGTGGTCGGGGCAGCCCTGGTCGCGCCGCTGCTGGCCGGTAGCCGCCCGGTCCGCGACGACGCGGCGACGATGCGGACCGCGCAGGTCAACGGGCATCCCGCGCTGATCCTGCGGCTCGGTGACGAGGTCGACACCGTCGTCGCGCTGCGTGTCGAGCACGGCCTCATCACCGGCCTCTACGCGGTGCGGAACCCCGAGAAGTTGTCACGGATGGACCAGGAGACCGCGCTGCGCCGCTGACGCGGGTCGTCTTCACCCACCGTCACCGGACGGTGAACCCGAAGGTCGTGGACATCACAGTCAGGGGGATCCCTGAATTCCGTCGGGGTCGCCTGGAACGCGGGACGCCGACCTGACACGATGGAACTCAACGCCGGGGTCGGGACGTTGCAACATCACAGAGGGGACGCCCCACCTCGAGGTAACAGCCCGTGGGATGCGAGAAGGCAGGCGGAGGAGATGGCCAACCCGTTCGTGAAGTTCTGGAAGTACATGATGGCGGCGTTCTCGTCGAAGATCGACGAGCACGCCGACCCGAAGGTACAGATCCAGCAGGCCATCGAGGAGGCGCAGCGCAACCACCAGGCGCTGACCCAGCAGGCCGCCTCGGTGATCGGTAACCAGCGTCAGCTGGAGATGAAGCTGAACCGCCAGCTCGGCGACGTGGAGAAGCTGCAGGCTTCGACCCGCCAGGCGCTGGTGCTCGCCGACGAGGCGCGCGCCAAGGGCGACGAGCAGAAGGCGACCGAGTTCGAGAACGCGGCGGAGAGCTTCGCCGCGCAGCTCGTCACCGCCGAGCAGAGCATCGAGGACCTCAAGACCCTGCACGACCAGTCGCTTCAGGCTGCGGAGCAGGCGAAGAAGGCCGTCGAGCGCAACGCGACCATGCTGCAGCAGAAGCTGGCCGAGCGCACCAAGCTGCTCTCGCAGCTGGAGCAGGCGAAGATGCAGGAGCAGGTCTCCGCTTCCCTGAACCAGATGAGCCAGCTGGCCGCGCCGGGCAACACCCCGTCGCTGGAAGACGTTCGCGACAAGATCGAGAAGCGCTACACCACCGCGCTGGGCTCGGCCGAACTCGCACAGAACTCCGTCCAGGGCCGGATGATGGAGGTCCAGGCCTCCACGACGCAGCTCGCGGGGCACTCGCGGCTGGAGCAGATCCGCGCGTCCATGAAGGGTGACTCCGTCGCTCAGGTGACCGACGGCAAGACCGCCGCCGCGCCGAAGGCGTCGAGCTCCGCGGACATCCAGCGTGAGATCCAGGCACGGGTTCAGGCCGAACAGGGCAAGAACCCCGCCTGACACACCACCTAGAGCCGGTCCCGCACCCACGCGGGTGCGGGACCGGTCTCACCTGAAGACAGGGGAGAGGGCAATGGGCCAGGGCAGGCGCAAGGACTTCGGGGAGTTCACCGCCAAGCTTGAGAAGCACATCGAAAAGCTGCCCGACTACGCCCAGCGCGCGCAGGAGAAGCTGCAGCGCTACATCCCGCCCTCCGAGCAGGCTTCTTCGCGGCCCGCTCAGCCGGCGCCACCGCGGCCCCGCCCGCAGGTGCCCGCCATGCCGAAGATCTCGCAGCAGCTGACGTCGATGGCCGCGGGCCAGATCCCGGTCGTCGCCGACGCGAAGGCCAAATGGGCGCGCTGGAACGAACCCGCCGCCAAACTGGAGCGCCGCAAGCGCCGGACTTCGCGGGCGCTGACGTTCTGGATCCTCCTCACCTTCCTTTGTGGACTGTTCGCCGTCGTCGCGGGCACCGGCCTGTTGAAGGACGGCCAAGCCGACGTCCTCCAGGCCATCGCGGGCGGCGCGTTCGCCGTCATCTTCGGCACCTTCGGGGTCAAGTCGGGGCTGCGGCTGCGGACGCTGAACCGCACCGTGCTGCCCGCCGCTCCCGCCACCCCGCCGCCGCTGCCCCCGGCACGGTCCGTCGCGCGTGAGCCGATGGAGCGCCTCGCCGAGAGCGAGGCTTCGCTGGCGGAGCTGCTTCGCCAGCTTTCGCAGCCGACGTCGCTCGGCACCATGCCGGTCTCCGAGATCGCCGTGGCGGACGCCCGGACGACCGCGGCCGAGGCGGCGCAGGCGCTGCGCGGCCTGGCCGGCCGGATCCAGGCCATCGAACGCGGACGTGACGCCGCGCCCGAGCGGGAACGCGGCGCCCTCGACGCCGCCGTCAAGCAACTACGCGAGCAGCTCGACGACGGTCTCGACGGCTACGGCGGTCTCGTCGCGGCCGCCGGGCACACCGTCGCCGCGAGCTCGGACGGCATGACGTCGTCCAAGGAGCAGCTGTCCGACGCGACCGACAAGCTCGCCGGACTGGCCATGGCGCTGCGCGAACTTTCCTGAAGCCGTAACTCGCGTGCTCGGACGCCGAACTCGCGTGCTTGGAGGCGGATCTCAGGAGATCGCCCTTCAAGCACGCGAGTTCCGCCTCCAAGCACGCGAGTTACGCAATCGGGTAGCGCCTGAGCAGGCGCTTTCCTGGACCATCGTCTCATTCGTCGTCACTAATACTCCATTGCGTAACGACTCGCTCACTGTGTGGTAGCGAAACGCTCGCGTAACCCGAATCCGCTGGTGACGGCGCCCCGCGATGCCTAACGTTTCTTACATGCACGCAGTGCTCTTCCCAGCTCGGGCCTGAACCCAGCCCGCGTGAGCGGGCGTTCCAGGGTGGCGGACCGGACACAGTGGATCTCGCGCAGTGGTCTTTCTCGTCCCCACCGAGGAAAGGACGCCCAGTGACGACGCTCCCCCCGGAACCAGAACCGACTCCCACTCCTCTTCCCAGCTCCTATCAGCGCGTCATAGCCGCTTACGACCGGATCGCCGAGGTCGACCGGCCCGACGTCTGGATCACCCTCCGCGCGGTGGAAGACGCGCTCGTTGACGCGAAGGCCGTGGACGAACGGCTTCGCGCGGGCGCGGACCTGCCGCTCGCGGGGACACTGGTGGCGGTCGCCGACGTCATCGGCGTCGCCGGCCTTCCCACGGCGGGCGAGGACGTCTGCTGTGTCGGCGCCACATCCGTGTCCCGGCTGACCGCGGCCGGGGCGGTCGTGATCGGCAAGACCAACTGCGACCGGTTCGGCAGCGACCTCGAGCACACCCACAGCCCGTACGGCGCCGTGAGCGCCGCGCTCAACACCGACCGGGTCTCCGGGAGCGCGAGCAGCGGCGCGGCCGTCGCCGTCGCGCTCGGCCTCGTGGATCTGGCCGTCGGCACGGACACGGCCGGAGCGGGCCGGGTTCCCGCGTCCCTCAACGGGATCGTCGGCTTGAAGCCGACGCTGGGCCTCGTTCCGAAGACCGGCGCCGCGCCGTGCGGCGGGATCGCCCTGTTCGCCCGCAGCCTCACCTTGGGGCAGCGCGCGCTGGGACAGATGACCGGTCCCGACGGGATCGACCCGCTCGCCCGCGACTGGCCTCCGGACGTCCGGCTGTCCGCGGGCGATCGGCCGCGGGTGGCGATCCCGGGCTCCGACACGCTCACCGGCCTTTCGCTGCAATCCCGGTCCGCCTTCCTCGGCGCGGTTTCGGCGCTGCGGGCGTCCGGCGCCCGGGTGGAGACGGTGGAGGTCTCGGCACTGCTGACGGTGGGCGGCTTGATCCACGACGACGGCTTCACCGCCGACAGGCAGCGCGTCGCCGAGGCCGGGATGCTCGCGCTCCGGATGCTGTCGGAGTACGACGCCCTCGTCCTCCCGACGGTCGCGGACCATCCCTCGGTCTCCGAGGCACTGTCCGATCCGGACGGGGTCGCGAAACGGCTGGAGCGGTTCACGGCGTTCGTCAACCTGCTCGACCTCGCCGCGGTCACGGTGCCGTCTTCGCCGTCGGATCTGGGGCCGTACGGGGTTTCCGTGGTGGTGCGGCCGTTCGACGACCAGATCGCCATCGACCTCGCCGCCGTGCTCACCGACGAACAGGCCGATTTCCCTTATCCCGCACCGGGCGCGGATCTCGTGGTGTTCGGGGCGCAGCTGCGCGGGCAGCCCTTGAACGGAAGCCTGGTCGCCGCGGGGGCCCGGTTCACCGGACTGGTCCAGACCGGCGAGGGCTACCGGATGCTGTTGCTGCCCACCGATCCGCCCCAGCCGGGGGTGGTGCCGGTGAGCGCCACGGGCGAGCACACGATGCTCTCGGGTGAACGCTGGCGGCTCTCGCCCGCCGCGCTCGGTGCCTTCGCGGCCACGCTGCCCGCCCCGTTCGTCCTGGGCCGGATCCGGCTGGAGAACGGGGAAACGCCGCTGGCGGTCCTCTGCGACCAGGCCGCCGCGGCGACGGCGACGGAGCTGACGAGGTACCAGTGCTGGCGTGCCTACCTGCGGTTCGTCAGTACGGCCGGGCCGCGAGACCTCGGGCGACCCGCTTGACCAGACCGGGACCGTGCAGGGCGAAACCGGTGTAGAGCTGGACCAGTCCGGCGCCGGCGTCGAGCATCCGGGCGGCGGCGCCGGCGTCGAAGATCCCGCCGACGCCGATGATCGGCAGCTTGCCGTCGGTCTCGTCGTGCACGAACCGCACCACCTCGACCGAGCGCGCGGTGAGCGGGCGGCCGGACAGCCCGCCCGCCTGCTCGCCGACGGCGGCCTCCGCCGGGGCGATCCCTTCGCGCGACAGCGTCGTGTTGGTCGCGATCAGCCCGGCGACACCGTGTTCGAGGCAGACCTCCAGCAGTTCCGCGAGCGCTTCGTCGGTGAGATCGGGGGCGACCTTCACCAGCACCGGAGTCGGCTTCGCGTCACCGGCGAGCTCGGCCGAGGTCTTCCGCAGCTCGGCGAGCAGCTCGGCCAGCGCGGACTTGTCCTGCAACGCCCGCAGGCCCGGCGTGTTCGGGGAACTGACGTTGATCGCGAAGTAGTCGGCGTACGGGTACAGCGCCCGCAGCGAGAACCGGTAGTCCTCGACGGCCTCGTCGAGCGGGGTCACCTTGGACTTGCCGATACTGACGCCGAGCGGCACTGGCGGTTTCCCGCCCGCGGCGAGGCGAGCGGCGAGCGCCTCCGCGCCCTCGTTGTTGAAGCCCATCCGGTTGATCACCGCGTCGGTCTCGGCGAGGGTGAACAGCCGCGGTTTGTCGTTGCCCGGCTGCGGATGCCGGGTGACCGTGCCGACCTCGACGAAACCGAAGCCGAGCGCGGGCCAGGCGTGCAGGGCCCGGCCGTTCTTGTCCATCCCGGCGGCGAGGCCGACCCGGTTCGGGAAGCGGAGCCCGAGGAAGGTGACCGGATCGTCCGTCCGGTAGACGCGGCCGAGCGCGGCGAGCGCGGGGGAGACCCGGCTCAGCCTGGCGAGCATGCCGATGGTGCGTTCGTGCACGGTTTCGGGGTCGCTGCCGGAGACTCGGTAGAGGGCGGGACGGACGATCTTGTCGAAGAGCACGGCCCCATCATGCCTGGTGAGCTCTAGCGGCTCGCCTTCCACTCGTCTTCGAGCATCGCGAAGACGAGTTCGTCACACCACTCGCCCTTCACGATCTCGTTCTCCCGCAGATGCGCTTCCTTCTTCATGCCGAGACGGTCCATCAGCGCGGCGGACGCGGTGTTGCGCCCGTCACAGCGGCCGATGATCCGGTGCAGGCCGAGATCCTCGAACCCGAGCCGCAGCACCTCGACGGCGGCCTCCGCGGCGAGCCCCTTCCCGTGGTGATCGGGATGGAAGACGAACCCGATCTCGCCCTGGCGGCGCTCGCTGCTGAGGTATTCGAGGTTCAGGTCGCCGATCAGCTGTCCGGTCTCGGTCAGTTCCGCGGCCACCGCGAGGAACTGGCCTTCCTGCGACAGGGTGCCGCTGTGCACCCGTTTGGCGAGCGCGGCGGCGGATTCGGCCCGGCTGCGCGGGCCCCAGTAGAGGTAGCGGGCGACGTCGGCGCGGGACTGGAAGGAGTTGAGTTCGTCGAGATCCGCCGGAGTGAAGGCGCGGAGGGTCAGGCGCTGGGTGATGATCGGGAAATCGGGCCTCAGCATGGCGTCAGGCTATCCAGTCGGCTGGGTTCCTGGGGGCGGAACTGCGGCGGACGGTCCTTCGGAGCGGCGGGCGGCACACCCCGGAAGCAGGGGTACCCCCGAGGCGCCTCCCGGACGCCGGAATCGGCGGCCGGGCCCGAGCCGGACCGGTGCTCGGGAACCTCGGGGGCCCGGTGACTGCCTGGTATTCGCTATCAGGCACCACGCGAAGCAGAGACGACGAGCCGAAGGTGGCTCCAACTTGCGTTGTATCGCTGCTCAAAAGTCCTACGCGTGCGGTCCGCTAGCGGACAGCCACCTCACGAGTCCTGTTGGAATACAACTTTGGACCACCTCCTCTCTCGTGTACCGCCAAACTATGCGAGGAGTTCGGGGTCCTGCAACAAGATTTCTTCGATCTCCGCCGTCAGGGCCGTCTTGTCCGCCGACGGCAGAAAAGCCGCTTCCACGGCATTCTTCGCGAGCAGGGCAATTTCGGCCGCCGTCAGCCGCAGGGTTTCGGCCACCGCCACGTACTCGCCGTCGAGGGTGGCCCCGAACATCGGCGGGTCGTCGGTGTTGAGCGTGACCAGCACGCCGTGATCGAGCAGCCGTCGCACGGGATGCGCCGCGATCGACGCGCATTGCCCGGTCCGCACGTTCGACGTGGGGCAGACCTCCAACGGGATCCGTTGCACGGCAAGGTATTCCAGTAACGCCGGATCGGTGTGCGCGCCGACGCCGTGCCCGATCCGCTCGGCGCCGAGATCGTGCACCGCCGACCAGACGGTGGCGGGCCCGGTGGTCTCGCCCGCGTGCGGGACGCTGCGCAGCCCAGCCTCCCTGGCCGCGGTGAAGAAGGGGGCGAACTGCGCACGGCCGACACCGACCTCCGGGCCGCCGAGCCCGAAGGACACCAGGCCTTCGGGACGTTCGCGGAGCGCGAACACCACCGTCTCCCGGCCGGCGACGATCCCTTTCTCGCCGGGAATGTCGAAGCACCAGGCCAGTTCCACGCCGTGGTCCGCCCGTGCCGCCGCCCGCCCGGTCGCGAGACCGGTGAGGAGATCGTCCGGCGGCATCCCGTCGAGGACGTGGTTGTACGGCGTCACGGTCACTTCCGCGTAGCGCGCGTTCTGCGCGGCCAGATCCGCCGCCAGCCCGGTGACGAGGGTGTGGATGTCGCGGGCGTCGCGTACCAGCGACGTCACCGCCAGGTAGTTGCGGAGGAAATGCGGGAAATCGCGGAAGGTGAAGAACTCGGCGAGCTCCGACGGCTCCGTCGGCACACCCGCGGACGGGCGGCGGCGGGCCAGTTCCAGCACCGTGGGCAGGCTCGCCGAACCGACGAGGTGGACGTGGAGTTCGACCTTGGGCAGGGCGTGCACGAACGCGCGCAGCGCCGTGCCCGTGAGGATTCCGGGCATGACAAAGCTCCCTGGGATGAAGAAGTGAAGGGTGACGTGCGGAGGGAGCGGGTGGCTCAGGGAGCGAGGTCGCCGCGTTCGGTGTCGGCCCCGTAGAGCGGGAGCTTGAACAGCGTCACCAGGCCAGCTTAGCCGCTCGGAGCGGGTCCGGACTGGCATTTCGGGCAGAACCAGGTCGGCCTCGCCTGGTGTCCGGCACCCTGGGGAGCGACCTTGAGCCTGCCGCCGCAGCGGAAGCAGCCCTGTTTGGTCCGTTCGTAGACCCAGTGTTCACGGCCGCGGCGCAGATCGCCGGTGGTGGTCTGCGACGTGCGCCAGGCGTTGGTCTTCAGCAGCTTGCGTCCGAGCGCGACGGCCTTCGCGGTGTCCACTTCGGACACCGGTGTCCATGGTGTGACGCCGAGCAGGAAGCACATCTCGACCTTGTACATGTTCCCGATCCCCGCCATGATCCGCTGGTCCAGCAGGGCGTCGCCGAGTTCGCGATCCGGGTCCGCGGCCAGCGCGGCCGCCGCCCGCTCCGCGAGTTCGTCCGTCCACCGTGGATCGAGCAGATCCGGGCCGAGGTGCCCGACCAGGCGGTCTTCTTCGTCCGTGGGCACGAGTTCGAGGTCGTGCACGCGGAAGCCGATCGCCTGCAGATCCTCGGTGGCGAGGATGACCCGCGCCTGATGGGCCGGATTGCGCCAGCGCGCGCCGGCCCGGTAGACGTCCCACTTGCCGTCCATGCGCAGGTGGCTGTGGAGGGTGAGGTCGCCGGAGAACCGCGTCAGCAGATGCTTGCCGACCGTGCCGACACCGAGCACGTCACGTCCGGCGAGATCCGTCGTGGCCAGCCGGGGGACCCTGAACTCGCCTCGCAGCAGGTTCTTCCCGGCCAGCGCCTTGTCGAGGACCTTGCCGGCGAGGAAGACGGTGTCGCCTTCGGGCATCGGACGTCAGCCCGTGCCGGTGTCGCTCAGCTTGGCGGGGGCTTCGGTGGTCTCGGGCTCTTCGTCGCCGCGGACGCGATGCCGTCCGGCCCGGCTCGAACGCAGGACCTTCGCGAGCACCATGTTGAAGGTGAGGGCGATCTCCTGCGCGCCGGGGGAGTGCCACTCGTGGATCGGGCTGCACGCGCCCTGCGCCTGCTGTACCGCGAGCCGGTCCGGGATGGCCGTCGGCATCACCAGCGGGCCGAAGTTCTCCCGCAGCTCGGCCACGCGGAACTGGTGCTCGTAGGAGCGCACGCGAAGCTTGTTGACCACGACGCCGATCGGCCGCAGCCCCGGGTTCTGCTCTTCGCGGATCTTCTCGATCGCGTCGAGCGCGCGGCGCGCGCCGGAGACGGCGTACATCGTCGGCTCGGTGACGATCAGGGCGCTGTCCGCGGCCACCAGCGCGGAGCGGGTCAGCCTGCCGAGTGACGGCGGGCAGTCGAGGATCACCAGCTCGTAGGGTTCCTCGCGCAGCGGGTTCGTGTGCAGCTCGTCGAGCGCGCGGGAGAGGTTCTCCAAGCGGCGGCTGTCGGCGTCCGGTTCGTTGAGCATCTCCAGCTCTTCGGCGCCGACGAGAACGTCGATCTGGTCGCTCCACACGCTGGGCGCGATCGCGCGTTCGAGCACCGAGCGCACCGGCGTCTCCAGGACATCGGCCAGCGTGCGATCGGTGAAGGGCGGGTCCAGCGAGGTGGTGGCGTTGCCTTGCGGGTCGAGGTCGGCCACGAGAGTCCGGGCGCCCCTACGCAGCGCGGCGGACGCGACACCGAGGGCGACCGTCGTTTTACCGACGCCACCCTTCAGGCTGAGAACAGCGACCGTGTGCACTCGATACAGCCTACGGGCAGCCGGCGGGGTGGCTCCTTGGCAAGGTGTCGAACACCGCATCGGACTACACCCGGCGGCGCCCGGAAGGCGGGCATTACCCTGTGCGTTTATGAAGACGGACACCGTGGCCACGCGGGGATCGGGGGCGGTTCGCCGGGTTCTCGAAGCAGAACTCCGGGCCGCACGGGCGCGAGGCGCACAACAGCCGCACGTCGTCGACGTCGGCGGCGGCAGCGGCGGCTGGGCGGTGCCGCTGGCCTCGGCGGGCTGCCTGGTGACCGTGGTCGAGCCGAACCCCAACGCGCTGGCGACCCTGCGCCGCCGCGCCGAGGAAGAGGGCGTCTCCGGCAGCATCACGGTGATCGCCGACGACTCCGACGCGCTCGGCGCCCACGTCGCGGCGGGCTCGGCCGACCTCGTGCTCGCGCACGGGCTGCTCGAAGTCGTCGACGACCCGGCGCTCGTGCTCGCCGCGCTGGCCGCCGCGGTCAAACCCGGCGGGGCGGTCTCGGTGCTGGTGGCGAACCGGCACGCCGCGATCCTGCAGCGCGCGCTGGCCGGACGGCTCGGTGAGGCGCGGGAACTCCTCGCGTCCGGCAGCGGCGTCCTCGGTGGCGGCCGGGAGACCGTGCTGCGGCGCTTCGACGCGGAGGCCCTTCGCGCGCAGCTGATCGCGGTGGGGCTCGAGGTGACCTCGTTGCAGGGCGACGGTGTCGTGGCGGACTTCGTGCCCGGTGGGGTGCGGGAAGAGGATCTGGCGGAGTTCGAGCTGGCGGCGGCGTCTGTTCCGCCGCTGCGGGACATCGCCAGCAGGCTGCACGTCCTGGCCCACCGTCCCTGACCCTCACGAGACTGTCGGTGGTCCGGGCTAGTTTCTGCCCGTGGGACGAAACGCTGAATTGCCCGGCGGGATGGCCCGCTACCGCGTGACGACCGGGGCCACCGCCTGGCCCGACGACACCGGCTGCGGCCTGCTGCACGTCGACATGGACGCCTTCTTCGTGTCCTGCGAGCTGCGCACGCGCCCGGAGCTGGCGGGCAAGCCGGTGGTCGTGTCCGGCGGGGGGCCGAGGTCCGTCGTCGCGGCGGCGAGCTACGCGGCACGCGAGTTCGGCGTCCGGTCGGCCATGCCGTTCTCGACGGCCAAGCGGCTCTGCCCGCAGCTGATCTGCATCACGCCGACACCGGGGCTCTACGGCGAGGTGTCCAAGGGCGTCATGGAGGTCTTCCGCGAGCTGACGCCGCTGGTGGAGCCGTTGAGTCTGGACGAGGCGTTCCTGGACGTCAGCGGGGCGCTCAAGCGGCTGGACTCCTCGCCCGCGCGGCTCGGCGCCTGGATCCGGGAGCGGGTGGCCGCCGACTTCGGGATCAGTTGCTCGGTCGGCGTCGCGAAGGTCAAGTTCGTCGCCAAGCTGGCGTCCGGGATGGCGAAACCGGACGGCATGGTCGTCGTGCCGTCGGCCGAGACGCTCGCGTTCCTGCGCCCGCTGCCCGTGTCGGCGCTGTGGGGCGTCGGCAAGCGCACCGAGGAGCAGCTGCGGCAGCAGGGGCTCGACACCATCGCCGACGTCGCAGCCGCTCCGCTGTCCAGGCTGAGGCGGTCGCTCGGGCGGGCGCTGGGGGAGCATCTGTACGCGCTCGCGAACGGGCACGACGAGCGCGAGGTGGTCCCGGAGTCGCCGGACAAGTCGATCGGTGCCGAAGTGACCTTCGACGTGGATCTCCACGACCGCGCGGCGCTCGGGCTGGAACTCCTCCGGCTGTCGGAACGCGTCGCCGCCACCCTGCGCCGCCGGGGGCTGCGCGGGCGGACGGTGTCGATCAAGGTCCGGTTCGCGGACTTCAAGACGATCACCCGGGCCAGGACAACCGCCGTCGGAGTGGATGTGGCCCGCGACATCCACCGCACCGCCGTCGAACTCCTCACCGAGCACGCGCCGACGGGCGCAGTCCGCCTGATCGGGGTAAGAGTCGAAGGGTTGGACACGGAGAGTGATGGAGAGCAGCTGCTTTTCGAGTCACCCGAACCCCGTTGGCGGGATGCGGAAGTCGCCGCCGACGTCGCGAGGTCGAAGTTCGGCGCCGCCGCGGTGCGGCCCGCGTCACTGCTGACCCCCCGTGACCAGTGACATCGCCTGCTCCGCCGCCTCCGAGAGGGGCGAGCCGGGTGGTTTCGGCCAATTCGATCCCTTCTGGATACGGGATCGGGTAGTCGGACGAGCGCGGGGCTCGTATCCTGGACAGAGACACCCCGCCTGGGGTTGTCTGTTGGGTCCATGACGTTGCGCGGCCCGGCGCCCGCGACAGCTGTGCCGGAGGAGGAAAGATGCCACTCTCCGAGCATGAGCAGCGGCTGCTCGATCAGATCGAGCGCGAGCTCTATGCCGAGGACCCCAAGTTCGCATCCACGGTGCGAGGCACCCGGTTGCGCCGCCCCGCCCGCCGACGGCGTTTGCAGGGCATCGCCCTGTTCGTAGTGGGCGTCGCACTGTTGGTGCTCGGCGTGGTGGTCAACATCCGGGTCGCCGAGATCCCCGTGATCAGCGTGCTCGGGTTCCTCGTGATGTTCTTCGGAGTCATGATGGCCGTCACATCGATTCGGCAAGGAGCCGAAACGGAAGGCGGCAAGGACAGCGGTGGCCCGGGGGCCGGCGGAGGTGGCGGCAAGGCGTCCCCGCGCCGGAGCTCGTTCACCCAGCGCATGGAAGAACGCTTCCGCCAGCGCTTCGAGGAGCAATAGCTCCCACACACGCGAACATGCCGGCAGGGCGATGCCTTGTCGGCATGTTCGCGTTGTCATGCCCCAGGGCGCTGGCCACACCGGAAGGTTCGGGGGCGCCGGTACCGCGTGGGTCGGGGTGGTCGTGAGTGGCGTTTCTGGTTCGAACCCCAAAAACCCCCCCCCACCCCCCCGACCGAGAGCCTCACAGGGGGGCCTTCCCTACTTGAGACCGTT